>NZ_CALHVN010000016.1 GCF_938039245.1 uncultured Campylobacter sp. | reverse complement strand
CTCTATTAAACAACGCTACGTAGAGCTGAGCTACTTGCGCTTGAGTTACTGCCATTTAGGGACTCCTTTAATTGTGATTAAATTTAAATATTTTTTATAGATTGGGTGCAATTATAGCATAAAAAATAAAATTTGTTTAAAGGTAGAGTAAAAACTAGTGGAGTTGGGTTAGATTACTAAGACTATAATGTAAAATAGCAAAATTTAAGACTAAATCAAAAGAGAAAAATCTCCCGAGATAAGTCGGGAGATGAATATAGCGAAAATAATATCAGTTGATATTCAATGTTCCTTGAGTGGTATCATATGTAGCTATGATATCATCCGCTCTGACGCCAGCTAGCTTTACAAGGTGGTCATCAGTAGTTAGCGCATTAGAACTAGTAGCAGCATTATGAACTACATAGGTGTCGTTGCCGTAAGTGAAGTAATATACCTTACCGGCTTCATCGTGCGTGGATAAGACAGCATTAATAGCTTCTTTAAGAGTAGTTTTGTCTCTTACTACGCTATCAGCTATTTTCTGGATACCGCTAACCGATCCAAATTTAATCTTATCGCCACTAGAAGCATCGCTAATTACTACATATTTGCTAGCGTCAGCATCGGTCTTTGCATTAGTTACAACGAATTCGTCGCCGCCCGCTCCGCCTTTTACGGTAATGGTTTTACTCGCAGTTAGAGTACCGAATGTAATCTTATCATCGCCTGCGCCGAGATCTATATCTAGATTTCTAATAGTAGTCTCCGAAAGCATATTATCCCGCAAAGTAACGGTATCTTCGCCACCGGTAGCTTTAAGAGAGATCAAATTTTTCGCGTTAAGAGCATCTAAGGTTATAGTACCTTTTTCTACATTTCTAAGACCGCTTAAATCAATGGTTCTTAGGCTATCGCCGGTATTGCTAGTATTTAGAGTGTACTCGTCATATCCGGCTCCAAGATCGCCGCTAACTTTAATATTTTCGACACCGACTATACTATTTGTTTTTGTTATATTGATAGTATCATTTTTTACCGAACCTGTAATGTCTGCTTTAAAATCTCTACCGCCAGCTATTCTTAGATCTATAGGAGCCTCGTTTGTTCCCGTTATATAAGAAATTTTCAGCTTTATATCATTTGCAGTTAACCAAGCTGGACCATTGTCAACAAACGATGTCACTCCAAGGGTTTGACCGAGATCTATATCTATTTTGTTTGCAGCTATATTTCCGATAGTTACCTTATGCGCCGTACCGCCTTTTACGATCACGCTATCAGTCGCATCGGTATAGTCAAGAGTAGATGATAGTTTCAAGTGCTGGATATTTGCGCTATTGTTTTCGATATTTAAAGTTCCCGCATTACTAGTATCTATCTCAACCTCGCCGCGAGTATCGTTATTTAGTGACACGTTGATGGTTCCTTGAGTATTTAGAGTAGCATGTAAGGACTGATAGTTATGAGCCTCTATAGTAGCTTGCAGATGATCAGCCGTTAAATTTATATCCTGAATAGACGTACTTCTGTGAGCATTATCTGAGGACTGAATACCTGCAACTACGGTAGCAGATGACTTTTCGTTAGTACCCTTTAAATTTATAGTCGAAAGAGTCGCAAAGTTATCTTCGGTAGCGGTATTGCTTAGCTTAAACTTACCTGCAGTGGTTACATCCAATGTCTTAAGGGTTTTTAGCTTATTTGCTGTGGAATCAAATACGCTGTCTGCTTGTGTCGTAGTTACTTTCATAGTTGTAGCTAACGGCGCATCAAAGCTTAAATTTTTACCGCCGACGTCTTTTGAATCCATAGTAAGCGTAAGAGCGGTAGCTTTATCTGCTTTTATCGTACCCGTTCCAGAGATAATACCTTTTAAGCTTACGTCTAGTTTTGTAGCATTAGCTGCCGTAACGCTAACTAGCTTACTATCCGTATCAATTTCGTTAGTGTAGTTGACGGCGTTTAAATTTGCAGTGTCTATAGTAATTTTATTACCTGCTCCAGTACTTGTTAAAACATTAAGGGTTTTAAGATTAGCTGAATTTATGACGTTCAAACTTTTATTGCTCATCGTATCTTTCAAGCCCACTGTTAAGCTTGTTACATCCGGAGATTTCTCAAGGTCTAAAACAGCAGGAACGCTAGTTGTTATCTCAGAATTTTTAAATATTAAATTCTCAATAGAAGTACTTTCTAGTTTTCTAGCAGTGTTAAGTCCACCATCCAAATCGTTAAATTCGAGAGTATCGTTGCCGTCGCCACCATTTACTTTAAATATGCCTACGCTTGCGCTATTGATATTAGCCTTGAAGGTATCGTTGCCTTTACCGCCTTTTACATCCTCTAAAGTAGTATATCCGCCTACTAAATCAGCCGATAGGTTTGCATTTAAGGCTGATGCGTCAAAATTTGTAGTAACACCGTTAGGTGCGGCTTTAGTACCTGCTAGAGCTATATCTAGAGCCGCATCGCCTTTTACGACTATATTTTTATTGTTAACGCCGCTTATATAGCTTGCAGAGCCTTTAGTAGTAATGTTTAGCTTTTCGATGCCGCTAAATGTTGTAACAATAGAATTTGACATCATACCCTCGGCGGTAGCTGCGCCTACGTTGTCTAAAGTAAGATTTTGCTCGTCGTTAGAGCCTGCGATTATAGCAGGGTTGTAGGTAAGAAGTATATCGCCTGATTTTACGTTTGCGGCGCTTAGATCAACGATGTTGGCTAAATTTATAACTCTAGTCGCGCTATCTCCGCCGATATTTACTTTTCTTAAGCCTTCTACGCCCTCAGCGTTAAATACCTTTCTAGTGCCGCTATTGTTAGTTAAATTTAGATTTTCTACGTTTCTCAAATATCCGCCGGAAAATCCGTTAAAATTTGTAGTCATATCCGCATTTAGCGTATCTTCGCCAGAACCGCCGTCGATCTTATCTTCAGGATTAAACGTATTTTGAGAAACTACCGAGCTTATAACGCCGTTAATGACATCTGCCTTCGTAGTGCCGTTTACGGTATCCTCGCCGGTAGTTAGAGTGTGATAAGCGGTGTTTGCCAGCTGATCTACTCTAGCTTTTTGCTCGGTTAAATTCGTAGCGTTCGTAGTTCTGATAATCTCTTGGAAAGGAGTGTAATCGTAATTGCCGCTATTATCTTGAGCTATTTGAGAAATTTTTTGCGCCATGTAGGCTGAAATTTCGGTTTTATTTGCAAAAGTCGCCGCAGCAACCGGGTCAGCCGCTCTAGCCGCCGCCGAAGTAGCCACCTCAAATAATTTTACGATAGTGTCGCCTCTTGAGTTGCCGGCTTGGATGTGTCTAACCCATGCGTCGATACCGCTTGGGTCTTGCGAGTAATCCTTGCCTAGGATATTTTTATAAAGCATTTCGACAAAATCTTTATCTTGATTGATTCTGCCGTTATAGTAGGATCTAGCTGCATCGGAATTTAGCATCTCTTGCGCTATTTGAGCTTGCGTTTTATTCGCTCCAGCTCTAACCCATGCGTTAAAGCCGTCTCCCTCGGGAGCGCGGTTAAATAACGCTACGTAAAGTTGCGCGACTTGCGCTTGTGTTACTGCCATTAAGGACTCCTTTTTAATGTTTTTCTTGAGTTTTTGGGTATCTTTACAGAATACTGTCGCTAATTATATCATAAAAACGGTTTAAAACGCAAAAATAAAAACAAATTTTACTTAAACGCTCTTTGAAGGTCTCTCATCATTTCGACTGAAATGTTTGAGTTTAGCCACTGTATCTCCAGATAAGAAAGCACGAGATTATAAGCCGCCGTTAGCGCTTCGTTTCTGGTTTTAAACACTCTAGCGCGCGCGTCGAATAAATTTACGGCGTCTTTTAGACCCTCTTCGTAGCCTCTTTCTATCGATTTTTCGTAAAGTTCGGCATTTTGTAGCGACCTATGCATTAGCTCGCACTCGTCGATATAGTTAAGATAGTTGTTAATTGCCTTTTTTTGGCTGATTTCTATCTCTTTTTTTATATCTTTTTGCTGTTCGATGCTAGCTAAATTTAACAGCTTGCCCTCCTCGACCCGCGAGCTGGTAGACCCGCCTGTATATAAAGGCAGAGTAAATCTAAGCATAGTATCTAGCTTCCTGCGCCTATCGCCCGAATAGTCGTTGTCGTCGTAATATAAATTTGAGTAGCTGATACTAAAATCAAGCGTCGGTAGATGCTCGCTTTTTCGTTTTTTATACTCTTGCTCGGAAATTTCGACCGCAAGCACGCTGTCTTTGTATTTGAAATTTCTAGCCACGTCGCCAAACTGGGCTAAATTTATACTTTTAAAAAACTCGGTGTCGATATTTTTAAAGCTATCTTTGACCTCAACCTCTTGTCCAACTAGTTTCGTTAGCTCCAGTTTTGCCACCTCAATATTTAGCTTGGCTTTGTTTACGCCTAGCATCGCCTCGTCCAGTCTTACTTTGGATTCTAGCATATCCATTTTATTTACCAGACCAAATTCCAAAGACTTTTGCATCTGGTTAAATTTAGCGCGATTGGCCTCCTCGTAGCTTTGCGCTAGAGCTAGCGTCTCAGAGGCGAAAGTATAGTTAAAATACGCCTCTACGACCTTTTTGGCTAGCTCTTGCTTAGCGTTTTCATAGACGAGTTCGTTGCCTCTTACTCTGATTTCTTCTTGGTTTCTTTGATACCAGATAGCGGGTCTAAAAACGCTTTGGCTAAGGCTAACGCCTACTTTTTTATAGCTTTCGTTTATTTTAGATACTCTGCGTCTATCCATCCTATCGTATTTTTCGCCGATATAAGACGCCTCAGCGTTAATGGTAGGCAAAAACATAGCCGTAGCCTGAGAAAGTCTCTCCTGGGAGGCTATGTTGTTATACATATTCATCTTTACTTCGTTATTATTTTCTAACGCCATCTCGTAGGCTTCAGAGAGGCTGACGCTTTGAGCGAAAGCAAAATTTGAAGCCAACAAGGCGGAAAGTAAAATTTTAGTCTTCATTAAACGCCCTTTTAAACATATCTATGAATGGTTTTAAGATATACTCCAGCATCGTTCTGTCGCCGGTCTTTATCATCACCTCTACAGGCATACCGGGCACGATAAAAAACTCGTTTCTATCAAATTCTTTCATGCCCTCCGGCGTAAGCTCGGCTTTTATATCGTAATAAGAGTGTCCGGCGTTATCCTGAACGCTATCTGCCGATACGTACGTAATTTTGCCTTCCATAACAAAGCTTGGCTTATGCTGAAACGCGCTAAATCTAATGTCGGCAAGCTGTCCTACATGCACGGTGTCGATATCCACTACGTTTAGTTTAGCTTCTACGACGTAGTCGGTATCGTCAGGCACTATGCTCATGATCCTCTCGCCCGGCCTTATAACTCCGCCGATAGTATGAAACGCCAGCTCTACGACGCTGCCTTCTACCGGAGATTTTACGATAGTACGCTCGGATTGGTCTTTTAGCGCGTTATATCGCTGCTCCAAGTCTACGAGGCGAATTTTAGCGTCTTCTAGTTTTTTTAGGATATCTTCTTTAAAACTCCTATCTCTTAGAGCTATCTGCCCTTGCGTCTCGTTTATCTGAACGCCTAGCCTTGCGATCTCGGCGGTACCGGCAGCTAGTTCGCCCTCAACCGCAGTTTTTTCTCTATTTAGGTCGCGAAGTCTGACTTTATCGGCTAATTGCTCTTTAAAAAGCCTTTCCCACTCCCTTATCTCTTCATTTAAAGAAGCGATACGGTCTTTTTTGGCGCTCATGATAGCTTTTGCGCCCTGGATTTGATTTTCTAGCTGCTTTATGCGTTGTTTTAAGATAGTTTTTTCGTTATCGAGCAGCTTTTTTTGCTCGTTAAATATACTAATCTGGCCGTTAGCGACCTCTTCATAGCCGCTTATTTGCCTTATATCGTCGCTAAATTTGATCTCATTAGCATCGTCTTTTTGCGCTTCTAGCCTAGAAACTATGGCGCTAGTGCGTAGATAGTCTGCTCTAACGATACCTATCTCGCTTTGCAATGCGGCGTTTTTTATCTCCACTAGCGGATCGCCTGCTTTGACTACGTCTCCGTCTTTGACGAAAATTTTATCTACGACGCCGCCTTCTAAGTGCTGGATAATCTTTTTGTTGCTTACGACGTTTATCTTGCCTACGGCTACAGCAGCACTATTTAGGGGCGCCATACCTAGCCATATCCCAAAAACTCCCACGAGCATAAATATAACGAAAATACCGAAATTTACCGTGCCTTTTTCACTCTTAAGTATCATTTATTCCTCCGAATCGTCAAGGCTTATGCTTGGGCGGTTTTGTTTTTGCTGCACTTGAGCTTGTTGCGCGTTGGCTTTGTTAAGCTCGGCGAGTACGGCATCTCTGGCTCCGAAATACATCAACCTACCGCCGTTTAATACCGCGATTTTATCCACTAAATTTAAGATATTTAGCTTATGGGTTATTAGCACGATAGTAGCTTTGCCTTTCATACTGGAAAGCGCGGCAAAAAGCGCTCTCTCGCCCTCCTCGTCAAGGCTGGCGTTAGGCTCGTCTAGCACGATCATCTTAGGCTCTTTATAAAGCGCCCTAGCTAGAGCGACTCTTTGGCGTTGTCCGCCGCTTAGGCTCGCGCCGCCGACACCTATTTTGGTTTCGTAGCCATCGGGTAAATTTAATATCATATCGTGGACGTTGGCTAGCTTTGCCGCGCGAACGATCGCTTCGCTGTCAAGTTCGCCGAATCTCGCGATATTTTCGGCGATATTTCCTTCAAAAAGCTCGACGTCTTGCGGCAAATACCCGACAAACCGCCCTAAATGATCGCTGTTATACTGCGTGATGTCGGCTCCGTCTATACGCACTACGCCGTGAAATACCGGCCAAACGCCCAGCATCGCTCTAGCAAGCGAGCTTTTGCCCGCCGCGCTTGGACCGATGATAGCGCACATATCGCCGCTTTTTAGTTCGAAATTTATCCCCATCAAAGTAGGCGCTTTGCCGTGAGGCGGCACTAGGCTTATGCTTTCTAAGAATATATCGCCCTGCGGATCCGGAAGTTTAAGCTTTTCGTTATCCGCCGGAAAATCCTCTAAAAACTGCGAAAGTCTAGCATAGCTTTCTTTCGTATTTTTATAGCTTTTCCAGCTTGAGATCAAGATATCAAGCGGAGCTAGCGCGCGGCCCATAATGATGGAGCCTGCGATCATCATTCCCGGATTTACTTCCTGCAAAACGACTAAATACGCGCCAAGACCTAGCATAAGCGACTGGGAAACTACGCGAAAAACTTTACTTATATTTGCGTACATTCCGGCTTTTACGCTAGACTCGGAGTGGGCTTCTAAAAATTCGTTGTGCTTTTTATGCCAAATTTTCTTTAAATTTCCGTTCATTCCCATCGCTTGGATGACTTCGGAGTTGCGCAAATTTAAGTCCACAAAGCGAGTCTCGGCGTTAAAAGCGTCGTTTGACCTTTTTAGTCCTTCTTTGGTCGCGCCCTCGTTTAAAAGCGCAAGCGCAAATAAAATAATCGCCGCTACGATACTAAAATATCCGAAATAAGGGTGAAAGAAAAATAGTATAAGGATATAAAAAGGTAGCCACGGAGCGTCTAAAAAGGCAAATACGCCGTTTGCGCTAAGGTACTGCTTTATCGTATTTAAGTCTCTCATTGGCTGAGACGAGACTCTGCCCGGCTGCCTGGCCGAGAGCTTAAATATCGCATCGTAAACGCGCTCTGATAGCCTAAGATCGAGTTGATTTGAAAATACTACGAGTATCCTAGAGCGTAAAATTTCAAAAAGCGCCATACAAAGATACAAAAATATAACGATAAGGGTTAGGAAAAATAACGTATCAAGACTTCTTGAGGTTACGACCCTGCCGTAGAGCTGAAGCATATATAAAGGCGAGGTCAGCATCAAGACGTTTATGAACATACTAAAAAGTCCCGCGTAAATAATTACGCGTTTGGACTTTTTAATGCTCTCTTTTAGTTCATTTATTTTCATTTGCCGTTTTGCTCTCGTTTTCTAAAATTTTAGCCGCCAAATTTTGCAAATTTGACAAGCTCCTGATGTGCGCGTCTATCAAGCTAATATAGCCTTTTCTAGCAAAATCGGCCAAAGTCGCGTCGTCAAGCTCGTTTAGCTTCTTTCTGCTTACGACCGAAAATCCCTTTATTAGAGTTATTTTTTTGTCATTGTCCGATACCGTTAGCTCTTTATTTATCAAAATTCCGGCCTTTTTGATTTCTTCGAGCGCTTTTTGAGTCGCGGCTAGCTCTGCATTATAGTTTTGGATAGCCGTGATGGTATTTTTTAGAAAATCGCTAGGCTCTTCGTTCTTCTTAAATAGCTTCTCGCCCTTGCCTTTTAGCTGAGGCGCGTCCTCGTCGACGCAAAGGATAGTTTGGTCTTCTACCTTAGCTACAGTAAACGGATAGTTTTGCATTATTGCCGGTACGTATCCTTTGTAGTCTTTATCTATGATTAAATTTTCGTTTCTGCCTAGCAGTACCAAAAGCTTAGGCACTACGTCGTTTGTAAAAACTATCGCTAAGTCCCTATCGCAAAAAAACGCCTCGCTGGCGACTATCTCCGCAAACGGGAAATTCGGTAACTCGTCTTGGTGATAAGACAACCCTTTATGTACTTCTGAATTTAAAGCAACCACTTTCATTTCTGTCCTTTTTTTAAAATTTTGAATTTCTATTCTTTTTGCTAAACTTAAATTTTTATCGATATTTTTAAAGGTATATCCGCCGCTTTTTTGTAAGAATGCCAAGACGTCTTCAAATTCGTTTATAAAAACGTCCCTTATCTCGTACCTTTTTATATCGCTTTCTTGAACGAAGCCTCTTTTTTTGTTTCTATTTCGTATAAAGGCGCTGTTTAGTTCCTGCATTATTTTAGGTATGTTTAGGGATTTTAAAAACAGCGATACGGAACCGGACTCCAAAACGTAGCCCAGTATCTCCATATCGTGCTTTTGAGCCAAAGAGTTCAAAATCTCAATGTAAAGCTCTTTTTCGCTTTCGTCGCTAAAAAAGCTTCCTTTTTGTTTTATCAAAACCATTTCCGATTTTATCTCTCTAATTGCTCTACCCAAAATTTACCTTAACCAGTAACTCAAACATCAAGAATGTGATTGTAGTCCTTTTATACTTAAAAAAATATTAAAAAGTGCCAGAGTATTTAATTTTTTATTTTAAGATTTTGGCATTATTGGAATAGATATTGCTTATATTTTTGCGACGAATAGTCTATCGCTATTATAATAGTTGCATTGACTTTGCGTAATAGTCGATACATTTATTCGTTAGATGTTAGCGCTTAAGCTAAAATTCACTTTTAAGGAGCCGACATGGCAATTACGCAAGCACAAGTAGCCCAACTTTACGTGGCATTATTTAACAGAGCACCCGAAGGTGCGGGTCTTAGAGCATGGGTCGCCGCAGGCGCGAGCAAAACGCAGGCTCAGTTAGCAGACGATATGCTGCGCTCTCCGGCCGTTCAGTCGTATTTTAACGGCAGCATCGATACTAACAGAGGTTACGTGGAAAATATCTACAAAAATATCCTGGGCAAAGACTACTCCCAGGATCCAAGCGGCATAGACGCGTGGGTGCGCCATCTAGAGGCCGGACACTCAAGAGGCGAGACGCTGGCTAAACTCTTTGAGGTGGCCGCGTCAGCAGAAGCAAGAGCCGCAGACCCTACGGCGGCTAGGATATTTGAAAACAAATCCGCGATCGCCGCATACATGGCGCAAAAGATCGGAAACATCGATAGCGACGGTAACGGCGGCTATAACTACGCTCCGTTTCAAGAGATCATACGCACGACTAACGCTACGAATTTAGAAGAGCAAAAGGCTAGAGTAGACGCGCTAGCAAGTGCGGGTGTAAGCAAAACCCTAACCGAAGAAGTCGATAATATAACCGGCACCGCGGGCGACGACACTTTTACGGCGAAGTATTATCAAGGAAGCGGCGATAGAAAATCAACGCTCTCTCCGCTAGATAAAGTAGAGGCCGGAGCTGGCAAAGACACGCTAAATTTAACCGTGCTTAGAAACACGAACTCCACCGAACTAACAGACACGGAGCTAACCAACGCCCTAAAAGGCGTCAAGCAAATCGAAAATTTAAATATCGATTCGGAGGTTAAATTTAACGCAAGCGGCGTCAAATTTAACTACGGCTTTGAAAATTTAAGCATCTCTACTATCGACAAAGTTAAAATCACCGAGACTAACACCTCAAACAAAGTCAAGATAGACACCACGGGCGACGTAGAGCTAACCGCGGCTCAGGCGAAGGAAACGCAGATAATGTCGCAAGGAAACGTCGTACTAAACGCCGCCGAAGCTACTAAAGTAGACGTGTCGGCAAACGGCACCGCAAACGTAAACGTCGCTAAAGCCCAAACCCTAAAACTCCAAGCAGGCGGGGCTACGACCGTAACCACGGGCGAAGCGATCAAAAAGGTAAATATCGACCTAAAGCGCGACTCAAACGCCCTAACCTACGCTAATACGAACGCTGCCGAGCTAACGCTGGCAAATTTAGCCCTAGCCTCAGACATAGTCGCGGCAAAAGCCAAAAAGATCGACGTAACGGACGTAAATTTCGGCTCAAATTCCATAAAAATCGACGAACAAGACGTGGATCTAACGATGTCTTACGCCCAGGACTCCGCTCATGCCACGGCCAAACTCTCTTCAAGCGCGGCCGATAAGGTAAAAACGCTAAATTTACACGCCAAAGCGGGCAAAGAAGGCAGCCTAGACGTAGGCAACATCACGTCGCTAACCAAGGTCAAAGTAGACGGCGGCATGAGAAATTTAACCATGGATCTCTCCGCGCAAACGGCTCTTACGAATTTCGATTCAAGCGCTTTTGAAGGCGGATTTTCTAGCCTCAAGCTAAAAAACGTCGCAAACTCTACGGCTACTTTAGGCGGCGGAGACGATACGGTCGAGGTAGATAGCGTAGCAAACGTCCAGAGCATAAACGGCGGCGCGGGCAACGACACGATAGCCGTAACCTCAGCCGTAGCAAAAGCGACCGTAAATAAACTAACGCTTACGAATTTTGAAAATTTAAAGATAACTAACGCGCTAGACGGAGCGGTCGATATGACTAAATGGGCAAACCTAAACTCCGTCGTTCTAGGAGGCGGCGCTAGCGCGGGAGCCGAGATCAAAAACCTAGCTAACGGCTCTACCGTAGCGGTAGATACAGTAGCTGTTACCGCAGACGTAGCGGTTCTAATCAAAGACGCGCAAAGCGGCGAAAGCGACGTATTAAATTTAGCGTTTAATCCAAAAGCGACGACTGCCGGACTAAACAATACGGGAAATTTCGTCCTAGACTACATAGAAACCGTAAATATAACCTCAAATCAAGATACCGCCAAAACCGCAACCGCGATAAACGTTATAAATTTAAAAGCTAGCGCGGCGGATAAGGCCAAACTAACGACGATAAACGTCAAAGGCGACGGCAACACCGAGCTAAAGATAAACGACCATCTAAAACTAAAAACCGTAGACGCAAGCGCGCTAAAGGGCAAATTTACCTTTGACTCTACGGGCAAGATGGACGCCGCAGGCACGATAAAAGGCGGCCTAGCCGACGATAAGATCACATTTGACGCGCTAAGCGGCACTAGCGTAACGGGAGGTGCGGGCAACGACACGTTTAACGTAAACAAGCTAGGTACCGGCGCGGGAACATTCGGCGCGGATCGTCTAAGCTCGGTTACTGATTTTTCTAGAGGCGACAAGCTACATCTAGGAAATACCGTAGCCAACAAAAACTCCATCCACAAATACGAGGCCGACGGCTCGCTAGACTTTGCCAACAACCTAGCAAGAGCGCTAGCAGCGGCTAAAGACCACGAGTCAAAGACCGCGTATTTCACGTATCAGTCAAACACGTATCTAGTCTCTTCAGACGCTAACGACGGCGTAACGGCGGACGACTACGTGACCAAGCTATCCGGAGTCCAAGACCTAAGCGCGGCTAAAACGGACGCAGACGGAAACGTAATACTATAATTTTATATATTACGCTCATTTTATTCTTTCTTTTCTTACGGCGGGCGGGCTATACGCTCTACCCGCCGCGCTAAATTCAGGCTTTTTGCGCTCGTTATCCGATAATCAAAAATTTAATGTTATAATCGCCACGGTATTAACCAAATTCAACTTACCTTAAAGGAGGCCTTTATGGCAGTAACAAAAGCACAAGTCGCCCAACTATACGTGGCATTATTTAACAGAGCGCCCGAAGGCGCGGGTCTAAACGCGTGGTTTGCGGCAGGCGCGACCAAAACGCAGGCTCAGTTAGCAGACGATATGCTCCGCTCTCCGGCGGTTCAGTCGTACTTTAACGGCAGGATAGACACCGACAGAGGCTTTGTGTCAAACATCTATAAAAATTTCCTCGGTAAAGACTATGCCGACGATCCAGCAGGCATCGAGTCATGGGTACGCCACCTAGAAGCCGGACACTCAAGAGGCGAAACCCTAGTTAAGCTTTTTGAAGTAGCGCAAACTCCTGAAGCCATAGCGGCGGCTCCGGTTGCTGCGGCGATCTTTAGAAACAAAACCGCAGTTTCCGCATATATGGCCGAAAAGATAGCAGACATCGCTCAAAGAGACGACGGCACCTACGACTACGAGCCGTTTCAAGCTATAATCAGAGGCACGACTGATACAAATTTAGAAGAGCAAAAAGCAAAAGTCGACCAACTAGCTAGCGGACAAACTCCTAGTACTAACCAAAATTTTACAGTTAATAACGATGATATCACCGGTACCGACGGCGACGATACGTTTAATGCCGTTTACTACGCAGGCGACGGCGCAAAGACGTCTACATTATCATCTCTAGACAAGCTTGACGCTAAAGGCGGTAAAGATACGCTAAATATCACAGTGCTAAAAAACGGTGCAGTCAGCAGCTTCACTATGAACGATATAAATACTGCTATGAGAGACGTGAGTAATGTCGAAAATCTAAACATCAGATCTGAAGTAGCATTTAGCGGCTCTGGCGATATAAATAAGGACCTAGATAACCTAAACATCCAAACCATCGGCGCGGTAACTACTGCTACGGATACAAAAGAAAAGGTTTCTATCGATACCACCAAACAAGTCCAATTAACTGCCGACGAAGCCAAAGAAGTTACCGTTAAAGCAGGCACTCCAGATCCAGTTGCTCAACATTCCTATGTTAAAGCCGCTAAGGCTACAAAGGCTAGTATAAATCTAACAAATAAAGCCAATACCCTTGCAACCTCAAGCGTCCTAACCGAGGTAGCCGACCTATCGCTTGCAAATTTAAAACTAGCGGGCGATTTAACGGTGGCCAAAGCAAAAATCATCAACGTAAAAAACGTTGATTTTGGCACGAGTAAAGTTATTACCAACGTTGAGGATGTTGATTTTACAATGAGTTACAAAGAAGAGGGCGTAGCTACGCTAAGCTCTGCAGCGGCAACTAACGTCAAAACCCTAGCCTTACACGCTCACGGCGAAAAAAAATCTGAATTCAAATTTGACACCATCACTTCGATTACAAAGGCTACTATAGACGGTGATGCGAAGGACTTGACGATAGACCTAACCGCTCAAACGGCGCTTACAAACGTCGATGCAAGTAAATTTATAGGAAATTTCGCCAAAATTTCCGTAGGAAACGTTTTAAATTCCAATGTCGTTCTTGGAAGCGGAGACGATGTGGTTAGTTTAACTTTAGATCCAACACCGTCAAACCAAAAAAAGCAAACTATAGATGGCGGTGCAGGAACCGATTTGTTAATGATTGACGCAGCTATTGCGGCAGGCGGCAAAAGCGACGATGTTACTCTAAATAACTTTGAAGGTCTAAAAATAAGTGGACAAATAGGAGCTACTGCAATAGATATGGCTAAGTGGACAGGCTTTAGCCATATTACGCTAGTAGGTAATAACTCAGCTTCAGTTACATCTGCTAATGCTACATTCAACAATCTACTAAACAACTCCACTATAACGCTGGAGGGCAAAAAAGCAGACCACGATATTGCCTTAAATATAAAAGATGCAGCCACAGGTACAAATGACACAGTAAACATTGTCTTGGATCCGAAAACATTTACAGTGACACCACCTAGTACCGACAAAGTCGGCTTGAACAACGGCGGCAATTTTGTTATAGACCATATAGAAAATGTCAATATAACTTCAAATTTAGATACCGAAAAAACCGAAGGCGTAAAAAATACCGTTAGATTTGATGCTACAGCGGATGCAAAGGGCGTGTTGACAAATACAACCATAAAAGGCGATGCTGATACTGAAGTTATTTTTGGCTCAAATATCAAAAAGATAAAAGCTTTAGACGCAAGCGCACTAACTGGCAAATTTAAATTTGACGGTACAGCTCACGTGACAGAAAACGCTACTATCAAAGGTAGCGCGACGAAAGACAACACAATCACTCTAGACGCTATAGCAAAAGGCTCTATAGTAGAAACAGGCGCAGGCAAGGATACTATTACACTGGCAAGCACGGAAAAATATACTGTAAATGCGGGTGCAGACGACGACACTATAACCGGTATCGGTAGCACTAGCGGCACGGTAGTAACAGGAGGAGCAGGCAAAGATACCTTCGTAATCAATAAAGGTATAGACCCCGTAACCTTTGCCGCTTCTAAAACTTCTACTATTACCGACTTTACAAAAGGCGATATCATAAAGATAGGCGGTTCGGCTCCAGCGGTAACCCAAGACAAAATAGTAAAATATGAGACAAGCGGCTCTTTGGACTTCGCCAACAACTTCAAAGAAGCGCTAAAGGCCGCAGGCGACAAAAAGGTGGCATATTTTACTTATAGGGATCCGGACAGCAACTCGACTGACACCTATATCGTAAAATCAAACGGAGCCGATGCGGTAGCCGATCCTAATGACTACGTCGTAAAGCTAAGTGGCGCTGTCGATCTAAGCAATGCTACGATCACCACAAGCGGAAACGATACGCTGATAACCCTCTAATCTCCGCGATAAACCCCGACCTTTCGGGGTTTATCTTTTTATTTTCTAAATTCTATTTAAACTTCCCTTTCGCGCAAATTTTGCCTTGATTTAAATTTAATCCAAAACTCAAATTTATCTGCTTCAAATTTCGCTGCTACGGATAAAGCCGCGCGCAAAAGGATAAATCAGGAAGATTTTCGTATTTTTTAGTATAATTGCCCCGAGGTTAAGCCAAAGGGTCGCCGCCTCAGGCTCAAATTTGCCCCAAAACGGAGGTAAATTTAATGCTTTATAAATCGCGGTTGCGGTTATACTACTTTGTATTTTTGCGGTCAAGGCACTAGCCAAGACCCGCCTCGAGCGATCGCGGCGGACTAAGATTTTGCCCTTCGGCGAGTAAATTTATACTTTTTTAGCAAATCTCAAATTTAAAAGGCAGATCGATGTTTTCGTCGTTTTTCGTGAGCAAAAAATGGGCTGCGTGGGCGCATCTGGGAGCGATCTTGATACTGGCTTGCACATACGCGCAGGTGCAGCTAACGGTCGCGATAAATGAATGGTACAAGGACTTCTACGATATTTTGCAGGACGTCAAAAACCACACGGTAGACGACTTTTGGACGGCGATTAAGATTTTTGCCGCGCTAGCGTTTCCTTTCGTGCTACTGGGTACGGCGATATCGTACTTTACGCGAGTTTGGACGTTTAGGTGGCGAGAGGCTATGACCTTTAGCTACATCGCCTACTGGAAAAAGACGCCGCGCGATGTCGAGGGCAGCTCGCAGCGTATCCAGGAGGACATCTACCGCTTCGCTAAAATAGTCGAGGACTTAGGCGTTACGGTAGTAGATGCGGTCATGACGCTAGCGGCTTTCGTGCCTATACTCTGGGTTCTTAGCGCTCAGGTAAAAGTGCCCTTTATGGAGGGCGTCGCGGGTTCGCTCGTGTGGATCGCGGTAGCTACCAGCGCCGGAGGCCTCGTCGTCTCGTGGTTTGTAGGTATCAAGCTACCGGGCCTTGAGTACAACAACCAAAAAGTCGAAGCCGCGTTTAGAAAAGAGCTCGTCTACGCCGAGGACGACAAGCAAAACTACGGCGATACGCGCAAGCTAGAAGAGCTTTTTAAAAAGATAAAATTTAACTTCGGCAGGCTCTTTTTGCACTATGGATATTTCGACGTTTGGAAATACTTTTTCTCGCAAAGTATGATCATCGTTCCGCTCATAGCCCTGGGCCCTAGCGTACTAACGGGCGCGATAACGCTAGGCGTGATGATGCAAGTCGTAAACGCCTTTTCCCAGGTGCGCGAGAGTTTGTCGATATTTATAAGAAACTGGACGACCATCACCGAGCTACGCTCCATCCACAAGCGTTTGAAAGAATTTGAAACAAATATCGGCTACAAAGGCACGAAAAACGAGAACAACGAGGGGCTGGGGCTTGATATTTTCGCCTACTGGACGATCACGGTGAGCGCGTTTGCGATATATTTAGCGCTAGTAGAGTTTAGCGCCTAGCAGCGACGTTTTGCGATGCGTAAAACATAAATTTACGCGAGCAAATTTAACTACGCCAGGCTTACTTATCCGCGAGGTTATCTACGGCGGCAATTTTTGGTGTAAATTTCGTTTTAACCAGATGCGAGGGTTAGATATCTCGGCTGCTAAATTTACCCACGTCGGTAAGGCCGAACATATAAATTTAGCGCGCAAAATTAGTAAATTTATCGCGCTTGATTAATCCCGCTTTTTGCCTTTGCCGCTTTTTTGCAGACGGATTTTCATCTAGCCTGCGCGCCTTTGTCTTAAATTTACGCGCAAAGACGGCGCGCATGACAAAACGCTTGCAAACTAAACGCCTAGGACGCTTGAAATTTGGACGCAAATTTATCGGCGCCGAAGTTTTATAAATTTAGCAGGCAAACCCACCGCCGGGGCCGACCTTTTCATCGTTACGCCTATTTTAAGCTAAATTTAAACGCCTATTTACGAATTTATAGCAGTTTAAATATATAATTACCCCAAAATTTATAAAAGGAATAAAAATGATGAAAAAATTTATCCTCTCCGCGATATTTGCGGCCACTCTACTAACGGGCTGCTTTACTAGCTCCACTAGCGGCGGAGCGCTGGGCGAAAACAGACGCCAGATGTTTCTAGTCAGCGAACAAGAGATGAACGAAGCCGCAGCCAAAGCCTACGTGCAGACTCTTAGCGGAGCGCGTCAAAAAGGCGCGCTAAACATCGACCCCGTGATGACCAAAAGAGTGCAAGACGTCGCCAAACGCCTAATCGCGAAGGTCGGGGTCTTTAGAGAAGACGCGCTCAAGTGGAAATGGGAAGTAAACGTCATCGACGAAAATACGATAAACGCGTGGTGTATGCCGGGCGGCCGCATCGTCGTTTATAGCGGCATCATAAAAAACCTCTCGCTAACAAACGGCGAACTAGCCGCAGTCATGGGACACGAAATCGCGCACGCATTGCGCGAGCATAGCCGCGAGCAGGCTAGCTCCGATATGCTCACAAACGTCGGAATTTTCGCCGTTTCGCAAGCTGCGGGACTAGGCGATCTAGCTACCGGCGCCATAAATATGGCCGCTCAGTACACCATCTCGCTACCGTTTTCTCGCTCTCACGAGCGCGAAGCCGACCACATCGGCACGGAGCTGATGGCGCGCGCGGGCTACGATCCTAAAGAGGCGGTAAACGTCTGGGTAAAAATGTCTAAAAAAAGCGGCGGTAGCGTGCCCGAGATACTAAGCACCCACCCCTCAAACGAGAGCCGTATAGCCGATCTGCGCGAGGTCGCGGCCAAGCTAGAGCCGGTATATCTGCAAGCCAAAAAGTAAAATTTAGCTAGCGTAACGGCTCTTTTAAACGCTTGCGGCTAGCCGTTTGAGGCGGTCGTGCTGGCGTTTTATATCTTGCGAGGCGGATACGAGCCGTAAAATCCGCCGAATGCTAAATTTAAACGATAGATTTTAAATTTACCGCTTTAGCTGCTGTTTTTTGATTTGCTTTAAAAGCGGCAAATTTAACCGCGTTTGCTTTTTATGGATTTTGGGTTAGATGTTTTTTTGTAGTAAATTTAAGGTAGCTTTTGACGCCGATTTACATCGCCGCCCGAATCAAATTTGCGCGCAAATCTGCTTTTTACCGCGCTTTTACTTACGCAAAGCGGCGCGCGGCTGGTGCGGTGCTACTTAATCTCCCGCATCTTTTCAAGCCGCTTTAAAAATATTTCTATCCGCTCAAGTTGCGCCGCATCTAGCGCTCTTTTTGAATAAAAATACTCCACGCTGTTACCGTTTGGATAGTAAATTTTGCCGCCGCTCTCGCCGCACCATCCTGCATTGTTTTTGCCGACGCAGCTTTCGTTGCCCCCTTCTGCGCCTTGTTCGCTGCTCGCGCTTTCATCGCTCCCCTCGTCCTCCCTGCTCTTGTCTATTACGCTCTGTCCGCCGTCCGCGCTTCGTCCTTCCGCGTCAAATTTGCCGGCTTGCACCGATGAATTCGTATCGAATTCTACGCCGCTGTCCGCGTTAAATTTAGCCGTTTGCACCGACGAATCCTCGCCGCGCGCAAGCTTTAGCCCTCCACCTAGCTCGCTTGCAAGGCGGTTTAGCGTGCCGTCGATGCCGTCGATGATGCGCACGTGAGACGGCAAAATTTCGCGCAAAACGTCCTTGAAATAGTTAAAATGCGTGCAACCAAGCACGAGCGAACCAAGACGCTCAAGCTCAAATTCAGCTAGCTCCTCCCGCAGATACGCCCGAACCGCAGGCGAATCAAACTCCAAATCCTGCGCAAACTCCACAAGGCGAGGCAGCGGCAGGCTCCACGTCTCGCACTCCAGCCGCCCCACGAGGCGCGCGAGCTTTTCGCCGGCG
>NZ_CALHVN010000015.1 GCF_938039245.1 uncultured Campylobacter sp. | reverse complement strand
AATAATATAAAATATTTTTTTAAATGAAAACTTTAAAACTATATGCTAAACGAGCTTAAAGATAGATAAAAAATGATAATAATTTCAGAACAAATAATATATATGTTTAAAAATAGCGCGTAAAATTCAGCATCTCGCAAGCCGCGAGGTTATATCATTATCAAATTTTAACGAGAAAGGGCAAAAATGACGCAGTTTGACGCGAGAAACGTCAGTATGGTGATGGATTTTTACGAACTTACGATGGCGGAGGGGTATTTTAAAAGCGGGGATCAGCCGCGAGTGGCGTTTGACGTTTTTTATCGCAAAGTGCCTAGCGGCGGCGGTTTTGCAATATTTGCTGGGCTTGAGCAGATCATAGAGTACGTAGAAAATTTTCGCTTTGAGGATAGCGACGTAGCTTATCTGCGCTCGTTAAATTTATTTAGCAAGGATTTTTTGGATTACCTGCGTAAATTTCGCTTTAGAGGCGATATATACGCATTTGCCGAGGGCACGATCATCTATCCGCAAGAGCCTTTTATGACCGTCGTGGCCTCGCCTATCGACGCGCAGCTCATAGAAACCGCGATCCTATCGCAGATAAACCACCAAAGCCTCATCGCTACCAAGGCTAGGCGCATCGTAAAAGCCGCGGACGGCAGGAGCGTGTTTGACTTCGGCGCCAGACGCGCGCATAACTTCGACGCGGCCGTATACGGCGCCAGAGCGGCCTATATCGGCGGCGCGGACGGCACGGCGACGGTGCTGGCGGCTAAGGCTTTTAGTATACCGACGACCGGCACGATGGCGCACAGCTGGGTGATGTATTTTGGCGACGAATTTGAAGCCTTTAAGCGCTACGCCCTGCTCTATCCCGACTCCGCTTCGCTGCTAGTAGATACCTACGATGTGCTGCATAGCGGCGTACCAAATGCGATAAAAACGGCAAAAGAAGTACTTGAACCCATGGGTAAGCGCCTAAAAGCCGTTAGGCTAGACTCGGGCGACCTAGCGTATCTATCTAAAAAAACGCGCGCGATGCTAGATGCGGCGGGGCTACAAGACTGCAAAATCATCGTCTCAAACAGCCTGGATGAATACACCATCGCCTCGATTTTAACCCAAGGCGGACGCATAGACGGCTTTGGCGTGGGCGAGCGGCTGATAACGTCAAAAAGCGATCCTGTTTTCGGCGGAGTCTATAAACTAGTCGCAGTCGAAAATAAAGGCATTTTTAGTCCGCGCATAAAGGTCTCGGAGGCCGTAGAAAAGATGACTAATCCGGGTCTAAAAAAAGTTTGGCGCATATATAAAGGCGGTCAAGCCGTCGCCGATTTGATCACGAACGCGGACGAAACGCCCAACCTCTCAAAACCCTACCGCTACATAGATCCCGATAGGCCGTGGAAGGAGCTGTATTTTGAGGGTTGCACGTCGCGGCAGCTGCAAAATCTAGTCGTAAAAGACGGCAAGCGCGCAGCCGAGCCGGTAAATTTAGCCCAAATCAGAGACTACGTAAAAAAGCAGCTCGAAAATGAAATTTGGCAGGAGGAGCAGCGCTTTGAAAACCCGCACAAACACTACGTCGATATGAGCGTGAACTACTACGAGATGAAGATGAACCTGCTAAAACAAACCAAAAAATAGTCGCGCGGGGCTTAAAGCGTTTAAATTTGCCGGCGTTTTAGTAGTGGGCTTTGCCTAGTAGGCGCGGTTCTAGCTGCGGATAGCGGTTTTGCGCCGCGAGGCTAAATTTAGCAGGGCCAAACACTCTTGTACGTATGGCTATCGCGAAAAGTTCTAAATTCGCGGCCGGCTAATTTAAGATAAATTCGGCCTTAAATGAAGCGTAAATTTACGCAGCCGATTTTACGACCAGTAGCAAAACCGAATCTAACGCGTAAAAAATGCGGCTTTAGGCGCTTGTTTAGCAGGCGTAGAGAACAAAGCCATAATTTGACGGCGGTTTTGAGCTGAAGTTAAATAGATTTAAAGTCTCTAAGCCGTGCCGCATAAATTTAAATTTGATAATGCGGCGGCTAAATTTGCGCGAAAATTTGCCGCTAAAGCTAAATTTAGCTCAAGACTAAGCGGTCTAATTTAACGAAATATCTCCAAAACAAGTCCGCCAAAAATCTGTTTTGGCGGTTAAATTTACCTTTAAACCGCCAAAAAGCCGAAATTTAAATTCAAGCGCTAAATTTGCCGCTCGAATTTAAACTGAAAAACGGGATCTAAAAGCCTAAGCCTCTATCGTCGCGGGCCTATCAAACGCCGTTACGCTCGGCAGTTCGCCTTTAAATTTCTCGATCTGTACCATGCTCGTGTGCGCGGTGTTACTTTGCGAGAGCTGCGAGCTAGGCACGTCCTTGGTTAGCACGTTTATGTTGCCGTGTTTGCATAGGCTACGCTCGCCCCAGACGGCGGGATCGTACCACGCGCCCTCGCTCACGATCACGACGTTGTCTTGCGCTCGCTCGCTTACCAGCGCGCCGCAGAGGATCTCGCCTCGGTCATTATAGATCCTCACTACGTCGCCCGTTTTGATGCCGCGCACCTTTGCCGTGGCAGGGCTAATTAGTGCGGGCTCGCGGCCCTCGATCTCGGCGTAGTTGCGGATGAGCGAGTTGTTTAGCTGCGAGTGGAGCCTAAATTTGGAGTGCGCGCTGCTGATGGCGACCGGGTACTTGCTCACGTCGCCGCCCAGCCATTCAAACGGCTCCATCCACGTCGCGTGCGGCGGGCAGTCGGGATATCCTAGCTTTTCGACCGCTTCGGAGTAGAGCTCGATCTTGCCCGATGGTGTTTTTAGCGCGTTTTTCTCGGGATCGGCGCGGAAGTCCGCGTAGTTTGTGAAGTATCTCTTTTTCTCGTCGATTTTATCAAATTTAACGTAGCCCTTTTGCCAAAACTCCTCAAATTTCGGCATCGCTATGCCCATGCCTTCAGCTTTTTGGACTGCATCGGCGTAGATTTCCTTCACCCACTCAAGCTCCGTTTTACCCTCGCTAAAGGCCTGCTCGTACTCCTCGCCCCACTGCGCGCAGATGAGCCGCGCGATCTCAAAGTCGCTCTTGCTCTCGCCAGCGGGCTTTACTAGCGGCTTAATCGCAAAAAGGTACTCGCTAGTCGAATTCGCAAACTCTATGTCCGTGCGCTCGCACTAAAGAGCCGACGGCAGCACGATGTCGCTGAGCCTCGCCGTACTCGTCCAAAAGGGCTCCGTGGTGATGATCGCTTCGATCTTTTTCATCGCTTCGACCGCGCGGTTGGTGTCGGGGTGCCGGGTGAAGGTCGAGCCGTTGGCGTTAAACATCACGCGGATGTGCGGCATGACGTATTTTTTGCCGTTGCGTTCGATCTGCTTACCCGGTTCCATGATTGCGTCTATGAGCCTGCTGTTTGGTATCTCGTGGTATTTGGCTTTGGCTAGCTTGCCTCGCGGGGCGATGTATTTTTCGTTTACCGCGGGATTAAAAGCCTGAAGCTTTGGCGCGACGAAGCTAATATCTGCGTTTTTATGCATCTGATCGTTCATCACGTAGCCGCGCCCCGTCTTGCCGATGTCGCCTAGCATCGCTGCTAGCGTGATGAGCGCCCAGTACGCCATCTCGCCGTGGTGCTGGCGCTGGATAGAGTAGCCCGTGACGATGAGCGTGTCTTTTTTAGCTAGCGTATCGGCTAGGTTTTTTAGCTCCTTTTCGCTCACGCCGCAAATTTTACTCGCCCATTTTAGATCCTTTTTCACGCCGTCCTTTGCGCCGGTGAAATACTCTTTAAATTTATCAAACCCTACCGTGTAGCGCTCAATAAATTCCTTGTCGTAAAGCTCGTTTTCATAGAGATATTCGCAAAGCCCGATCAGCATCGCCGTATCGGTGCAAGGGCGCACGGCGAGATAGTGCGCGCCGAAATACTCCGCCGTTTCGTTGCGGTAGACGTCGACGCTGTAAATTTTCATCTCGCCTTTTTTAAATTTATCCTTCATAATCTCGTAGTAGGCGTAGGAGTTGTGCATCGGTACGCCGATAGCGATCTTGTTTGAAACGACGGGATTTGTGCCCCAAAACACGATCGTTTTAGCCTCCTTTATCACGCCCTCCCAGCGCGTCGGAGCGTGCGTCGGATCGATCGAGCCCGTCACGTGAGGCAAAAAAGCCGTCGCCGCGCCGTAAGAGTAGCCGCCAAGCTCGCTCACGTAGCCTCCTAGCGCGTTTAGCATGCGCTTTGCGGTGCGCTGCGAGTGACCGACCTTGCCGAGGCTACCCCACTGATAAAGCTGCCCGTAAATGGCCTCCGAGCCGTATTTGTCGAAGTTTTCTTTTAAAATTTTAGCGCTTAGCTTGATCGCCTCGTCCCAGCTAACGCGCACGAAAGGCTCTTTACCGCGAAGCTCTGGCTTTGGATCTGCGGGATTTTCGAGGAAGCTTTTGCGCACATATGGGTATTTCACGCGCGTTTCGTTTTGGATGTGATCGCTTAGGGCGTTGTTTAGCACCGTTGACATCGCGTCGCCCTCAAACGGCTCGGTGCCCACAACCCTGCCGCCGATGGTTTGGACATAAAACGCGCCGAATTTATTCGCGCAAAGCCCCATCTGCTCGTCAAATATCGCTTGCGCCGCGGCGTCAAATTGTTTTGCCTGCGCTGAAGCCGCAGCTAGCGCACCTAGTTTTAGAAAATCTCGTCTTTTCATGGTTCTGCCTTAAATTTAAATTTGGTGGTTGATTTGGTTTAAATTTAGCGGCGTTTACGTGGTTAAATTTTGCATTTTTAAGCCTTTTATCGTATTACGCGACCTCGCGTCTTAGCGGTGATTTTACGAAATTTAGGCTTAATTCTCGTTTTAAAGGCTTTTTTAAAAATAGCGTAAATTTATGCCAAATTTGATAATATCTCATCAAAATTTAAAGGAAGCAAATGTCAAATTTAAAAGCCGACTTTGAGATAAAGCCTAGCGCCGAGTATAAAGCGATGACGCGCGAGGTAGGCAAGATCGTTTATAAGGGCGATAAATTTATGCGAAACATACGTATATGCGACTTTACGGCGTCGGCTCTTGGCATGTTTTTTATCACGCTTTTGTGCGTCAAATTTTACTTTAGGGAGCTTAGCGACTTGCTTAGAGATTACGGTTTTAGCGGCGTGGAAAATCTAGCCTACCTATCGTGGATGGCCGCGTTTTTTACTCTGCTCTACGCTACTGGACTGCGGCCTTGGCTGCTTACTCGCGCGCTGATAAATAAAGCAAACTACGGCGAATTCGGGCAAAAAAGCGTGATCTTAGAGGATGGGTTTTTCGTGCAAAAAAGCAAATTCGGCGAGGGCAGATATTTTTATAACGCCATCAGCGACGCTCGCTATATCGGTGATTTCATCGTCGTTATCATCGAAAACTCCATGTTTTACGCCGTGCCGCGTGAGGCTTTTTCAGACGGCGGTGCGGAGTTTTTAAGCGAGATAAAAAAGCGCGCGGGACTAGACGCGTAAAATAAAATTTAGGATTTAAAATGAGCGAATTTGACGAGTTAAATTTACACGAGCCGTTTTTAAAAGGGCTGCGAAATCTAGTAAGCGGCAACCAAGCTAAGCCTGAGGATTTGGTAGAAATTTCGCACGAAATTTTTGATTTTGAAGCGATGGCAACCGTGACGTGGGAGTTTTACGGCAAGCGCGAAGAGAGCAAAATCGCAGGCGGCGCAAAAGAGCAGATACATTTCGGCGACGACGTGCGCGGCTACGAAAATCACGCCAGAGAGTGCTTGCTACAGGCTAGAGATAGCGCCGATTTGCACGAAATTTTACTTGCCGAGCTACGCCAAGACGCAAAAGAAGCCGTCGCAAAATCAGGCGGTACGGTTAGGTATTACGATTTTAAGCCCTTTAGCATGAGCGAGCGCTGCGACAACTGCGGCGGCGACGGGCAGACGAGATGCGGCGAGTGCGGCGGACGAGGCAAAAAAACCTGCTCCAGCTGCGGCGGACGCGGACGACAAAGCTGCTCTACGTGCGGCGGTAGCGGCGGCGTAAATCGCCCTCACACGCAGTACAACTCCGACGGCAGCACCTACGTGACGTATCGCTACGAGAGCTGCTCGTCGTGCGGCGGTAGCGGTTCAAATACCTGCTACGGCTGCTCGGGATCTGGCACGGTAAGGTGCGGCGGCTGCGGAGGGTCCGGCTACGTGCAGTGCGCCCAGTGTAGCGGACACGGGTACTTTACGACGATAGCTAACATCGGCGCCTACGCGAAACCCGGCGTAAATTTACGCATAAAATCACGCGCTTATGCCGACGAGCTTTTGGACTTTTTATGCGCTCGCAGCTGTAAATTTATCTCACAGACGATACCTTTTTATCAAGACGAAGAGAGCGGCGGAGAGGATTCGCACCTGTTTTCTTACGTAGGATATAGCGCGATAACGAGGCTAAATTTTATACTGCTTGGCAAGGAGTACGAGGCGGTGGGCTTTAGCAACCCGCCCTATGCCTTTATCAGGCCGCCCTTTTTCGACGATCTTTTCGCGGACGAGATAATGATGCTAGAAAAGATTGACGCCGACGGCAAGATAACTAGACGCGAGGCGTTTAAATTTTTCACGCGCTACTGCTCGCAGCCAGCCCTTGACTCCGCGCTAAAGCGTATCGCTAAAACAGACGGCGCGCAAAACGAGGCCGCAAACGCCGTGATAGAGGCCTGCGACGGCTACATCTCAAGGGGTGCGGCAAGCAAACTGGGCGAAACGATGAAAAAATGCCTAAATAAAATCTCTCCCGTTTATTCGCCTGCAGTTTGGTTTGGTCTGGGGTCGCTATTTTGGCTGCTTGCGCTAGTTTTTACAGCGGGATTTTTGGGCGAAAATTTAGCCGATCGCTACATCATGGCGCCTATTTATACGCTTATATTTTTGGCTATTTGCGCGGGCATGGCTTGGTGCGTCTTGGCGCCTCTTAGCGCGCTGGTTACGCTATTTCGCCGAAGCTCCGTGCCTAAAGAGTACCGCCAAAACATGCGAAACAAAGAGGCTTTTTCACTATTTTTTAAAATTTTATCGGGCTTTGGAGCCCTCGGCGCGATCTACGGCGCGATATCGAGTTTTGGCTACGCTCCGACTCTTACGGCGCTTGACGAGCGCTTTGAGGCATCGCGCGGCCTGGAGGCCAAATTTCGCGAGATGAGGGCTAAATTTGACGGTTCTAGCAGCCAAGAGCGCGAAACAAACTCCACCGATGCCGCCAAAACCGCGCCGCAGATGACGCAAAAAGATAAAATTTTATACGTGCAAAAGGCTATCGGCGTCAAATCTGACGGCATCATGGGCGCGCGCACGCTCAAAAAGGCGCAGGAGTTTTTGGACGCAAATTTGACGAACGCGGATGAAATTTACGAAGCGATAAAAGCAAAAGAAGCAAGCCGCGGAAAATAATCTGCGTAAATTTTGAGGACGAGATACCCAAAATCAACCGAGACGGAGGGTCTGCGGGCAACGGCGCTTGGGTATACGAGGGCAACGAGCTCAAGCCAAAATACGGCGTAAACTCAAGCAACACTTGGGTGACACAAGGCAACGTCGTCAAGCCCGATTTTGGCTCAAACTCGAGCAACGCTTACGACATAAACAAAGCTCCTATCGCGGTCATCATAGGGCAAGTAAAACTGTGGTAGCGCGAGGCAAATTTGGCGAGTGCGTGAAGTACGCTCAAATCGCATTTGCCCCTTTTTTGGCGCGCGGTTGCGTGCGGTAAATTTGACTCGGCTTAAATTTAGCGCTCAAATTTTAGCAACCGCCGCAAACTAAAATTTAAAACAGATCCGCGTTTTTGTCGCTATTCCAGACGTACTCCATCGCCCATACGCCGCGCCCGTTTATTTATCATTTTTACTTGCTTTTTGCATGTATTTTACGCGAATTTTGGTTAAATTTCGTCTTAAATTTTATAGTGGGCTTTTGATTTGAATTTTAAAAGCAAATTTTTGATATAAATCATCAAAATTTTATGCTAATTATGATAACATTTCCCAAAAATAAAGGAGAAAAGATGAGCCATAATCACGAGACCGTATCTAAACAAAAACATCCGGCCGGCAAGCTGGTCCGCGTCTGCGACGCCGTCGCTATCGCGTTTTACATCATCATCGTAGGCGGCTTTTACCTCTACATCAGCCGCAACGTCGGCGTGCAATACGACTACTACGAAAAGCCTTTTGTTTTTTGCCTGCCGTATGTTATTTGGTTTGCGACGACGCTAGCGATGATTTATGTTGCCTTGGTGCGCGAAAAGCTTAAAACGCTCTAAACGACGATAAATCTGTCGCCCAAAACCGCTAAATTTATAAAATTTGCGATTTTTGGCAGTAAAATTTGCATTGTTTTGGATTATTTACTTGTTTTTAGCCATAAATCAGAAATCTTCCGACTATCAGACTAAATTTGCACTTTTTATACCCGTGCTTTTGAACGGCTAATTTTGTAAATTCGTTTTTCACGCATTTTTTAGGCACGGTACCCAGGAATTTGACCCGGCTTAAATTTAGCACTCAATTTTAGCAACCGCCGCAAACTAAAATTTAAAACAGATCCGCGTTTTTGTCGCTATTCCAGACGTACTCCATCGCCCGAGCGATACGCTGCGCCTCGTCCCGTCCGTGCATATCGGCGATAAAACCCAGAGCCGCGTCGATACCCGCGCTCACGCCCGAGCCGGTGTAAAATTTCCCGCTAACGCACCACCTAGCCCCGCGTATCCAGCGCACGCCAGGAGCCTCCAAGATCGCCCACTGCCATGATAGCTTGTTGCTTGTGGCCTCCATGCCGTCCAAAAGCCCTATTTTAGCTAGCAGCACCGAGCCCGTGCATACCGCGATCACGTACTCGTGTCTGCGCGCTAGCTCGCCCAAAATAGCGATAAACCCGCTCTCATGCGCTAGCTTCCTAGCCGCAAAACCGCCCGGTACTAGCAAAACGTCAAATTTAGCTATCTCGTTTAGCTTTCGCGTCCAAATTTTAGCATTCGTACTGCCGCCGACGAGCCCGCCAGCAACCGAAAAATACTCTATCTCGTAGCATTTTCGCCCGTCATCCAGCGCCCTAGATAGCGCCTCGGCAGGTCCTAGCGCGTCCATCGTCGTAAATCCCTCGTAAAGCAAAACGTTCACCGCCCTCATCGCGTTCCTTTGTCAAATTTAGTTTCAAATTTAGCCCAAATTTGATTACGAGCGGCTAAAATTTAATGAGACTTTTCGCATTAGCGAGGTAAAATTACAAAATCATTTTAAATCAAATTTTTAAGGAAAAACGATGCTGAGCGACAGAGAAATAGAGGCGAGCGCAAAGCCGCAAAATATCGTAAAAATCGGTGCGAAACTGGGGCTAGGCGAGGAGGCGCTAGACACCTTCGGCAAGCTAAAAGCCAAGATCGAACCACGCCTAGGTAGCGCACCCAGCGCAAACCTCATCCTAGTTACCGCGACCAACCCGACGCCCTACGGCGAGGGCAAAACGACCGTAACCGTGGGGCTATCTGACGGCTTAGCGCGTATCGGCAAACGCGTGTGCGCCGCGCTTCGAGAGCCAAGCCTTGGGCCTGTTTTTGGTATAAAAGGCGGAGCGACTGGCGGCGGATACTCGCAGGTGACGCCTAGCGAGGATATCAACCTGCACTTTAACGGCGACTTTCACGCTATCACCTCGGCAAATAACCTCATCGCTGCGATGCTAGATAACCACATCCACCACGGCAACGCCCTAAATATCGACCCTGCGCGCGTCGTTTTTAAGCGCTGCATGGATATGAACGACCGTTCGCTAAGAGAGATAGAAATCGGCCTTGAAAAGAGCAATAAATTTACCCGCAAGGACGGATTCGTCATCACCGCCGCTAGCGAAATAATGGCGATCCTCTGCCTAGCTACCGATCTAAAAAATCTAAAAGAACGCGTCGAAAACATCGTCGTCGCCTACGATAAAGAGGGCGGCCTCGTGCGCGCAAAATCCCTAAACTGCGCCGACGCCGTCTGCGTCCTGCTAAAAGAGGCGATAAAACCAAACCTCGTACAAACGCTTGAGGGCACGCCAGTACTCATCCACGGCGGACCGTTTGCAAATATCGCGCACGGCTGCAACAGCGTCATCGCAACCAAAACCGCGCTAAATTTAGCGGGCTACGTCGTGACTGAGGCGGGGTTTGGCGCTGAGCTAGGAGCGCAAAAGTTCCTCGATATCAAGTGCCGCACCGCGGGACTTGCGCCAAAGTGCGTCGTACTAGTAAGCACCATCCGCTCGCTAAAATATAACGGTGGATGCGATAAAGACGGCATCTCGCAGCCAAATTTGGACGCGCTAAAACTAGGCGGCGAAAACCTAAAAGCCCACATAGAAAATCTAAAAAATTTCAACCAAAACGTCATCGTCGCGCTCAATAAATTTGCGACCGATACGGACGACGAGATCGCCCACGTACGCGCTCTTTGCGAGGATTCGGGAGCCGAGTTTAGCGTGTGCGAAGGCTTTTTAAAGGGAAGCGCCGGCACAGAGGATCTAGCTAAAAAAGTCGCGCAAATCTGCGAACAACCGGCTCGCGAGATAAACTTCACGTATGAGTCCGCCGACCCCGTCAAAACCAAGATCGAAAAGATCGCGACAAAAATTTACGGCGCCAAAGACGTCGTCTTTAGCCCGCGCGCGCAGGATGATCTGGCCGAGATTTCGCGTCTAGGCTTTGAGAGTATGCCCGTTTGCGTCGCAAAAACGCAGTATAGCTTTAGCTCGGACGCTAAGCTGCTAGGAAGGCCGAAGGGCTTTAGCTTCGAGGTTAGCGCGCTTGAGATCAGGGGCGGAGCGGGCTTTATCGTGGCGGTTAGTGGTGGGGCGATGCTGATGCCGGGACTGCCTAAAGTGCCTGCCGCCGAGCAGATGAAAGCGGAGTAAAGCAAGCTTCGATCCGTCGAATTTGAGCGTAAAATTTGATCTGTCGGCGAAGTTTTTTGAAAAACAAAGGCGAATTTGGCGGAGATAAAGTCAGGTTCGCCTTTTTAAATTTGACTATTTCGTCCTTTAAATTTGCCGTCAAATTTAAAACGATAAATTTAACAAACGCCCGCGCTAGCTCGTAAATTTTATAGCAACGCTATTCATGCGAGATTTTTATCTTACCGTCCATCGCCGAAACGCAAAATCAGATTTACTCGCCTAAAGCCGCGTACCGGCCTAGCACCAAATTTGCGCTATTTTACGGCGTTTTAAATATCCGAATTTAACGCTCGAAATTTGCCGTAATTTTTGGCAAAATCGGCGTAACGTATTTTGGGGCTTTAATCAAATTTGCGTAAGCAAGCCAAAATTTACGCGCGAAACGGCGCTAAATTTTTACCTTCTCCCACGGCTCGATTCCGCCGTCAACCTCTTTAAAAATGCTAGCGATTTCTATATCTTTTACGCTCAAATTTCGCTCGTATGCCTTGACGTCGCGCGATTTTAGCTTCTCTTGCAAAAAGGCGAACTCATACTCTATCTGCCCGCGAGCGACGGCTATTTGGGCTAAATTTCGCTCGTCAAATTCGCCCACCTTCGCTGCGTCAAATTTATACCCGCGAGCGCACGCCTCCTTACAAACCCCCGCCAGATACGCATTTATCGCTTCACACGCGTTTTCATGCGCGTAAAAGCGGTCAAGCTGCGGGTGATTTTTGTAGCCCTTAGTTAGTCCAGCCAGCACGTTTTTAGCTAGCAGCGCCTCTCGCCAAAGCGCCACAAGCCCCTTTGCGTCGAGATATTTAAAGCTTATCGTCCAAAGTCTCATTTTTGCCTTTCGTTAAATTTGACATCAAATCACACACACAAAAAGACAGAATTTAACCGTCCATTATACTTTCAGCCAAAAAGTAAATGAATTTTGTATAAAATTCCTGCCGCAATCATATTTCCAGCAATGCCTTCAAGTATATTCCTAATAGTTTTAAATGATTGACTTATAACTTCCTTTGAAGGATTTGCCTTCTTTACCTCACCGTTAACTATATCTAGTTCTTTTTCAAAATCTTTTGGGCTATCTAGTGATGCTATAATATCTTTTTTATGAGTGTTAATTGATTCTAGGACTTTAACTATTTTATCAATATCCAAACTATTATTAATTGTTTGCGAAGAGTAATTGCTATTCTGCTGAATTTGGCTGCTTGAAACATTACCATAAAAATTATTTACCGTGTAGTTCTTTTCACTTGCAATTCTCTTTTCTTCATCTGTAAATTTCATATCCACTCCTATAATACCATCTTCCTCTAATTTTAATATCCACTCCATAATAATATTTTTTACGGTTTCAATAATGCCGATTATGCTAGCAGGGCTTAATCTTTGTATATATTTAGTTGGAAAGCCATCGCTTATAAGTTGATTAAACGAGTCTGGTAAATTTATGCTTACCATACCTTTCTTTCCCGATTGATTGATTATATTTTCCAATTCTGGAATCCCTTGCCCAATTTTAGACATAGTTAATTTATCGTACACTTCAATATCATCAATTATTACAGGAACCCAACCCCGATATGGATTCCATGCTTTAATATCTCCAAAAATATTTCTATACTCTGGAATACTAGCGTCTTCTTTATATCCGTTCAACTCATTATTAATCCAAATTTCAAAATCTTTGGTCTTTAATTTTCTAGCAATAATATATGCTTGCCTAAGAACATCCGTAGTGCTTTTGCTCAATACTTGCTTTTGTATGTCAATAACGATTGAATCCATAAAGAACCTATCCCTTTTTTGGCTTACTTTTTACTTTTTTCATGGCTTCCAGCTCTTCGGCTAAAAATTTACCCGTATAGCTACCCGTTTTTACGTGGTTTTTGGCGACCTCTTTTACGCTGCCCTCGGCGATGATTTTACCGCCCTTTGCGCCGCCTTCAGGCCCCATATCGACGATGTAGTCGCAGTTTTTGATGACGTCCATGTTGTGCTCGATGACAAAGACCGAGTTGCCAAGATCTACGAGATGATGCAGCACGCGCACGAGCCTATCGACGTCGGCAAAATGCAGCCCCGTAGTCGGCTCGTCGAGGATATAGAGCGTATTTCCCGTGTCCGAGCGGCTGAGCTCTTTTGCGAGCTTTACGCGCTGCGCCTCACCGCCGCTTAGCGTCACGGCGTTTTGTCCTAGCGTGATGTAGCCTAGGCCCACGTCTTGTAGCGTCGTTAGTTTGCTAGCGATTTTGGGCACGGATTTAAAAAACTCCACCGCCTCGTCGATGCTCATATTGAGCACGTCGGCGATACTTTTGCCTTTGTAGAGGATTTCTAGCGTCTGCGCGTTGTAGCGGGTGCCGCCGCACGAGTCGCAAACGACGTTTACGTCGGGCAAAAAGTGCATCTCGATCGTGATCTCGCCCTCACCTTGGCACTTTTCGCAGCGTCCGCCCTTGACGTTAAAGCTAAACCTGCCGATCTTGTAGCCGCGCAGTTTGGCTTCTTTTGTCTGCGCAAAAAGCCCTCTGATCTCGTCCATCACGCCCGTGTAAGTGGCCGGATTACTGCGCGGAGTGCGGCCGATAGGGCTTTGATCGAGGTAGATCACTTTGTCGAGATTTTCTAGTCCGCTCAAATTTACTCCCGCGACCTTTTTTACCTTTTTGGCGCGGTTTAGCTGCTCCTGGGCCTCAGGCAGCAGGGTTTGCAGCACGAGCGAGCTTTTACCCGAACCAGAAACTCCCGTGATACCAACTAAATTTCGTAGCGGAAAGCGCGCGCTTAAATTTGATATGTTGTTGATATTTACGTTTGATATCTCGAGCCAAGTGTCGATTTTTCGGTCTTTTTGGTAGTCGATTTCCTTTTCGCCGTTTATATAAAGCGCGGTTTGCGTACTTGAGTCAAGCAGGCTTTTCACGTCGCCGGCAAAAACTATCTGCCCGCCGAATTTCCCCGCTCCGGGCCCGATATCCACGACGTAGTCGGCCTCTTCGATAGTTTTTTTATCATGCTCGACGACGATAACCGAGTTACCTTTGGCTTGCAAATTTCGCAGCGTTTTGATGAGCTTTAGCGTATCGCGCTCGTGCAGGCCGATGCTAGGCTCGTCTAGCACGTACATCACGCCGCTAAGGCCAGATCCGATCTGGCTAGCGATCCTGATACGCTGCGCTTCGCCGCCGCTAATCGTGCGCGCGTCGCGTCCGAGCGAGAGGTAGCCCAGCCCCACGTCGTAGAGGAAAAACAGCCTCTCGTTTATCTCCTTAAATATCGGCTTGGCAATCGTTTTATCGTATTCGCTAAGGTAGCTAAAATTTGACTCGTCCGAAAAAAATGCGGTGCAGTTTTCGATGCTCATGTCTAAAATTTCGCCGATACCGCGCCCTGCGACCTTGACGGCTAGGCTTTGAGGCTTTAGCCTGTGTCCGCCGCAGTCGTCGCAGACTTTCTCGCTCATGTATTCGTCAAAATCCTTGTAGTCTTTTAGCAGTCCGTGAGTGATTTTTAGCGCGCCTTCAAATTTGCGCAGCAGCTTGTTTTTCTTCCAGAAAAACTCGACCTCCTTTACGTTGCCGTAAAGTACGAGGCGCTTCTCGTCCTCGCTAAGCTCGCAGTAGGGGTGCTTTACGTCGATACCGTTTTGCTCGCAAAAAGCTAGCAAAAATTTATAATAATAACTCATGTTGTAGCCGTAAAGCAGCTTTATCGCGCCGCCTTCGATGCTTTTTTCTTCGTCGATCACTTTGGTTAGATCCAGGCTATATCTGATACCGAGGCCGTCGCACCTCTCGCACGCGCCTTTTGGAGAGTTGAAGCTAAAGCTAAGCGGCTCGAGCGGCGTAAATGAAATTTTACAATCAAAACACGCCGAGTGCTCGCTGTAGTGAATGAAGCTCTCTTTTAGCCCGAGTTCTTCGGCATTTGCGATCTCGATCTCGACCTCGCCGTAGCTTTCATTTAGCGCTTTTTCTACGTCCTGGGCTAGGCGCTGCGCGTTATCCGCATCTATCACGATGCGGTCTACGATGAGCTTTATCGTGTGTTTTTTGGTTTTAGCTAGCTCGATCTCCTCGTCTAATCTCACCTGCACGCCGTCTATCTGAGCGCGCACGTAGCCTTTGCCGCGTAAATTTTCGATCAAGTCCGCCCACGTGCCCTTTTTCTCGCGTACGAGCGGAGCGTAGATGACGACTTTGGCGCCCTCGGGGAGCTTTTGGATCTCGTTTATGATATCGCTAGCCGACATTTTAGAGATCGGTTTGCCGCACTTGTGGCAGTGCTGGATGCCGATGCGAGCGTATAGAAGGCGCAGATAGTCGTAAATTTCCGTTATCGTACCCACGGTCGAGCGCGGGTTTTTGGACGTGGTTTTTTGATCTATCGCGATAGCGGGCGTTAGACCCTCAATCTTATCGACGTCTGGCTTACCCACGCGGTCTAAAAACTGCCTGGCGTAGCTGCTAAGGCTCTCCATATACCTGCGCTGCCCCTCGGCATAAAGCGTGTCAAACGCTAGCGTGCTCTTGCCGCTACCGCTAAGTCCGGTGAAAACTACGAGCTTGTTTTTCGGAATTTCAAGATTTAAATTTTTTAGGTTGTGCTCGCGCGCGCCCGTGATTTTTATGGTGTCGTTCATTTTTTGCCTAAATTTACTTGGATTTAACGGCGTATATTGTATTATCATCGCTATAAAATTTCTATAAATTTAAAGGACGTGCAAATGAACGACATCCAAAAATCCTACGACGAGCTTCCCTATATCTCGGGCGCTTTTGCGGAGACTTCTCCCGCACGCCTTGAGGCTTTGGCTTCGTTTTTGTCGCTGACGCCGCCGCCGTCAAAAACGGCTAAAGTACTGGAAATCGGCTGCAGCTACGGAGGGAATTTATTTCCTTTTGCTATCGCAAACCCGCAGGCAAAGGCTCTTGGCATAGATCTAAGCGAAGTGCAGATAAATAAAGCCAAAGAGCTAGCAGCACAAATGCGCGTGGATAATATAAAATTTATGGCAAAAGATATCTGCGATCTTACGGATGCGGACGTGAGCGCTTACGGAAAATTCGACTACATCGTCTGCCACGGCGTTTATAGCTGGGTACCGGACATCGTAAAGGACGCAATCCTAAAAACGATCAAGCGATTTTTGAGTCCAAACGGTATCGCCTACGTGAGCTATAACGTCTATCCTGGCTGGAAGATCAAGGATACGATCAGAGATTTTTTAGTCTTTGGCACCAAAGACGTAAAAGGAGAGGCCGCAAAAGTAGCCAAAGCGAGGGAGCTTTTAAAAGTACTTGGCGAATACGCAAAATTTTGCCAAAAAGACGGTAACGTAAGTCAAATTTTCTTAAATTACGAAAGCCTAAAATTTCACATCGACTATATCTTATCCGCTAGCGACTCGTATATAGCGCACGAGTATTTAGAAGTTTTTAACGATCCGATTTATTTTAAGGATTTTGCGGCCGATCTTGATAAAAACGGTCTTGCCTATCTCGCCGAGGTCGGACTAGACGACGTTTTTCAATCAAATTTAGGCATAGACGAATTTGATGCATATATAGACGCAAATTTTAGCTCGCGCATCCAAAAAGAACAGATGCTTGATTTTTTAACAAACAGGGTTTTTAGGCGTAGCATGATAACGCACAAAGACCTAGTTTCAGACGACTTTAGCGTAAATATCGGCGCAGACGAGCTTTGCAAGCTGCATATCTCGGCAAATTTCGACCGAGCAAAAGATGGCTACGTAAATATAAACGGCGCTCCGATGAAGCCGCAGTACGACTGGCTTTATCAGGTATTTACCGACGTTTATCCGGCAAGCGTAAATTTTGCCGACGTCGCCGCGCTCTTAAAAGACGATGAAAACGCGGTAAAATCGGCATACTTTGGCTTTATGGAAATTTTAGCCGCAAACTGCGCAAAGCTAACGACCTACGAGCGCCCAAAAATCGCTTACGAAGTAGGCAAAAGCCGCCTAAAAGAGCGAGTACGGGGGTATTTTGAGTATTTCTCCGCCGCAAACGAACCCGTGATAAAGATCGCCGATGAGCTAAACGTGTCGGCAAATTTTTCGCAGTTTGATGCCTTTATCGCGCTTAAATTTAACGGCGAGAACTCGTTAGAAAATATCGCAAAGCAAACGGCGAAATTCGCACAAGAGCGCAAACTGGAGTTTGCCGTCAAAAACGGCGCGATAAAAACCGCCGGCAAAAACGAATACCAAAAAGCGGCCGAAAACTACGTAAAAGACCTTGAGTTAAAACTAAGCGACGGTGGATTTTTAGAAAATTTTTGATCTATTCTCGAGAGCGGATACGATAAATTTACCTCGCTCCCGCGCTTCCCGTAAATTTGACTGCATTGTTTTAAATTTATGCGAGTTTCTGAACCCGCCAAAATTTGACATGAATTTGTAAAATTTATACGAGTAGTTTCAGCTATTAAAGCGGTAAAATTTAGCAAAACCAAAATTTACCGCAAATACTAAATTTAAGCAAAAAGCTTATTTATCATTATAAGTAGCGTCGTGCAAATAAGAGCAAGCAGGCATCTTTTTTGGATAGTGCGGTCGATCTTTTGCGCCAAAGCCACCCCAAACCTCACGCTTATAAGCGAGCCGATACCGACCAAAACGCCGACCTCGTACTGCACTAGCCCTTGCAAAGTTAGACTGATAAAGCCCGAAATCGACGAAAATATCACAAAAAACAGTCCCGTGCTGATCGCCTTTTTTATGTCATAGTTTAAGAAATTTATCAAAACCGGCATGATGATAACCGAGCCTCCGATACCCACGCTGATCGCTACCGCGCCGACAAAAAGTCCGACGAAAAAAAGCGGCACGAGAGAGGGATTGTGCGCGCCTTTTGGCTCCGGATTTTTAAAAAATAGCTTAATAATGTTAAAAATTTGAATACAAATGAGAGTAAGAAGCAAAAATTTCGACGGAACGCTCGCTACGATAAAGCCGCTCGCGCTCGCCCCGCAAAAGCCGCCGCTGCCCAGAACCAAAGCGGGCTTTAGATCAAGGGTCTTATTTTTGAGATTTAAAAGCGAGCCGTAGACCGAACTAAACATCATCTGAAGAACGCTTACGCCGATTGCGTATTTGACGTCAAAGCCCAAAAATACGAGTATCGGTACGGCCGCCGCGCCGCCGCCGATGCCCAAAAATCCGGACAAAAAGCCGACAAATAGCCCCAAACAAATGTAACCGATCGACGCAATCGATAAAATTTCCATAATCTCGCCTTAAAGTAAAATCCGATTTTAGCCGTTTTTGGGTAAAATTAATTTTAAAATTTAAAAAAGGAAAATTATTGAAAAGATTGTTTTTGATGATTTTTGCGGGGTTAAATTTAGCCTTTGCAGGCGTCACGGAAGGCCAAAGTGAGCTAGAGCTAGAAGCCGCGGTTAAGAGATTTCAAAGACTGCTTGATATGAGAGATATTAGCGAATTTGCCGTAGTGCCCCATCACGTTTTCGCCGCGCAAACGGGAGTAAATTTGACCCCGTCGGTCACTGTGATTTTCGGTGCGCCGGGCGTAATTGCGCCTTTGATAGAGTGCGAACCGCGGCTAGCGCTGGAGCTTCCGTTTAAGTTTTTATTTCAAAAAATAGAGGGTAAAACGGTCGTGAGCTTTGAGGATATAAAAAGCGTCGCGGCCAGATACGGCGTCTCGGACTGTCCAGCCCTAGACGCGGTGCAAAGGCTAGAGCGCGAGCTTTTTGACGCCGCCGTCAAATGAAAATTAAGCTTAATTTTTATATAATCAACGCTCATTAAAGGATATTTTATGCTACTTTTGAGCCCAGTTTTTTATTACGAAAAGATCCGCGAGAGATTTGCTAACTCCTACCTCGCCGAGGACACGACGCAGACCATAGTCGGTATCGACTGCGAGTATATCAGCAGCGAGCAAACCGATTTTGCGGGGCTTAAGAGCTATTTTAAAGCTCAAAAATTTGACGCCCCTTTTGCGGGACTGTTTGGAGTACTGGGCTACGGCGGGATAAAATATTTTGAAAAAATCCCCGATTTTAACGCCTCGCAGTATGATTTCCCCGACTTTTTCTACGCCAACGCCCGCGCCTATCTGCACTTTGATAAAAATAGCAAAATTTACAGCTTTTACGGCGATAGCGAGCGGTATTACGATTTTTTAGTTAAATTTAGTGCAGAGAACGAAGCAAAAGCCAACGAGGACCGCGCAAAAAGACAGAGCGAATATAAAATTTTAACCGATTTAGACAGCGAAAAAGAGCATTTTCTAAATATCGCAAAGCGCGCCAAAGAGTACCTAAAAAGCGGCGACGTCTTTCAAGTCGTACTAAGCGAACAGCTAAAACTGACCTCGGATATGGATAGTCTCGACTTTTACCGAGCGCTGAGCGAAGCAAACCCGAGCCCTTATATGTTTCACTTTCCGACCCCTTACGGCGACGTCGCGGGCTCTAGTCCCGAGCTAGTCTGCGAGATCAAAGAGGGCAAAATCTACGTCGCGCCCATAGCCGGCACGCGCGGACGCGGTAAAGACGCAGTCGAGGACGCCGTGCTCGAGCGCGAGCTGCTAAGCGACGAAAAAGAGCTAGCCGAGCACAAAATGCTCATCGACCTCGCCCGCAACGACATCGGCCACGTCAGCAAGCCAAAAAGCGTCGCGGTCAAAAACGCCATGCGCATCGTGCGCTACGAGAACGTGATGCATATCGTAAGCGACATCTACGGCGCAAAGGCGGACGATATAGACGCATTTGACGCGGTCGGTAGTATCTTCCCCGCAGGCACGCTCAGCGGTACGCCCAAAATCCGCGCCATGGAGATCATCGCCGAGCTTGAGCCCTATAGGCGCAACGCATACGGCGGCGGCATCGGATTTTTCCACTTTAACGGCGACGCGCAAATGGCGATTTTGATTAGAAGCGCGATATTTGCGCGCAAATTTGACGCTAGCGGGCATGACCCGCACCTTGACGGCGCAAACGAGTCAAATTTAAAAAGCGAGGAACTCGGGGGAAATTTTGCCGAAATTTTCGTGCAGGCCGGAGCCGGCATAGTTATAGATAGCGTTCCTGAATACGAATATAAAGAAATTTGTAAAAAACGCGCCTCGGTGCTAAACGTGTTTGCGAAAAACGCAAGGGAAATTTGAGAAATATAAATTTGGGCTTTTCGTAAAAAACAACCGTTTGAGGTTGTTTTTTACTTTGTTGTAAAGGGGGTGAGGGCTTAAATTGCGCTCTGCTAGCAGTTGCGAGGCAAAGATGAAGCAAAAGAGCTCCCCACCCCCTTTAATCCCCCTCCCCCTACGACGCTTTTAAGGTGGCGACGTAGCTTTGCTGACGCAAAGCGTCGCAAATTTTAAATTTACATTTTTGCGGTGCGGGTCTAGGTGGGTAAAATTTGCAAATTTAGCCAAATTCGACTTCGAATTTGAGTGCAAAAAAATCAAGGCGCAGTATTTTTGTTCTAGACGAGGCGCTTTTAAATTTGGCGACGGGAGTTACCTCGTCGGTAATGACCGAGCCAAATTTAAAAGCAACGAAGTATAGAGCAAAAAGACAAGCCGCTAAAAAGGAGAAAATTTTGATTTTATTAATCGACAACTACGACAGTTTTGTATTCAACGTGGAGCAGTATCTACGCGAACTAACTTCCGAGGAAGTGCGCTGCGTGCGCAACGACAAAATCACCCTGGATGAAATCCGCAGGCTAAATCCGAGCAAAATCGTATTAAGCCCGGGCCCAAAACATCCGCAAGATAGCGGCATTTGTTTAGAGATTTTGCGAAGCGACATCGCCGCGCCGATCCTTGGTATCTGCCTCGGACATCAAGCGATCGGCCTGGTGCAGGGCGCAAAGATCAAACGCCTAGAAAAGCCATATCACGGCAAAACCTCTCTCATAAAAGTTAGCCGCAAAGAGCCGCTATTTACGGGGCTACCGGACGAATTTGAGGTTATGCGCTACCACTCGCTTTACGTGGACGAGCTACCGTCAAATTTGCAGGCCACGGCCGTGAGCGAGGACGGCGTAGTGATGGCGCTTAGCGTGAAAGACAGGCCGATTTTTGGCATCCAGTTTCACCCCGAGAGCTACTTCACGCAGTACGGCAAAAAAATCATCGAAAATTTCATAAACTACGAAGTCACGCCTACGGCCGAAGTCACCAAAGAGCCCAAAGTCCGCCCGCTAAAGCCGTTTTTAATCAAACTACAAGAAAACGAGCGCTTGGACGACCGCGACTTTGAGCAAATTTGCGAAATCATCGCGAGCAAAGAGTACGAGATCACGCAGCTAGCAGCGCTTTTGGTGCTAATCAGCGAAAAAAGCCTCTATCCGCAAAGCCTAGCAGGCCTCGCCAAAAACATCCTAAAATACTCGCAGACCTACCGCGATCCCTCGCCGATGATCGATCTTTGCGGCACGGGCGGCGACGGCTTTAAGACGATAAATATCTCAACGACCGTCGCCTTTATCCTCGCAAGCCTTGGCGTCAAAGTCGCAAAGCACGGAAACAAAGCCGTTTCCAGCAAATCGGGCAGCTCGGACGTGCTGGAAATTTTGGGCGTTCAGAGCTCAAATTCGCTCCTGCGACAGCGCGAGCTGCTAAACGACAAAAATTTAGCCTTTTTCCACGCTCCGTTTTTTCACCCGCTAGTGGGCGAGGTGCGCGAAGTGCGTCAGCGCCTAGGTATCCGCACGGTTTTTAACGTGTTAGGCCCGCTGCTAAATCCAAATTTAGCGCTCAAAAATCAGCTAGTAGGCGTCTATCATAAGCCCGTTTTGCGCCTATACGCCGAGACGCTGCAGCTACTTGGACGCGAGCGAGCGCTGGTCGTTCGCGGCGAGGACGGACTAGACGAGATAAGCCTATGTGATGAAACGCGCGTCGTGGAGCTACGAGGCGGCCAGATCAGCGAGTACAGCATCACGCCCGAGCAGTTTGGCTTCAGACGAGCGTTTCACAGCGAGATCGAGGGCGGCACGCCTGAGCAAAACGCCGAAGCGTTAAAGCAAATTTTAAAAGGCGAGCTGGACGGACCGAAATTTGACATCGTCGTGCTAAACGCGATGTTTGCGCTCTATGCCGCTGGCGTCGCTGATAGTCCAGCGCAGGCCAAAGAGGTCGTCTTAGACGCGATAAAAAGCGGCAAAGTTTATCGCTACTTCGAGGACTACGTACGAGGCGAAGCGTGACGCTGGTTAAAATTTGCGGTATCAAAACGCCTGCGGAGGCGCGCGATGTGCTTAAAGCAGGGGCTAAATTTGGGCGAAATTTAGGCTCAAATTTGGATGTTTTTGGTGCGGATGGCAAGATAGATTTACAAAACGGCGTAAGTTTTTTAGGCGTCATTTTTGCTCCTAGCAAGCGAAAAGTAACCCCGCAAATCGCACGTGAAATCGCAAATTTAGCCCACGACTACGGCGTAAAATGCGTCGGGGTTTTTGCTGAAATTTCAGAAAACGAGATTTTAGAAATTTGCAAAGAGGCGAATTTAGATGTAGCGCAAATTTACGGCGAGTATTCGGCAAATTTAAGGCAAAATTTAGCGCGCGAAAGCGTTAAAATTTGGAAGGTTTATAGCGTGCTTGACACTTTGCCGAGCGTGGATTTTAGCCTTTGCGATATGCCGCTATTTGACTGCAAGGGGGTAAATTTAGGCGGTAATGGCATTAGCTTTGAGTGGAGGATTTTAGAGGGAGTTAAATTTGACTTTGCGCTTGCGGGCGGCATCGGCGAAGATAACGTGCGAGAGGCGATTAAATTTAACCCCTGCGTACTGGATATAAATAGTAAAGCCGAGAGCGAAAATCTGCAAAAAGACCCAGATAAAATAGAGCGAATTTTTAAAATATGTAATAGCAAAATATAGTAGTTGATTATTGAGAGGTATAGAGAGTGTATATAGATTTATTTTCTGGCTGCGGAGGTCTATCTCTAGGGCTTCATAAAGCGGGTTTGAGAGGTATGTTTGCTGTAGAGAAAAATCACGATGCTTTTTCTACTTTGAAATATAATTTAATAGATCAGAATAACCATTTTGATTGGCCGTCTTGGCTTCCTGATACAAATTTGGATATTAATCAGCTAATTATAAATAATATTAGTAATTTAAAAAAACTAAGAAATAAGGTTTTGCTTATAGTGGGTGGACCACCTTGTCAGGGCTTTTCTATGGCAGGAAGAAGGCAAGAGAGTGATGAGAGAAATTTACTAGTAAAGTCTTATATCGAATTTATAAAAATAGTAAAACCAGAGGTTATATTTTTTGAAAATGTAAGAGGTTTTATGGTTGGTTTTATAAATAATGGGCAAAGAGGAAATGCGTATTCTGATTATATTATATTCGAACTTAAAAAGCTTGGATATGACATTGAAGCAAAAATTTTAGATTTTTCTATGTATGGTGTTCCACAAAGAAGGCAAAGATTTATACTAGTTGGAACAAGAAAAGGTATTGCAAATGATTTCTTTGTGCGTATAGACGCGAACAAAAAGCAATTTATAAAATCTAAGAATTTAAATTTGTGCGTATCGGTAGAAGAAGCCATATCTGACTTATTGCAGTCAAATGGAACAGTCAACTCGCCAGATACTAAAAACTTTAAAGCTGGAATTTACGGCATAATAGCAAATCCATATCAAAAATTTATGAGAAAGGGTGTAAATTTGAAAATAGCTGACAGTCATAGGTTTGCAAATCACAAAGATGATACAATTGAAAAGTTTAGCCATATATTATCAAATTCTGTACCAAATAAAAACATATCACATGCAATAAGGGCTAAATATAATATTAAAAAAAGAACCATAATACCACTATGTTCAAAATCAGTTGCGCCAACCTTGACAACTCATCCAGATGATTTTATACACTATTGCGAGCCAAGAATACTGACTGTCAGAGAGTATGCAAGAATACAATCTTTTCCGGATAGCTACTGCTTTAAGGGCAAGTACACTACAGGTGGAGTTTTAAGAAAGCAGGATGTACCAAGGTATACCCAAATAGGAAACGCTATCCCGCCACTATTTGCCGAGCAAGTTGGATTAGCACTAAAGGATATAATAAATGAAATTTAAAATAAGCTCTGAATTAAAAAACATAATAGGCAAAGATCTTATAGTTAATGATGAAGTTGCCATTTTTGAATTAGTAAAAAATTCTTATGACGCTCATGCAACTAGAGTCGATGTGCAAATAGGTGCAGACAAAATAGTTATCAAAGATAATGGCAAAGGAATGAATTTAGATGATATAAAAAACAAATGGTTATTTGTGGCATATTCTGCAAAAAAGGATAATACGGAAGACAGTGATATAAATAAAGATGATGAAAGATATCGAGATTATAGAAATAAAATAAATACAAAAAGAGGATTTGCTGGTGCAAAGGGTATAGGTCGTTTTTCTTGTGATAGACTTGGTGCAAAATTAAAAATCATATCAAGAAAAATAGGCGAGACAAAATTTCATATTTTAGATGTAAATTGGGATGATTTTGAAGAAGATGCAAAGAAAGAGTTTATGGATATCTCAATTAACTATTCTGAGGCAGATTTTATCGCAGATGCAAATTTTAATCACGGAGTTATAGTAGAGATAACACAACTACGTTCAAAATGGGATAATGACAAGATAAATACGCTTAAGCGCTCTCTTGGAAAACTCATAAATCCTTTTGAGGTTAATACTCATACAAATAATTTTCAAATTTATATCAAACATAATGGTAGTTTGTTTGAAGAACCAGTTAAAAATGAAATTATAGATGTTTTAACACTAAAAACTACAAAACTAGAAGTTGATATAAAAGATGATAAAATAGTATCAACATTAACAGATAGAGGGGTATTGATATATAAAATAGAAGAAAATAATAATTACAAACATCTTAAAAACATAAAATCAATTCTCTTATATTTAAATACTAGTGCCAAAAACAATTTCTATAGGCAAATGGGTGTCCGTTCTGTAAATTTTGGACATGTGCTTGTTTTTAATAATGGCTTTAGAGTGTATCCTTATGGAGAGATAGATGATGATAGCTTTGGAATAAATCAAAGACACCAACAGGGCCACAATAGATATCTATCCACAAGGGTGATTGTTGGTAGTATTAATATTAATGAATACTCAGATCAGTTTAAAGAAAAAAGTAGTAGAGATGGCGGCTTTATTAAAACAGATGGATATAACGAGCTAGAAGACTTTTTTTGGGAGAAACTTCTAAAAAGATTAGAAAAATATATAGTTGGTATTCAATGGGGGTTAGATGCGGAGGTTAGAAATATTGATAATTTTTCTGATGATATAGAGGCATTAAATACAATAGAAACAAAGTCCAAAATTATACAGCTAATTAAAACCTTAACAAATTCGGCAAGTGTTAAAATTTTAGATTTTGGAAAAAACTTTTTAAATATCATAAATCAAAATACAAATTTGCAAGATCCTATAATAAAAGATTTAATATCAATAGCTAAAAAGGCAAGAGATGCCACTATCTTGGATGCTATAGATAAAATAGGTCAATTATCAAAAGAAAAAACAGAACTAGAAAAGCGTATATATGAGACAAAAGAGGAAAATGCTGCACTAAAAAATGAAAATATGCTAATTAAGCAAAATTTAGATGATGAAATAAAAAAGAGCGATTTAACTGCTAAAAAACTTGAACAGCAAACCAAAATAAATATCTTTCAAAGTTCAATTATAGGTACAGAAAAAGAACAAATTCTTGCACTACAACATCAAATATTTCACTCATCAAGTAGAATAAAAAGAAATATAGAGCTTCTACTAAAAACAATAGATAAAAATACAATGACAGATAGGCAAAAAAAATATATCGGCGTTGTTACTCATGAATTGGATAAAATAGTATCAATATCAAAATTTGTAACAAAAGCAAATTTTAATTTAACCGCCAGTGCCATAAATGCTGATATTATAAATTTTATACGAGAATATTTAGAAGAGTTATATTTATCAAGCGATCATGTAATAGATTCTCAAATTAAAATAGAGAATATACCAAAAACGAATACAACTTATAAAATTAATCTAAGACCCCTTGAGATAACAACTATGATAGATAATTTTATACAGAATTCTCAAAAAGCAAAGGCAACAAAAATTATCTTTAACTATTTAATTGATAAAGACTGTTTTGTATTAACAGTAGAAGATGATGGGTGTGGAATAGCAAAAGATAACTTGGATAATATTTTTCAGCTAGGCTACACTACAACAAATGGTTCAGGAATAGGTCTTTTTAATATAAAGGAAACCATTAAGCAAATGAATGGAACAATAGATGTCGAATCTGAAGTTAATAAAGGCACAAAATTTACAATAAGGTTAAGAAATGAAAATTGATTATAAGATTATTTGGCTCGATGATAATATGCAAGATTTTGAAAAAGATGAGCATATAGATAATATAAAAGAATACCTAATAGAAAAAGGTTTTAATCCTATAATTACTCCATATTTTAAGCAGCAGGATTTTTTAGATAACTTAAACGATACATATGACTTGATCTTAACCGATTATCATATGTATGGAATGAATGGAGATGAGGTAATTGAAAAAATTAGAAAAGAAAAAGGGATATTTACTGAAATTTTATTTTATACAGCTAGAGCTGATTTAAAAGATACAGATAAAATAGATAGAATAGATAGAATAACCTTTCTAGAAACACGTAAATATCAAGGCTCACATCATGAAATAATTATTAATAAAATAAAAAAC
>NZ_CALHVN010000014.1 GCF_938039245.1 uncultured Campylobacter sp. | reverse complement strand
TTTAAATATCTCATCATCGAAAATCCCGCCCATGCAGCTAATTAGCGTGGAGTGGCTTAAGATATTTTCATCCCAAAACGGCTCGTCGCCGCCCTCAAAGCCGCTCAAATTTAGATATTTTCGCACGGCTTGTTCGTTGCTCAAGAACTCGCCGTTTGGGCTAAGCCTAAAAAACCTGCCGCTGTCGTTATCGCCAAATTGCGGCACTTCGCCGTTTGGCTTTGTAATGTCGGCGGTAAACCTGCCTATTTTATACAACCTGTCCACGAACCACTGCGGCAGCGCTATTTGTCCGTTTAAGATTTTAAATTCCTGCTCGTTTGGCGGCAGAAGTTTTGGCTTTTTACGCCAAAGCTTTGCGTCGTAATTTTTTAGCGACGAAATTTTTTCGCTTTTTAAACCCAGTATCAAAGCCGCGCTATACGCCATCAGCTCGCCGCTTAGGCGGTGGTAGCTCGTAGAGCTCTCAAAATTTCCGCCGTCTTCGTAAAATTCCTTTTTCATTTCGCTGATTATCTCTTGCACGGCAAACGCCAGCCACGCGTCTATCTCGCGGTCGCCGTCTAGATACGCGCACGCAAATAGCAGGCCCGCGATGTCGCTTAGATAGTGATTTGACGTAAGATGCGGCGAATATTCGAGATTATTTACTATATGAAACGCGTGTTCGTAGACGCTATTTGAAAAGGTCTGTTTAAAATCCGCATCTAAAATTCTGCCATCATCCATCCGGCAAAACATATCGTAAGCCGCCAGCATATTAGCGACCCTGATGCCAACGTCCATCGTGCAGGTCCAATTTATGCCCATTCTAGGCGGATTATTGCGGATAAAATCTAAAATTTGGTTTTTAAATTCTTTTAAATTTTGCTCTTTTAAGCTCGGATCCGCCATAGCAAAAATAGCAAGCTGCGGTAAGTGCTGAAGCCTCGCAAGCTCCCACGGCACCTTTATGTCGCTGCCCGGTTTATGGGCTATGCGCTGATCTTTGTACCATTTTTTTTCGCTCCAGCGAAAGCCGCTTTTAAAATCCTTTTGCCAATCAATCGGCTCGTAGTCCTCCAGCGCGCTTGCGGGAGCTGCGACGTTCGTATCGTATTTGTAGCCCTCAAGCCCGAGCACCGCGCTATCATAGCTATTTTTTACCCACCCGCTACCCAGCAGATCGAATTTATGCTCAATGTACATTTTAGACAGATATCTCGCGACGTCTAAATTTATATTCGAAACGCCAAGTTCGCATAAATTTACGTAGCTTATTCGTACCGGCGAAACGTTAAATTTGATACGGGTATCGCTGGATACATCGCGCAACTTTTGGATTTTATCTTTAGTTAAATTTAAAATTTTATTAGCGATTTTCGCGCACAACGCATCAGGCGGCATCGACTTGGCTTTTTTAAGATAATAAAAAAATTTACCCATTATTTACGGCCTCTAAAATTTTATCCACATGCCTGCCCCACGTGTATTTTCGTAGGGCTTCTTTTGCGGCATTTGCGCCCATAGACGCCCTTAGCGAAGCATCGTCTATTAGCGCTTTCATGGCGGCTTCTAGTGCGTCTACGCGTCCCGGTTTTACCATATAGGCGGTTTTGCCGTGCTCCAAAATTTTAGACATCTGAGCCATATCGCTGCATATTACGGCTTTGCCCATAGCCATGTATTCAAACAGCTTGGTAGGGCTGCCGAAAAACTCGCTTTCATCGGGGTTTGGGACGGTGGCATTAACCAAGATATCGCACGCGCTTAGAAATTTCGCTCCTTGTTCTTGCGGGATAAGGCCGGTTAATACGACGTTTTCTTGCAAATCAAATTCCAAAATATGTTTTTTTACGATTGGCATTCTGATGCCGTCGCCTATCATAAAAAGCTTGGTTTTTTCTTTGTATTCGGGATATTTTTGCAGTAGCTTGCCGTAAGCGTGCGCGATATTTTCGGCTCCGTGCCACTGACCAAACGTCCCTATAAAGCCGATTACGATTTTATTTTCAAGACCGTATTTTTGCTTTACGTCCTCGCAGCTTACCTGCGGATTATATTTGTTTTCGTCTATTCCGTTTGGATTTACGATTATTTTGCCCTCGTCTACGCCTAAATTTAAAAGGATATCTTTTAACGCCTCCGATACGGCAACTACGCATTTTGCATTTTTTAGATTATATCTTTCTACCGCGCAAACGATAGGTAACTTAAAAATTTTGTAGTAAATAGTCTTGAAAATTCGCTTAAAAAGAGTATCGTTATTTTTCCAATTTTTAATCTTCCAAACGTCAGACGAGTTAAACTCTAAAACAAACGGTATCTTTTTTCTCTTTGAGATATACGCCCCGCAAAAGCTAAATCCGCTATATCTCTGATATATCGCGTCAGCCTCCAAATCGGCGCAATGCTTTATTATTTTAAAATTATAAAAAAGCTCAAGAACATCTTTTGGGATAAAAGGAAATTTTATAGGCTTTACGACGGTTATTTCTTTATCAACCCCCCAAAGTTCGTCATTTGAAACGACGCTTAGCCGCACCTTTTTATCCATAGCGTTTATAACGCCCGCCGTGTGCCCCACCGAGCCGCCCGCCTTTAAGCCAAACCAATAAAGCGTCCTTAGATAAAGTATTTTCATCATATATCGCCTATCTGCATAAATTTTAGCCTAAATTTATCCATCGTGGGCTTTAGTATATCGGCGTTTACGCTAATCTTTGGCACATAGTCCGAGCAGCTTAAAGAGCTTAAATTTAAATCTTTTATCGACGTAAATTTACACTCTTTATTGCCCGCGATTCCCCCCAAAAGTTTTTTGCACTCGCCTATTAAGCCCTCGTTTATGCTTATATCTACATACCGCCCGCTTTTAAAATTATATTTTAAATTTAAAAAATTAAAACTATGTAAAAAAAGCGTTATTATGCAATCTTTGGGCATTAAATCAATCGCTCTTAATATTTCATCCGCGCTAGAGCCGTATCTAAAATCAAATTTTTGAAAAACGCTTTTGGTTTTTAAAAAACCGTAGCGCTTTTGTTTTTCGTAAACGCTAACTGGCAACTGCAAAACGCCGCATTTTTTGCTAGTTTTATTTAAGTAGTCGTAGTTTATAGCGCAATTTATATTTTTATAAAAAAACGAGCTATCTATAAAAATATCGTTTATCCTAAGGGCTCTTAGCGTGTCGTCGTTTGCGCCGTATCCTCCGGCTCTGTGAGCTATAACGTCCGCGCCTATCCACTCTTTTATCTTTTGCTTACCGAAATTTATAATTTCTATTTGCTCGTCTAGGCTATATTGGCGCATAAATTTTCTGTTTTTATCGTATTTTCCGGACGGATGGGTATGTAAATTTACGCCGTGTCCGCTCTTGACGATTTGGCGACACAGTCTTTTAAATTTATCCTCGCCGTATCTTTCACACGGATACACGTCCACAAAATGCTCCGCTACGCCGCCGTACTCGTTTGCTAAGTCATTTATGAGCTTTACGCCGACTTCCTTGCCGTCAGTCTCGCCTTTTATAAAAATCTCAAACGCATCGGCTCTATTTGCATGCAGTTCTCCGACCTCAGTATCGCAGGTTATTAAAATTTGCTTCATTATTTGTCTTTTTTTGCTACGACCATTATCTCTCTGTGTTCAAACCAAACATCGCTTGCGCCTTCTCCAAGTATCCTTAAAGCAAATCTTATACATTTAATCATAATGCTTCTTACTAGCGAAACGACGATCTTTTTCTTGCTGTTTTTAAATATATATGAGGCCGGAAGCACTTCTACTTTGGCAAAATATAGTCTAAAAATATCCGCAAGGCTCTCTCTGGTATAGCCTACTTCATGAGTAAAGTCCATATATCTTTCATGATTAGACATTATCCAGTCCATATTTGGAACTTGGATGATTGCCGTCCCGCCGATATTTAACGAGTTATATATCTCTTTTACGAATTCCTCTTGCCTATCTTTTTGTATATGCTCCATAACGTCTTTACACAGTATAAGGTCGTATTTATTATATTTTAAATTATTAAAAGCGTTTTCTTGTTTTAGCGTATCTAGCCCGGTCCTATTTTTAGCTATCGACAAATCGGAATTAGACAAATCTATACCGTGTAAATTTTTAAAACCAAAACTCTGCAATGCTTTTAACATATAGCCTTTATTGCAACCGATCTCTAAAATTTTGCCGTTTATATATGGATTTATGTGTTTTAAATAGTTATATTTTAAGAGATTATCAAAGAACTCTTGCCTGAGCTTCTCATCTTTAGTATCTATAAAATCGCCTCTTATTTCTTTATATCGGTCCAAAATTTTCTCTTGCGTAGTCATCTCAACCCTCTCGTTTTCTAGTTTTACATAAACATATATAGACGTCTTGCTCGTTTTTTGATATAAATTTTGACACCTTGTCGATAATATATATAGGCATAAAATACAATGCGCCTATACAGATTTTTCTAATCAAAAAACCTATGGTATAAAATACTATCTTATTTTTTATCGTAAAATTTAGTATATTTTTCGAGCTTCTTTTTAAAAAACCGTCTGTCGGTTTTATTATTATTTTTTTATAAGACGAAAACATATCTAAAATAAGCCAAATAGGCGTTTCTATATATTTATAATATGTTTTTATATATAGCCCGTCTTCATAAATTATCTCAAATTTATCAGATACTAAATTTCTAATTTCATCTAGTTTAAAGTAAGGCATTTCGCCTATATTTACGGATATGATAGCGTAACCGTCGTCTTTGAGTATATTGCGGATGTTAGCCATTGATTGCATCCGTCCTTCATTATCCAGATAAGATAAGACCTCTATAGCCGTGACGCAGTCAAACGATTCTCCTTCAAAATTTACGTCAGGTAACTTTTGAACGCTAAAGTCGATATTAGGATATTTTTTTTTAGCTTTATCTATTGCTATTTGAGATATATCAACGGCTCTTATCTCGATATTTTTTATAGAATTAGACATTAAATTCGTAAAAAAACCGGTACTGCACGCGATTTCTAAGATTTTACCTTTTATATTATTCTTTATCAGCATATCAAGATATTTTTTAAATCTATATAGCTGACTTCTCCTAAATGAAAAACCCCATCCGTCTAAAGCAGAATCGTGAATGTCGTCAAATGTATTATTATCCATTACTAACCCTTTTTACAAAATACACAGATGCATACAAATAATAAAAAGAAGCAAGTATGCTTGATAGCGCCGCACCTATAACGCCAAGCATCGGTACAAAAATAATGTTTCCCAATAAATTAATACCGGCCATTCCGTATGACATTTTTTGATCTTCTTTTCCATAGCCTTGACCGACTATCCAAGCATTATATGGTTGATAAAGCGCTTTTACGCAATACCCGGCAGAAGTCAAAAGTAGTAAAAATAATACATCGTCATACTCTTCTTTTAAATAAAAATTTATAATCAAATATCCAAGCGTATTGGTTAAAAAAAATGATAAAAGCACCCAGGCTAAATTTGCTTTTAGTATAGTAAACGGTATTTTGCTACTATTCGTTAATGTTTTAAATACGCTACTACCAATTGCCGCAGACATTGAAATAATAGGCGTCGCCATAGAATTTGCTAGTCCATAAAAACCGACGTCTTTTGAACCTATAAAATATCCTATTAAAAGTCTGTCTATATTATAAGCGGATACGGCAAATATTCTACCCTTATAAATATATTTTCCATACCGTTTATTTTCCGAATTTATAGCTCTAAGAATTTCAAAAAAACCGCTAAAATTCGGCCGTAGCATATAAGCGTATATCGCAAATGTAACCGCATAAGATAAAGAAAAAGATAAAAGCGCATTTAACGGAGTTAAGCGCTCAAAAATAAATAAAAGAGATAAAAATACTACAAATAAAATTTTAGAAAATATATTAAAACCGGCTAAATAGCCTATATGATTACTGCCTTTTAATATTAGCTCCATAAAAAATGGAATCACGAAACTCCAACTTATAAAAGATGAAATTCTGATTATCTGTCCTATTTCATCACTAAAAATTTTTTCGAGTAAAAATGAAATCACGAGCGCAAATACGATAAAAAAAGCCGATAAAATACATGCTATTATTATAGACGTGCCAAATATCTTTTTTTCTAAATTTATGTCATGATTGTTCGCAAGCATCTTTGAGGCGCTAGAGAAATATCCAAACTCAAAAAATATAGATATAAACGTGATAATAGTCAGAGATAAAGAATAAATCCCAAAATTTGTCGCTCCCATTTGTTTGGCTAAAAGCATATTGGATACAAAACCTACAACCATGCCAAATATCTGCGCTACAAATAAAAATAGCGTTTGTTTCGCGACTTTTGAGGCAAATAAATTTTTAAGCATAACTTCCATCTACTTTTAAAACCTTAAACTCATCGTCTATCCAGTCGGTATTTTGAGCGTTTTTTACGACTACTTTGTTGCCGACTAGCGAAAATAGAGGCATATCCGAACGACTATCGCTATAACAGAACGAATTTTTTAAATCAAATTCCTTTAAATTTAGCTCGCTACCCAGCAACTCTACCTTTTTATCTCCCAAGCATTCATCGCCTGCGATTTTGGAAGTAAAGACGCCGTTTTTAAACTCAAGCTTTGTGCTTATTAAATAATCTATGCCGTAACTTTTAGCAAAATACCTCAAATATACCTCAAATCCGCCCGATACGACTACGATAATATGACCGCTTTTTTTATGCGCTAAAAGAGCTTCTATGACGCTTTTATGAAGTCTGTTTGCTACTATACTACGATAAAATTCTGCAGCGTATTTATCCATCTCCTCTTTTTTGACGCCGTAAAATACCCGCATTAAATTTTCCTTATATCTTTTACTATCAGACGAGGGTATTTTATTTATTTTCTTTATAATCCTTGCGCGTATTCTCTTGACTATCGAAAGTTTAGATTCCAAAAAATCCAAAAAAAACGTAGCGGATTGACCGTCGAATATCGTATCGCAAAAATCAAAAATAGCTAGTACGGGCTTATGCAATATCGTCCTTAAATATCTCCTTAATAGCCTTAACGATGATTTCGTTTTCTTTTTGCGATCTAGCTGCAATCCTGATAAATTCGCCGTTTAATCCTATCTTGTCGCTGCAAGTCCTAGTATAGACGCCGTATTTTATTAGCATTTTTGAAACGAAATTTGAGCTAGTACTACCGTCTAGTAGCTCGATAAGAGCAAAATTTGCCATGCTAGGATAGACTTTTATTTGAGGTATCTTTGAAAGCTCATCAAAAAACTCTTGCGCATGGGCGATGTATTTTTTCCTTACTTCTTCGTATTCTTTAAAAAAATCGCTTCTATTATAGAGCCTAAAAAAGTATTCGCTAAGTCCGCTAGAATTCCACAAATATCCGTTTTTAAGGAGTTTTGCAACCTTGTATTGATCCATCACTCCGTATCCTACCCTAATGCCAGCTATACCGAAGTCTTTAGATAGGCTTTTGATGACGATGACGTTTGAAAACTCTTTAAAAAGCTCGGTAGCAGAAATCAAGCTATACTCGCTATCCTCAAAGGCAAAGTGTATAAAACTCTCGTCTATTATGATGTTTTTAACCTCTTTAAGATTATTTAAAATAAATCTTAGATCTTTATATTTTATGTATCCGCCGTCCGGATTATTTGGATTAATAATTACTACGCTATCCGGGTTTTTAGACTTAACGAAATTAACGTAACTTTGGATATCAAGCTTAAAATTTTCGTCTTTATTTAGCTGATAATAAATCACTTCCGTATCGTCCCTTACAAACTCGTAATAAGACGAAAACGTAGGGATATTTACGATCACCCTTTTTTCTACGAAATTATGCATCACGGCTTGGATAACCTCTATCGCGCCGTTTCCTACAAAGATATTTTTACTGTCTACGTCTATAGATTTACTTATGACGTCGGCTATTACGCCGTTTTGCGACGGATAAAACTCTAAAACGTCTTTTAGTTTATTCGTATCGATCAAATCTTTTTTAAGGTAATCTAAAAAAAGCTCCGTCGCGTATGGATTGGATAAAAAGCAAGCGTCCACTTTAATATCAAGCTCGGAAAGCTTCTCGCAAATCGTAAAAATACTAGGGCTATGGCTGCCGGCGGCATCCTTTAATCTTTTTATTTTAGAGGCAATTTTTTGTTCGTCTAAATTTAACTTTATCATACCAACTCTCCTTTTTGAATCGTTACTTTTATTTTACCTGTTTTTATGTCTCGCCCGATTTGCGGCACCTTTTCTATATTTAGCTTTATGTTTCCAAGCCTCCTATAGACTTCGCTAGCTATTAAATTTACGTACTGGCTCGAATCATTATCTAAAACCACTTTTAAGGTTACGCTTCTATCCTTCTCTTGGATTATCTGAAACTGCCTTAAATCGCTAAAATTTTTCATCGCGGTAGAGAAATTTGCCGTAGGTATCGCCGTTCCGTCATCCTTAATAAGTATATCGTCGCTTCTGCCTTCTATCCCTTTAAAAGGAATAGACAAATGTCTACCGCAAGGACAAATCGGCGCTTTACCGTCTAAAGGTATAGCCTTATCGCCGGTATTATATCTAATAAAAGGCATTACGTAGTTATTTAAAGAAGTGGCTATGATTTCATTTTTATCGTTAAGTTCGACTATCCCGTAATCATCATTGTTGTGATAGTTACCCGCCCAACACTGCTGGACTGTTACAGTTCTTTCGTTTTGCCCGTACCAGTCTAAAACGGGCAACCCCCAATACTCCTCGATGGCGCTTCTATACGCAGGCAGCAAAGTCTCAGATGAAGTTACTATAGTTTTTATTTGAGGTATTTTTATGTTTTTTTGCTTTAAAAGTAGCGTAAAAATATATATGGAGCTTGCGTATCCTCTTATTATTTTGGCTTTTGACTTTTCGATAACGGATAAATATAAAGCCAAATTTGACTCGTTAATATGAAACGGGGATAAATACCAATAATCGCCCGAAATTTTATAAAGCGGCTCGCCTTCTTTTGGCGAATATGTCCTTAAAACGATTATCGGATCACCGCTTTTATAAGTATAATCTTTGCCCATACCCCAAGCTCTATTCGCTACAATTTTTTCTATTGCATCGCTTTCATATGGGACTTTAAATTCAAACGGAGTCCCGGTAGATCCCGACGTATGAGATGCTTTTCCGTCAAATCCGATAGAACAAAAGTCTTTAAAATTTTCTCTGATTACTTGCTTATTTATAACCGGAAATTTTTTCAATTCATCTAAGCTAAAATTTTCAAAATCTATTTTTAAATCCAAATTTTTATAAAAAGGCACGAAATCAACCGCTTTTTTTATTATATCTTTTAGCTTCTTAGTCCTGATACGCTCTATCTCTTCTGCGCTTTTCCACTGAAATTTATCATATTCGCTAAAATTTCTCTTGATAAAAATATAATTTTTGATTTTGCTTTTTATCTTTTTGTAAATTTGACCGGTCATAAATTTAGCCTTTTATATCAAAAACGAAATCTCCGTCGTCTGCACCATATCCCAAAGCTCTATCGGCCAGCTTTTGCCTTTTTTTAGAGTCTCAAATAGCGCCTCAAGCTCTTCGAGCTGCCCTTTTTGGCTTACGTTCGTTGAGATTTCTTTCACCCCCACTCCGTATCCTTTAAGGCTTTTGTAGTCATCCAAAATAATGCTCTTTCCGTCAAAGTGGATCTCCATAAATTCCTTACTTAGCTCCTTGCTGCCGTTTGCGAAATACTCGATATTTGCCACCGAGCCGTCTTTGTATTTTAAGACGATGGATTTGTTATCCTCGGCGCTATATTTTTCATTGCTCGGCGTGATAGCCTGCGAAAATACGCTCTCTATCTCGCTGCCCGTTAGCGCCGTCATCAGATCTATTATGTGGCACGCTTCGCCCACCATTCTGCCGCCGTTTTCGTGCACCCAGTGATCCATCGGTATGTAGCCCGCATTCATCCTATATCTGATTATCATCGGATTTATTCTAGCGCTCGTATGCTTTTTTATCTCCTGTGCGTAAGCGCTAAATCGTCTGTTAAATCCCACGAATAAAAGGGGTTTGTCGCCTCCCCCCTCGTAAAATTTCTTTATCTTTTCAAGCTCGTCTTTGTTTGTCGCAAGCGGCTTTTCTACAAATACGTTTTTGCCTGCTTCAAGCGCCTTTAAAGTAAGCTCTGCGTGGCTATCGTGCCTTGTTGAGATGATTACCAGATCAACGTTTTTGTCATTTAAAATATCGTCTAAATTTGAAGTAGCGTAGTTCGCTCCGTATTGCTGCGCCACGGCCTTTGCTTTATGTCCGCTCCGGTTCATGATCGCGTAAATTTTATACTTATCCGTAAGCTTTGAGATATTAGGCAGGTGCATCCCGGTAGCAAATCCGCCGACGCCGACGAACGCGACGTTTATCACATCCCTATTTACTGGTGCGGAGCTTATAATGATTTTTTTATCGTGATTTAGATAGCTATCAAGCTCGGCTAAATTTGGCTCGCCGTAGTCAAGCAAAACCATAAGCGGCTTATTCTGCGAAGTCTGTAGCGACTCAAACGCCTCCGTTACCTGCTCGATAGGATATTTTGCGTCTATGAGCTTATCCAGCTTTATCAAATTTTCATTTACCAGCCTTAGATACTCGCTCATATTTCGATTTTCAGTCCATCTGACGTAGCTAAACGGATAATCAAGCCCCTGCTCTTCGTAGCTCTTGTCGTAGCGACCGGGACCATAGGATGTGGAGATGAGAAAATCAAGCTCCTTTTTGTACATATCCTCTCTATTGATCTGCATGCCGACTACGCCTACAAGCACCACTCTGCCCTTTTTTTTACACATCGCAAAGCTTTGCGATAACGGTTCGCTACTGCTCGTAGCGGCGGTAAATAGCACGCCGTCGGCACCGTACCCGCCGCTCCAAGACGCAACTACGTCTAATAAATCGTCTCTTGACGGGTTTATGACGAGCTCGGCGCCGTATTTCTTTGCTATCTGCAAGCGCCTATCGTCAAAATCACTGACAGCGACCCTCACGCCTGAAATTTTAAGCATCTGCACCGCAAGAAGCCCTAAAATCCCAGCTCCAACGACTACGCAGGTCTCGCCCAGCCTTAGATCGATCCGCCTAACGCCCTGCATCGCTATACCGCCCAGCGTCACGGTGCAAGCTCGCTCAAAGTCCATATCCTGCGGCATTTTCATAACTAAATTTTTAGGCACGTCTACGTATTCTGCGTGGTTTGCAAGCCCTGCGCCGGCTGCGGCGACGCGCTCTCCGATCTCAAAATTTAAAACACCCTCTCCGACTGCTATAACTACGCCGCTAAGCGAATAACCGGTCGGGCTTCCGCTATCAAGCTTGCCCTTTACCTTCGCATAGGCGTTTGCGATGCCGTCTGATTTTATCATACTGATGACTTTTTTTACATTCTCCGGCTGCTCTAAAGCCCTTCTAATCAGGCTCTTTCCGCTATTTGATACGCCGCTTATCTCGGTGCCCGCCGATATGCAGCTATTTACTACTTTTATAAGAACGCATCCCTTTGAAACGCTTGGGGCAGGGATCTGCTCTGCTAAAACTTTACCTTTTTTAACTATTGCTTGTATCATTAACCATACCTTGAAAAATATTAAATATTAGTATTTAGCACGCCGCAAAAATCCAAAACTTCTTTTTCTATTTTTAGCTCTTTAAATTCTTTATGCGCTACTAAAAATACGACTATATCAGCGATATCTACAGCTTTTTCGTAGTTTATTATCTCAAAATCCTTGTGCGATTTTATATTCGGCTCGACGGCTAAAATTTCAAATCCTTGATTTTTTAATTCGCGAGTAATAAAAACTGCAGGCGACTCTCTAAGATCGTCTATATCGGGCTTAAACGCAAGCCCCATGCAGGCTATCTTAGGCTTTTTGCCGCTCTTTAGCTCAAATTTTAAAGCGGCGTTTTTTATCTTTTCGATCGACCACTGCGTTTTGTGATTATTTACCTCTCTAGCCGTTTTGATAAGCCTTGCGTCATCGCCGCCCGCATGCACGATAAACCACGGATCGACGGCTATACAGTGTCCGCCCACGCCGCAACCGGGATTTAGGATGTTTACGCGCGGATGGCGATTTGCTAGCGAGATGAGCTCCCAGACGTTTATGCCAAATTTATCGCACAAAACGCTAAGCTCGTTTGCAAATGCGATATTTACATCGCGAAACGAGTTTTCGGTGAGCTTTGCCATCTCGGCGGTTTTTGCGTCGGTTTGCAAAATCTCGCCAGCGACGAAAGTTTTATAAAATTCGGCCGTTTTTTTTGCGGCTTCTTTATTTAAACCGCCTACGATTCTGTCATTTTGTACGAGTTCTTTTAAAATTTTACCGGGCAATACTCTCTCTGGGCAGTGAGCGATGTAAATTTTAGAGATATCCAAGCCGCTATCTTTGAGGATTTCTCCTATTTTTTCAGTAGTTCCCACGGGCGAAGTCGACTCTAAAATCACGATATTTTCGTCCCTAACAAATGGCGCTATAGACTTGCTGGCGCTTACTACATAGTTAAGATCGGGCACGTATCCGTCGCAAAAGGGCGTGGGCACGGCTATGATAAAAACATCGGCCAAATCAGGCTCTAAGCTTGCCCTTAAATTTCCGCTGTTTACCGCGCCTTTGACGAATACGTCAAGCTCTGGTTCTACGATATGTATTTTTCCTTGGTTTATCGTATCTACCGTACTTTGCACTACGTCCACGCCGTGCACTTTGTAGCCTTTATTTGCCAAAAGCGCCGCAGTAGGCAGTCCTATATAGCCAAGCCCCATAACGCAAACATTTTTTATCATCATCTCTCCGATCTTAAATTTTTTATAAATTCTACTATCTTAACGCTAGCTTTACCGTCGCCGTATGGACTTCGCGACTGAGACATCTTTTGATAAATTTCGTCGTCGTCGAGTAAAATTTGAGCCTGCGATACTATATTTTTCTTATCAACGCCAACGAGTTTTACCGAGCCGGCCTCTATAGCCTCGGGTCTTTCGGTTGTATTTCTCATTACAAGCACGGGTTTACCGAGACTTGGCGCTTCCTCTTGTATCCCGCCGCTATCTGTTATGATAAAATGCGCCTTGTTCATAAGATAAACAAATTCGCCGTACTCTAGAGGCGCTATGAGGCGGACGTTACCGATACCGGATAAAATTTTCTTTACGGGCTCTTGGACGTTTGGATTTAGATGAACGGGATAGACTATATCGACGTTTGGATTTTTGATCGCTAGGGTCTTTAAAGCCTCGCAGATATTTATAAATCCATCGCCGAAATTTTCCCTTCTATGGCCGGTTACGAGTATGATTTTTTTACCGCGGTTAGTATCGTATTTCGCATTTAGAGATGTTAAAATTTTATCTTTTAGCCCGCTATCTTTTTGCATCCTTTCAAGCAGCAAAAAAAGCGCGTCGATGACGGTATTTCCGGTTACGACGATATTTTTTGGACTTTTATTTTCTTTTATGAGATTTTGTTTCGATAAATTTGTAGGGGCAAAGTGATAGCTTGCGATTATATCGACTAACTGTCTGTTTATCTCCTCTGGAAAAGGCGAATAAATATCCCCCGTTCTTAACCCCGCCTCTACGTGAGCTACTTTAATCTGCTTGTAAAAAGCGGCCAAAGAAGCTATGCTAGCGGTAGTAGTATCGCCGTGGACAAATACTATATCCGGTTTAAAATCATCTAAAACATCTCGTATCTTTAGCAAAATCCTAGACGTCAGATCGTACAGATCCTGCCCCGCTCGCATAATTTCTAAATCATAATCTGGAACTATGCCAAATATCTCAAGAACTTGATCTAACATCTGTCTGTGTTGAGCCGTGACGCAAACCTTGACGTCAAATTCGCTATTTTTTTTAAATTCTTTTACCAAGGGCGCCATTTTTATGGCTTCCGGTCTGGTGCCAAAGACTATTAGTATTTTTTTTATCATTAAATCATTCTTTCCAGCCTAGCATTCGCCAAATTCGGATTTTCCATTTAAATTTAGCCGCCTTAAAAGATCGCCCTTACGCTAGATTCAGAACTATTTTATACAAATTTCAGTTAAATAATAATTAATTTTAAATCATTTTTAGACGTAGGAATTTATGCGTATATTTTGGACGTTTTAGCCGCTTAAGCCTAAAATCTCGTCAAATTTACGGCCGCTAGGAGATTTAAAGTAGGTTTAAATTTTTAGTAAATTTAAGAGTCGTCTTTACGAGAAATCCTGCGGAAAGCCAAAGCTCTCCGCAGATAAAGGCGTATTACATCATTCCGCCCATGCCGCCCATGCCGCCCATATCAGGCATCGCAGGCATCGGTTTATCCTCTTTTAGCTCGCTTATGGTAGCTTCAGTGGTTAAGAGCAAGCTCGCCACGCTGACCGCGTTTTGAAGAGCCACGCGCTCGACCTTGACCGGGTCGATGATACCGGCTTTAAACATATCCACATACTCGCCCGTAGCCGCATTAAAGCCGTAGTTATCGTCTTTGCTAACGCTTACGGAATTTGCCACTACGCCCGCGTCAAAGCCCGCATTTTCAGCGATCTGGCGTAGCGGAGCGGTTAGAGCGCGTCTTACGATATCTGCGCCGATAGCTTCGTCGCCGCTTAGTTTTAGATCTACTTTTGCGCTCGCTTTGATAAACGCAGCGCCGCCGCCGATCACGATGCCCTCTTCTACGGCCGCTTTAGTCGCGCTTAGAGCGTCGTCCACGCGGTCTTTTTTCTCTTTCATCTCGGTCTCGGTAGCAGCGCCGACCTTGATAACCGCTACGCCGCCGCTTAGCTTAGCTAGGCGCTCTTGTAGTTTTTCTTTATCGTAGTCGCTCGTAGTTTCCGCGATTTGAGCTTTTATCTGGATGATTCTAGCATCGATTGCCGATTTCTCGCCTGCGCCGTTTACGATAGTGGTGTTATCCTTGTCGATGATGACGCTTGAAGCTTGACCTAGGTCGCTTAGGGTTGCGCTTTCTAGCGTTCTTCCTAGCTCTTCGCTCACTACTTCGCCGCCTGTTAGTATCGCAATATCCTCAAGCATCGCTTTTCTACGATCGCCAAAGCCAGGAGCCTTAACCGCAGAGATGTTTAGTACGCCGCGAAGTTTGTTTACTACTAGCGTCGCAAGCGCCTCACCCTCGATATCTTCAGCGATGATTAGTAGCGGTTTGCCTGTTTTTTGGATCTGCTCAAGCACAGGTAGTAGATCTTTTAAATTTGTAATCTTCTTATCAAATAGCAATATGAACGGATTGCTTAGTTCAACCTGCATCTTTTCAGCGTTTGTGATGAAGTACGGGCTTAGATATCCGCGGTCAAACTGCATACCCTCGACCACGTTTAGCTCGTCGTGGATGGATTTTGCTTCCTCGACGGTAATGACGCCGTCTTTGCCGACTTTTTCCATCGCATCAGCTATCAGTCCGCCGATAGCAGAGTCTGAATTTGCTGAGATAGTGGCTACTTGCGCGATCTCTTTTTTATCGGTTACTTTGCGCGATAGGCTTTTTAGCTCGGCGATTATAGCTGCGGCCTCTTTATCCATACCGCGTTTTACCTCGACCGGATTTGCGCCTGCGGTGATGTTTCTTAGACCCTCTTTAAAGATAGAGTGCGCCAAAACCGTAGCCGTAGTCGTGCCATCGCCCGCCTCATCGTTTGTTTTACTAGCGACTTCTTTTACTAGGCCTGCGCCCATGTTTTCTAGAGCGTCTTTTAGCTCGACCTCTTTAGCTACGCTCACGCCGTCTTTAGTGATCGCTGGAGCGCCGAAACTCTTTTGCACTAGCACGTTTCTGCCGCGAGGCCCCATCGTTACTTTTACAGCGTCGTTTAGTTTTCTAACGCCTTCGTATAGTTTGTTCCTAGCCTCGTCTGAAAAAAATATCTCTTTTGCCATTTTTATTCCTTTAAATTTAGATTATTTTAAAACGCCTAAAACATCTTCGATTTTTAGAACCAAATATGTTTTACCATCAAGCACGACCTCGGTGCCGCCGTATTTTGCGAAAACTACGCTATCGCCCACGCTCACGCCTTCTACCTCGCTTGATACCGCCAAAACCTTGCCGCTTAAAGGTTTTTCTTTTGCATTATCGGGTATAATGATGCCCGAAGCGGTCGTTTTGACGTCCTCAAGACGCTCGACTAAGACTCGTTTGCCTAACGGTTGAAAATTCATGATTCATCCTTTATGGTTTGATTTTACTTTTTTAGCACTCTTTTGTTTTGAGTGATGAAATTATAGTCAAATTTTTAGAATTTGTCAATAATTTAGCTAAAATTCTTAACAAGTCTTAGTATAACCGGCTCAAGTTTCATAATAAAATTAAACTAAATCTAAAGGATAGACGATGAAAATTTTAGGCGCCCTGCTCGGACTGGTTTTTGCTTTGCTTATCGCGGCTTACGTCGCGGCCTTTACGGATTTTGGCAACGGTTTTGTTAAATCCTACGCTGAAAATATAATTAAAGAAAAAAGCGGATTTGATGTCAAATTTGACAAATTTCAGATCCGTCCGACGAGCGTAGATATCGTAGCTAACGTAAACGGCGAGATCGCGGCGAACGTAAACGGCGGGCTTTCGATTTTCTCGCAAAACCTCGATCTAAAATACGACGTCGCCGTTAGCGACCTAAAAAGCCTGGGCGTCAAGCTAAGCGAAGCTATGAAAATCTCAGGCATCGCAAAGGGCAAATTTAGCGATTTCACCGCTAGCGGAGTAGGCCAAATGCTAGGCTCAAACGTTAGTTTCGACGCAAACTTAAAGGACTACAAGCCGCTTTCTTTAAAGCTCGACGCTAAAAATTTACAGGTCGAAAAAGCTCTAGCGCTAGCCGGCCAGCCTATCTACGCGCACGGTAAAATCTCCGCCGTCGCAAATATCTTAGAAAGCGGCGGCAAGCCAAACGGCACCGCAAATATCGATATCTTGGACGTCAAAACCGATAACGCGCTCATCGCAAAGGATTTTAACGTCACTCTACCGTCAAATTTCGCCGCAAACGGCAAAGTCGTAGCAGACGTAAAAGACGGTATCGTAAACGCCAAAAGCGCGGTGATCACGCCGCTAGCGACGATCGGCAGCGACAAGACGATCTACGATCCAAACTCAAACACCCTAAGCAGCGACGTCAAGCTCATCGTGGACGATCTGGCTAAATTTGAGCCCGTCGTGGGGCAAAAACTTAGCGGAGCGTTTAAAGCAAACGGCAACGTCATAGCCACCGCCGGCGAGCTAAAAAACTTCGACGTCAAGATCGAGGGATTTGGCGGTAACGTCGATGCGGTGCTAAACGGCGGCAAACTAATAGCCAAAATCAGCTCGCTAAAGCTTGACGAACTAGTTAAAATCGCCGCTTTCCCGGCATTTGTCGGCGGAACGATCAGCGGCGAAGCGGTGCTAAACGACGTGCACAACACGCAAAATATCTCCGGTTCTGTTAAGCTTGCTACCAAAAACGCGCGGCTAAATCCGGCTGAGCTAAAACAGGTCGCAAGGGAGATAAATTTGAGCAAACCTTTAGCCTTTGAACTAAACGCAAACGCCGACGTGGCAAGCTCGAAAGCCAAATTTGACGCCTCGCTAAACTCCGAACTTTTAAAACTAAAGAGTCTAAGCGGCGTTTACGGACTGGATGACAAAAATGCGGACGTCAAATTTGACGCAGGTATCGATGATCTGGGCAAATTTGAAGAGCTAATCGGCAAAAAACTATCGGGCAAAGTGGACGTCAAAGGTGCGGCAAAACTCGCAAAGGGCGCGCTTAGCGAGCTAGATCTAAACGCAAACGCTCTAGGCGGCAAGATAGATGCGATCCTCAAAAACGAAAAACTAACGGCAAATTTAAGCGCGCTTTCGCTCAAAGACGCATTTACGCTGGCTGCGCTGCCAAACTACGCCGACGCAGTGATCGACGGATCCATAAACCTAAGCGGGCTGGATCCGAAAAATCTCAGCGGTACGGCTAAATTTAACGTCAAAAACGGTATCGTAAACAGCGCCGTCGTAGCAAAAGAGCTAGATAAACGCTTCCCAAGCGGCACGAAATTCGACGCTAACGCGGATGTCGCTATAAACGGCGGCAAGGCTAAATTTGACGCGGTAGCAAACCTCGTCTCAAACGCAAACAAAAACCTAATCGCGCTAAAAAATCTAAAAGGCGACTACGAGCTTGAAAGCGGCTCGGCAAAGGCGGACTTTGAGCTTAGCATAAGAGAGCTAAAAGAGATCGAGTTTTTGGTCGGGAGGCCGCTTTATGGGCCTTTGCTAGTTATCGGCGACGCGACTAAAACGGGCGAAAAGCTAAGTGCGAACGTAAATTCGCGACTCTTTAACGGCGATCTTAAAGCGGTCTTAAAAGACGACATCCTAAACGCAAATTTAAAAAGCTTCACCGTCAAAGGCCTCACCGACTTTTTGGGCCTCTCGCACGTATACGACGGCACCGGCGATATGACGATGGACTATAATCTCGTCTCGCAAAAAGGTAAATTTGACGTCGCCGTAAATGACGGCAAGCTTGCAAAGACCGATTTTACCGAGCAGGTAAGGACCTTCACGGGGCGCGACATAACAAGCGAAATCTACAAAAACAGCAAAATAAAAGGTACGATAAACAAAAACCTAATCGACTTTAACGCCGATATGAACGCGACTAGAAGCCACGTTTCGGTAGCTAGCGGCAAATACGACATGGCAACCAAAGCCGTAAACGTACCGATAAAGATGAACTACGAAAAAACCGACATCGACATCACCGTCACGGGCACCAGCGACAACCCGAAATACACGATCGGCTCGGACTACCTAAAGGGCAAGGCGGTTAAGGAGCTCGATAGATTTTTGGATAAGAAATTCGGCAAAGACGACGAAAACGGCACCACGGGCGATGCGAAAAAAGACGCCAAAAAAGATGCGATAAAAGGGCTTCTCAAGGGGCTGTTTTAGGTAAATTTGAGCTAAGCACGGCGGTAAATTTAGCGCCGAATTTGAGCAAAATAAGTTCGGTAAGTGCGGCAAATTTAAGCTGGAGCCCGTTTGCTCGGCGCGTCAAATTTGGGCTGCTGGGCTAAATTTGACCGCTTTGCCCGGCGCTAAATTTGAGCTTTTTCAGGATCAAATTTGATTGCAGGGTTTGGCGGCAAATTTGAGCCTTTGCGGCTAAATTCGGCGGTACGGTTTGATGCTGAAATTTGAGCTTTAAATTTTAAAGCCTTATCGGCTCGGCGCCAAATTTTAAGACGGCTTGAGGCTACCGAATTTGACGTCAAATTTAAACCGCTCGGCTAAATTTGACGTATTAAATTTAGCAAGCTTGACATACGATTTGAGGTTTGTTAGCCTTGGCAATTTAAATCGCTAATATCAAATTTTACGCTAAATTTAAGCTTGCTTACTTTGAAAACAAATTTGAGCGAGCGGATGAGACGGCGACGAATTTAGCTCAAAATCTCGGGCAGTTTTTAAAACAGCATATATTTCGGATTGATATTTTCGGCGTTTTAAAAACCGCCGACCAAAAACCAAAGCGATAGCGATTTAAAGGAGTAAAATTTGAATACGACAAACGAACAAACTTCAAATTTAAACAGCGACTTTCAAGACTCAAATTTGATAAATTCAGGCTCGGGCAAATTTGCAAGAGATTACGACAAAGAGCCGTTGATTATTAAAGATCATAGCGCTTTGATAATCGTTATCCAGTTTGGTTTGTTGATTTTTGTTCTAGTCGCAGCCCAGCTTGGGATACTAAGCGCATTTGATCTAAAAAAACCGCTAGAAACGGATGATTTCCCCTTCATCGCTATATTTCTTATAGTCATACCGTTTATTAGGGTTATTGAGCAAGATAGCCCTTTTAGCAAGCGTTTTATAATATTTAATCAAAATTCCATATCCATAGAGGTGGATAATGTAAGGATTGTTAGGATAAATTTGGATCAAATTACCGATATTTCAAAAAATGCCGATATAAGAAACTCTTTGCCGCCGTATTTTCCGATTTCAAAAGAGTTATTTTATATTTGTATATTCGTCGTTACCCTCGCAATGACGATGTTTATGTTTAATGATTTTATAATCATAGCTATATTGTTTATCGCGATTTTCTTTTTGCCAAAGAGCATTATTTGCGCATTGCAGGGCAGCATATGCTTTAATAGATTACTGTATGACCGCTTGGCAATATATTTTAAAGACGGCACGATAATAAATATTTTTATAACCGTAACGCAAGAATATCTAGAAATCAAACGATACTTTTTGTTAAATAAAGGTATAAACATAAGCAAGGCAAAAACAGAGTTAATAGTATTTAGCAAAAGAAAAAACAAACTTACACAAAGTATTTTTCCATAAATTTAAATCTGCACCTCGCCCAGCAGCCAGAAATCTAGCGAGGCGCGAAATCTTACTTCGTCTTTTTAACAAGTTCCCTAAATTTCGCGCAGCCCATATCGTATCCATAGTCGCAAGAAAGGCCGTAAAGCTCCATCGCCTTTTTATCGTCTTTTGCGCCTTGATCCGCCTTTTCATGTCCGCGGGCTAGAGCGTAACAACCCTGCGCGTCTTTGTAGTCGCAAGCTAGCCTGTAGTATTTGCGGGCTTTTTGCGGATCTTTTGTGCCGCCGTATTCGCCGTTACCGTGCGCGGCCGCTCTCACGCACGCCTCGCCGACTCCGCCCTCGCAGGCTTTTTCGTAAAGTCCCGCCGCCTTTTCGTAATCCGACTCGACTACGCCCCATAACGAGTTACCGTCGTAAGCCCCCGCTACGGCCGCGCATCCGTCCATATCGCCGAGCCCGCAAGCTTTTTCATATAGGGCAAACGCTTTTTTGCTGCCGTCCTCGTCGCTAAATTTGCCGTTTTGTTCGCCCAAAAACGCCGCTAAATAGCAGCCTGCGCCGTTTTTCTCGCTACTGCACGACTTTTCAAACAAATCCATACTGCGCTGGGTATCGTATGCTTTTATATGCGCTTTGGCAGCCTCCTCAAAATCCCCGCCAAAAGCCACTGCGACTAAAATCGCCGTTAAAACAATCTTTTTCAATCCGCCCTCCTATTTGCTAAGTTTTTTAAATTTGACGCAACCTCGATTAAAGCCGTTTTGGCAAGCTAGGTCGTAAAATTTAGCCGCTTGAGCATCGTTTTTAGGCGTTGCGTCCCCTGATTCGTAGACATCTGCCGCATTATAGCAGCCCTCACCCTCTCCGGCCTCGCAAGCAAGTTTATAATATTTTAGCGCATCGGTAAATTTAGCGACATCGTCGTACTTTTTAGCTATCCTTAAGCAAGCTTCAGCGTTTTTTGTCTCGCAGGCTTTTTCGTAAAATTCAGCCGAATTTTCGCCGCCTGTTTCATCTGCGCCTGTTTCATCTTGCAAAGTCGGCGCGTCGTAAAGGTCGCCGGCCGCCTCGCAGCCTCGCGCATAGCCTAGCTCGCAGGCGTTTTTATATAGCGCAAGAGCCTGCGAAAGTATCTCCGGCTGCACATCTGCGCTATCTTGATCGTAAATCGCAAGCGATTTTATAGATGCCGCCATATAGCAGCTTACGGCGTTTTTATCGCTCTTGCACGATTTTTCGTAAAGCGATGCAGCTTTTTTGCTATTTACATCCTGTAGGTATTTTTTCGTAGCAATCTCAAAGTCCGTCTGCGCCGACGCTAGAGCGACTAAAAGTAGAGCCAGATAAATTTTCTTAAACATCGCGGATCCTTATTTTTTGTCTTTATAGAGTCGTCTAAACTCGGCGCAAGCACTCATAGAGCCGTAATCGCAGGCTAAACCGTAAAGTTCGTATGCTTTTGCGACGTCTTTTTTTACGCCGTCGCCTTTTTCGTACATATCGGCTTGCGCGAAGCAGCCGTCGGCATCCTCATAGCCGCAAGCCGCCTGATAAAATTTAAACGCCTCTGCTAAATTTCGCTCTACGCCTCTGCCCTCGTCGTAATAGCCGGCTAATTTCCAACAAGCCGCGCCTACTCCGCCGCTGCAGGCTTTTTGATAAAGCTGCATAGACTTTTTATCGTCTATCTCTTGACCGCCGCGGCCGTTTTCATAGATATCGCCTAGGGATTTGCATCCGTCCATATCGCCCATTTCGCAGGCTTTAGAAAACTGCGCAAAGCTTTTGGTAGTATTTGAACCTTTGGCAAAGTTATTGTCGTTTATAAAGCCTGCAGCATAGCAGCCCGCGGCGTTTTTCTCCTCGCAGGACTTCTCAAACAACTCTAAAGCCTTATCATACTCGTTTTGCGCTAGCTCGGCCGCAGCCTCCTCAAATGAGCCCAGCCCAAAAGCCCACACCGCTAAAAATACGGTTAAAGCGATTTTTCTTAGCATTTATTCTCCTTAAATTTAATTATCCCAAGCAAACCCAGCCGGATAAATTTGACGCTCTAGCGGTTAAATTTATCAAAAAACCACATAAATGCAAAAAGCAGTCCCGCTGCCTTGCTTTTACTCTCGTCAAACATAAATTTGCGCGCATCTTTAACCGGCACGTAGGCTAGCTCGATATTTTCGCCGTCTATGCCGCCGCCCTCGCCGATTTTCATATCGTCGTTTATCGCGGCAAAAAACATCGTCTGCCTCGCTCCGCCAAAACCTAGCGCGCCGCGCGTGGAGGTTATGCGCTCTACCTTGCTAGCCGCAAAGCCCGTCTCCTCGGCGATCTCCTCGATGACGGTCTGCTCCTCGCTTTTACCTTTATCCATTAGCCCCGCGCAAAGCTCGTAGGTATAGCCTTCCTCGCCCTCTTGCGTTAAATTTAGCGGCCCCGTTTTTGCGCTTTGGATATTAAACCAAACGGCGGGGCGAAACTGCTTAACCAGCAAAAACGCGTCTTTATCCTCGTGATAAAGTAGAGCCGAGACACTATCGTGAGCCTTTACACACTCCCATCTGACGGGCCTTCCGCACAGATCAAACGAAATTTGATACGGCTTTACGTAGCGCGGAGAGGTTAAATTTTCTATCTTGATATTTTTTACAGCAGTATCCATTTTGCCAGTCCTAAAAAGCTAAAAAATCCGACCGTATCGGTAACGGTGGTAAGCAGCACGGCAGAGCCGACGGCTGGATCGATGTTAAATTTCTTTAAGCTTAGCGGTATCAAAGTACCGAAAAATCCGGCAAAAAATAAATTTATAAGCATCGAAGCGCCGATAACCACGCCTAACATCGGGCGACTAAACCAAATCGAAGCGATGACGCCCATCAAGCAAGCAAAGGTTAGCCCGTTTATGAGCGCGATGCCTACCTCGCGTTTTAGAGCGACTGCGGCGTTTTTAAACTCGATTTCTCCCAAGGTCAGTCGGCGCACGGTTACGGTGAGCGCCTGCGTGCCGGTGTTTCCGCCCATGGACGCCACGATAGGCATCAGCACGGCAAGAGCCACGTAGCTAGCGATCGTATCGTCAAAAAGCCCGATGATGCTGGAGCTAATAAGCGCGGTAAATAAATTTACCAGCAGCCAAACGGCGCGCGCTCGGGTAGCCTTTACTAGGCTAGTATCCTCCTCCTCGGCCTCGTCATCGACGCCAGCAAGATTATAAATTTGCTCCGTGGCGCTTTCTTGGATGTAGTCGTGGATATCGTCGGCGGTTATTCGGCCTAGTAATATGCCCGTGCTGCTGGTTACTGCGATGACGTTTAGGTCGTAGTCTTGCACCATGACGGCTACGTCTTGCATGAGGTCCATATCGTTTGCGACGTGGGGTTTGTAGCGATCGGCTTGCGCTTCCTCTATATTTTGCTTTAAAGTCTTTGAAAAATCAAAAAGTATCAGATCTTCAAGCGGGATGGCATACTCCAAAACGCCCTCTTTATCGACGATAAAAAGCTGCGAGACGTTTTCTAGCTTACCCTCTTGCTTTTCGCGCCTAAGCCTAGCTACGGCGTTTCCCAGCTTTTCTTCTAAATGCGCGGAAAAAAGCTCGGTTTGCATGTGCGCGCCGGCTCTATCTTCTTCGTAGCTTCTTAGCCTTAAAATTTCGTTTTGATTTTCTCTATCTAGCTCGTTAAAAAGCTCTCTGGCCTTGTTTTCGTCGATGTCTTCGATGTATTGAAGCAAATCGGTCGCGTCGTCGCTTTCTAGCTCTTCTAGCGCTTCTACGATCTTTTCTGCGGGTAGTTGCTCGATCACGTCTTTTAGCATGTGATCGGGCATCTCGATGGCTACGTCGCCCAGCATCTCGGGATCTAGCTTTTCTAAATACTCTGTAAAAAGCTCCTCGTCGTGCTTTTTTAGCGTTTTTAGGTGATGGGCTAGATCAGCCGCGCTTAGCTCCTCGTCGATCGTCTCGTTTAAATGCGAGTCAAGTAGCTCTTTGGCTTCGTTTAATTGCTCGTTTTCTTCCATCATTTACTCTTTTTGTCGCTTGACTCGGCGGCTTTATCTTTTGATTTGGCCTTTTTATCGGCAGTCTGTTTTTGTTTTTTGGACTTATCTTTGCTGGCGTTTACGTCCCTTTTCTTTTTGGACTCGCTTTTTGACTTCTCTTTTTTCTTGTCGTTTGATTTTGATTTTTCTTTATCTTTTGCGTTTTTGCCGGATTTTTTAGAGTCCGTCTTTTTATTTTTTTCTTTTTGGGCAGCCGAGCTAGACTCTGTTTTCGCCGCTTTAGTCGCTGCTAAATTTACGGCTTGGCTTGCGTTTACGTCCGCTTTGACGGTTAAATTTTGCTCGGATTTTACCGTCAAATTCGTATCGGTCGGGCCAGTTTTGGTTAAATTTACATCCTTTTCATCTTGGGATTTAACTTCGCTTGTTAAATTTACATCGGTTTTTGCAGTCAAATTTAGCTCCGCTTTCGTCGCGTTATTTTCTTCTACGCCGATTTTTAACTCATTTGTTAAATTTTCGTCCGGCTTCGTCTCGTTAGCTTCGGCTTTTGCGGTTAGATTCGCATCCTTATCAACGCTTACCGATTTTTCGTCTGTCGCCGTTAGGTTTTCGTCGGCTTTTGGCGTAAATTTAACCTCGCCCAGCTCCGATACGGCGCCGAATTTTTCCTCTTTTTCCGGGATTTCGTCATTAGTAGCGGCATCTTTGATCTTTGTTTCAAACTGCTTTATGTATTTTTGAAATTTAGCGTTTTCCGTCTGGGCAAAGATATTTTTAGCCACTTTTATCTCGTTTTCTGGATTTATCGCATTGCCGTTTTTATAGACGCCAAAGTGTAGATGCGAGCCCGTACTCATGCCGGTACTGCCTACGTAAGCGATGAGCTGCCCCTGCTTTACTTTTACTCCGCTTTGTATACCCTTAGCAAAGCCGCTAGAATGCGCATACAGCGTCTCGTAGCCGCCGACGTGCCCGACGATGACGACCTTGCCGTAGCCGCTTTTGGTTCCGACGAATTTAACCGTTCCGTCGCCGGCCGCTTTTATCGGAGTGCCTTTAGGAGCGCCGTAATCCACGCCTAGATGCGCTTTGTAACGCTTTAGTATCGGATGATAGCGCTTTGGCGTAAAAGGCGAAGTGATGCGGGCGTTTGCTATCGGTCTGGTCAGCAAAAATTTATCGTTTTTCTTACCGCTTTTGTCGTAGTATTTATTTTCGAATTTATACGTGACGTATTTTTTATCGCCGATTTGTATCGACGCCCAGTGTATTTCCGGTACGCCAAACGTTCGTCCGAGCCTAGTTTTTTGCGTGTATTCCATCGCGAGCCTGTCGCCTTTTTTTAGCTTTTTAAACTCGCTTTCCGGCACTTCGCTCTTCATCGCCAGATAAAATCCGTGCGCCAAAGCCGCGCTGCCCGTAGCGTCTTGGATATCTTGCGACGGCGAAACCGTAATAGGCATACTAAGCACGCGCCTATGCGTCTGATACGAGATCGAGGAAAGCTGAAAATTATATTTTCCGTCGTTATCTTTATAAATTTGCGCTTGGAGTTCCTCGTTTACGGGGATTAGCACCTGGCTTATCCCGCCTTTTTCGTCTCTTAAAATTTGATACGAGACGCCCGCTTTTATCTCGCTTACAAACTCCTTATCGTCCGAATCCATATCATAATAAAGAGAAAGCGGGATGGAGTTTTTCTCTAAAAACGTTAAAAACGTATCTCCGTTAGGCCAGCTAAGCTCCTGGACGGTAGGTTGCGCAGGCTCTACGGCGAATAAATTTACCGTCAGCAGTAAAGCTAATGAAAATTTCCTCATAAATTCCCTTGATTTAAAAGCCATATTTTACTCGAAAATTACTTACATTTTGCAAAACTAAGGCGCTTTAAGCTATAATGAGCGGCAAAATTCTACATTTTTAGGAGATAGGTTTTGAAAAAATTTCTTTTATTTTTAGCGGCGGCTTGCCTTGGCTTTGCAGCCGAGTTTTCGATGAGGGAGTATAAAACCCCGCTAATAAGCGTGGATGAGGGCGTAGGCACGATCATAGACGGCTCAGATATCGTCGTAGGCAGTAGCGGCGTCGTGATGCATAAATTTGAAGGCTCTCAAAGCTCAATCATCGCTCGCGCCGTAGTCACGCAAAAAAGCGGCGGCTTTGCCAAGGTCAGATTTGAGGTATTTGACGCGCTAGCGCAAAAGGCCCTGCCTCTGCCCGGGATTTTACCTAAAAGCGGCGACGAACTAATACTAAACTACCTCTACGACCGCTCGCTCATCGTCGTGCCGAACAAAGAAATTTACGCCGAAGTAACGAATGCGTTTAAAGACGTTACTTTCATCCATCCGGACATCGTGGGTTCGTACCTAAGCTACGAGTATAAGCCAAACCCTAGCCGCGACGATTTTCGTAAAATGTGCAACCAAAGCGCTGCGGGGCTTATTTTCATCGCTATGAATAACGAAGCGCTTTTTGCCGACTGCCAGAGTTTCGAGCCGCTAAAACGCTTCCAAAGCGGCGCGGTCAAATACTACCAGCTGCCTTTTTATACTCGCGTCAAGGACATCGATACGGTATTTTGGAAATGGGGCTCGGAGCAGATCAGCGACTTTGACCGCCACTACAAAGCTCTTTTGAAAGAGAAATGATGCTTGATAAACACGCTAAATTTTTCGTAAATTTACTAGGCGCGGATAACGCTTACTTCGACGACGCGCACAGGATCGCCTACTGCTACGACGCGACGAAAAAGCGCCATCTGCCCGACGGCGTGCTTTTCCCTAGAGACGAGCGCGACGTTAGCGAGATTTTAAAATACTGCAACGAAAACGGAGTCAAAATCGTGCCTAGGGGTGCAGGCAGCGGCTTTACGGGCGGGGCGCTAGCGCACGAGGGCGGCGTGGTGCTTGCATTTGAAAAGCACATGAACAAAATCCTAGAAATCGACATGCAAAACATGGTCGCAGTCGTACAGCCCGGATGCATAAATATAAATTTGCAGCGCGAAGCCGAGAAGCTAGGCCTTTTCTACCCGCCAGATCCCGCCAGCCAGGACTACTCGACGCTAGGCGGCAACGTCAGCGAAAACGCGGGCGGCATGCGCGCGGCAAAATACGGCATCACCAAAGACTACGTCATGGCGCTACGAGCCGTGCTACCTAACGGCGAAGTGATCCGCGCGGGCAAACGCACGATAAAAGACGTCGCAGGATACAATATCGCTGGCATTTTAATCGCTAGCGAGGGCACGCTAGCGGTAATAACCGAGATCACGCTAAAACTCATCGCAAAGCCTAAATTTAGAAAAACGGCGATGGGAATTTTCCCTAGCGTAAACGCCGCGATGAACGCCGTTTATAAGACGATGGCAGCAGGCGTAACGCCGGTAGCGATGGAGTTTTTAGACGCGCTTTGCATACGCGCGGTCGAGACTAAATTTAACAAAGGCCTACCGCAAGATGCGGGCGCCTTGCTCATAACCGACGTTGACGGCGATGTTTTGGGCGGCTTAGAGCAGGATCTAGCCACGATAGAGCGAGTGTTTAGAGAAAACGGCGCTAGCGAATTTAGACGCGCCAAGGACGAGAGCGAGCGAAACGACATCTGGTTTGCCCGCCGCAACTGCTCGCAGGCGATAAATATCTACGGGAATTTAAAGCTAAACGAGGACATCACGGTGCCGCGCTCAAAGCTACCAGAGTTGCTCAAACGCATCGGCGGCGTCGCTAAAAAATACGGCGTACAGGTGCCGTGCTTCGGCCATACGGGCGACGGCAACGTACACACTAACGTCATGGTGGTGGACAAAGCTGACCCGGCACAGGTAGAGAGCGGACACAAGGCGATCGAGGAAATTTTTAAGATCGCGGTGGAGCTTGGCGGCACGCTTAGCGGCGAGCACGGCATCGGTATCAGCAAGGCTGAGTTTATGCCGCTTGCCTTTACGCCTGCTGAGATGGAGCTTTTTAGAAGTATCAAAAAGGCGTTTGATCCGAACAATATCCTAAATCCGTTTAAGATGGGGCTTTGATGAATGAGGGCAAATTTAAGATAGCTTGCAAAAAAGCTTTAAATTTAGCTCTTCATTCCCAAGATAAAAGTATTCTACGCTATGCATCGGGGCTTAGTTTTTATACGATTTTATTTATGATTCCAGCGTTTTTACTATCGCTAGGTATTGCCGCAAGGCTTCCTATTTTTAATCAAAGCAAATATTTTGAGGCTCTAAAAAATTTTCTATTTTCCACTTTTTTACCTATAAAGCACAAACTAACGACGCAGCATTTGGAAATTTTTTTACAAAACAGCTTTGAGTTAAATACTATTTGTACCGTAGCCGTTATTTTTGCGTCGATTACTTTTTTTGCCGACTATGAACACGCCGTAAACCGCATTGCAAAAGCCGAGAAAAAATGTAATTTTATATACTCTCTATCAATTTATTGGGCATTAGTGGCGCTTACGCCCATTTGCTTTGGTTTTAGTATTTGTTTGTCGTATTTAGTAGACAAAATACTCCATTCTATGGCTGTAGATATAAAATTACTAAATTTTCTCTCGTTTATGTGTATTTGGGCGATGTTTTGTCTATTTTACATTGTATCGGCCAACAAAAAAATCAAATTTAAAAACACCGCACCAAGCTCGCTGATTGCTACGATAGCGTGGTTTGCAAGTAAATACGTATTGCTTTATTATGCTATTTTAAATGAAACATACAGAAGTATTTATGGCTCGTTTGCAGTCTTGCTTTTCTTTTTTTTGTGGATTTACGTATCTTGGGTAGTGTTTTTATATGGGTTTAAATTTTGCGTATTTTTGGAAAATAAGCACTCGCAAGATGAAGTTCCTACGTAAAAACTCTTATCAGCAAAAAATAATTAAAGGATCCCAAAATGACCCCGCAAAAATTTGAAAAGATAAAACAAACGCTTAAAATTTGGCTCACGGCGATGCTAAAGATCAAGGACAAGCAGCTACTGCACTACGCTTCAAGCCTGAGCTTTCACACGATGCTCTCCATCATCCCCGTGCTGCTCATCTCGCTCTCGCTCTTTACGCAGATGCCAAGCTTTAGCGTCTACTACGCAAAGATCAAGGAATTTATATTTGCCCAGCTACTACCCTCAAACCAAGACGCGATCTCAAACTACATCGAGACCTTTTTGCAAAACAGCTCGAGCCTCGGCATCCTCGGACTTGGCGCCATCATCTTTACTTCGATCATGTTTTTTGCCGATTACGAATACGTCATCAACCGCATCATGCATACGCAAAGCCGCAAATTTTGGAACTCGCTGAGTGCTTATTGGACGCTCATAACGCTAGCTCCCTTGGGGCTTGGGCTTAGTTTTTATCTCTCAAATTTATTTCAAGATATGCTAAACTCCAGCGCCTACACGAAGTGGATAAATTTTCTCAGCATATTCCCGTACCTCATCATCTGGGCGATATTTTGCGTGACCTATCTCATCTCGATAAACCGCCAAATCGCCCTAAAAAACGCGCTTTTTAGCTCGTTCGTCGCCTCGCTCATCTGGTATCTGGGCAAAAATATCTTCGTCTTTTACGCCGCAAATAACAAAACCTACCTCAGCATCTACGGTTCGTTTTCGGTGGTGCTGCTATTTTTCGTGTGGATTTACGTGTCGTGGATCATCTTTCTTTACGGCGTGAAGCTGTGCGCGTATCTGGAAAAAGCGGGCGAGAGCGACAAAGAATCTTAAAAAAGCGCGGCAAAGCAGAGTAAATTTAGCGGCACGATAACGGCGGCTAAAATTTTGCTTTTGACGCTCGCTAAACTTAGCGCGTTATAGAGCAAAAACAGCCACAACGGCACGCTCAAATTTACCCCCTTTGCGCGCCACGAGAGAAATTCTAGCAGGTATTCGTCAAGCGCGCCGCCTGCGCCAAATGCGTGCAAAAGCGCGCTAATAGGATAAAACAAGCTAAAAAGCGGCGTGAGCGGCAAGACGGCTAGCTGCTGGGCGCTAACGAGCGGGAAAAAGTAAACCACGGGCAAAATCATCGCCGAAAATACCCAAAAATTTAGCAAGATAGCGTGCGTCAAATTTGAAAATCGCCCGCCAAAGTGCCGCAAATACAGATAAATATAAAACACGCCCATGCACGAAAAATAAAATCCGACACTAAAGAGCAGACTCGGCATCAGCGCCACGGCGGCGCAAATCACCGTAAAAAGCAGCTCAAAGCTAACGACGCGCACGTTTCTAGCGAGCAAAAACAGAGCCAGCAAGCTCATCAAAAACGCTCGCAAAAAGGACGGCACGAAGCCAATCAGCGCAAGATAGCAAAACAAAACCGCAAAGATCGCGGCCGAGAGGTCAAATTTGGCGTTTCGATACGGAAAGTATCGCGCCTGAAAATAGCGGTAAATCGGGCGCATGACAAAATACAAAAAACCAAAAATCAGTCCCAAATGATAACCGGAAATCGCGATCAGGTGCGCAACGCCGTAGAAATTTACGTCTTGCCGCAGCTCCTTGCCAATGGGTGCAGCCAGAAACAGCGCGGTAAAAAGCTCGGTCATTTTTTCGCTTTCGTGCTGCTCGGCGATAAACTCAAAAATTTTATCGTAAATTCGCTCCTCGTTCGTGGCGTATCGAAGCTCGGCTGCGCCGTAGCTTGGCATAAAAAACGAGCCGCTTAGATACTCTTTAAATTTGACGTTTTTATTTTCGGCGCCGATTAAAATTTGCTCGTTTGCCTGCGCGTCAAAGTCCGCCAGCGTCGTCGTGTAGAAACTAAAATCCTGCGTTTTAAGCTTTAAAACGCGGTAAATTTTACCTTTTGCGTTCGTTTTTTCGTAGTTTTGTAAAATTTTAGCTTGCAGGATAACGCCGTTTTGGGCTTTAAATTCGCGAAATTTATAGTAGCTAAAGCCCAAATTTAGCGCAAAAACGAGCGCGCACGCAAGACAAAATACACAAACCTCGCGCGCGTTTTCAAAGATAGATTTACGTTGCGGCTTTTGCAAAATTTGAGCTTAAAGGGCGCATTTTAGGCGTTTGGGTTAAACTCCGCCACGTGCGCGGCGCCAAAACTCTTATCTACAAAGCGCGTAAATTCCTTCTGAAATATTACTTCGACCGTGCCGACCGGGCCGTTTCGGTTCTTGCCCACGATGATTTCGGCGTCCTCTTCAATCTTGTTGGGGACGAATTTACGTACGTACTCCTTGCCCTCGGCGTGCGCCTTTTTCTCGGCTTCCTTCTCCTCCTGCTCGCGGTAAACCTCGTCGCGGTATACGAAAAGTATCATGTCCGCATCCTGCTCGATGGCGCCTGATTCGCGCAGGTCGCTTAACATCGGGCGCTTGTTGGCGCGGGACTCTAGGCTTCGGTTTAGCTGACTAAGCGCGATAATAGGCATGTCTAGCTCGCGCGCAAGTAGCTTTAGTCCGCGCGAGATTTCGGCGATCTGTAGGTGGCGATCGGAGAAATTTGACGTCGCCATCATAAGGCCAATGTAGTCGATGACGCACAGCGTGATCTCCGGGTGAGCGGACTTGAGCTTGCGCATCTGCGTGCGGATCTGGTGGATGTTTACGTAGCCGCTGTCGTAGACGAAAAGCTTACGGCTAGCCATATCGTCGCACGCATCGCTTAGGCGCGACCACTCCTCGTCGTCCATTTTAGCAGTCATGATGTTTTGTAGCGGGATCGAAGTTTTGGCGCTTAGCATACGCAGCATGATCTGCTCGGCGGGCATCTCAAGCGAGAAAAACACGACTCCGCCGCCGCGCATCAGTACGTGGTTCATCAAATTTAAGCAGATCGTCGTTTTTCCCATGCCGGGGCGTGCCGCGATGATGATGAGGTCGCCGTGCTTAAAGCCCTTCGTCATCTCGTTTAGCTGGCGAAAGCCCGTGTCGATGCCCACGATGTCCTTATCCTCGAGCAGTTTTTGCTTTTCTAGGTGCGTGATGACGTCTGCGATGATGACAGCAGCGTCTTTGATGGCGCCCGCGCTCTGCCCGTCCACTAGCGAATAAAAACTCTGACTAAGCTCGTCCACCATATCGCGGCTAGGCTTATCCTCGCTCACTTTGCTAGGTATTTGGTGCGCGATTTTTACCAAGCTTCGCTTGATAGATTTTTCTTTGATTTCGTTGGCGTACTTTTTGACGTCCAGGATCGAGTTCGTGCCGATGATCTCGCTCATCACGTTCTCGTCAAATTTGCTCCCCAGCTTGGTTTTTAAAAATCCCGTTTCGACGGGCAAATTTTCATTCAGGCACTTTACCATCGCGTCGTAAATGTCGCCGTGAGCGCGCAGGTAAAAGTCAAACGGGCTTAGGATATCGAAAATCTCGCTTAGATTATCCGCGCTATAGATGATGGATGCGAGGATCGCGCGCTCCATATCCAGGTCGTAAAGGTTGTGAAAATCCACGTCGTTAAATTTATTTTTTGCCACTTTCGCTCCGTTTAAATTTTAATATCCGGCTTCATTTAGCTTTTTGTAGTCGTCGCAGCCAAACTGATCGCCCAGATCGCATGCTTTGCCAAAATACTCTTTGGCTGTTTTGAAATTTTGCTCCACGCCTTTTGCCTCAAGATATAAAGAAGCGACATCGTAGCAAGCGTCAGCGCCCCCTAGATCGCAGGCCTTTTGATAAAGCTCCATCGCCTTTTTGTAGTCTTGTTTCACGGCTTTGCCGCTATTGTATGCATGACCAAGCTGAGCGCAGCCGACAGCGTCTTTTTTATCGCATGTCATTTGCCAAATCTCTATCGCTTTTTTGTAGTCTTGCCTCACGCCCTCGCCGTTGTAATAACTGATACCAAGGAAAGAGCACCCATTGATACTTCCTTTATTGCAAGCGCTCTCAAAGTGCTTTGCCGCTCCTGCCAAGTCTTGATAATAAGATGCCTCCAATCCATATTCAAGCTCTTCTTGCGCCGATAATTCAAAGGCAAAGGCAAAATTTAATAAACCTGCCAAAGCCATCATCACAAAAATAAATTTTCTCATCATTAATCCTTTAAATTTTTATTGATATTTTGATCCGCGTCGGTTAAAAAGCTTTCAAATTTACTCTCTTGATTTTATTTCATCGTCGATCTCGAGTAAAAATCTATCGACCAGCTCGCTCTCGGGCAGCCTCGCGACAACCTCGCCTTTGCGCATTATCATCCCGTTTCCCTTGCCAAAGGCTATGGCTACGTCAGCACCCTTGGCCTCGCCGATCGCGTTTACGACGCAGCCCATCACCGAGACGTTTAGCGGCTCTTTGATGTGCTTGGTTTTCTCCTCGACGAGCTTTACCGCAGCCATCAGATCGGCCTGCAAACGCCCGCAGGTCGGGCACGAGATGATATTTAGCCCCTCTTTTTGGCGGCCGCTATCCTTTAGGATCGCTTTTGCGACTTTGATCTCTTCTTCTAGCTCGCCCGTGATGCTAACTCGCATCGTGTCGCCGATGCCCTCCAGTAGCAGTCCGCCTAGCGCGATCGCGGACTTTATCGTCGCGTGAAAGCTAGTGCCGGCCTCCGTAACGCCTAGGTGAAACGGATACGCCACAAGCGGCCTAAGCGCGCGGTAAGCGGCCATCGTGCGCTCGACGTCGCTTGATTTTAGCGAGATTTTGATATCGGTAAAGTCAAAATCCTCGAGCAAATTTATATTATAAAGCGCGCTTTGCACCATCGCTTCGACCGTGCGACCGTATTTGTCCTCAAACTGCTTTTCTAGCGAGCCTGAGTTTACGCCGATACGGATAGGCAGATTTCGCTGCTTGCACGCGTCCACGACGGCTTTGATGTTTTTTTTCGAGCCGATGTTGCCCGGATTTATGCGGATAGCGTCGACGAACTCGCTAACTATCACGGCGTAGTTGTGGTTAAAGTGGATGTCGGCGACGACGGGCAGCGGGCTAGCCTTTACTACCTCGCGCAGCGCGGCGGTGTCCTCTTTGTCAAACACCGCGCAGCGCACGATATCGCAGCCGGCAAAATAAAGCCGCTGTATCTGCTCTAACGTGCCTTTTACGTCTTTGGTCTTGCTAAACGTCATCGACTGCACCGATATGGGCGCGTCTCCGCCTATTTTTACGTCCCTGATTTTGATCTGTTTCGTGGGGTATCTTTGCAAATTTAGCCTTTAATTTTTTAGCCAATTATAAAAAATTTTCTCTTTAAATAGGCTCAAAACTCTGCGCGGAGTTTAAATTTAGCTAAAAAGAACAAAAACGAAAATGGATTTTTGGATGCATAAGCTAAACGTCAAATTTAGCGCGAACAAGACGCTAGCGATAAAACCTACGGCCGTCAAGCTTAAATTTAAAACCGAATTTAAACGACAAAGATAAATTTAGGCGCCAAAACGCAATCGGTGACGCATGAAGCCAGGCTGGGCGACTTAAATTTAAGATAGGCGTTATCAGCTGAGTAAATTTAATAACAAAGCAAAGAGCGCGCTAACGCCCGAAAATTTCCCTCTCGCAGCGCCTAACCAGCTTGCCGCTAAACATCCAAACGGGAAATATATAATGCTCGCTTGAATCCTTTTTTTTAAACCCGAATTTTAGCGTTCTTGCCGCAGCGTTTGCGACCTTAGCGGATTTATCCTTGGTTAGCTGCTCTATAAGCTTTAAATCATACTCGTAAAGCGTGCCTAGTCCGCAAATGCCGACCTGCCTAAAATCGGCCTTTTTATGCGCAAGCGCTGCTATAAAATATTTCGCCGCTCGCAGATCGGGCAGGTGTCTCATGCATATGGCCTCAAGCGCGCAAAGAGCCTCTAAATGCGGCTTGTCGCTAGGATTTTTGTCGATAAAATCAAATAATATTCGTAAAAACGCGGGATGACCTAGCGTGCTAACGCAATCTCGCCTTTTATTTTGCGAGAACGCCTGCAAGTTTATGCGGCGCAGCGCCTCAAACTGCGCCTTTTCATCATCTCCCGCAAGCGCGGCCGCGTAGTTCTCAAACAGCGGCGAAAGCTCTAACGGCACGCCGTCTAAAAACCGCTTTTGCGTATCCTCGTCAAGCCTTAAAACAAAGCCTTTTAGCAGTAGCTCGTCTAGCATTTTGGGTTTTATTTTGGGCTTTTGCGGATTTGCGGGCGCGTAGTCGCTCTGCTGGCCGCTAATCTCCCGCAGCCTCTCGCACAGGGATTTTAGCGCGTCCAAATCCTTTGAATAAACGCAAAACATACCCGCCTCGCAGTCGTATTTTAGGCCTTTTATGTCGTGCTTTTTGGCTAGGCTTTTGGCTAAACTTTGCAAATCGTATCCGCCGCAGCCGTTTTTAAAATACGCATCAAAGTAGTGAAAATCAGACGTTACCGCGGCATACGAGCCGTCGCTATGCTCCACCGCCCGGCAAGGGAAAAACTCGTTCATTTGCGTCCTTTGTAAAAATTTAAGCAAAGTATAGCCAAATAAATTCGTATTTTAAATTTAATCTCAAATGGATAAGGCGCAAAATTTAAACGCAAAACGCAAGCGGCGGTATAGCGATGCGGGACGATGCTAAAATTTAAATTTGAGCAAAAAAGATGCGCGCGGCAGTATCTTGCGGTGATTTTTGGGGTCTACTTTGCAAAACTAGCGAAGCGGCGGCGTAGCCGAAGTTTCTATAAAAAGCGTGCAAGAGACGGCGCGCAAAAAATAAGGCGCGGTATTTTTCGCTTTGCTTTGCGCCTTACGCTCGTAACGCTCTGCTTGCAGTAGCGAACGCAGTGAAGCTAAACTTCGCTACGAGGAGACGAGGTAAAATTTCTACTCCGCTACGCTCGTAGCTGCTAGCAGAAGATTTTTAAGCGTAGGCTAGTTTAAAATTTGAGTTAAAGAATGCAGGAGCGGCAGTGTCGCGAGATGGATTTAAATGTCGTGCAGAAATTTTAAGTCGAGATAAGGCATATAGCCTATCGCAGACTTAAAATTTCCTCTGCTTGCAGCTGCGAAACGCAAGTGAAGCAGAAACCCATTTAAAGACGCTCGTGAGACAACGCACAAAAGTCAAAAAGTCAAGTATTCAAGTCCGGATAATCCCACGCATTATACTCATCGCTCGGATTATCATTCTCCGCGCCCTTGCAACACAGCCACTCTAGCCCTCCGCGCCTCTCCATCACGACCTCTTCATCAAGGCCTGCGCTCTTGCTGCCGTTTACTCGGGCATTGATGCACGCCCAGTGATAGCGGTAGATGAGATCGAGCGCTTGCAAGATTTCATCCGTACCGCGCATTTTTACGCGCTCCGAAAAGTCGCCGCCAAAGGTCTTCATTACGAAATTGCAATCGCAGATATCCTTTGGGAAATCTAGCTCTTTTACTAGCCCCATCGCCCAAAGCAGCGCCCACAGCGACTCGTATTTCCAGCCCATATTTACGGCCTCGTCGTAGCTCGCTTCGCCTTCTATGACGCGGCGCTCCATGCGCGTTAGCTTGTTTATGCACCCGAAGCGATTATCTAAAAAATCCTTCGCGCCCTGCCTGTCTTCGTCCGTTAGCTCGCCGTTATCTCTGATCGTGCAAGCGCACATTATCGCGGCAAACGAGCAGATCGCGCGGGCGATAACCTCGTCTTTTTCGCGCGGCGCGACCTCGCCCGTCTCGTATCGTAGCGGCAAGTGGTCTATAAAAGGCGCGCCTTGCGATTTTAAGATTTCGATGCTTATATCCTTGCGCTCCTGCGCGGTTTTACCGATTTTTGCGGCGCTTACGCTTCTTTTTCGCGCGCTATCAGCTCCTTTTTTAAAAAAGTCAAAAATACCCACGCTTCTCCTTTAAATTTGCATAAATTTACGCGGGTATTTTAGCGTATAAACGGAAAATTTAGCGACTTGTCGGCGACAAATTTACGTAAATTTCAAAAACGTTGCGCTAGAATCCGCATCCATCAAATTTTAAAGGATAAAAAATGAGAAAAATTTTAGCAGTTTCGCTTCTATGCGCGGCGAGAGCGATGTTTGGCGCAAGCGCGGACGAAATCTACGCCGCGGCGCAAGCGACGAAGGCAAAAGGCGATCTTGCGGGCGCGCTCGGCGGTTTTGAGAAGGCTTGCGAGGCGTCGCACGCGGATGCTTGTCGTCGTGCGGGATTAGCCTACGACTACGGCATGGGCGCTACGCAAGATTACGCTAAGGCGGCTAAATTTTACGAAAAATCGTGCGAGTTAAGCGATGCTAACGGCTGCTCGAATTTAGCCGACGTCTACGGCGCAGGCAGGGGCGTGGAGCGCTCGGAGCAAAAATCATTCGAGTTATTTAACAAAAGCTGCGAAATGGGTAGTAGCGGCGGTTGCTACGGACTAGCAGGGCTTTATGAGAGCGGCAAAGGCGCGGAAAAATCAAACGAACAAGCGGCTAAATTTTATAAAAAATCCTGCGAGCTAGGGCTTGATCTAGGTTGCGAAAAGGCAAAGTAAGGTTTATTGGGCGTGGATAAATCCACCCCGACTTTTGCACGATCTA
>NZ_CALHVN010000013.1 GCF_938039245.1 uncultured Campylobacter sp. | reverse complement strand
GATAGGCTACATGCCTTATCTTCGTCAAATTTTAACTTCAAAACCCCAAAAATCATCTCAAAATACTTCGCCTTGACTCTTTAACGTTCAAATTTGAAGTCAAATTTTACCCACCGAGACCCGCACCCTGAAAATATCAACTTTAAACTCAGAACCCCGCGATGCTTTGCGCGAGCAAAGCAGTGTCGCCACATCTCACGTGCAGTGGGGTTGGTGGGGGCTTCTGCGTTGCTTCGCTAGCAGCTGCAAGCAGACGGGGGCGGGTCTGTCTTTGGTAGTTATAAGCGCAAAGTTCGAAGTAAAGCCCCTTCCCCTCCCAAAGAAAAGAAAAAAGGGGAGCTCTTTTGCTTCGGCTTTGCCTCACCTTGTGCTTAGCCGCACTTCGTTTGCTACTGTTAGGACGCACTCTCTTTGAGAGCTGCAAAGCAGAGCGTAATTCAAGCCCCTTTCCCCTTAACAAGAAAGATTAAATTGCGCAAAAACTCTAATTTATAACGCTAAATTTAACCAAGCTAAATTTGGTATCTTAAAGGTGCAGGTCTCGGCGAGTAAATTTAAAATTCACTTGAAAAATTTGCTTAAAACGACACTTTTTCGTCGCCGTAATCGTTGCTAATATGTTATAATTTTGCGAATTTCAAAATCGCTTTGTGTTTAAATTTGGCTGCAAAACAAGACAAATGCCGCAAATTTCAAGAATCAAAAAATAAGCCGCAAAACAAAAAGAGGAAAAAATGGAAAAATACGAAGGCTATAATCTTAGACTAAAAGACGCTCTCGTCGGCGTGCAGTTTTTATTTGTCGCGTTTGGCGCACTCGTGTTGGTGCCGATATTAACGGGGCTCGATACGTCCGTGGCGCTGTTTACGGCGGGTATCGGCACGCTGCTGTTTCAGCTAATCACGCGCAAAAACGTCCCGCCGATCTTTCTCGCGTCTAGCTTTGCGTTCATCGCGCCGCTTAGCTTTGGCGTGAAGGAGTGGGGCATCGCCGCGACTATGGGCGGAGTGATCGCAGCGGGGCTTTTTTACGTGGTTCTGAGCCTGCTTATTAGGCTCAAAGGCGAGGGGTTTTTGCATAAAATTTTACCGCCCGTGGTCGTGGGGCCCGTTATCATGACGATCGGCCTCATCCTCTCGCCAGCAGCTGTAAATATGGTCATGGGCAAGGGCAAAGAGGCGCTTTATACGCAGGGGCAGTCGCTTACTATCGCGCTCATCTCGCTCTCGGCGGTTATCGCCATTATGATGTTTGGCCGCGGCATGCTGCGCCTCGTGCCGATACTTTGCGGTATCGCGGCGGGATATTGCGCGTCGCTGTTTGTGGGCATCGTGGATTTTACGCCGATTTTAAATGCGCCGTGGTTTGCGCTGCCAAATTTTATCGCGCCGGTTTTCAAACTCGAAGCGGTGATCTACATGGTGCCTATCGCCATCGCGCCCGCGATCGAGCACATCGGCGATATGCTTGCGATCAGTAACGTCACGAAGGAAAATTTCTTAAAAAATCCGGGGCTTAAAAGCACGCTACTGGGCGACGGACTCGCGACGTCGCTAGCAGGCTGCTTCGGCGGCCCGCCAAACACCACTTACTCCGAGGTCACGGGTGCGGTTAGCATCACGAAGGCCTATAATCCCGCTATCATGACCTTTGCCGCGCTTACTGCGATACTGCTAGCTTTCGTAGGCAAGCTCGGCGCCGCGCTCTCCACGATCCCCGCTCCCGTCATCGGCGGCATTATGTTGCTGCTTTTCGGTATCATCGCGAGCGTGGGCATGGAGACTCTGATCAAAAACGGCGTGGATCTGGCCGAGCCGCGCAATATGATCATCGTCGCGCTCATCTTCGTCTGCGCGATCGGCGGCATGGTGCTGGACTTTGGCGCGATGAGCTTTAGCGGCGTGGGACTTGGCGCGCTTATCGGTATTACGCTAAATTTGGTGCTACCTAAGACCAAGCATTTTGACGGGTACTAAGTTAAATTTACGCGGAGCGTGAGTCGTTTCGCGCGGTTGAGTGTAAATTTAAGCCGCTGGGATGTTTGCTGTTTGGTAGCCCGGCTTAGATTTACGAGCGCGCCAAATTCGCTCCGCTTGAAGCCTGACGCGAGTTTAAATTTTCACCTCCCTTTCGTTTTTAGGCGAAAAATTTGCTACAATTACCGCAAAAAATTTAAAAGGCTATATTAATGAAAAGCTTAATCATCGTGGAATCTCCCGCCAAAGCCAAAACGATAAAAAACTTTCTTGGGCCAGGCTACGACGTCATAGCATCAAAAGGCCATATCAGAGACCTACCGAAGACGGCGTTCGGTATCAAGATCGAGGGCGAAAAATTTACGCCCGAGTATAGGATCAGCGCCGATCACTCAGCAATCGTAAAAGAGATCAAAGAGCTCGCCAAAAATGCCGACCAAATCTACCTCGCGACCGACGAGGACCGCGAAGGAGAGGCTATCGCCTACCACATCGCCGCAGCCATCGGTAAAAAACCCGAAAGCCTGCCTCGCATCGTGTTTCACGAGATCACCAAAAGCGCCATCGAAGCCGCTTTAAAAAACCCGCGCACGATAAATATGGATAGCGTAAACGCGCAGCAAGCCCGCCGCTTGCTGGACCGAATCGTTGGCTACAAGCTCTCGCCGCTGTTAAATTTAAAAATCCAAAAGGGACTAAGCGCGGGACGCGTACAAAGCGCGGCTCTAAAAATCATCGTAGACCGCGAGCGCGAGATTCGCGACTTTAAACCGATCGAATACCACAGCATCGACGCCGTTTTCAAAAAAGACCTTGACGCCGAGCTAGTTAAATTTGAAGCGCAAAAGATAGAAAAGCTCACGATAACAAACGGCGACCGAGCCAAATTTATCGTGGAAAATCTAAAAAGCGATAAATTTAGCGTCCGCGAGATCGAAGCCAAAGAGCGCAAAACCGAGCCCGCGCCGCCGTTTATGACCTCGACGCTACAACAAAGCGCGAGCAACCGCCTAGGCTTTAGCCCGAAAAAAACGATGATGATCGCGCAAAATTTATACGAGGGCGTGCAGACGCACCAGGGCTTCATGGGCGCGATAACGTATATGAGAACGGACAGCCTAAATCTCGCCAAAGAAGCCGTCGCTGCCGCGCGTGAGACGATCGAGAAAGAGTACGGCGAACGCTACCTGCCGGCGAAAGCTAAAATTTACGCAACCAAGAGCAAAGGCGCGCAAGAAGCCCACGAAGCGATCCGTCCGACGAATCTTAGCTTCACGCCCGCTATCGCCGCGCAATATCTCGAAAAAGACGCATTGCGCCTCTACACGCTCATCTACAACCGCTTTTTAGCCTGCCAGATGAGCGCTAGCATTAGCCAGACGCAAAACGTATTCGTCGCGGGCGCAAAAGGCGAGTTTAAAATAAGCGGCCGCAAGGTGCTGTTTGACGGATTTTACCGCGTTTACGGCGATATGGATAAGGATAAAATTTTACCCGACCTAAAAATCGGCGATCCGATGAGCCTGCAAAGCATCAAAAGTTCGCAGCACTTCACCGAACCGCCGTCTCGCTACTCGGAGGCCGGGCTCGTTAAAAAGCTAGAAAGCCTAGGCATCGGACGTCCTAGCACCTACGCGCCGACTATCTCGCTGCTAACCTCTCGCGACTACGTCAAAGTCGAGAAAAAGCAGCTCGTGCCAAACGAGATCGCCTTTACGATGATGGGCGTTTTGGAGGAGCATTTTAGCGATATCGTAGATAGCGAATTTACCTCAAATATGGAAGAAAAGCTCGACCACGTCGCAGAAGACAAAGCCGACTGGCAAAAGCTTTTGAGCGATTTTTATCATCCGTTTATGGATAAAATTTCGGCTGGCAAAACGGGCATAAAAAGCCAAAAAGTCGCCACTCCGATCGGCGAAAAGTGCCCCGAGTGCGGCGGCGAACTACTGCTGCGAAAGGGACGCTACGGCGAGTTTATCGCGTGCGGAAATTTCCCTAAGTGCAAATACTCGCGCAATATCGCCAAGGCAGAACAAGGCGCGCAGGAAGGCGAAGCTGCGGCAAAACCGAAAAAAGAGCTCAAAAAGATCGACGTACCGTGTCCAAAATGCGGCGGCGACGTCGTGGAGAGATTTAGCCGCAGGGGTAAATTTTACGGCTGTGCAAACTACCCGAAATGCGACTTCGTCTCAAACTACGAGCCGGTCGCCGAAAAGTGCGACGAATGCGGCGGCGATATGATCAAAAAAGAGCTCAAAAAGGGGACGTTTCACGAGTGCGTGAAGTGTAAGAAGAAAGTACAAATCGCGGAGCAATAACGGCGGCTTGTCTTTTTGGTTTATACTTCGTTAGAAATTTCGCCGAAGCTCGGTTACATACTATATGTATGCGCCCTCGCTCGGCTTATTTCTGCCTCGTCTAAACGCAAAAATACGTCGCCTTATAGATTGCAACTCAGAAATTTTAAATTTAAACATAAAAACGATAAGGCAAAGTATCGCGAGATGATTTTTCGAGTTTTGAAGCAAAATTGAGCGTGCGCTAGGCATATAGCCTGCGGAGCGAAAATTTTGCGAAATCTCGGAAAAGCGCTCGCGAGACGAGCCACTAAAAAAGGAATAAATTAATGAAAACTATTATGTTATGCGCCATTTGTTCGGTGAGTTCGGGCAACTGCTCCGAGGACTGCGGCTACTGCACGCAAAGCGCAAGTATAAATGCCGGCATCGAAAAATACAAAATGAAAACCGCCGAGCAGGTAGTCGCCGAAGCTAGGATCGCGGCGGCGAACCACGCGCTGGGCTTTTGCCTAGTCACCAGCGGCGCAAGACTCACGGACAAAAAGACCGAGGAGATCGCCCGCCTCGCGCGCGCCGTAAATAAAGAAGTCCCAAACCTCATGCTAATCGCTTGTAACGGCATGGCGACGCTGCCGCAGCTAAAAGAGCTAAAAAGCGCGGGCGTGTTTAGCTACAACCACAACCTAGAAACCTCGCGCGAGTTTTTCCCGCAAATTTGCTCGACGCACAGCTGGGACGAGCGCTGGCAGACCAACATCGACGCCAAAGAAGCGGGTCTAATGCTCTGTACGGGCGGCATTTACGGCCTTGGCGAGAGCGAGGCCGACCGCGCGAGCCTGCAAGCTAGCCTAAAAGAGCTTGACCCCTTTTCCAGCCCGATAAATTTCTTTATCCCAAACGATGCGCTACGCCTCAAACGGCCGCCTATGGGAGCGGACGAGGCGCTAAAAATCATCGACGATACCGTCCGCGCGCTGCCTAACGCTCGCGTGATGATAGCAGGCGGTAGAGAGAAAATTTTAGGCGAACGCCAATACGAAATCTTTGATCACGGCGTCTCCGCCGTCGTCATCGGCGATTACCTCACGACCAAGGGCGAGGTAGCTAGCCGCGATATAGCCGAGTTTAAGGCGAGAGGATTTAGCTTCGCTACGCTTTGCCACTGATGCAAAATTTACTCTTGTTTAGCTCGGGACAAATTTCGGTAGCATTTTTAAACGCGTTTTTTAGCGTTTTCGTTTGCCTCGGGTTTTGTTATCTAGGCGCCGCTATTCGCTAAAATCTAAATTTTAGGCACCGAGACTCGCGCCTCTAAGGTGCTAAATTTGACGTTGCAATATTATATAGGGCTTGGGATTTAAATCGCGCTGCGCATACGGTTGCGAGCGTTTTGGCTTGTTTAATCTGTGCTGCGCCCGATTTTTCGGGGGTTTTCTCGTCAAATTTAAAATTTTTGCAATTTTTTTTCTTTTTCCCTAAAGTTTTTTTGATTTCGTCCGATATAGTTTTTGAACGACAAGAAGTCGTAATTAAACTTAAAAGGATTTACAATGAGTTTTCGTATTAACACGAATGTAAACGCTCTAAACACACACGCAAACGCAGTCGGTAACAACCGCAACCTTTCTCTTTCTTTGGGTAAACTTAGCTCAGGCCTAAGAATCCAGACTGCAGCAGACGACGCTTCGGGTCTTGCTATCGCTGATAGCCTAAGAAGCCAAGCTAGCGCGCTTGGTCAAGCCATCAACAACGGTAACGACGCTATCGGTATCATCCAAGTAGCCGATAAAGCTATGGACGAGCAGCTAAAAATTCTTGATACTATCAAGGTAAAAGCTACCCAGTCAGCCCAAGACGGTCAAACAAGCGATTCTCGTCAAGCTTTGCAAGCCGATATCGTTCGCCTAATGGAAGAGCTAGACAACATCGGTAATACTACGTCTTTCAACGGTCAGCAGCTACTAAACGGAACATTCTCTAACAAAGAATTCCAAATCGGCGCTTACTCAAACCAAACTGTTAAGGCTTCTATCGGCGCTACTACGTCAGATAAGATCGGTCTAACTAGATTTGAGAGTTCAAAACTATTAACGCTTGCGAATGCTTTTTCTAAAGCTTCTTTAAACGTTGTCGATATGAAATTTTTAAACGTAGACGGCGTAAATGATGTTCGTGTTGCTAAAGCTACTATAGGAACCGGTTTAGGTCAAGGTGTAGGCGCGTTAGCTGAAAATATCAATAAAGTAGCGAATAAAACGGGCGTTAGAGCCACGTTTGACGTAACTTGGAGAGGTACGGCATCAGTAGCGATACCAGGAGGACTTATCAAGAGCCTTTCTATCAACGGCGTAAAAATAGGCGACCTTGACGTAAAAGCAAACGACAGCAACGGCGCTTTAGTAAATGCTATCAATAAAGTAAAAGACCAAACCGGCGTAGAGGCTTCGGTAGACGCAGAAACTGGAACTATGGTCTTAACTAGCCGAGACGGTCGAGGCATACAAGTAAAAGGCGGCGACCTTTCAAAAGGTCTAGGTAAGGGAACGGCTGCGTTAACCAAAGGTTTCGTAGGTCGTTTGAATCTAGTTCGCTTGGACGGACGCGATATAAAAATCGGCGGAACTACTAAACTTAATCTAAGTAAGGATGCATTTTCTGCAGACGGCGGTCAGCAACAGTCTGTTTCTCTAAGAGACGTTCGCGGCCAAATAGATAAAAAAGTAGCTACTGCTATGGGCTTTTCAAGAATGAGTAAAGAGCTAAGCGTAAATCAATCAGCGGGCGTTATGACCTTGCGCGGCGCTATGGCTGTTATGGATATCGCAGAGTCAGCTCAAAAAACTCTTGATCAGATCCGCTCTGACCTAGGTTCTGTTCAAAATCAGCTTGTCGCAACCGTAAACAACATCACGGTCACTCAAGTAAACGTAAAATCAGCCGAATCTCAAATCAGAGACGTTGATTTTGCTAGCGAGAGCGCAAACTTCTCTAAGTTTAATATCCTTGCTCAATCAGGAAGTTACGCTATGAGCCAAGCTAACTCCGTTCAGCAAAACGTTTTAAGACTACTTCAGTAGTATTAAAACGTTTCTAGGTGAAGTAAAGCCGTTTAGGCTTTACGAAACCGGAAAAACGTAAAATTTCTACGCGAAGCGGGGGCAACCCCGCATAGCGTAAATTTATACGAGTTCCTAGCCTGACAAATTTGCTTACGGCTAGGGACTTTGCTTGCGATTTTGGGTTAAGATAGCCTTAATCAAATCTCTTCAAATAAGTTTGTCTAAAGGCGAGAGCCTTTTTTTAAAAGTGAATTTTAGCCGAGTGTGCGCTCGGCTATTTTACTCTTAGTATTTGCCGTAAATTTCAAAGCCCAAATCCTAAAATTTAATCCAAAGCAGTCTTCTTAATTAGCGCAAATTTATCAAACCGTAACGAAGCTTAAGCTATAATCGCGCATTTTTAGAAAGGATAAATTTGCAAACCGACGGACTAAGTATTCTTATCGTTCTAGCTCTTATCGTTTTTTCATCGCCGTATTTTTCTAAAATTTTACGCATCCCTATCGCGCCCGTGGAGATTATTTTAGGCGCGCTCGCAGGATACCTAGGGCTCATAGGTCATAATGAAATGTTTAAAATCGTGAGCGAGGTCGGATTTTTTTATCTGATGTTTTTGGCGGGTACAGAGGTTGATTTAAAGATATTTTTTACCACCGATAAGAAAATTTTAAAGCTCGGACTCTTATATATCGCTATTCTTTATGCGCTTTCGGCATTTACTACCTTCGCGTTTAATATCGACAAGCTATTTATCTTGATAATTCCTTTGATGAGCGTGGGGATGATTTTTACGCTTTTTAAAGAGTACGGCAAGGATAAAGATTGGCTAAATTTAGGCATGCTCGTAGGCTCCATCGGAGAGGTCGTTAGCATTGCCGCGCTTACTTTCGTCGGAGCGTATATGAAATTTGGCGCCGGTAGCGAGCTTGCGCTTACAACGCTATATCTGGGCGGCTTTTTGGCGCTTAGCGCTGGCGCGTTTAAGGCGCTAAACGTACTATTTTGGTGGTATCCGCAGCTGCGCGTCATATTGATGCCTCACTACGATAATGCCGAAAAAGACATCCGTTTGTGCATGGCGCTGTTTTTTAGCATCATAGCGCTTATGCTTTACCTAAATTTAGAGATTGCATTCGGCGCGTTTGTAGCAGGAACCTTTATAGCGACCTTTTTTGATCATAAAAAAGACCTGCCGCATAAGCTTGCGAGTTTCGGCTTTGGATTTTTGGTGCCGACTTTTTTCGTTCATATCGGTTCGACGTTTAAGTTAAATGCTATTTTTATAGACGGAGTGGTTAGGGATGCGCTACTAATCGTAACAGTTATGACTTTGTTTAGAGCCGTGAGCGCGAGCGTATTTTTAAATTTGCTAGGTTTTCGCAAGACCCTTCTTTACGCGCTTTCGCACTCGATGCCCCTAACGCTTCTTATCGCGGTTGCTACCATAGCCTACAAATCAGGCGGTATAAATGAAAATTTTTACTTCTCTTTCATACTAGCGAGCCTAACTCAGGCTATAATAGTAACGATTTGTATCAAAATCCTAATGAGCTACGAAAATAAAAATTTGCAAAAGGAGCCAAAATGAGCGATACGGTTACGCTAACAGACAACAGAAACGGCAAAAGCTACGACTTTCCGATACTGCACGGTACGATGGGGCCCGACGTCATCGACATCTCGACCTTTTTTAGCGATACGGGGATGTTTACGTTTGACCGCGGATATACCTCGACGGCGATGTGCCGCTCTAGCATCACTTATATCGACGGGCTAAAAGGCGAGCTGATGTACCGCGGCTACGACATCGCGTATCTAGCGGAAAACAAAACCTTCATCGACGTGGCGTATCTGCTGCTAAATAAAGAGCTGCCGAACAAAAAGCAGTACGACGAATTTAAACTCGAGCTTAAAAAACGTAGCTTCATCCACGAGGGCATGATGAAAATTTTCGACGCTTTCCCGGATAAGGCGCATCCGATGGCGATCTTGCAGGCGGCGGTCTCGGCGCTTTCTGCGTTTTACTTTGACCACCTAAACATGGACAAGCCCGAGGAGTACCACGAGATGGCGATGCGAATAATCGCAAAGATCCCTACTATCGCGGCGTTTTCTTATAGATTTTCGCGCGGGTTGCCGATTATTTATCCGAATTTAGACCGCGGCTTTACCGAAAATTTCCTCTACATGATGAGAGCCTATCCGTACGAGCACGTGGATCTAAAACCTATCGAAGTTAAGGCGCTAGATACGGTCTTTATGCTACACGCCGACCACGAGCAAAACGCCTCCACGACGACCGTTCGCACCGTAGGCTCGACGCACGCGCACCCCTATGCGTGTATCGCCGCTGGTATCGGAGCGCTGTGGGGCTGGGCTCACGGGGGCGCAAATGAGGGCGTCATCCGCCAGTTAGAGCAGATCGGCTCGGTAGAAAACGTAGATAAATACATCGCCCGCGCCAAAGACAAAAACGATCCGTTTAGGCTGATGGGCTTTGGTCACCGCGTGTATAAAAACTTCGATCCGCGCGCCAAGGTGCTAAAATCTATGTGCGATAAGCTGTTTGACGAGATCGGCATAAACACCGAGCTTCTAAAAATCGCCAAAAAGATCGAGGATATCGCGCTAAACGACGAGTACTTCATCTCGCGCAACCTCTACCCGAACGTCGATTTTTACTCGGGACTGATTTTAAAGGCGCTTAGCATACCAAACGATATGTTTGCGGTTATTTTCGTCATCGGCAGGATCCCGGGCTGGATCAGTCAGTGGATAGAGCTAAAAGAGCAGGACAGCATCAAGATCGTGAGGCCGAGACAGCTATACGTGGGCGAGACGAACAGAACGCCGAAGTGACGCGTCGTCTTTTGCGCGCCTTTAAATGAGCTAGAAAATTTTGAGCTGCGACAGACTATTTGTCTAGTCTTGCTCAAAATTTCCGTCGCAACATTTAAATTCATCGCAAAATACAGCCGCTTATCGATTTGCGTTCAAATTTGAGCTCAAATTTATAAATTTAACTCCATCAAAATTTACTAAGCCCGCGACGCCTTGCGTAAGCAAAGCTATGTCGCCACTTCTCACGTCGTAGGGGTTGGGGGATTGTTAAGGGGGAAGGGAGCGACTTCGTAATTCAAGCCCCTTCCCCCTTAACAAGAAAATCAAAATATTAAAAATGCAGCAAAAAGAAACAAAAATGCAAAATTTAAATGAATTATTGTGTCTAGCCAAGCTTGCGGCTCTAAAAGCAGGCGACGAGATAATGAAATTTTACACCCACAAGGGCTTTGACGACGAGATTTTAGCGACCCGTTCGACTTTACCTGAAAGTGCGCGCAGCCAAAACCGCCGAGATTTCGAGGTAAATTTAAAAACCGATCATTCGCCCGTGACCTCGGCCGATCTCGCGGCAAACGCTGTGATATTTGAAACGCTAAAAAGCTCGCAGATCCAAATTTGCTCGGAGGAAAAAATTTTAGGCGAGTCCGCGCGGACGTTTTGGCTTATCGATCCGCTAGACGGCACGAAGGATTTTATCGAGGGTAGCGGCGAGTTTTGCGTCTGCATCGCGCTCATAGAGGACGGTCGCCCAGTTCTTGGCGTCATCTACGTGCCCGTTACCGGCGAAATTTATAGCGCGGTAAAAGGCGAACGAACGCAAAAAGAGCTTTATAAAAGCGGCGCGTTTATCCCGCAAATTTTAGCCGCAAAAGAACATGCGCCGCAAACGATAATCAGCGGCAAACGCGGCAAAAACGTAACGGCCGGCAAGCTCGCAAGCGCCCTAAATTTGGACATCGCGCGACTAAGCTCGGCAATCAAATACTGCCGCATCGCAGAAAATCTCGCGGGCGCTTACATGCGCTACTCGCCAAGCTCCATCTGGGATAACGCCGCTGGCGAGATGATCGCTGCGGGCGCGGGCGCAAAGATGATCGATCTAGCGACGCTCAAAGCCCCGATCTACGACGCAGCCTCGCTAAAAAATAACGAATTTATAGTTATCGCAAAGGATTTTCTAGCCCGCAAGGATGAAATTTTACGAGCGATAAAAGAGCTAAATTTATAAACGGTGCGCTTTGCTGGAACTGCGTCGCTCGTAGCAAGCTTTTGGGTCAGCGCACGCATACTCTGCCGCATAACGTAAATTTTACGCGAGGGCCGCTCGTTTAAAAATAACCCAAGTGCGGCAAAATAACTCGCAAAAAAGGAAATAAAATGAAAAAAGCTTTGATTCTAGGTGCCACCGGCGTAGTCGGCGGCTAACTCGTCCGCTTGCTCTGCCAAAACGAAAATTACGAAAAAATCGTAGTTTGGACATGACGAAAGTTAAATTTTAGCCACGAAAAGCTAGAAACGAAAATCGTGAAATTCGATGAGATCGCGAATCTGCCTAGCGAAAATTTCGACGAAATTTTCTGCGCGCTGGGAACTACGATAAAGCAAGCCGGAAGTCGCAAAAATTTCGAAAAAGTCGATTTGACCTACTCGCTCGAAGCCGCGAAATGGGGCAAAAATAGCGGCGTAAAAAGATTTATTTTAATCTCCGCTTCCGGCACGGACGCGAATTCGCGTAATTTTTTACCTGCAAACCAAAGGGCGCGCGCAGGAGCAGATCGAAAAACTAGGCTTTGAAAGCTTGCAAATCGTCCATCCGCCGCTAATTCGCGGTGAGCGCGAGCATTTTAGACTAGGCGAGAGCCTAGCGATCTTACTTTTTAGGCTCATTTCTAAATCTTTGTTTAAAACCTACCGACCCATGAGCGGCGCGCAGATCGCCGAAGCGATGACTTCAAGGGCTCAAAGCCCGAATTTAGGCGTAGAAATTTACGAGCCGCGGGAGATTTTAGAAAAATGCGGAAACTAAACGAACTCTTATCGCTCGCAAAGCGCGCCTAGTTTAATGCGATTTGTTTTTGCCGCCGTTTGAGCCAAGGCACGCAAATTTGCGTTTGGGCGCTGCCAGACGGTTGCAGTCTGTTTTTGGATGTGGATAAATTTAGTTTTTGGCGTCGCGACAAATCAGGCTTTAACCGGTTTGCTCCCGGGCGTGCAAAGTCTGGTTTTAAATTTACGGAGATTTCGTAGGCGCGCTTTTTCCGCAACCGACCGTCCGCTCAAAACCCGCGTCTTTACACTGCACAGAGGCTAAATTTACGCAAATTTGACGACAATGGCAGCCGAATTTACGACCGAAACTCAAATTTTGCCGCACCGCTTTAAAACTAAATCTAAATCCTCGTTAGCTCGCTTCTAGGACTAGCCTGCAGATCAAGCCCCGCAAACTCGCCGCGCAGGTATTTTTCGCGTCCGGCGCGCGCGATCATCGCGGCGTTATCGGAGCAAAACTCCAGCGGCGCGCAGATGAGCTCACAGCCGTATTTATCACACAGAGCTTGCAAACGGGAGCGCAGATTTAGGTTCGCGCTCGCTCCGCCCACGACGCCAAAACGCTCAAATTTACGCTCGGCAAAGATCTTTTCCAGCTTGTTTAAAATATGCTTGCAAGCCGTATTTTCAAAGGCAAAACAGATGTCGGCGATATCCTGCGCGCCCAGATTCCCGCTTGCGGCAAGTTTTTCGGTTTCGACGCGAACTTGATTTTTGAGCCCCGAGAAGCTATACGCCGTGCGCGCATCGCCGAGCAGCGGCACGGTAAATTTAAACCTCTCGCACCCGCTTTTTGCCGCCTTTTCGACCGCTACGCCGCCAGGATACCCAAGCCCCAGCATCTTTGCGACCTTGTCAAAGCTCTCGCCGAAGCTATCGTCCATCGTGGCAGCCAGCACGCCGACAGCCCCGTCCGCGCCGATATCTAGCACCATCGTGTGCCCGCCGCTAACTAGCAGCACGCCCGCAGGCAGCCGCGCCTCCTGCGACAAAAATAGCGAATACACGTGCCCGGCGAGGTGATTTACGGCGATTAGCGGCACGCGCAGTGATGAGGCGAGCGCCTTTGCCATCGCGACGCCGCCAACTAGGCTCACGGATAGCCCCGGCTCGTTCGTGACGGCGACGGCTTTGACGTACGCTAGCTCGGGCTTGATCTGCTCTAAAATTTTAGGTAGCGCGGCCGTATGCAGCCTGGCGGCTAGCTCCGGCACCACTCCGCCAAATGCGCAATGCTCGGCATCTTGCGAGATTTTTTTGTGAAATTTTAGCTCCAGCGTCTCGATGTCCAGTAGCGCCACCGAGCTGTCGTCGCAGCTGCTTTCTATACCCAAAATCAGCCCGCCCGAGCCGCTATGTTGTAAATTTCCGCTCATTTTGTAAATTTTCCTTTTTTAGCGCATTTTACCGCTTTTTGCTTTCGCGGTTATAAATTCGGCCTGCTTCTTCGCAAAGGCGGCAAAATACGCACGCAAATCGCTTGACGTAAATTTGCGACGGACCCGATTTTGAATAAATTTGAATCCAAATTTACGCATCGAGGCCCGCACCTTTAAAATGCCAAATTTGGTATTGCGAGTTAGATTTCTTTGCGTAAAAAAAAGGGGGGGGCGGGGCTTGAATTGCGCTCTGCTAGCAGTTGCGAGGCAAAGCCGAAGCAAAAGAGTCTCTTTTTTTCTTTTCTTTGGGAGAGGAAGGGGTTTCTACTTACGGTCTGCTTGCAGCTGCTAGCGCAGCGACGCAGAAGCCCTCTCTAATCCCACTGCACGTGAGATGTTACTGCGCTATGCGTAGGTTTATCTGGCACTGTCGCGCCGCAAATTTAAATTTGACATTTTCAGGGTGCGGGTCTCAGCGGCTCAAATTTGCAAATTTGAGCGAGGGAAGTCGGGGTGAAGTATTTTTGCGTTTAGACGCGGCGGATTTGAAATTTTGCGACGGGAGCTACCTCGTCGGTAGTGACCGAGCGTAATTTCAAATCCAACAAAGTATAAACCAAAAAGACAAGCCGAAAAGCTAAATTTTCAGCCCGTTTTCGTACCAATCTATCTTCCTGGTCAAATACATCACCAGCGCTATCACCGCAAATATCATCACGCTGCCCATCAAAAGCGCGTAGTCCTCAGACTGCAAGATGCCGTAGAGCAAGCAGTAGCTAACCGCATGCACGAGCGCGATAAATACGCCCCATTTGCGCGCCCGAAAGATCGCCGAGCCGTAGAAAAGTATCGTCGCGCACACGGCTGCGGCCGCGATGAGGTAGCTGGCTAGGAAGCTGATATGCTCGGAAAACGAGAGCACGAGCAGGTAAAACAGCACGTCGGCGACTCCGATGAGCAGGTACTGGATCGGGTGGATACGGACGCGGCTGTAAATTTCGCACAAAAATATCGCCAAAAACGGCACCGCCAGAAACAAGATCGCGTAGGTCACGCAGCGCGCGATGAGCGAGTAGTTGTTTACGGGGCTGATGAAGCTAGCCTCGACGCCCTCAAACCGTATATCGCGTCCGCCGTTCATGATCCACGCCTGCGGGACGCTAGTACTAAGACCCGAGATCTCCCACTGCGCGTTAAAGCCGCTGCTTGTAACTTCGCGCGATTTAGGTAGCCAGCCGCCGCTAAAAGACGGCGAGCTCCACGATGATTTTACGTCAAATTTATTATCCTGCCCGACGGGAACGAAGCTCGCGCTCTGCCCGCCTTGCATAGATAGCGTACCCGCTAGCTCAAAGCCGCCGTTTGCTAAATTTGCGGGTAGCTTGTAGTGGACGCTTTGGGCAAAGGGCGAGTATTTAGGCGGCGCAAAAGACTGCGCGAGATCCTGCCCGTTTGCTTTTAGCGCGGGAAACGCGGTAAAGGTCTTTTTGTTACCCACGCCTAAAATCAGTGTCGCCTCGCTTAGTAAAACATCGCTTTCCGCGATATTTAGCTGCTCGAAATTTAGCGGGGCAAATTTGGCTTTTAGCGCGACTTCGCCGTTAAAAACGGGCACGCTAAAGATACCGCGCTTTAGATACTGAGGATTTAGCTGGGTCGATAGCTCGTAAGACTGCGGCGCTATCATGATCTGCTCGGTGGTCTGCGATACCGTGGGTACGCCGTTTTCGTTATAGACGGCCGCTTGCTTTTTATACGGCACCGAGATCAAAACCCCCTCGATCCTAAGCTCGCCGCCGACTGGCTGCATGATGGACTCCTCGGCGGTGCGTTTGACGTAGGCGCGGTCAGAAATCATCGAACTGATGAAACCTAGCGGGATAAGCAGCAGCAAAAGCAGGACGAAAATAATGACTGGCTTCGTCCAAAAGCCGCCTCTGACGCTATCCATGATTTTGTTTTCCATTGGATTTCCTTTTGATTTTTTTCACTGCGATTTTAACTAGAAATCGTAATAAATCGGTAAAGGAGTCGGAAATTTCGGCTAAATTTCGGATTAAATTTAATGCCTAAAATCTGCGGCTAAATTTACGCGAATAAAATTAGCCGCTAAATTTAGCCTAGCTTATCGGTAATAGCGCCTATCGCAAAACAAATAAGGCAGGCCGTAGCCCGCCTCGTAAGCTCGCCTAGTCTTTTTTGCCTTTGTTTAGCGATTTTAGCTTGGCGTCGGTGTCATCAGTTAGCATCGTAAAGATTTCATTAGTCAAATTTTGCGTTAGAGCCTTGGCTTCTTTCATCATATTTACCGAAAATTCGTTTAGCAGCTTGTTTGCTTTGGCTTTGTCTTTTTTGTAGAGTTTGACGTATTCGTCTTCAAATTTAGCCTGTTTGACCGCGAGCGCGTCCTCAAACTCCTTGTAGGCCTTTTTCACGACCTGCGAATACTTATCGTAATCCATCATCACGAGAGTTTGCAGCTTTCTATACGTCCAATAAATCGACTCGTCGTCGGCCTTATACGAGCCTTTGTCGTAGCCGCCTATGAATTTATCCAGCCCGTAGTAATACGGCAAATAAACGCCAAGATCGGACATCCCAAGCGCCACGTAGGTCACTCTGCCGATCTCTTGCGGTAGCCACGGGCGTACCTGCATCACGTGCGACTCGTAGGTTCTAAAGACGCTCACGGCGCGGTAGATATTTTTTTGATTTTCGTCTTTGCTCGCGTAGTTATCGTACGGCGTGCCGTCATAGTGGGATCTGAGCGCTGTTTTTAGATCCTGCACGCTTAGCTTTTTAGCCGGTTTTAAAAATACCGGATAGCTGCCGCCGTCAAGGGTATGCTTGTCTTTTAGCTCGGGGTTAAACATCTGCTGCACCCAGCAAACGCGCGGATAGTTGTAGGTCATATCCCTCTCGTCGTCTCTGGTGTAGGCTTTGGTAAACTGAAATTCGCCGTCTTTTGCCGGATCGTAGGCGCCGTTATCCTCGGCAAATTTGATCAAATTTTTTGATCCCATGAAATTTGGATCGTTTTCTTTATAGTTTTGTAGTCTGCCTTGGTTTGCGGAGACGAAGTATTCGTCTTTTGGTAGCTTCACCGCCATCCAGTGATGACCCGTGCCCGTTTCAAAGTACCAAAGCTCGTTTTTATCCACGAACACTACGCCAAAACCCTCTCCCGCACCCGTAGTTTCTACGATCTCGCCGAGCAGCTTCACGCCCTGCGCCGCGCTTTTCATACGAGGCAGCAAGACATCCGGGATATCGTCTTCCGTGATGCCGGTAGCTTCGTTATACGGATCGATTTTTAGCAGTTCGTCTTTGGCGTATATGGTCTCGGTGCCGCTGATGCCGACGCCCGCGTCATTGTAGCCCACCGCGCCGTGAAGCTTAGTGTGGGAGTTTGCTATCGTCGTGTATCTCATACTCTCTTTTGGCAGTGGATAGGTAAAATCATTTGCTCCGTCGTGCGCTTTTGAGCTATGGACGCCTTTTTGATTGGTTTTTTTCGGATGTATCAAAAATACCTGCGCCTTTACCGCCTTGCTATCGGCACTCCTAGCTATCAACATCGAGCCGTCGTCTGAGGCTCCCTCTCCAACCAAAATAGTCGTGCAAGCTAGCGCGTTTGCGCAAAACATCGCGCTTATTACCGCCGCAGAGGCGAGAAACTTCATCTTCATCGTTACTCCTTGATTTGAGATAATAAATCTAAGTAAAATTATAGAACTAAAAATATTAATTAAATCTAAAATTTAAGCTACTTTCAAGATTGTATTGTAAATTTGTTTTGTATTTTGACGCGCGCGCCTTCAAATTTAAATTTATTAAAGGAATTTTGGGTATAATCCCACTCTTACGCGTAAGGCGTAAAAGAAATTTTAAAAGGATTAGTATGCCTAAGATGAAGACAGTTCGCGGCGCTGCTAAACGTTTTAAAGTGGGCAAAAACAAGATCAAAAGAGGCTCAGCTTTTAGAAGCCACATTTTGACTAAAAAATCTCGCAACCGCAAGAGAGATTTACGCTCGCCTCAATACGTAGACGGCACAAACGTCGCAAGCGTCAAAGCGATGCTCGGAATTTAAGTTTTTGACGAAAAGTCATTCCAAACTCCCCCGAATTTGGGGCAAGACTCACTCAGTGAGCGCCGATTTGTAAAGGATAAATATGGCAAGAGTAAAAACAGGCGTAGTTAGAAGAAGACGCCATAAAAAAGTTTTAAAACTAGCTAGAGGTTTTTTCAGCGCTAGACACAAACACTTTAGAAAAGCTAAAGAGCAATTAGAAAGAAGTTTGGTCTATGCTTACCGCGACAGACGCCGCAAGAAACGCGACTTCCGCCGCTTGTGGATAGTGCGCATCAATGCTGCGTGCCGCCTAAACGACATTAGCTATTCGCGCTTTATCGCGGGACTTAAAAAAGCAAATATCGAGCTTGATAGAAAAATCTTAGCCGATCTAGCTATGAATGACGCAAAAGCTTTCAGCGAGCTAGCTTCAAAAGCAAAGGCTGCTTTATAATACCCAGGGGCGGCTTCCCGCTCCTTTTTCTTTATTCTTTACTTCAATTAAATTTTATCGTTTCTACCAAGTCGCAATAAAACAAATTTCGATCAAAATCTTAATTTTTATTTTTCGTTTTTTTTGATAAGATAACGCCTCAAATTTAAGGAGCAAAAATGGATATGCAAAAACTAAATCAAAATCTAAACAAACTCAACAAATTTTTATTTATTATCTTAGGCATCGCCGTCGCGATCTGGATCGGCGTAGAGGTTTTTATAGGTAGCAAGGTAGAATATACAAAAGAGCAGATGAAAGAAAACCTATGCGAAGCGTCAAACGTAAAAGAGATGCTGGTACGACTAAATTCAAGCCTTCCAAGCAAACTCGACGAGATAAATACGCTAGAAAAAATCGTCTGCGAAAACCGCCGTTTTGTTTATCATTATGCGCTTGGTAAAGGGCTAGAAATGGATGAAAACGCACTAAATGATAAAGATATCGCCGAGCTAAAAGAGGAGCAAACAAAGGAACTTAAAAAAGAATTTTGCGAGGATACGCGGTTAAAGGCTGTGCGCGAGATAGCTGACGGCGTGGATTTTGTCTATTTTTTGGGTGCTAAAGAGTTGATTCGAGTAAAGCTTGAAAGCAAAGATTGCGAGTAAATTTAGCTGCTTTGCCCAAAATCCTGCAAAAGCCATTAAAAAAGCTAGGTCAAATTTATGCTTTAAAAGCGGTCGGTTTTAAAGACGAATAGAGTCAGCATACGTTTAGCCGCTAAATAGAACTGAAAATTTGCCCCGCCGTCCGGTCGCATTTTAAAAATGTTTAGTTAAAATTTATATTTTAGTGAAGATGTATTTTATAGCCGCGTGCTATCATACGCTCCGGCGCGCTAATCGACATAAAAAACGAAATAAAGGGCAAAAATGAAACGCTGGAGTAAGCTTCAAAAACGGTTTTACGAACTCGTGGACGAGGGCATCGATTTTCAGATACACTGCGCGGTTTATAGGATGCAAAGCAGGCGCGGCGGCACTGATTTGCCGCGATATTTTATCACGCTTGCGGGCGAGATTATTTTTGATTACCCGAAGGATTTCGCGCTAAAAGACGGCCGCATAAAAAGCCTAGCGCAGGGCGGCGCTCCTCTAGCGAAATTTTATCCTTACGATAGCGGCATAAGCGGCATCGGCGAGCTTATCCGCGAATATATCGACACGCCCAAAGATGAGCTGTTTAAAAAGCATTTTGATGCCGATGAGTGGGGGCTTGCAAATATCCTAAGGGCCGCCGACAAACGCATCGGCAAAAGGAGGCTGCAAATTTTAGCCAAAAACAAGAAAAATCAAGCGATGCAAAAGGTCGTGCAAGCTAGGCTAAACTACGTAGCAGATAGTAAAACGCCCGAATTTAAACGAGAAATTTAAAAGGAAAATCATGACTCCGCGCGAGATATTTTTAAACGGCTGCAATGAGATCGCGGCAAATTTTGCAGACTTTAAGCCCGCGCAGAAGGGGCAAAAACTAAGTAAAAAAAGCGCCGACAAGGACGTTTCGTTTGAGATTTATTTTCAGTCAAGCATGCATAATCACGAGGGTAGCGTGGAGATCCTGCCGCACGTCGCGATCTACTGCAAAAGCCTAAAAAAACTGATGCAAGAGGAGCTACCCTACGCGACTGATCTCGTGTTTGCTAAGCAGCTGGGCTATCTCACGCCGCGCAAACAGTTTCGCTACTGGCAGCTAGCCGGAGCTAGCTTTGAGCCTAGCGTGCGCGATATTAGCGCGGCTATCAAGGACTACGCGCTGCCTATTTTTGAGCTGTTTGAGGATAAGCAAAAGGCGGCGGAGTTTATGATGCGACGCGGAACTAAATTTAATCCGAATTTAAAAGATACCGATTTATATCCGATTTTTTTCATGTTTTATTTCGGCGGTAGAGACGCTGCGGGGGCGTTTTTTAACGTATTTTTAAACGACTGCTCTTTTAGAGGCAGATTTTACAAGCTTTACGATAAATTTGCTACCTCTGCGTACGAATTTGACGCAAAATCTTTTGAAAGCGACGCTACGGTTAAATTTGCATTTTTAAAAGGGCTTAAAATTTTAAATCACTAAAATTTTAATCGCAATTTTTAACGTTTTGCTTTTTGGCGCAATCCTAGCGAGCTTAGCCGACGCCAACTCGCCCCAAAACGCTACTTTTGCCGCTTACGGATAGCGCGCATTAACGCTGCGTGCCGCCGAGATTTAGCTATTTGCGCTTTATCGCCGGACTTAAAAAGCAAAGATTGCTTTTAAATAATTTTTGGGCGATTTGACCCCCGATTTAAATTTTAAAACGGATTTTTTAAATACCAAATCTCGTCAAATTTTTCAATATTAAATCTACGAATCCTCTCTCCGCTTGAAAAGCGTACTTTAATCGCAAGCTGGGCATGTCTAGGGCCCAGCACGTCTATTCTATAAACGGATGCGTCAAGTATCTTATCCGATTTATTTTTTTTCTAGCTCATTTTCTATCTTTTTTGCTATTTTATCCTACTCGTCTTTGCCGTTAGTTTTAATCAAGAACAATACCCGCCGGGTTATTTTTGATGGTTTTCACGACTGCTGCGCCCAATTCCTCAGGCGTTTTTGCCTCGTCGCTTCCGCAGCCGATCAGTACGAACGCGCCTAAAATCAATGAAAATAAAACCTTTTTTATCTTTTCTCCTGCTAATAAATTTACGGAAAATCGTACCGTATTTTGTAAAGTCAAGCTTGCGATACGAGTAGCCGCATTTACTCGCTAGAGCCAATATCCACAACCTTGTCAAAAATAAATTTAAGCTCCTCTTGGTGCGTGATAGCTAGTACGCCAAGGTACGGAAAATCGCGCTTTATCTGAGCTAAAAGCTCTTTTGCCAGTGCGCTATCAAGCGCCGAAGTCGCCTCGTCAAGCAACAAAAACGCAGGCTGCGCAAAATAAACCCTCGCAAATACAAGCCTTTGCGCCTCGCCTCCACTTAAAACCTCGTCTCCAAACTCCGCCGCGACCTCGCTCGCGCACAAATTTAGCTGTTCGTGAGCGATAGAGTCTGCGTCGATGATCTCAAATCCTCGCTCGCGCAGTATCTCGCAAACCGTGCTCTTGCCGCTGCCGATGCTGCCCGTGATGACGATTGCGCGTTTAAATTGCAGCATTTTGTTTTTAAATTCGATATAAAACTAGAGTCACGCCTTAAATGAGACGGCAAATATCAAAAATAAATTTTACAAGACTCTAAATTTGACTCGTCAATTTTAAAATTTCGTATTTTATTCGCGATAAATTACCGTTTTGCGGTGCGATTTGAAAATTTATCGCATGACTTTGTCGAATTTAAGCATAAATTTTAGACACCAGGATTAAATTTAAATTTACTTAGCGCATTCTTCTTGAGAAAAATCTTTTATGTCGAGAATGCCTGTATACTTCTACTTCTCTACAGTTTACCTTTTTCATTACCTCTTTTATCGTGTCCGGCGTACCTTCTATGAGCGCTGCTAGTATGACTTCGGGCGGCTGTTCTTCGCAGACTATCTTTTTCTTGTTATGAGTAAACGTGCTAATGATATAGAGGATAATGGCGACGATAGCGATAAACGTATAAAATAAAATTTTTTCGATTACCGACTGACTAAAAATAGTTTTCTTTTTACTAGGTTTATTTTTCATTTGTTTAGATTTAGCCATAAATTTACCGCCGAAAAATCTCTAAATTTATTCCAAGCAAAGCGAGCCGAATTTACGATATCTCTTTTACCAGTAGCTGCGGCGTGACGAGTCCGCGAAACGAGTTTTTTGATACCGAAAAAACTAGGTCTATGCTCTCGCCCGTATGCGGCTCGCGAGTGAAGTTAAAAAACAGCGCCTCTAGGCATTTACCGTCTTTTTGCAGGATGAGCTTTAAGTGATTTTGCTCCCTGCCGATTAGTTTTTTGTTTTTGACGACGGCGGATTTGATCTCAAAGAGCGGGCGCGGATTTTTCTGTCCGTAGGGCTCGAAATGCTCCAAAATTTCAAGCAGCTCAAAGTCCACTTCGCCGGCTTCTATCTCGCCTAACGGCTCGTCAAACGCGCTAAATTCGTGCAAATCCATCAGCATACACGAGCTATTTATCGCGTTTTTAAACGCTTCTAAATTTGCCGGATCTATCACGATACCGGCTGCCCCCTTGTGTCCGCCGTAGCCCGCAAGCAGCTTTTCGTGGCTAGCGATGATCGAGAGGATGTCTAGCTTGCCCACGCTTCTAGCGCTGCCTTTGGCGCGGTTTTCGTCGATGCTAAAGACGATGGCGGGCTTTTTAAACTGCTTAGCCAGACGCGATGCGACGATACCGATGACGCCCTCGTGCCAGCCCCTGCCCCACGTCACGATAATATGCTCGTCCTCGCGCACGTCCTTTAGCGAGCACTCAAAAAGCGTGCGCTCCTCCTCCTTGCGCGAGTTGTTAAAGCTCACGATGGTGTCGAGGCATTCGCAGGCACGGTCTAAATTTTTGGCGCGTAAAAACTCAAAAGACACGCTCGCATCGTCCATACGGCCCGAGGAGTTGATGAGCGGCGCGATGAGAAAGCTAATGTCATCGCACTCGAATTTATCTTTGCCGTAAAGCTGCTTTATCGCGGTAAACGCGGGCCTGCGCGAGCTGTTTAGGCGGTTTACGCCAAGCTTAACCAGGATGCGGTTTAGGTCGCGAAGCTCCATCATGTCGGCGATTATCGCGATGGCTAGGAGGTCGAGAAATTTACCCATATCGTAGTTGATGCGGCACACGTCTTTTAGTGCGCCGACTAGATACCACGCGACCTGAGCGCCGCAAATTTCGACGTTTGGAAAGTGGCAATCCTTTTGCTTCGGGTTTATGATCGCGTAGGCCTCGGGCAGGACGTCGGGCGGCATGTGGTGATCGGTGATGATGAGATCGATGCCTTTTTGTTTGCAAATTTGAGCCGCGTCGTTTGCCGAGATGCCGTTATCTACGGTCACGATGAGGTTGGCGTCCGCGATCTCTTCGACGATTTGCGGATTTAGCCCGTAGCCGTCGCTAAAGCGGTTTGGGATACGCACGAAATACTCGCTAACGCCCATGTCGTCGAAAAACTCGGCCATTATGACGCTGGCGATCACGCCGTCTACGTCGTAGTCGCCTACGATAACGATCTTTTCGTTTTGCTCGATTGCGCGCTTTATACGCTCGGCACCCTTAAATATATCCTTTAACGCATCAGGCGTAGGAATTTCTGAAAGTTTTTTGTGAATGTCCTTTTCAAATCTTTGGTTCAGTAATTCCTTTATCTTTTCCTTATTTAACATCGTTTTGACGGGCTTTTGCGTAAGCCTCGCCGTCAAATTTCGCCGCCTTGCTACCGTTTTTGCCTAAATTTTCGCTCGCCTCGAGGGTCAAATTTACCCCTACCGTGCCGCAAAAAAGGCTAAATTTTGGTTCAAATTTCATCTTTTTCCTTCTTTTTTATTTTCTAATGCGCAAATTATAGCTTTTTGAAATTTAATTTCTTATAATTTCCAGCGAGTCGAAATTATATTTGAAATGATATTGGTTATTATATTTCAACCTAGGTTAAGATGTATTTATGTATTATTGCGCTCTCATTTCAACAAAAAAGGAACGATATGAAAAGAACTTTTTTAAAAGCGCTATTAGTGCTTTTTGCAGTATTTTCGGCAACCCAAGCGGCGGCCGAAACTAAGGTCATAAAAGACGTCTTGGGTCGCGAGGTAAAAGTCAATTTACCCGTTAAACGCATAGCTTTGGGCTTTTACTACACCGACTTTTTAGCCGTCGGCGGCACTAAGGCTTTGGATAAAGTCGTGGGCTTTTCAAAAGAGGTTTGGACGGACTGGACGCCTGCTAGCTGGGATCTATATAGCAAAGCCCTACCGCAGCTAAATAAGCTTGCGGACTTCGGCGAGGTAGAGGTCGGCACGTTCTCGGTAGAAAAAGTTATCTCTCTAAAACCCGATTTGCTAATACTCGCATCTTGGCAGTATAACGTGCTAGAGCCTGATTTAAAGCCTCTAACCGATCTAAATATCCCAATCGTCGTGCTTGATTATAACCGCGAGAAGGTTGAGCTTCACGTAAAAAGCACTAAAATTTTAGGCGAAATTTTAGGCGAGGAAAAAAGGGCGGACGAGATCGCTAAACTATACGAAGATACCGTAAAAGAAGTAGGCGACCGCATCGCAAAAGCAAATTTGCCTAAGCCTAAAATTTACATAGAATTCGGTCGAGGCGGTCCTGAGGATATAGGCATAACCTACGGTAAAGATATGTGGGGTTCGCTGATAGATCTAGCTGGCGGAGATAATATCGCGGCCGATCTAGTCGAGCAGTGGTCGCCCATCAACGCCGAGCAAGTCATAGCCGCAAAGCCCGACGTTATAATGATAACAGGCCGCGAAACCGAACTAAAAAAAGAACCTACCGCGATGGTAATGGGCATAAACATAGATAAAGCCGAAGCGCTAAAAAGACTGGACGGATTTAAAAAACGCGTCGGTTGGTCGGAGCTTCCGGCTATCAAAAACAACCGCCTATACGGCCTATATATGGGCGCGTCAAGAACTCTTGCGGATATGGCGATGGTGCAATATATCGCAAAAGCTTTGTATCCGCAGCTATTTAAAGACGTAGATCCGATAAAGACCTACGTTGATTTTCACAAAAAGTACCTACCTGTCGTTCCAGTCGGAACCATAGCTATCCAAGCGGATGAAAAATGAATAAAATAAGCTCCGAAGAGGTCGTAAAGGCTCATAGAAAGCGCGAATTTAAGCGCTTAATCATCATTTTGAGCTTTATAGTCGTGGGTCTTATTTCGATGGTGTTTGATATCGGTACCGGTCCTGCTATGCTCTCGCCAAAAGAAGTCGTAGATACGCTTTTACAGCCGATTTTAGGCGGCGAGCAGGATAAATTTTTATACCACATCGTTTACGATATTAGGCTTCCCGTAGCGCTTATGGCTTTAGTCGTAGGCGCGGCTTTGGGAGCGGGCGGCGCAGAGATACAGACGCTTTTAAACAACCCGATGGCAAGCCCCTATACGCTGGGGCTTGCCGCGGCGGCAGGGTTTGGCGCATCGCTGGTGATGGCGTTTGGTTCGTTTGGACTGCCTCAAATTTACGCCGTGCCTATCGGTGCGTTTGTTATGACGATGCTAGCGGCGTCTATACTGTTTTTATTTTCGATGATGAGGCGATTTGGATCGGCTACTTTGGTTTTAGTCGGTATCGCGCTTTTGTTTTTGTTTCAGTCTATGCTCTCTTTGGTGCAATTTTTGTCCGCGCCCGAGATTTCGCAGGCGATTTTGTTTTGGCTGTTCGGTAGCCTCCAAAAGGCTAAATGGAGTACGCTGGCCGTCGCTACGGTCGTAACGGTCGTATGCATATCGCTACTGATGCTAAATACTTGGGCGCTAACGGCTTTGAAACTGGGCGAAGAGCGAGCCAAAAGCATGGGCGTAAATTTATCCGCTCTTAGGATTAAAATTTTGCTTATAGTTTCGGTTATGACGGCTACGGTAATTAGCTTCGTCGGCGTTATAGGCTTTATCGGCCTGGTCGCTCCGCATATCGCTAGAAATTTAGTCGGCGAGGATCAGAGATTTTTCCTGCCTACTACTATCTTCGTCGGTGCGGCGTTTTTGTCGATTGCGTCGGTACTTTCTAAGGTTATAAATCCGGGCGGACTCTTTCCGGTCGGCATCATCACGGCGTTTGTGGGCGTGCCGTTTTTCTTCTGGATCATCCTTTCAAGGAAAAACGTATGCTAGAGCTTAAGAATTTAACGATATACCGCGGCTCGCTTTGCACGGCAGATGCCGTAAACGCTAGCTTTGAAGAAGGCAAGGTTTACTCCGTACTGGGGCCCAACGGCGCAGGCAAAACTACGCTCATAAGCGCGATTTTCGGCGAGATGGGCTATGAGGGCGAGATTAAATTCGGCGACGAGAGGTTAAATTTCAAAAACCATTTCTCGTGGAAAAAGAAAATCGGCTACATGCCCCAAGATAGCTACGTAGACGCGAGTTTAACGGCTCTTGAGGTCGTTTTGCTAGGGCTTATGGATAGTCTCGGGCTTTATCTAAAAGACGAGCAAATAAACTCGGCCGTAGAGATAATGAAAAAACTAGGGATTTTGCACCTAGCCGGTCGCGACGTGATGCAGCTCTCAGGCGGCCAGCGCCAGATGGTGATGTTTGCCTCCGTGCTTATCAAAAAGCCTAAAATTTTACTTTTGGACGAGCCTGTTTCGGCTCTTGATATGCACCATCAATGCGTGCTTTTGGACTGCGTCAGGAAATTTACGCGCGAGCACGGCATAACTACCGTGATGATACTGCACGATTTATCGCTAGCGTCGCAGTTTAGCGACGAGGTGTTGCTACTAAGCGGCGGAAAGATAAAAGCCAAAGGCGAAGCTAAAAAAACCATAACTAAAGAGCTGATACAAGAGCTTTATAAAGTAAACGTGGATATTTTTTACGACGATGCCGGCGTACCGGCCGTAGTCGCAAAGTCGGCGTTTGGGGTAGAGTAGCGCGTGAGGATTTTTATCTTAAGTTGCCTTGCTTACGCAAAGGGCAACGAGGACTTGCGAAATTTAAGCCGCGCGTTTAGCGACGGCGGCGCGCCGTGCGAGATAGTGCCGTGGCAAAATTTAGGCGTCGGTTCTCTAGACGAAGATTCTTTGATTTTACCGCTTGCGGCTTGGGATTACAGCCTAGACGCGGCTAAATTTTTATCGTTTTTGGGCGAGCTTGAAAAAAGCGGGGCGAAGATAATAAACGACGCCAAGATCGTGCGCTGGAATTTATCGAAAAAATACCTCTTAGAACTTGAGGCTTTAGGACTTCCCGCGATCCCTAGCACGCTTTTAAGCGGCGATGAAAATATAGAAGAGCTAAGGCGAATTTGTCCGGACGGCGTGATAAAGCCGCTCGTCGGACAGAGCGGCAACGGCGTAGCCAAAATCGACGAAATATCAAATTTAAGCAAATATAAAAACGGGGCTTTGCTTCAGCCCTTTATCGAAGAGATCGCCGTTAGCGGCGAAATTTGCTTGATATTTTTAGGCGGCGTTTTTTCTCACGCCGTACGCCGATCGCCCGCTAGCGACGATTATAGGGCAAACTCGAATTTCGGCGTTAAAATTAGCTCCGTAGAGCCGACTGCAGCCTTTTTAAACATCGCGCGAGACGTTTTAGCTAAGCTTACCTTCCATCCCGTCTACGCAAGGATAGATCTAATCGGCGCAAAAGATAAAATTTTAATCAACGAAGTCGAGCTTATCGAGCCTAGTCTTTATTTTAGCTACGGCAAAAACTCTACCGAAAGATTCGTAAAAATAATCTTGGATAAATTTGTCGCAAAAAAGAAAATTTAGAGCCGAGCGGCTCTAAATTCGGTTATTTCGATTTTTCTAGGCTAGCTTTGATAAAGCCTAAAACTACGGGATTCGGATTTGTTAGACGGCTAGTAAATTCCGGATGAAACTGCACGCCGACGAACCACGGATGCGAGTTTTTAGCGCCCGCCGCAGGCGAGCTAAGCTCGACGGCCTCGATCAGCCCGTCGCTCTCGCCGCTAACTATCAGGCCGTTTGCTTCAAATTCGGCTCTATATTTCGGATTTGCCTCGTAGCGGTGGCGGTGGCGTTCTTTGACGCTTTTAGCGCCGTCGTAGATTTGGCTTAGTAGCGAGCCAGGCTTCACGTCGCAGGCGTAAGCGCCAAGCCTCATCGTGCCTCCAACCGGGCTTTGGTGCGTGCGGATCTGCGTCTGACCGTGCGCGTCGATGAAGCTATCGATGAGATAGATGATAGGATTTACGCACCCTGGCTTAAATTCGACCGAATTTGCGTCCTCGAGCTTTAGCACGTTGCGGGCAAACTCGATGAGCGCTAGCTGCATGCCTAGGCAGATACCAAGATACGGCACGCCGTTTTCGCGGGCGTATTTGATTGCTTCGATCTTGCCGCTCACGCCGCGCTCGCCAAAACCCCCGGCGACAAGCACGCCGCCCACGTCTTTAAGTAGCTCATCGACGTTTGAAGGCTCGATTTTCTCGCTATCTATCCACTTTAAATTTACCCTCGCATCAAGGCTCGCGCCCGCGTGGATTATGCTCTCGGTTAGGCTCTTGTAGCTCTCTTTTAGATCGACGTATTTGCCGACGAACGCTATTGTGGTTTCTTTCGTCGGCGCGATGATGCGCTTAACTAGGCTATCCCAGTTACGCATATCAAGCTTTAATTCGCCCAAATTTAAAATTTCGGCGATCGGGGTCAAAATATCTTGATTATAAAACGCGAGAGGCACCTGATAGATGCTAGCCGAGTCGATACTCTCGATGACGCAGTTGCGCTCTACGCCGCAGCTAGCGGCTATTTTATCTTTTAGCTCGCGGTTTAGCGGCTGCTCGGCGCGGCAGATGATCATATCGGGGCTAATGCCGATACGGCGCAGTTCGCCGACGCTGTGCTGAGTGGGTTTAGTTTTTAGCTCGCCCGCAACTTTTATGAAAGGCACGAGCGTTAGGTGGATATTCATCGCGCGTTTGCGGCCGACCTCGATGCGAAGGGCGCGGATAGCCTCCAAAAACGGCAAACCCTCGATGTCGCCCACCGTACCGCCGATCTCTACTATCAATACGTCGCGACCCTCGCCCGCCTTTTTGATGCGATCGACGATCTCGCCCACGATGTGCGGGATGACTTGGATCGTCTTACCTAAATAATCGCCTCTGCGCTCTTTTTCGATAACGGAGCTATAGACGCGGCCGGTCGTAAAGTTATTATCCTGACTTAGGCTCTCGTCTAAAAATCTCTCGTAGTGCCCAAGATCCAGATCCGTCTCCGCGCCGTCATCGGTGACGAAAACCTCGCCGTGCTCGAGCGGACTCATGGTTCCGGGGTCTACGTTGATGTAGGGGTCTGCTTTTAGCATGCTTACTTTTAGGCCCGTATTTTTAAGAAGCGTGGCGATAGAAGCCGCCGCGATGCCCTTTCCTAGCGAGCTTAGCACGCCGCCGGTTATAAAAATATACTTTGTTTCGTTTGGATTTTTTTGCATATCGCGCCCTTTAATTTTTTGCGTGATTATACCTTATTTAAAATTTATAAACGCTTGATAGCTAAAGAAAAAAATTTATAAAACGGAAACTTTAAAATAATGTTTTAAGTTAAATTTCTGTAGTATATTAAGCTATGATTAAAAAATATCTCAAAAACATCTCGTCTTTGTATATCGACGGCTTTAGGAATATGAAACTCGGAAAGAGCCTGTGGCTCGTCATAGCCATCAAGCTGCTCATAATGTTCGGGATTTTAAAAGTATTTATCTTTGATGAAAGTTTAAATTCGAAATTTGAGAGCGACGAGGCCAAAGCCGACTTCGTAATCTCAAATTTGACAAAGGAATAAAATGTCTGAAATCGCTTCGGTCGATTGGTCGCGCGCGCAGTTTGCGCTCACCGCGATTTACCACTTTTTGTTTGTTCCGCTCACGCTGGGACTTAGTTTTATTATCGCCATTATGGAGAGCATTTACGTCAAAACCGGTAGCGAGCAGTGGCTAAAAATCACCAAATTTTGGCTAAAACTCTTCGGTATAAATTTTGCCATCGGCGTAGCTACGGGCATCATAATGGAATTTGAGTTCGGCACCAACTGGGCTAATTACAGCTGGTTTGTCGGCGACATCTTCGGCGCGCCGCTAGCTATCGAGGGCTTGCTCGCATTTTTTATGGAGGCGACGTTTTTTGCCGTTATGTTTTTCGGCTGGGATAAGGTTAGCAAGAAATTTCACCTCGTCTCGACCTGGCTCGTGGCTATCGGTTCAAATTTGAGCGCGCTTTGGATCCTTATCGCAAACGGCTGGATGCAGTATCCGGTGGGTATGAAATTTAACCCCGCGACGGCTAGAATGGAAATGGAAAATTTCTTCGAGGTAGCGCTTAGCCCGGTAGGCATCATCAAATTTTTACACACCGTAACTAGCGGCTACGTCGCTAGCGCGCTTTTTGTTATAGGCATTTCGGCGTGGTTTATCCTAAAGGGACGCCACCTAGTCATGGCTAAAAAATCAATCGTCGTAGCGGCGAGCTTCGGGCTTGCGACCTCGCTGTTTTTGATGTTTAGCGGCGACGAGAGCGCATATCAGGTCGCGCACACCCAGCCGATGAAACTAGCCGCGATGGAAGGCCTTTATAAAGGCGAACAAAACGCAGGCCTAGTCGCGATGGGCGTGCTAGATCCGTCTAAAAAATCGGGCGACGGCAAGGACACGTTTTTACTCGAACTAAAAGTGCCTTACGCGCTTGGAATCATGGCTACTAGAAAATTTGATAGCTTTACTCCGGGCATCGAGGATCTAGTCTACGGCAACGAAGCGCAAAATATAGAAAGCGTCGCAAGCAAGATGGCCAAAGGCTCGCTAGCCGTTAGCGCACTAGCTAGCTACAACGCCGCTAAAAAATCGGGCGATAAAGCCGCGATGGAGCAAGCCGAGCAAACTCTGGCTCAAAATATGAAATTTCTAGGCTACGGCTACCTAAAATCTCCGGAAAGCGCCGTACCGCCGGTCGGCACTACGTTTTATAGCTTTCACTTGATGGTGGCTCTTGGCACCTACTTTTTAGCGTTGTTTTTGGTCGTTACGTATCTTACGATGGCAAACGATATCGAAAATTTCAAAAAGCTGCTGTGGGCGTGCGTATTTAGTATCCCGCTAGGACTGGTAGCGATCGAGGCGGGCTGGATAGTAGCCGAAGTAGGGCGCCAGCCGTGGGTCGTGCAAGATCTCATGACGGTGGGGGTGGGAGCGACGAATTTAGCCGACACCAACGTCAAAATTTCGTTCTGGTTATTTGCCGTTTTATTTACGGCGCTTTTGATAGCCGAGATAAAAATCATGCTAAAACAGATAAAAATAGGATTTGAAAACCATGCTTAGTTTAGAATTTTTACAAATTTACTGGTGGTGCGTAGTTAGCTTGCTAGGCGGTTTGCTAGTGTTTATGATGTTCGTTCAGGGCGGGCAGACGCTGCTTTTCGGGCTTTGCAAAAACGAGCTTCAAAAGGACATGGTGATAAATTCTATCGGGCGCAAATGGGAGCTTACTTTTACCACGCTCGTAATGTTCGGCGGCGCGTGCTTTGCGGCGTTTCCGCTGTTTTATGCGACGAGCTTCGGCGGCGCGTACTGGGTGTGGCTGGCGATTTTGTTTTGCTTTATCCTCCAAGCCGTGAGCTACGAATACCGCAAAAAACCGGACAACTTCCTAGGCCAAAAAACCTATGAAATTTTCCTTTTCATCAACGGCTCTTTGGGCGTTATACTCATCGGCATGGCGGTTAGCACGTTTTTTTCTGGAAGCGATTTTTTACTAAACGAGCACAACTTCGTACAGTGGCAAACGCCGTTTCGCGGACTTGAAGCGCTGGGCAATATCATGCTCTATCCGCTAGGCATCGCGGTATTTTTTCTCTCTCGCGTGGGCGGAGCGCTCTACCTCATCAACAACATCGACGATGAGGAGATAAGAGCTAGCGCCAGAAAAGCGGCGCTAAAAAATACGATTTTGTTTTTACCGTTTTTTCTAGCTTTTGCCGCTTGGGTGCTTAGTAAGCCGGGCTTTGGTTACGACGAAGCGGGCGAAGTTTCCGTAGTCGCGTTTAAATACGCTCGTAATTTCGCCGATATGCCGATAATAGCCGTTGCGGCGGTCGCGGGCGTTTGCGGCGTGCTGTTTGGCGTATTTAAGGGCGCGTTTACGAAAAGCATCTACGGCATCGTGCCTTTTGGCGCGGGTGTCGTGCTCGTAGTTACCGCGTTATTTTTGATATCGGGGCTAAACGGTACGGCGTTTTATCCGTCGTTTAGCGATTTACAAAGCTCGCTAACTATCAAAAACGCGAGCTCCAGCCGCTACACGCTAAACGTAATGTTTTACGTAAGCTTTTTGGTACCCGTAGTTTTGGGCTATATCGTCGCGGTTTGGCGCGCGATGGATAGCAAAAAGATCACCGCAAGCGAGATAGAGCGCGATCATCACGCATATTAAGGATAAAAATGATAGAAGCGATAGTTTTTCTTTTTCTTTGGGTTTTGGCGCTTTTTGGCGGATATAAATTCGTCCATTTTAACATCAAACACGTCGAGAAAAACGACGACAAATACTTTGGAAATTTGCGCGAATAAGCGCTGATTTGCAAATCTCGTTCTACTTAAATTTTAGCTTTTGTCGCTATAATGAAGCTAAAATTTTAAGGAGAACGAGATGTTTGACTTCACTTTTCATAACCCCGTAAAAATCGAATTCGGCAGAGATAAAGAGCGAAATATCGGGCTTTATATGCGCGAATTTGACGCTAAAAGAACCCTACTGATCTACGGTAGCGACCGCATCAAAAAAGACGGACTCTTTGACAAGGTCACGGCAAGCCTAAAAGAAAACGGCATAGAGTTTATAGAGCTTGGCGGCGTAGTTAGCAACCCCGTGCTAAGCAAAGTTTACGAAGGCATCGAGCTAGCTAGGAAATTTAACGCCGATAGCGTGCTAAGCGTAGGCGGAGGCTCCTGTCTAGATAGCGCTAAAGCCATCGCCGCTGGCGCGCTATATGGGGGCGACGTGTGGGACTTTTTCACTGGTAAAAACCCGAGCCGCGCGCTAAAAATTTTTGACGTCATTACCCTTGCGGCAACCGGTAGCGAGATGAACTCGGGCGCGGTCGTAACAAACGAAGCCACGAAGCAAAAATTCTCCATCCACGGCGACGTCCTATATCCGCTAGTCTCGGTCGTAAACCCGCAGCTACAAGCTAGCGTGAGCCGCGAGTATCTAGCCTACTCCGCCGCCGACGTCATCGCGCACAGCATCGAGGGCTACTTCACCGCAAGCGTGCAGCCTAGCATCATCAACCTCTACATCGAAGCCAACATCAAAACCGTGATGAAAACGACCGAAATTTTACTAGCTGACCCCGACGACTACGATGCTAGAGCCGAGTTTGCCTGGGTGGCGACGATGGCGCTAAACGGACTAACATACGTCGGCACGCACGGCTACTCCTACCCAAACCACATGCTCGAGCACGCCATGAGCGCGGTCGTAAACTGCGCGCACGGAGCTGGTCTAGCAGTCATAATGCCTGCGTGGATGAAGTGGTATAAGAGCCGAAATTTGGGCGCGTTCGAGCGTTTTGCGCGCGAGATTTTCGGCGTAAACTCAGCTAACGAAGGCATCGCCGCCTTTAAAGCATGGCTTAGCAAAATCGGCGCTCCCGTTAGCCTAAAAGCCGTCGGTATAGAGGGCGAAACGCTAGATGAAGTCGTAAATTTAGCCTACGACTACGCGGCAAACTGGCGCAAAGATAAGCTCTATACGAAGGAAAATATCAAAGCGATTTTTGAGCTGGCAAAGTGAATTTGAGTAAATCGTGCGGCTAAATTCAGTGCTAGCAAGATCCATAAAATTTTTAAGGCTTATGCGCGGGCATAAATTTAACCATCGTAAGCAAAATTCGGAGGTTTGGCGCTTCGGCAAAGCGGACTTAGTTTGCCGTTACAAAAACCGGCTCAAATTTTAGAAATCGGCGATTTTGCAGCTTTAAATTTTACTCAAATGGACGTATCCGCCATACTAGCTCTGCGACTTTTAGGAGGGTGGTTTAGGGACGGATGCGCTGAGCTTTAAAGAGGCTATAAGTGTAAAGGAGGGCAAATTTTATGTCGCAACAAGAGAAGATGAAGCAAATAAAGTTCTTGTTCTTGGAAATTTAAATTTAAACCGTCTTTTGGGTGGCTCAATTTTACAAATAATCCAAAACAAAGCACTTAGACTCTCACTATAAATTTTACATCCGTCAAATAGATTTTTTGCTGGATTATATAAAGTCTATTCGCTATAATGTCATCGTAAATTTAGTCCAAATAGAGAAATAAAAGAGCAAATCCTGAAACTATTAGTGGCATCCGAGCCGATGAAAGCTGGCAAGATGGTTCAGGCACTAAACACAGATAAAAAGAGGTCGAAAAAGCGATAAAAGCCCTAAAAGACGAGAGTAAAATAAACTTGCCGAAGAGGTGCTACTACTTGGCCGTAAATTTAGCAGACGCCGCAAAGTCTGCTCACTGGTGAAGATTTGCTAGCCATAGTTGATGGAAAAACAGGACAGGTTGGTGGGGTATGTGGCGAGGTTATTCTAGGAGTAAATGCTTTACGTCTAGTCAATCTCATTTAAATTTTAATTAACGAGGAGTTATTCGTGGCTAAAACATACAATATTTTTATTAGTCATTCTTGGGATCATTCTGATGACCTTAAATCACTTTATAAATTGCTTGATAGCAGAAACTATTTTTTCTATAAGCCAAATGAAGCAACAAAAGAGGAACCTATTAACTCTGAAAATGCAAAATATATTAAATCGGTGTTAAAAAGAAGAATTGAAAATTCAAATATAGTCCTTGCTCTAGCTGGCATCTATACAAGTCATAGTGATTGGATGAAATGGGAAATAGAAACTGCGAAAGAGTTAGATATTCCTATTGTGGGCATTATTCCTCGTGGACAAGAACGAATTTCCAGAGTTGTTTTTGATAATTCAATTGTAAATGTTCGTTGGAATACCGAATCAATTGTTCAGGCTATTCGCGAATATGCTAAATAATGGGGCTAAAATGGGATTACCTAGAACATTTGTTGGCTTCAGCAGCACAGATATTCGTTCTTATTGGCTTATGTCCGCTTGGAAAAATAATTCAAAAATTGATTTTAATTTTGTTGATTGCCAGTTGGCTCAGGAAATTAATTCCGAAAATGAGGCGTATATTAAAAGGAAATGCAGGGAGCGTATAAATATGGCTGGAACTTTTATTTCTTTAATTGGGCAAGATACAAAATCCAAACATAAATATGTACGTTGGGAACTAGAAGTTGCCTTGGAAAAAGATTGCCGCATTATTGGCGTCAATCTTGATGGCACTCGTTACATGAATCCAAATACTTGTCCTAAAATAATCCAGGATATTGGTGCTATTTTTGTATCATTTTCTCCTCAAATTATCGCATATGCCTTAAAGAATTATCAAATGAACGATAATGGAAATTGGTACTATAAGGATATAGTTTATCAAGAATTAGGATATAAAATTTAGGAGATATTAATGGAAGAACAAGATTTTCCTGCGCTGTATCGTTCAGCAGATAAATTATCACTAGATTCGCAGAAGCATTTTTTTGCATATTGATGATTCATTTAGTTGTACTTATTGTAGCGGCTATTTTGTCAACTATTAATATTACTAATAAATGGATATATGCCGTGCAGTTATTGACCCTAGTTTCTGCATTAGGTTGTTCTGCTTATCTATGGGGAGCTAAACCGGATCGCTATTGGTATGCAGGTCGCGCAGTTGCCGAATCAGTAAAAACTATTACTTGGCGTTATGTTAGTAGGGCAGAGCCGTTCCAAACTAAAGATTCGATAGCCAAGAATGACTTTAAACAATCATTAAAAATGATTTTTGAACAAAATCAGGATATTTGTAGCAAATTGACAGACTATGCCGATCAAGAGCAGTTTACGGATGTAATGCAAGAAATGCGCTCTTCATCTTTAGATAATCGCAAAAACAATTACTGTGAGAAACGGATAAGAGATCAGAGGGAATGGTACGCTAAAAAAGCTGCCTTTAATAAGAAAAAGGCAAATTCATTTTTTTTGGGTTTAGTTATTGCTAATTTCATTGGGGTAGTGCTGGCAATACTAAAAGTTACGGGAATTAATCCTATTTATTTGCCTGTAGATGTAATTATTGCACTAGCAGCAAGCCTTTTAAGCTGGATGCAGGCAAAACGATTTACTGAACTTTCGGCTTCTTATGCATTAACAGCTCATGAAATAGGGTTTATTAATGAACAATTAGAAAGAATAAATACTGAAGATGAGTTTTCCAAATTTGTAGGAGATGCAGAAAATGCTTTTAGCCGTGAGCATACACAATGGGCTGCACGGAGAGATGTTTGAATTTTTATAAATTTTAATAGCCGATCTACTCTATAGCCTCAAAAAACGTAGTCGAGACTCAAGAAGCTTTCTTCTGTGCAAACTGAAAAACACGCTGCAATAACCATCTTATGTAGTTTCTGCATAAGGAGCACAAAAAAGCCAGTGGTGAAACGAGGGCATAAGAAGACGGTGTGGCGGCATCCATTTACAAGCCTGGCAGCACGTACGTGCTAGGGGAGGAGTGATACTCATAGAAACTTACAAATTTTAGCAGCGATTTTAAAATAAGTACTATGATAAACACAAATAGATTTTCGTATGCCTGTTCACTCGTAACTTTTGCTCTAGTCGTAACGTCATACAAAAAGTTAACAGCATGTTCGCCAAATTTTGCCCAAATTTTAACGCAGTACTACTTCGCTTTCGGCAGTTTATCTACAAAACAACATAGCTAAAGTTTTTATAAACGCACTAGCAAAACCCTGTTCAAATCATGAAATTTAATCGCAAAAATATAAGCAAAAGAACGGCTAGGCGTGGCAGATTTCACTTTGCAAATAAGACAAGATTATTGACCCGCTACCATGAAACAAGGCAAAAATAGAACAAAGCCCGCCGTGCCTAAAATCAAGAAACTTAAGGTTTTTAACAATGAAACGTAGTGTCGGTCCGATCTACTAGGTTTTAAGCACCTCAAAGCCTCTATTTCTCGCGTCATACTGGATCGAGCTTGTCGTCTGCAAACAACCGCAAAGCACCTCACTATTCTAATATCACGGCTAAGTATTAGATGCGCCTAGCCGAAGTAAATTTGAGGCTTTTACCAATAAAAATCGCGCGAGAATTTAGCAAAACCACCGTAAATTTGATCAAATTTACGGTGGCATATTTTAAAATTTGAGGCGCATTACGCCTCCAAAATCGCTCCGTTGCTAGCGTTTGTTACAAGCTTGCGGTACATCCGTAGCCAGCGAAACGGCAGCGGTTTTTCAATCGGCTTAAATTTAGCTCTGCGTTCAGCGATTTCGGCCTCGCTTAGGCGCACGTTTATCGCGTACGTATCCACGTCGATGTCGATTATATCGCCGTCCTCTATTAGACCGATCGTGCCGCCCTCGGCAGCTTCCGGGCTTACGTGCCCGATACTTAGCCCTCTCGTAGCGCCGCTAAATCTGCCGTCCGTGATCAGCGCCACGTCCGCGCCCAGGCCTCGCCCCATGATTAGGCTCGT
>NZ_CALHVN010000012.1 GCF_938039245.1 uncultured Campylobacter sp. | reverse complement strand
TGATTTTTGGGGTTTTGAAGTTAAAATTTGACGAAGATAAGGCATGTAGCCTATCAAGTCAAATTTTAACAAAATCCACAAAAAGCGCTCAAAAGACAAGCCGCTAAAATAAAAATTAAAAGGAGTAAAAATGGCAGAGTATTACAACCTCATCAAGTATTTCCACTACCTGTGTTTCATCTCGTGGATGGCGTTTTTGTTCTATCAGCCGCGCCTCTACGTCTATCACGCGGAGAATATAGACAAGCCTGACTTCGTGCGCGTGGTCGAGGTGCAGGAGTATAAGATGTACCACTACATCGGCTGGGTCGCGCTGATCGGCACGTTTTTGACGGGCATTTTGATCATCGTCGCGATGCCCGAGCTTTTACATAGCGGCTACATACGCGTCAAGCTCACCGTCGTCGTTATCCTCGCGGCGTTTCATCTGGATCTTGGCCGCTATATGGTGCAGCTGCGCGAGAAACGCTGTAAGAAAAGCGGTATGTTCTTTCGCGCTTACAACGAAGTGCCGACCATCGCGATGGTTATCATTATTTGGATGATGGTGTATAAGCCGTTTTAATCCGCGATAAATACGCGCCCCGAGGCGGAGCGAACCTGCTTTGCCTCGGTGTTGCGAAGTCAAATTTAGCCTTGCATTTTTGAGCCGTATCTTACAAATTCGGCGTGCAAAATTAGCGCCAAATTTTGATTTTATTCGGCTCAATTAAACCCAGTCTCCCAAACGACATCAGCTCAAATTAAATCGCTAAAATTTGAAAATCTCCCCAATCTAAACGCTTCCGCGCATATCTTTCATCACGGATTTGAGATTTCGGCGCAGGCTAGTTTGTGGGTTATCTCGGGAGTTTTAGGCGTCGGGATTTTTGCTAGTTTGTTTAAAGCAAAATAGCCACAGACTAATTTGGCGAAAATTTATAAATTCGCCCGCCTTGGTGCCGGGTGCCGCTTTAGTAAACTAGGCGCGCCCATTTTGCCCGCCTAGCCCAAGGCTAAATTTGATAAATTTAGCCCGAGCGATAAAGGGCGCTAAGATAGCAAGCAGAGTTAAATTTTAGCCTTTTTTATCGCCTGAGCCAGATCGGCGATTAGGTCGTCCGCGTTTTCTACGCCGATAGAAAGGCGCAGCAGATTAGGCTTTATGCCGATTTTATCTTGCAGCTCTTTGGGGTATGATTCGTGTGTCATGGACGCAGGCTGACAGATGAGGCTCTCCACGCCGCCAAGGCTCACGGCTAGATCGAAAAGCTCTAGAGATTTAGCAAAAATTTTATAGTCGTATTTTTCGTTTAGCTCCAGCGATATAACCGCGCCGATATCGCTTGCTTGGCGGGCTTGAATCTGCTTTTCTAGCTGCGAGTACGATCCCGCGTAATGCACCGCGTCTACCGCTTCGTGCGATTTTAAAAATTCGATGATTTTATGCGTATTTTGCGTCTGGCGATCAAAGCGCACGCTAAGGGTTTTAAGGCCTCTTATCAGATAATAAGCGTCCATCGGGCTGATTATGCCGCCAAACGTATTTCTGGCAAATTTTATCTTTTCGGCTAGCGCGTCGTCGTTTACCGTGACGATACCGGCGATCGCGTCTGCGTGTCCGCCGATGTATTTCGTCGCGCTATAAACTACGATATCTACGCCAAAATCAAAAAGCTTTTGATAATAAGGCGTTAGAAAAGTATTGTCAGCGATTACCAGGATGCCTCTTTTGTGCGCGATGTCTGCGATACGGCGGATGTCGGTCACGCGTAGCAGCGGATTTGAGGGCGTCTCGATAAATATCGCTCTCACGTTCTCTGCGATATCTTTTTCCTCTAATAAATTTAAATCGTCCACCGCCTCGTAGCTTATGCCTTGCGACGCAAAGACGTTGCTAACGTAGCGGAAAGTGCCGCCGTAGACGTTGTTATTTAGCAGCACCTTATCGCCCGTTTTTAGCAGGCTAAAAGCCGCTGCCGTCGCCGCCATTCCCGAGCCGAAGCTAAATGCGTATTTGCTACCCTCTACCTTGGCAAAAAGCTCGTCAAACGCCTGTTTAGTCGGATTTGCGCCGCGCGAGTAGGCAAACTCGCCAAAGCCGTCTAGCCCCTCTTGCACGAACGTCGTCGCCAGATAAACGGGCGGCACGACGGCTCCAAAAGGGTTATGCTTGGCCTCGATGCCTTTTACGATTAGCGTGTCTAGTTTCATTTTCTCTCCTTAAATTTATCGCTAAAATTTCAAAAATCTTATATCCATCGCCGAGATAAAGCTCATTATGCGCTCGTTTTGGCTAGCAAAAAATCTCTCCGCATCGCCGTCAAACGCGATCTTGCCTTTATCCAAAAACAAAATCCTATCCGCGACTTTGCGAGCGAAATTCATATTATGCGTGACGATGACGAGGGATTTTTTCTCTCTGGCTAGGGCTATGACGACTTTTAGCACCTCGGCTTCTAGCTCCGGATCTAGCGCGCTAGTTGGTTCATCTAGCAGCAAAAACGACGGATCCATCGCTAGCGCCCTAGCTATCGCCACGCGCTGGCTCTGACCGCCCGAGAGTCTGTTTGGATAGGCGTTTTGCTTGTCGGCCATGCCGACCTTGCCTAGCAGCTCGAGGGCTTTATTTATCGCCGTTTGCTTGTCGGCACCAAGTACCTGCGTCGGTCCTTCGATCACGTTTTGTAAAACCGTTAGATGCGGAAAGAGATGAAACCCCTGAAACACCATCCCCGTTCGCCTGCGAAAGGGCAGTAGCTCTTTTGGCGAAATTTTGCCGCCGAATTTTATCTTCTCGCCGTCTAGCTCCAGCTCGCCTTCCTCGGGGATTTCGAGTAAATTTATGCAGCGAAGCAGGGTTGATTTACCGGATCCGGAAGACCCCACGATTACCGTAGTTTGCGCATCTGCGATCTCTAGATCGATACCATCTAGCACCTTTTGTTCGCCAAAGCTCTTGGTTAAATTTTTAAATTTTATCGCCATCACACGTACCTTGATGTTCGTTTTTCAAGCCTTCCTTGCAAAAAGGTAAGCAGCGTGCAAACGATTAAATAAATAAGCGCGGCCAGCACGTAAAGCAGCAGTGGCTCATACGTACGAGCGGCGATGCGCTGGGCGACCATAAACATATCTACCATCGTTATGGATGCAGCCAGCGAGGTGTCTTTAACTAGTCCGATGAAGGTATTTGATAGCGGCGGCAGCGATATACGCACGGCCTGAGGAGCGATGATACGGCGTAAAATTTGCGCGTGCGTCATACCTAGCGAGGTCGCCGCCTCCCACTGCCCCTTAGGCACCGATAGGATCGCCGCCCTCACCGACTCGGACGCGTAGGCGCCGACGTTTAGGCTAAAAGCGATGATCGCCGCGCTCCACGTATCAAGCGTAACGCCGATAGAAGGAAGCCCGAAAAATACGATAAAAAGCTGCACTAAAAGCGGCGTGCCGCGAAATATCCAAACGTAGCCACCAAAAATCCATCGCAAAATTTTCACGTTTGAGAGGCGCGCGATAGCGGTTATCACGGCGATAATCAGCCCGCAGGCAAAAGACGCCAGCGTGAGCGGTATCGTGACCTTAGCTAGGGCTTCTAGCATCGGCAGCAGCGAGCTTGAGACAAGCTCGATTATGCGGTTTATGCGTTCCGTGTCCAAATTTACCTCCATTTTTCGCACCGAATTTAGGCTTAAATTTACTCGTCGCGAGCCTTTGAGCCGTTAAATTTTACTTGCAAGATTTGCCAAAATTTGCTGTTTAGTTTTGCAAGCGGCGTTTTTTGCTAAATTTAAAATTCGCGGCTAAATTTAACGGCTTTTAAATTTAGCCTGCAAGCAAGCCCGCAAATAGGCCATCGCCGCTGGCGTAAACGAGCGAGCTAACCCGTTAAAATTGGCTAAATTTGACCTAGCAAATTTACTCCGAAACGTCCTTGCCGAAATACTTTTGCGAGATTTCTTTTAGCTCGCCCTCGGCCTTTAGCTCGGCTAGGGCTTTGTTTATCCGCTCGGTTAGCTCGGCGTTGCCCTTTTGCACGGCTACGCCGATGTAGTCTTTTTCGTTTCCGACGGCGGCGATTTTAACCGGAGCGGCGGGCTGATTCTTCGTAAAGTCCAAAAACACGATATTATCGCGCAGCACGCTATCTACGCGGCCTGCGATTAGCAGCTCCATACTTTTAGCAAAGCTATCGACCGTGACGTTTTGAGCGCCGTAGCTAGCGGCGACTTTAGCCCAGTTGCTAGTAGCCGAGTCGGCATTTTTCTTGCCGTTTAAGTCGGCGAAGCTTTTTATCGAGTCGTTGTCCTTGCGAACGATGATCGCGCCGTAAGTAACGGTATATGGCTCGCTAAGTTCGTATTTTTTCTTTCGCTCCTCGGTAATGCTTACTTGGTTAAACACCGCGTCTGCCTTGCCCGCGTCAAACGCCGCTAGCATCGCGTCCCAAGGCGCGGTTAAAAATTCGATTTTTAAATTTAGCTTCTTGGCCACGGCTCTTGCGACGTCCACGTCGTAGCCGGTTAGCTCGCCTTTTTCGTCATAGAACGAAAACGGCGCGTAAGTGCCCTCGGTGGCGACGGTTAGCACGCCTTCTTTGATCGTTTTAGCGTGCAAATTTAGCCCCAAAGCCAGGATCGCCGCGGCTTTAAATAAATTTGAAATTTTCATGTTTTTTCCTTTTTTTGGATTTACTTGGGCGCGAATTTTACGGCAAGGCCGCTTCGCGCCAAAATTTATCATTCGGAGATATTTTTACCGAAATATTTTTCGGAGATTTCTTTTAGTTTGCCACTAGATTTTAGTTCGCCAAGAGCCTTATTTATCTGCGCGATTAGCTTGGCGTTATCCTTGTGCGCGAGCGCGGCGGTAGGTATCGCCTCTCCGGTAAATACGACCTTGATAGGCGCGTTAGGTCTTTGCTTGACGTAATCAAGAAAGGTCACGTCGTCGTTTATCGTAGCGTCCGCGCGCTTTTGGGCGATTAGCTCTACGCCCTTGCTAAAGCCGTCTACGACGACGACCTGCGCGCCGTGCTTCTCTGCTATCTGCGCCCAGTTGCTAGTGGCCGAATGCGCGCTTTTTTTGCCTTTTAGATCGTCAAAGCTCTTGATGTCTTGCGTATCTTTGTGAGTTATCAAAACCGCGCGAGGAACGGTATAAGGCTCGCTAAATTCATATTTTTTCTTGCGATCTTCAGTGATGCTTACTTGGTTAAACACCACGTCCGCCTTGCCCGCGTCAAACGCCGCTAGCATCGCATCCCACGGAGCTTCGACGAATTCGACTTTAAGCCCTAGTTTATCGGCAACGGCTTTTGCGATATCTACGTCGTAGCCGGTTAGTTCGCCCTTTTCGTCGTGGAAAGAATACGGCGAATACGTGCCTTCGGTCGCGACCTTTAAGACGCCTTCTTGGATGGTTTTTGCGTTTGCGTTAGTTAAAAGGGCTAAGCCCGCCAAAGTAAGTAGAGAAGATTTTAGTAAGTTTTTCATTTTTCGTCCTTTTTAAATTTATCGTTAGCTATTCATTTAAAAAGGCTCGCACATGCGGATTAAGTAAAATTCTTTTTAAATGTTTAGCGACTTGCTAAGCACTTAAAAAGAAATTCGTGCCTAGCGCCCTAGCTTTTCATCTCGCAACAACACATGTCGCACATATCGCTTTTCATGATGCACCTTTCGTTTTAAATTTAAATGACGATTTTATGCAAAAAAAGGTTAAAACAAAATAAAACTCCGCTAAATTTACGACGCGCGACTTTGAGACGGGCGCAAGATAGGCGGCTAAAGTCTAATCAATCTGCTAACGGCGGCAAATCCGCCGCGCCGCCTCCAAATTTCAGCTTAAATTTACTCCGAGATATCCCTATCAAAATACTTAATCGAAATCTCTTTTAGTTTGCCTTCTGCTTTTAGCTCGTTTAGAGCCTTATTTATCGCTTCTAGTAGCTCGGCGTTGCCTTTATGTACGATCGCTGCCGTATACATCGGCGTTTCGCCCGCCTTGATTAGTTTTATCGGGGCTTTTGGGTGCTGTTTTTTGTAGTCGTAAAACATCACGGCGTCGTCTATCGTGTCGTCGGCGCGCTTGGTGATTATAAGATTTATCTGGTCGCTTAGGCTATCGGCTACGACGAGTTTTGCACCGTATTTTTCGACGGTAGGGATCCACATACTATTTACCGAGTGCGTGGAGCGCTTGCCTTTTAGATCGGCAAAGCTCTTGATATCGTCGTTATCCTCGTGCACGATGATCGCCGAGTATGAGGTCATATAGGGTACGGAGTAGTCGTACTTTTTCTTGCGCTCTTCGGTAATGCTAACTTGATTAAATACTACGTCTGCTTTACCCGCGTCAAACGCCGCTAACATAGCGTCCCACGAGGCTTCGACGAATTTTGGCTTTAGTCCAAGTTTATCTGCGACGGCTTTTGCTATCTCGACGTCATAGCCCATTAGCTCGTCTTTTTCGTTATGAAACGAAAACGGCGAATACACGCCCTCGGTCGCTATCCTTATGACGCCGTCCTTCTTGATCTGCTCGAGCGAATTCGCGCTCGCTAAATTTAAACAAACGGCTAATACCGCGCCTAGTTTTAAAATCTGTTTTAGCTTCATCTAACTCCTTTTATAAATTTTAATCCTAAATTTAACCGAGCAGCTCGATAAACGCCTCTAAGCGCGTGCGAATTTGCCCGACGTCTTGTTTTGAATAATCAGTCTCCAGCGACATATAGTTTGCTCCCGCTTCGCGGCTGGCTTCTTTGATCTTGTTCGTCTCGATCGCGTAGGTGTGGCAGCCGCTTAGCACTACGTCGATGACGCCGTGCGCTTGATACTCATGGATAAATTCCTTGATAATATCCGAGCGTGCGTCGTTTTGATACATCACCGAACAGGGGATTTTAAGGTAGCGCTCGGCGATATTTGCGACCAAATCGCCCTCTAGCCGAACGTTGTTTTGATAGTTTTTCGTGCCGGTGCAGTTTTCAAAGGCTACCACGTCAGCGCCCAACTCTTCTATCTGCTTGACGACTTTTTCGTAGATACCTCCGCTTGGACAGCCGGTGATGATGATGCGCTTTTTGCGTTTGGTGCCGCTCATATCTTTTTCTCGCAGAGCCTTCACATAAGAGCGCAGCATACGGATCTTTTCGCGTTTATCGTAGATGTAGTCGCTAGCAAACAGCACCTGATGCATCTCGCTACCGCTAATCGGGGTCGGATTTAGCTTGCCAAGCTCCATTAGCTCGTTTAGCGCGTCTCGCTCCTCGTTAAAAAGCTCTATCGTCTCTTTTAACTTTTCGTCCGTTATTTTTGCGCCAAAACGCTGTTCCAGATAGCCCTTAAACTCCCGCAGCTCCTGCGTCCAGAGCTCCAAACTGCGCTTGCTCGTCATATTTGGCAGTTCCAAGACCCGCACCTCTTTGTGCTTTGCTAGCAGCTCATACATCTTTTTCTTGCCGTCGCAGGTCGTCTCTCCGACGACTACGTCGCTAGCGTTCATATAGGGGCATTTTTTCGTAACCGCGTAGCCGTAGCTTGCTTTTATTAGCGGGCAGAGATTACGCGGAAGCTCGGCGTGAGCGGCGTTTATCGGGCCCTCGTCCGAAGCGCACAGACTAACCGGCACCGCGCCCGCGGCGTAGATTAGCTCCTTTGGCGAATACGTACAAAACGTCCCCACGACGCTCTTTCCTTCAGCTTTTAGATCCTGAAGCGCCAGAGAATTTCGCTTTTTAAGCTCCGCAAAATCATACTTCATCTTTTCTCCTTTTTCCCATTATCGCAGCGCCCATCGCGCCGCAGTAGATTGCGTTTTCGCGAGTAAAAATTTCAGCCCCCAAATGCTCGCCTAGAAGCTGTTTAAAGAGCGGCACGTTGCTAAGACCGCCGCTTAAGAAGTAAATTTGATTTTCCAGCCGTTTGATGAGTGAGGCGACCTTGTGCGCGGAGGAATCCACGATGGCGTAGGCGATCTCGCTAGTTTCAGCTCCATTTGCGCTTAGCGAGACGATCTCGCTCTCGGCAAAGACCGTACAGGTCGAGCTAATTTTAATCGCCGGATTTTTACGGGCAGTTTTGTAAATTTCGCTAAGTTCAAGCCCCAAGCGACCCGCGCTGATCTCTAAAAATTTGCCCGTGCCCGCCGAGCATTTGTCGTTCATGATAAAATCCGTCGGCTTGCCGTTTTCTATTTTGATAGCTTTGGTGTCTTGCCCGCCTACGTCGATGACGGTGCAGTCAGGCTCAAATAAAAAGTGTGCCCCAAGTCCGTGGCACAAAATCTCGCTCATGCTCAAATTTGCGTACTCTACGCTCACGCGCCCGTAGCCCGTAGCCGTCACGAAGCCCTCTGCGTAGCCTTTTTGCTCTAAAGCTTGCTTGATCTGGCGCGCCACCTTGACCGCGCTAAAGCCGCTCGGTAGCAAAAATAGCTCGCAAAATTCGCCGCGTTCGTCCATAACGGCGACCTTTGACGAGGTCGAGCCGATGTCGATACCGATAAAATGCATACTCTAATCCGTAGAAAATTTTTCCGACACGCGGAGCTAAATTTGGGCACAAATTTGAACCCGTAAAAATTAAATTTGCAAAATCGTAAAAGAAATATTCGTGCAAACGTAAATCGCGGCCGCGATCTAAACTTGGACGTAATTATAGCCAAAATCGGCCGTAAAAAGCGGTGAAAAATTAAAAAATATTATTTTCGGGTAAAATTCTAACTCAAAAGGCACAAAAAGACGATACGCCGAGCAGATCCGAGATAAAGCGTTTCGGTTTACCTTGCGCAAGCTCTCGTAACGCTACGCTTGCCGCAAAGACGCAAAAATCAAATACCGCTTAAGCCAAACACCCTACTTCTTTCTTCTTCCGCCGCGCCGTAGTCTTGCTTTAAGCTTGCCGCCATGCCCGCTTGCACGCACTCTTTGGTGGCGTTTATGTCGGGATTTTTACATTTTTGAGCTTTTCAAGCGTATCTGCGGCCAGCAAGGGCGAAAGGCCAGACCCACTAGAAAATAAATTTAGCGCCAGAAATAATCCTCATCGGTATCTTTTTAAAATTTAACGCGCGATTACGGCAAAAGCGCGGCGGAGCGTTTTTCGGCTTAGGCAAGAATTTGATCACAAGCGGAAATTTCAAGCAAATACAAAAAACATAAATTTACTAGGCTTTAATTAACCAGAAAAGCAAAAGCCGCGAGCCTAACCCCTCGCTTTGGCGATGCAAGCGGCGATAGCCTGCATCAAGGCGCCGCGAAATCCACCCTTTTCAAGCGCGGCAAGTCCCTCGATCGTGGTTCCCGCCGGCGAGCAGACCTCGTCTTTTAGCGCGGCCGGATGCTTGCCGCTTTGGATCAGGCGCGCCGTCCCTTCTACGGCTGCGCAGACGGCGTCGTAGCAAAGCTGCCTAGGTAATCCGCCCCGCACGCCCGCATCGGCCGCAGCCTCGATAAAGGCGCACGCATACGCCGGCAAGCTTCCTGCGATGCCCGTAAATGCGGCAAACCCGGCCTCGTCTATCTCGTAAATTTTGCCTATTTTAGCGATTATCTCGCGCACGGTCTCTTTCTTGGGCTCGCTAAATCCCGCGTCAAAGCAAAGAGCCGTAGCCGACGCGCCGATGCTGGCTGCGACGTTCGGCATCGCGCGAGCTATATAAACGCCCTCGCCTACGATTTGCCTAGCGCGTTTTATGTCAAAACCCGGCGCCAAAAGAAGCAAAATTTTGCCCGCAAGCTCGGGTGCTATCAGGCGCAAGATAACCTCGTAGCTAGCGGGCTTAGTAGCCAGTACGACCTCGTCCGCTTCGCGCGCTAGATCCGTTTCGCTCGCGGCTATTTTTACGCTAAATCTCTGCCGTAAAGCCTCGTTTTTGCTTCTGGCGCAGGCTATGATTTCAAATTTTGTCTCTTTTTCGCATTCGCGCTGGCTCGCCGTATCGCTCGTTTGCGACGGATTATTCGTTCTTTGCGCCTCGCTAACGCCGCTGGATTTCCGCTCGTCCTCGGCAAAGCTTCGCCCCGCGTCCGCTTCGTCAGATTGCGCGCGCCAAAGCGCCTCTATCATCGCGCCGCCCATATTTCCGCCACCGATGAAGCCGATTTTTACGTTTTTCATTTCGCCGCCTTTTTTAGAGTGCCGATTTTGACCGCTTTGCCCGTGATCGCGTCACGTACCGCCGTGCTATCCGCCCAGATCGCGCCCGTGACCTGCCCCGGCGCCAAGGTATAAACGCCGCCCGTTTGCGCCTCGTCGCTAGCCTTAAACTCGTTGCCCGCGACCAGCTCATAGACGTCCTTCGTATCGTTTTCAAATTTGATCGCTGCTTTTAGCGTCGGCGCTTCGCCCTGCTTCGCCACGCTCGCGTACTGCTCGAGCATGTTTTTGCTAAGCTTGCCGTAGACGTCGCCGTATTGGCTTAGATATATCCGCACGGCGCGCTTATCCGAGTTTTTGCCGCCCTTTTCGCCCTTGCCTACGCTAACGCTCATCTCATAGGCGGTTTCTCCCGTCGGGAAGTTCTTAAATTTAGCGTCGGGAACGAAAACCCGCACGTTCTCCGTTACCGTTTTCGTTTCGTGCGTCTGCGGCGTTATACCCGTTAGCACGATCGTGGATTTCACGTCCGAGCCTTTGTCCGAAACAAGCGCGGAGATCGGTATGCGCGTAAGCAGCGTCGTCTCGTAGCAGCCGCTAAAAATAAACGCCGCGGCGAGAGCGAAGATAAATTTTAGTTTTTTCATCGGTTTCCTTTAAATTTACGCCGATTTTAGCATAAATTTCGCCTTGCGTGCCTGTGCGCCGACTTGCGACGGGTCAAATTTCATCGCCGAAAAAGTCGCCGTCGATGTCGCAAATCTCGATATTTTGTCGTACCTGAACGCCTAGTTTGTATTTTATCATCAGCTCTGCCAGTCGCTCGCCGTCGATCAAAACGACCGTGTGACTTTGCACGTTTGCGGCGTATTTTTCGGCATCCTTGCTAAATTTTGACGTCGTGATAAACACGCCCTTTTTGGTCTGCTTATCCGAGATCGCGCCGACGAATTTTTGAATTTCAGGACGCGAAACCGCGCCTTGCCAGCTTTTAGCCTGGACGTAAATTTGCGATAGTCCAAGCTCATCCTCGTCTATAATACCGTCTATACCGCCGTCCGCGCCGCTTTTGGTTAGTCTGCCTACTCCGTAGCCCATTTTTTCGAGCAAGCGCGCCACCAAATACTCAAAAAAACTCGGATCTTTTTGGGAAATTTCGTCTAAAATTTTAAATTTTAAATATTCATTGAGTTCATTTGTAACTCGCTCCATGACTTCAATCGGAGTATAATTTAATTCTTCCTTGTTATTTAATATATCTGATTGGTCTTTTTGCGATACATTTCTAGTGCTTTTATTGTTAAATATTTCATGTTTCCAATTTTCAAATTCTTGGTGCACATTATTACTTAAAAACAACTTTTTACTGTATTCGGTAATTTCATAAACACCACGCTCAACTCTTTTAATTAAACTCTTATCTTGATTATTTTCTCTAAAAGTTTCAGGTATTATAAGATAAGTCAAAGCCCATGAAGCGCGATCCTCGTAAACAAATTTTCCATTTGTAACAACTCTTTTTAATTCATCTGGTTTACAACAAAAGTCTTCGATTAAAAATCTATAAGCTTCAGCATAAACTTCTCTAAGTGTCACTCTGGTATTTTTATAAATAAACTTTAATATCAAAAACATCATATCTTTATAATTTGGTACCATTGTTTTCCTTTATAGCTCTTAATTTCACTCAACAAATGTTTTAAATTTACAAATTTGAGCACAAAATTTGAATATAAATTTTAAAGACAAGCCGCTAACGCGTTTGATAATCTCCGCGGACGATATATTTATAGGTCGTAAGCTCCCTCACCCCCATCGGCCCTCTGGCGTGCAGCTTTTGCGTGCTGATGCCGATCTCGCCGCCAAATCCAAACTCGCTACCGTCGCTAAAACGAGTCGAGGCGTTGGCGTAGACGACCGCGCTGCCGACTTCGTTTAAAAACCGCTCGACGTTTGCGTAGTTTTCGCTCAAAATCGCGTCCGAATGCCCGCTGGAATGCGTATTTATAAAGCTGATCGCCTCGCTTACGTCCCGCACGGCGCGCACGGCCAAAACGAGATCCAAAAACTCGGCACCAAAATCGCTCTCGCCGGCAACCTTGACGTTTGCCAAACCGCGCAACTCCGACTCGCACGCGCCTAGCAGCTGCTCGCTCACCCGAAACTCGACTTCGGGCATCTCACGCACAAGTCCCGGTAAAATTTTGCCCGCTACTCGCTCGTGCAAAAGTACGCACTCTACGGCGTTGCAGACGCTTGGGCGCTGGGTTTTAGCGTTTTTGATTATCTTTGCGGTCTGCTTTAAATTTGCGCTCTCGTCGGCGAATATATGACACACCCCAGCACCCGTCATGATGATCGGCACGGTCGCGTTTTGCGCGATAAAATCTTTTAAGCTTTTGCCACCGCGCGGTATCAAAACGTCGATATATTCGCTCATTTTCGCCATTTGCGCTACGACTTCGCGCTCAGGGCTTTCTACTAGCTGCACCGAGCCCGTCGGTAAGCCAAATTTCGCCCCCGCTTCGTTAAATAAACTTACTAAAAAGATGTTCGAATTTAGCGCGCTAGCACTTCCTCGCAGGATCGCCGCATTACCACTTTTTAGAGCCAAAGCCGCCGCGTCAATGCTGACGTTTGGGCGGCTCTCGTAGATGATGCCAAGCACCCCCAGCGGCACGCGCACGCGGCTGATTTGCATGCCGTTTGGATGACTCCAGCCGCCTAAATTTTCGCCTACGACCTCGGCAAAGCCCGCCACCTCTCGCACGCCCCGCGCCATCGCCTCGATACGGGCGTCCGTTAGCCTTAGGCGGTCTAGCAATGCCGCGCTAAGGCCCGATTTCTCGCCGTTTGCAAGGTCTTTGGCGTTCGCCGCTTTTATAGCCTCTTTTTGCGTTAGCAGCTCGTCCGCTACGGCGTTTAAAATCTTAAATTTAGCCCCGCTATCAAGCCTCAAAAGCTCGCCGCAAGCGGCCTTTGCACACTTGCAGATCTCTAAAATCTCGCTCATTTTTTCTCCTATTCGTATATTCTACCGATTTCAAGCAGTTCGCCCAGACTCGCCCAGCTAATGTTTACAGCCTCGTTTTCATCCTCCGCGCCGTCCATGATACCGGCAGCGCCGCATTCTAGCAGGCTTTGCGGCGTGAAATTATACCAGTCGTTGCCGCTTGGCGAAACTATGCCTAGCCACCTTTGTGGATCGTTTAGATCGCCGCTTACTCGCATCCGCTCTAGCTCGGCGCACTGAAATTTTATAACGCCAAGCGCGTACGTAGCGTCCTCTTTGGACGCCGAGTTTTTCCTAAGCGAGCTTAAATTTAGCTCGGGATTAGTAAATTTAGCTGTCCAAATTTCATTTTGGGGAGGCTCTTTTATATCCAGCCACGCTGGGTCGAATTTGGCTCTTTTTGCCGTAAAGGCCGCCTCTAAAATCTCGCATAAAAGCTCAAAATCTAACCGCTTCTTTTCGCGCTCTTTTACGAGCTTTAAAAGCGCTAAAAGATACTCAAACAAGCTAGTTTGCGCCTCTTCGCCGCGCGCCGCGATTGCCTTGATCGCCTCGTAAAATTCAGCATAACTAGGGCTTGGTTTTTTATCCATTTTTGCCCTTAAATTTACGAATAAAATCGCAAACCACGCCGGCAAACGCCGCAAAAATCGCGCCGATAACAAGGGCTACGGCAAGATTATAAGGCGCGCTTTCGTTTGCAAGCGCGTAGGCGTCAAGCCGCACGTAAACGCCCAATCTGCCGCCCATCCCCTTAGGCGCAAAGAGTAGCCCGCTAAGCGCGAGAAAACAAAATCCGCCAAGTAGGACAAAGCTTGCCGTAAGTTTGATTAAATTTACCCGCCTAAAATCCTCTTTGCCGTAGTTTAGGCAAAAAACGGCCGCGAAAAAACACAGCCAAAAACACGCGGCGCAGGCGTAAAAGGCTACGACTTCGATTTTTAATCCGTTTTTAGCCAAATCATCTAAAAACGGCGCGAAAACCCGCACTGCGCGGATAAAGTCCGTCCAAAAATTCGACCGCAAAATCTCGTCCGGGCTCAAATTTAGCGCCCAAACTCCAAGCGCGGCAAAAACTATAACGCCCAGCGAAAACGGCGTAGCGCACGCTAAAACCGCCCGAGAAAACAGGCTTTTGCGGGGCTCGCCTGTAGTAACTTGAACGAACTCGTATCTAGTTTTATCCATCTTTTTCCTTTAATTTTGCGAGTATTTTAAAGCATGCTTAAAAATACCGACTTAAAACCGTCAAATTTGACGGTCGGCGAAATTTGTCCGCGAGACTTAGACGAATTTTAATCCGTTGCTTTTTAGATAAAAATTCCGCCCCGCTAGGCAGGCGGCTGCTTTTGAGATCCAAAAGTCCGCCTTTACGCCGCCGCTACCGTTTTCGATTTTCGCCTTTTTAGCAAGCTTTTTTATACTCGCGACTAGCTGCGTATATACGTGCGACATCTCGTAGTCGTCCGTTTCGTAGTTACCGCCTAGATCGCCGTTTTCGTCTCTTAGGTTGACTATTTTAGGATAGGCTAGTCGCAGGCCAAAGACGCCGTCGGGCTCGAAATACGCCGTGCTGAGCCGCTTTTTCTCATCGTTATAAAGCAAATTAAAAGGAGCTAGCTTCGCGCACGGCTTGGCGCTATCAAGTATCTTAAATTCGCCTTTAGCCTTGCCCTCAAGCGAGTCGTCACTGCAAAGCTTATCCTCGCCGTCTATGAGATATAGCCGCACCTCATCATCCCAAAGCTCGCTTGTCCGCCCGTCCTCGCGCAAGATAATTCGCTCGAAATACCTCTCGTAATCGCTAAAAACTTGCTCTTTGGATATAATCTTACTCTCTCTGCGTTTTTTCGCGTATGCGGTCGGCTAAAAATACGAAATTCTCCCTGCTAAAAACGCTGCGAAACTCGCTTGGAGTAACGACGAAATCAATTTTTTTCCACGAAAGCGCAAAAGACATACTTTTTCCAGTTAGATCTAGCTTGCAAGCATCTTTATCCGCAGGCATACTTTTCCTTTCTAATTTATTGCAGCGCTTTTGGCCGCAGACTATAAATTTACGCGCTCTTTACGAGCAAAGCGCAAAACTCGGCAAATCAAGGCCTTTTAATCCACGTGATTTTTTCGCCCTCCGCGCGGCTAAAATTTTTAAATTTAGCCGCAAATCCGTCCGCGCTCATCGTAAATTTACGGGCGTATTTGCCTAAAAAATGATAGCCCGAGCCAGCCTGCGCGATGACGTCTAAAAGCTCGTCTGCACGCTGCGTATATACGCCTCCTGCGTAGCTAACGCCCCTAGCAAACAGCGGCGCGGGCGACATCGAAACGGTCGGTCCCACGACTACGGCCTTGGCGCCCTCTTTTTTTAGCGCTAGGATCTCTTCTAGCGTGTCGTTTAGCAGCGTAACGCCCGTGATTATGAGATTATCGGCCGCCCTAATCGCCTCGGCCGCTTTTTCTTGCGGGACGAAATACGCCGCTTCCTGCAGTTTTAGCACGCTTTTATCAAGCTCTAAAATGCGAAAATCCCTGCCGTTTTTCATCATAAATTTGATATAAGGCACGAGCGCGCCCACGATGACGCTAAGCGAACCCTCGCGGACGTCAAGCTCGTCAAATGGATCGGCGTCAAATTTAACCGCGTGCGCGCCGGGATTTTGCTCGAAACAAGTCTGCGAAAGCGCGTTTAAAGCCGCTACCGCGATGGTTTTTTTGATCGCGCCGTCGCTGTTTAAATCCCGCAAAAGAGTTCGGATGTTTTTGCCGCAGATATTGCCCGCATTTGGCATAGAAGCGGCTTGAGAGGGGCAGCAAACGGCCTGCGGGATGGCTTTTAGCGGGGTGTAGCTCACGCCGCAAACGCCGTTGCTTAGCTTCACGCCGGTAAAAAATAGCCCGACGACTACGCGCTGCACGCTTAAATTTTCGATTTCATCCCCTAAAACGGCGTAAATTTCATCCAAAGTTTCGTTTAAAATTTGACCCATATATGCTCCTTTTTTTATTAGCGCCTCGGCTAAATTTAGCGTAAAACAAGCCCCGCGCTTTTACGACGCGTCCGTTTTATACGGCGCGAAGCCTAAATTTAACCGAACTAGCCGCCGCGTCCGCTTAAATTTCACCCGCCATGCAGCAAAATTTGCTCTAAATTTAGCGCAAATTTGACGCGCTCAAGGCTAAATTTAGCCGCAGACAAAACGCAAATTTAACCTAGATCAGCGCGATGTTGTCGATATGTAGCGCCTCGTCCTCGTATTTGTAGCCAAGAACCGCCTCGATCTCCTCGCTCTTGCGCCCTTTTATGAGGGCTAGCTCGGCCGAGGAGTAGTTTGTTATGCCGCGAGCTAGCGCCAGACCGCTTGCGTCTTTGATAGCGAGCGTTTCGCCGCGCTCAAACTCGCCCACGACCTCGCGGATACCGACTGCTAGCAGGCTTTTGCCCTCTTTTAGCGCCTTTGCCGCGCCCGCGTCGATAGCGACCGAGCCTTTGTCCGCGGCGGAGTAGGCGAGCCAGTATTTACGCGAATTTATCCTATTTTTACCCGCCAAAAAGAGCGTCCCGACCTCGCAGCCCTGCGCAGCTCGCACGATGTTTCGCGGATCCGCGCCGTTTGCGATGATGAGGTGCGTGCCGTTTTTGGTCGCCATTTGGGCTGCGGTTATTTTGGTGCGCATGCCGCCGGTGCCAAATTTGCTGCCCTCCGCGCCAGCAGCCGCTCTGATGCCGTCGTCTAAATTTTCGACCAAATTTATAAATTTAGCGTCGGCAAAAACGCTTGGATTTTTATCGTATAGCCCGTCGATATCGGTCAAAATCACGAGCAAATCAGCCTCGATTAGTCCCGCAACCAGCGCGCTTAGCGTATCGTTGTCGCCGACTTTCACGCCTCTTATTCCCTCGCCCACGACGGGGTCGTTTTCATTGATGACGGGTATGATTTTTTTAGCAAGCAAGGAGCGCAGGACGCTACGCATATTTAGGTAGCGGCGGCGGTCGCTAAAGTCGTCTTTGGTTAGCAGCAACTGCGCGATCGTTTTGCCGTGCGCCCAAAATAAAATTTGATAAAGATGTATGAGCGAAACCTGCCCGATGGCCGCAAGCGCTTGCTTTTCGACGATGGATTTTGGCTTGTGCGCGAGCTTCATCTGCCCCATGCCGGCCCCCACGGCGCCCGAGGTTACGAAGACCACTTCGGCGTTTTCGTTTAGTTCGCTTAAATTTGCTACGATTTGTTTGATTTTATCCTCGTTTAGCGAGCCGTCCGCGTTTGCTAGCGTTGAAGTGCCGATTTTTACGACGATGCGTTTTACGCCGCCTAGAAGCTCTTTTCTGTCCATTTTACCGCTCCGAAATTTTTGAAAATTATACCCAAAACGGCTTATTTTAAATTTTAGCTTTATAGCGCGGCGGCGGCGCGAAATCTAGGTAAATTTAATCAAGCGGCACGACCTTGCGGGCGGTTACCGCGCAAATCAAACGCCTAATAAAACCCGCGCGAATTTAGCATGGCGTTTCGTTTGCGGCAAATTTCGAGCGTTTGCAAACTAGCGGGCGCAGTTTAAAACTCGGGCGAAATTTAAGCCACGCCGCGTTCTTTCGCGCCCTTTAAGCCGTGCCGTAAATATCTAAAATGCCGATGCGAGCGCGGCAGGCAGGCTAAAATTTACTCCGCAAAATCCGCGTAAAGCAAACGCCCAGCCCGCTCTAAGATTTAAACTCGCGGCAAATTTGACCGCCGAGTGCGAATTTAGCTTAAATTTAGCCCGTAGACGCACATCTTGCACGAGTTTTTGATCTTGCTAAAAATGCGGAAAATTTTCGCCGCGAGGCACCATTTCTCAGGCCTTATGTCCATCATCACGCCCGTTTTTAAAAGCTTAATGCGCTCGTCCCACGCTTCAAGCAACCTCTCGTCGTCGATGCTGAGTTTAAATTTAGGCGGATTTGCGATATAGCGCAGTACATCGTGCTTTTTAGGCTCTATGCTAGCGGCGAAACGACTGAGTAAATCAAGCATAACTACGCCGCTAAATCTCTGCGCTAAATTTCGCATAAACGCCGAAATTTCGGGCTCACTAAAATACATCGCCACGCCTTCTAGCACGAAGATAAACTTCGCCCCCTCGTGCCGCGCGCGCAGCTCGTCCATCCACGCGGTCTCAAACATCGAGGCTTTGAGGCTAAAATTTAGCGCGGATTTGGGCACTAGCTCGTCGCGCAAATCTATGACGTCCGGTAAATCAAGGTCGTAAAACAAGGCGCCAGATATCTGCTTTTCAAGCCTTAGCGGACGCGTATCAAGCCCTGCTCCGATCTGGACTACGACTAGCTTTTCGCCCGCGTTTTTGCGAGCGAAATCTAAAATCTCGTCATCAAAAAACCGCGCTCTAATCACGGTGCCGGTTTTGCTAAATTTGCCGCCTTTAAATTTAGCGAAATCATAATCTATGCGCTGCATAACCGGGTGCGAAAAGGGATCGCCTAGGATCGGTTCGGGCTCGTCGTTATCCAGCGCGCGAAAATATAAATTTATAAACAGCGTCTCTGAAATCGCGTCGTTAAATTTGACCTTTTTTGCTTGCATAGCCTCTCCTTTATGATAATCTATCGCAATTATAACTCAAAAAGGAGGAATCCGCGCTTTTATTTTACGCGGCGGCGTAAATTTAAAAATAGCGGTAAAAACGGCGTAAATTTAGCGGGCTAAACTTAGCGCAAAAAGACGGGCGCATTTACCCGTCTATGCTATATCCGATACTTCGCACGGTTTTGATTAGCTCAAAAGGTAGCTTCGCGCGCAGCTGACGCACGAGCGAGCGCAGACGATCGGACGAGACCTCTTCGTCCTTATAGATACTCCACTCAAGCTCTTGAATCGTTACTACGTGCGGGGCGTTTTTGGCTAAAATTTCTAAAAACAATCCCTCTTTTTTGCCGAGCATTATATTTGTGCCGTTTATGTGCAGAGTAAGGCTGTTTTTGTCGTAAACGGCGCCGTTTTTTAGCTCAAATTTGCTTCCGAGCAAAATTCGGCAGTTTCTAAACACCCTAAACAAAAACTCCTCGGACAAAAACGGCTTAACCATAAAGTCGTCGTATTTGGCGTAGTAAATTTTCTTATAAAGCGCGGGAATGGCCTTATCTATCAGGATCATAACGGGAGTTAGGCTCCCGTTATCTCGCAGAAATTTGACCGAGTCGAAATTTGCCAGATCCTTCGTCTTTACGTCGATGACGTAAAAGATGTAGCGGTTGCCGCTATAATAATCCTCTTTTAGCTCGCTTAAATTTTCAAAGCGAACTATGCGGATGTTAAAGCGGTAAAGCGCGGCGTTGAGGTTTAGCTGCATCTGAGCGTCGTCGCTAACGAGCAAAATTTTCTTCATTTTAGCCTACTTTTCGGTGGCATTGCCTTCTTTATTTTCTACTTTTGGCGCTACGTAATCCTCCCCAAAATAAGCCTTCTTTATCTCTTCTTTTTTGACTGCGGCTTTCTTTTCGTAGATTTTGTATTCAGGCTTCCAGTAGTTTAGCATATTGTTTAGCCCGCTGTGGCCTACCTCGGCGTGACAGCTAGCGCAGGTTAGTTGCTTATCCGTATTTAGCAAGCTTTGATAGTGAGCGTGCATCTTTTGAGCCTGCGGGCTTGTTAGCTTATTATCCACCAAATTCGTATGGCAGCTAACGCAACCGTTATCAAATACGAAGTGCTCTCTTTTCTCTCTGTTTTTATGCCAGTCTATAGCCTCGGGGTCTTTAAAGAAATGAACGTATCCCTCCATTAATCCGTTTTTAGCTTTAGTTAAAACGTATTTGGCTAGGTTGTCGTGAGGTATGTGGCAGTCTACGCATTTAGCCCTTACTCCGCTTTTACCTTTGCCGCTGTGAACGTCGCTACTATAAGCTATAACCATAGGATCCATCTCGTGGCACACTACGCAAAACTTCTCTCCGCTAGTTTCTTCTAGGGCGTAATGCACGGGAAGTACGACTAAAAACCCTATAATGCCGCTTACTAATATAATAAGCGCTAGTACTTTCTTTGAAATTTTCATGGCGTTACCCCCATCCATTGCGGAACTTCGTGTTCGTGGCACTCCGTGCACATATTGGTTGATTTTTTATGCTCGTTGTGGCACTCGTCGCAGTATAGCGTAGGGCCGTCGTGAACCGAGTTGTGGGGATTTGCTTTTAGCAGATCCATGTATTCTAGTCTTTTAGCTATCTTTTTCTTGTCGCCGTGACAGGACAAACAGCCTTTATCGCCGATAGATTTAAATTTACTAGCATCGTTTCCTTGTCCTTCGTGACAATCAAGACAGGTGAAGCTTAGCTTTTCGTGATGAGGCTTTAGCGGGTGTTTGGCTCGCAGTTCATCAGTGACGTTAAGATCGGCTAAAGACATTATCTTTGCGCCTAAGGCTTCTACGCTAAATGCAAAAGAGCATAGTAGCATAGACGCGCACAAGGCGAGAAACGCTTTATGTTTCATGCGAATTCCTTTCTGTGAGGAGTTAAAGAGATATACTCTTTTACCTTTAAATTTGAGGGGCAAATTCGGTTTTTAAATTTAACTCTTTAAGTAAAAAACAACCTCAAACGGTTGTTTTTTACTTTGTTGTAAAGGGGGTGGGGGCTTAAATTGCGAAGTCGCTCCCCACCCCCTTTAATCCCCCTCCCCCTACGACGCTTTTAAGGTGGCGACACTGCTTTGCCTTGCAGGCAAAGCGTCGCAGTTTGGGAAGTGAATTTTATAAATTTGCCGTCAAATTTAATCAAATATCGCAAGCCAAATTTGACCTGCGATACGAAATTAAAACGAATTATCGCGGGCTTTAGGCGAGGCGGATCTAAATTTTAGAGCGCAGATAGAACATTTAGTTCATCTAGCGATAAAATTTAGATCCAACGAAGCATAAACTCGCGAGAACTTCGTTTTATCAAATTTAGATATTTTCTCCGGCTATCATTCCGAAAACTATGCAGTCCGTTATCGCAACCGTGCCTAACCTGCTCGCGCCGTGCGTACCGCCGGTGATCTCGCCTGCGGCAAAGAGGCCTGGGATCGGTTTATTCGTCTTGCTTGATATGACCTCGGCTTTGGCATTGATCTTTAGGCCGCCCATGGTATGGTGAGGCTTTGGCGATAGGCGGATGACGTAGAACGGTCCTGCTTCGTTGATCTCGCTTAGCGCGCTTTCTTGTTTGCCGAATTCGTCTTTTTTGGCCTTGACGCCTTCGTTATACTTCTTGACGGTTTCTTTTAGCGCGTCCGCAGGCACGCCGTATTTTTTAGCGATATCATCCAGCGTAGCGCACTCGCCCACTAGTTTGCCGCTTGCCATGCCCTTTTGCACGACCTCTTCGCTTAGGTCTTTAAACGCCGTTTTGGTATCGGCGAATGTTATCGGATAGGCTTTTGGATCCTCGCGTAAAATTTTAAACTCCGCGTCCGCGCGCGTTTTGCGGTCGGCTAGCTCGTTCATAAAGCGCTTGCCCGTGCGCACGTCCACGGCGATACCGTATTTAAACGTGCCTTGCTGAGTTAGGATCGGAGCGGTGCCAAAACCCTTCTCATCGGGGCTTGCCCACGGACCAAACTGGATCCAGTCTACCTGCACCGGATACGCGCCGATCTCAAATGCTTTTAGCAGCGCGCCCGCGGTGGCTCCCGGATGGTTCGTGCTATCGACGTCGTCTGGGATGCGCGGGTCTTGCAGCTTGCGGAAAATTTTATCGCGGCAAAATCCACCGGCTGCCAAAACGACGCCCTTGTTCGCTTTTAGCGTCTTTTTCGTGCCGCTCGTGTTTTCTAGGTCGTCGCTGTAAAGCTTATCGTCAAACCTGTACTCTTCTCTGATCGTTACGCCCACGACTCGGCCACTGTCGTCTAGCACGAAGTCGTCAAATTTGGCGCGGCGGCGAAGCTCGCAGCCTTTGTCTTTTAGCGCTTCGAATTTTTCAAGCATCGGTTGGATATAGCCTGAGCCGCTATCGTTTGTGGTTAGCATCGAGCGCGCGACGCTGTGTCCGCCGAAGTGCGCGCAGTGATCCATCTTAAACTGTACGCCGTTATCTACGAGGAATTTAAACGCGTCTAGGCCGCGGTCTGCTAGCGTGCTTAAAAGCTCGGGGTGGTTGATGCCAAGTCCAGCCTTTAAGCAGTCGTTCATAAATAGCTCTTTGCTATCCTTGATACCCGTTTTTTCCTGCACGGGGTTCATCGGTACGCTCATACCGCCGCCGTTGATGACGGAGTTTCCGCCGATACGGCCCATTTTTTCCAGAATTAAGACCTTATTGCCTTTTTGCGCGGCTTTTAAGCCCGCCGCAAGCCCCGCAAAGCCCGAGCCGATGATGATTACGTCCCACTCTTCGTCAAATTTGACGTCTTTTGCGTTTAGCGCGCTTGCTTGCGCATTTACCGCACCTAGCGCGAGCGCGCCCGCACCCGCCATACCTAGCTTTAACAAATCGCGTCTTGACATTTGCTCTTGCATACGTCCTCCTTTGGATGAAATATCGTAATAGCATTATAGTTATAATATCGTGAGTTTACTATGAGTTTTATTAAAAATTTGTTCTATTTTATAAATCCCTAAATTTAGGGAAAATTTGAAACATTTTATGATTTTTCCTAATTTTTTTACGAAAATTATTTTAATTTTTTTGATTATTTTTATTTAAAATATAATTTTTATGTAACTTATATTTATTTGCCTTAAATTTCAAAAGGGATCTTTTAGCCGAATTTCATTTCAAAACTTCAGATAAATCTAAAATTTAAGCAAACTTCAATGTAATTTTAGATAAATTTACATTTTTTAATTTATTCGCAGTTCGGTCCCGTAGCTCAGTTGGTAGAGCACTACCTTGACATGGTAGTGGTCGATGGTTCGAGTCCATTCGGGGCCACCATTTCGCTTCTTTCGGATTCAAATTTTCAAATTTGCTTTATCTTTCGCGCCGTAAATCCAAACGCTAAATTTTCGTCAAATTTGCCTACTAAAGCTAAAAGTATATTATGTTTTTTCTTGAAGTAAAATTTCAATGATCAAGGCGCAAAGGCAACCACTCCTTTGCGCAATTTGGGAGAAAAATGAATCAAAACAATGCAAAGACGAGATAAATGCATGATTCATTCGATGAAATATTAGTGATAGTTTTCTTAAAATATAATAAATTATATTGAGAATATTACCGATTTGGCAATATTTAAAATTTAATCAATATATTTTGTTATATTCAAAACTCAAATTTGACCGCCGTTTAAACCCAAATCAAATAAAACATTAAGTAAAGCTTAAAAACAATTTGGCTAAAATCAAGCCCAATTCTTTCAGCGTAAGAAAGATGTTTCGATAAAAAGGACGCAAAATGAGCGATATCATCGCATACAAACTGGATGGAAACATAGTCGATACTCAGAGTATCAACGGGCGAGAAAACGCCGCAGAACCGATTTATTTTGACAACTCCCCCGACGCGCTAAACGTCATCAGGCACTCCTGTGCGCACCTCATGGCGCAGGCGATCAAAGAGCTTTATCCGCAGGCTAAATTTTTCGTCGGACCAAACGTCGAGGACGGATTTTATTATGATTTTAAGGTTGATGATGCCAACAGCAAGCTTAGCGACGAAGATCTAGCGGCGATAGAGGCCAAGATGAAAGAACTCGCTGAAGCTAAACTTGACATCGTCAAAGCAAGCTCCACAAAAGCCTTTATGAGCGATAAATTTAAAGACGACGAGCTAAAACAAGAGGTGCTAAAACGCATCCCAGAAGGCGAAGTCAGCAGCTACAAGCAGGGAAATTTCGAGGATTTGTGCCGCGGACCGCACTTGCCAAATACCAAATTTTTAAGATTTTTTAAACTAACGCGTGTAGCCGGCGCGTATCTGGGCGGCGACGAAACGCGCGAGATGATAAACCGCATCTACGGCACGGCATTTGCCGACAAAGAGAGTCTAAAAGAGCACATCCGCATCATCGAAGAGGCCAAAAAACGCGACCACAGGAAGCTTGGCGTGGAGATGAAGTTATTTACCTTCGACGAAGAGGTCGGCGGCGGCCTACCGATCTGGCTACCAAACGGCGGACGTTTACGCTCCAAACTCGAGCAAATTTTATATAAAGCACACCGCGACCGAGGCTACGAGCCGGTTAGAGGTCCTGAGCTACTAAAAGCCGACGTGTGGAAAAAGAGCGGCCACTACGCAAACTATAAAGAAAATATGTACTTTACGACGATCGACGAGGCAGAATACGGCATAAAGCCGATGAACTGCGTCGGTCACATCAAGGTCTATCAGTCAGACATCCGCTCGTACCGCGATTTGCCGCTTAAATTTTTCGAATACGGCGTCGTGCATCGCCACGAAAAAAGCGGCGTTTTACACGGACTTTTTAGAGTGCGCGAATTTGCCCAGGACGACTCGCACATCTTTTGTATGCCAAGCCAAATCAAAGAAAATATCTTAGAAATTTTAAAATTTGCCGGCAAAATAATGGAAAATTTCGGCTTCCACTACGAGATGGAGATTTCGACCAAGCCTGCAAAAGCTATCGGCGGGGACGAAATTTGGGAAACGGCGACAAAAGCTCTAAAAGAAGCGCTTGATGAAAACGGCTTTAAATACGGTATCGACGAGGGCGGCGGCGCATTCTACGGTCCAAAAATCGACATCAAAATCACCGATGCATTGAAGCGAAAATGGCAGTGCGGCACGATCCAGGTCGATTTTAACCTGCCTGAGCGCTTTGATCTGGGCTACATCGACGCAAATAACGAACGCCAGCAACCCGTCATGCTACACCGCGCGCTACTGGGAAGCTTTGAGAGGTTTATCGGCATTTTGATCGAGCACACCGGCGGCGAGCTGCCGTTTTTCATCGCTCCGACGCAAGTAGTCATCGTGCCGATTAGCGACGCGCACCTAGACTACGCTAAAACCGTCGCCAAAGAGCTACGCAAAATCGGCGTAGACAGCGAAATCGCAAGCAAAAACGAGAGTCTAAACAAACGCATCCGCACCGCAGAAAAACAGCGCGTGCCGATGATAGCCGTACTTGGCGACAACGAAGTGACAAATAGCGCCATCGCTCTGCGCGACCGCACGACTAGAGAACAAAAAGATATGAAGCTGGACGAATTCGTAGGGCTTCTAAAATCAAAACTCGCCGAGGTAAGTTTTTGAAATACGGACTAAAATCCGCTAAATTTGAGCTAGGCACGGCTTTATGCTAAGCCTGGCTTTTACCAAAATCTGCAAAAATTGTCACAGCGCAATAAATTTCTACGAAAAATACAATAAAAACACAATATTTTTGGATATAATCAACAAATTTCAACTTAAAGGAAAAAACTAATTGGCTAAAGAAAACGAAGTGTTGCTCAACGAAGATATCAGAGCGAGCGAAGTAAGATGCGTGGGAGACGACGGCACCGCATACGGCGTCATCCCAAAAGTAGAGGCCTTGAAAATAGCCGAGAAAATGGGGCTTGATTTAGTGCTAATCGCACCTGATGCCAAACCTCCCGTTTGCAAAATAATGGACTACGGCAAATTCCGCTACCAGCAGGAAAAAAAGCAAAAAGAGGCCAAGAAAAAGCAAAAAACTATCGAAGTCAAAGAGATCAAACTCTCCGTCAAAATCGCTCAAAACGACATCAACTACAAAGTCAAGCATGCGCTTGAGTTTCTAGAGGACGGCAAACACGTCAAATTTCGCGTATTTCTAAAAGGTCGCGAGATGAGCAATCCAGAAGCGGGCGTCGCGATGCTACAAAAAGTCTGGGAGATGGTAAAAGACGTCTCCGACCGCGATAAAGAGCCGCTACTAGAAGGTCGCTACGTAAATATGCTGGTAACGCCAAAAAGATGAGAAAAATTTGTCTCATTTGCGCTCTTGTACTAGCTCTGGCTGGCGCGGAGTGTAGTCCGTATCTAAGACTAGCCGTCATCGGCGGCAAATCAGCGTTAAATCAAATGGAAGACGAAAACATAAAGGCTACCGAAGTAAGCTGCAAAGACGAGGTAATCGCCTACGAATACGTCTTTAAAAATTCGAAAAACATAGACTGGGAAACCATCTCGGACGAATATGAAAAAGAATTTGCGTCTAGCATGAAAGAGCTTTTGACGGAAGAATTCTGCTCTGATAAAAATACCCTTATGCTACTACAAAAAGCAAAAAGTATCGTGATGAACTATCGTTTACCAAGCGGCGCACTTTTCAGTAAAGTAGAGCTAACTGCAAAAGACTGCGAAAAATAGTACAAAAAGTATAAATTTGCGCCGGCTAAAATCCGTCTTTAGATCTGGGTACCTAGAAGACGGATAAAAGCCTCTAACAAGCGCTAAAGCATCTGCGCTCTAACCCCCACAAACCTTACAATAAAAAGCAAGCCGGCGGCCGGGCTAAGTCCGCCAGAAAGTTAGGCCGTCTCCATGCTTGCGCCGTACGAAAAAATTAAAAACATGCAAATTTGCCGTATCAGCCGAATCTACGCTAAATCAAGCCGAAATTTGGCTAGTAAAGCCAAAAAACGGCGCCGAAACCATGATAGAAGCAACGCAAAATTGCTCGCCGTAAATACCGCAGAGACTTAAGCTTTATCTTAGGCTGCAACGTGCTAAGCATCAAAGCAAGTAGGTTGCAAACGCCGTAGCTTAAACGGTAGCCAAAGGCGCGCTAAATTTGAATAAAACGGCTAAATTTTGCGACAAAATCGCAAAATAACGCAAATTGCTAAACTAAATTTTGATTTTACGAACCGGGCTACCGCTTTTTTGCAAGTCGCTCTTAAATTTAACGACTTAACCGCTCCAATCTCAGGCAAAACACTACAAGCGCGCAAAAGCTCCAAACCGTCCGACGGTTGCGCCAAGTTTATTAAACGCGGCTTGCATTTGCTAAATTTAGCGCGCCTGCAAAGACCGCACAACAAAGACGCAAACGATTGCGCAGGATTTGCAGCAAACAAGACGGCGATTTTTGACTTCATCTACCGCAAAGTTAAATTTCGCCCGAATTTAGCTAAAATCGCGCTAAAATTTAAATCAAAAAGAGAAAAAATGATATACCTTTGCGGCGATACGCACGGAAGCGCTGAGCTTCACAAAATCACGAACAAGGCCTTTTTGAGCCAAAATTTTACGCGCGAGGACTACGTGGTCGTGCTTGGGGATTTTGGTCTATTTTTTAGCGATACGCCAAACGAGCGGCTCGTTAGAGAGCGGCTGGGCAGACTGCCGTATACGCTACTTTTTATCGACGGTAACCACGAAAATTTCGACCTGCTCTACGGCCTGCCGACCGAGGAAAAATTCGGCGGCAAGGTAGGCGTCGGAGGGGAGAATTTATTTTGGCTTAGGCGCGGCGAAATTTACGAGATAGACGGGCGAAATTTTCTAGCTTTCGGCGGGGCGTTTAGTATCGACAGGGCTTGGCGCAGGCTAAACGTAAACTACTGGGACGCCGAAATCCCAAGCCAGAGCGAGCTAAATTTCGCGCTTAGCAATCTAGCTCGTTTTAAGAGCGCGGGCGGCAAGATAGACGCAGTGCTAAGCCACACGGCGCCTACTTTTTTGATGTCTGCGCTTAGCGATCTGTTTTTAGGCGGCGGAGCGATTTACGATCCGACTACGGATATGTTAGAGCGGATTTTTGAGCTTGCGAAGCCCGAGAAATGGTACTTCGGGCACTTTCATGCAGATAGAAAAATCTCCGCTTTCGGCTGCGAGTTTCATCTGTGCTACGACGAAATTTTAAAATTTTATAGTAAATTACCTTGAACAAGGTTTGCTAAAAAAGTAGAAGCGCGACTACGCATTTTTTAAATTTAATCTATCCAGAATTATCTTAAATTTACTCTTTTTGTACCGTAACATGATTTTACGGCGCCAATGCCGAGCTAAATATAAATCCAATTATATTTTAAACTAACTTTGGCTAAAATTACGCTTATTCTAAATTTAACCCAAGGAGACGAAATGCAGTTTTTTCAACATAAAATTAACCCGGCTAATGATAGGCTAAACGAACGGGATTGCCTAAACATCATGGCTAAAATGGGCTTTGTAGGAACCGGTTATAGCGATTTTGCGGGCGAGTTTTCTGCGGATAAAATCAACATAAACGATACCGTAGAGAACAAAGATAAATGCATCAGAGAGTACATGGATAAAGCTTATAAAGATTGGAGCTACAATCAGATAACCGTAAATAACATAAGGCACTTCGTTTTTGATATGCGCGACGGCGATATTTTGATGATACCGCTAACGAAGCAATTTGGCAACGAAGTATATTTCGTTCAAGTCGTTAAGGACGATATTATTAATACGAAAAAAGACATTCCGTTCTTCGGCGAGGCGGATATAGGATTTTTAAGAAAAGTAAAAATCCTAAAAAGCTTTGAATACGGCTCGCTTCCGGATATCATTAAAAACGCTATCGAAGACGAAAAAAGAAAAAGTACTACCGTCAAAATAGAAAATCAAGAAGTTATAATGGCCATCCTTGATATCATCTAACGCAAGCTTTACGGCTCCAAAACCGTCTTAACGCCTAGCCTTTGCGCGTTCTCAAAGTAGCTTTTAGCCGGATCGAGTCCGAAAATGCGCATCAGCTCCTGCCTCGCCCAGCCGATCTCGGGGTCTCTTAGGTCGTTTGTTTGGTAGGCAAGCTCCTCGCCGCGCAAAATTTCAGCAATCTCAAACTGCGCGTATCGCGGACTAAAACCGATGCCGTTAAATTTAAAATTATTTTCTTCTATCAGCTCTTTTAGTTCGCGCGAAGCAGCCTTCATCACGCTTTGCTCGTCTGAGCAGATCTCTATAAATCCCCACTGCAAATACGTCCGCGCGGGGCTAACGTGAAAACTCATCGGAAAATCAAGCTGCGAGACATCAATCTTTTCATGCGCGAAAATTTCAAATTCGCCGTAGAAAAGCGCGTTGTCAAACATCACGTCCACAGGCAGCCTAGGGCGCGACATCAGCTCGCCCACGCTTGCTTCGCCCTGCGACGCATACGCAAAAAGCTCGACAAAAACGGGTTTTCCCATAAAGCCTAACATCGCGTGGCCTTCCGATAAAAGGCCGCTTTTTCGCAGTTTATGCCCGTCTAAAATCACCCTGCCAAAGCCGTAGCGGTTGCGGTCAAGCTTAAAACGGAAAAAATCCCCGCTTTTAAATTTGATATTTTTACGGCCAGCTTTCTTAAACTCCTCGATCTTACGCACGTGATCCGAGTCCGACTGCGCGATAAAGCGCTCTATCTCGCTTCTAAAATCCATCTTGCGTCCGTGTCCGCTCTCCCATACGCTGTCGTAAAACGTGGTCTGCGAGGCAAAGCTAGCGATTCGCAGGCTGTATTTATTAGAGTATAAATAGACTCCAAGGGGCGTGCGCTTTTCAAAATTTGCGGGCGTTAGCTTTGCCTCCTTGCCCTTTGCGGTTTTAGGCAGCAATATCTCGCGCCCCTTAGTCGCCTCGTCGTAGCTGTATTCCGCATAAAGCTCGTCTGTGGAAACCACGTGCTTTTTGATGACGTCGCCCTCAAAATACAGCACGCTAGCATGTCTAAATCTATCTCCGGCAAACTCTACCCGCTCCCAGCTCTGTTGCACTGCATCAAGCCCGAAATACGCCCTTTGCTCGTTATTTAGTTCAAACATTTTTCCCTTTCGTTTTCGTTTGCGCACCGCTTGCCGCGCTACCAAATTTTGCGGTTTAAATTTAGCTCTTTTACTATCTGCGTAAAGCTTTCTATCTCGCTTTCATAGGCGATTAGCGTCGCTTCATCCGCTAGCGATTTGCCAAGCTGCGGCTCGAAGTCGTCGCGCCGGGTCTCGACGGCGATAAAGATTTGACCGTCCTTAAAAACGGCGTTTACGGGGCAGCCAAATCTCTCGCAAAGCTCGCGAAATCTCTCCATAAGCGCGGGCGTAAGGACGTATCTAGCGCCGATTTGATCGGTCGTATAGACGTTAAACCTCTCTTCAAATCTCAAGTCGTCCATATTTGCTTTCTGCCCGTAGATGGCTAAATTTCGCGAACCCGCGTATGCGATTTGCGTTACGGCGCTTAGCTTTTTATTAAAATCCGCCTTAAAAAGCACGCCCCAAAATAGCACGACCGTCTCGGTGCTATTTTTCTTTTTCACCTTTTTAGCCGCGTAAAAGTCGCTAAATTTGACGCGTACGCCATCTATATCGCCGCTTATGAGATCCTCGCTGTTCCACTCATCGACCCTGCAATCGTAAATCGTAAAAAAATCATCAAGCCCCAGCCCGCGGTCTTTATCGTAATTTAATCCGTGCTTTTTTACGATCTTTTCTATGATTTGGCGCTTAAAATTCGCCCTAAATTCGCGCCTTTTTGATGCGGTGATAAGCATCGCCGTAAAAGTATAAACAAGCGCGCCTATCGCAGCGCCGAAAATCGCGTCTAAAAGATACGTTATCGCAGCGCCCGCGCAAATGCCAGCACCAAGGCCGATCAAATTTGCTTTTTTGGTAGCGGCGACCAAAATTACGCGCTCGTTTTCTAGCTCTTTTAGCCCCAGCGAAAGCTCGCTCGCGGGCGAATTTGAGGCGGGTTTTTCGCCCAAAGCCGCAAAAAGATTAGAAGCCGCGGGAAGTGCAAAAAGCGCTACGAATGCGCCGACGAAAATAAAGGTAAATAAAGTCTCCGTTTTAACTCCTTTGCGCGGTTTGGCGGCTTTTTACGGCTTGCGACTCGCAAACCAAAGCCGTTAAATGCGGCTAAATTTCGCCGTGGCGATTGATTTTAGGCAAGGCGGCTAAATTTTAATCTAACCTTCGAGCTTAAATTTTACGGCTTTTCGTCTTGCTTTTTATTAAATTTACGCGGTTTTTAGTCTCGCGTTTTTTAAAATTTGCCGCTTTCTCTTGCGCTTTCGTTTAAATTCGCGCCGCCCGCAGTTTAGCGTTTTAGCCGTCTCCGCGTTCATCGAGCTTTAAGCCACTTTTTACCTTGCTTTGAGCGCAAAATTTAACGCTCGCCTCTCGTATTTTATCGCCCCGATTTACGCGCAAATTTAACCGACCCGCAAGCATTTGCCTCGCCTAGCGTTCCTTTCGTTTAAATTTAGATTCTGTTTTTACTCTTTGGCGTAATTTTCGCAAACGACCGTCAGGCGTAAATTTAACCGATCCGCGAGCAAATCGAATAAATTTATCTAAACGCCGCTTAAATTTAGCGTCCCGTAAAATTTTAGTTTTTAGCAAGAGCGGCTAAATTTCAAGCTAGCGCAAAAGCGAATTGACGCCCTGCGCCGTTTGCGTATTTTCTGGCTTTATCTGCGATTTTACGCCCAAATTTCGCTTCTTTAAATTTAGCGCTTGCAGATTTTAAGCTTTTGGCAAAACCATCTAAATTTAACCAAAGCCGCGCAAAGGTAAAATTTGCTTTGCGGTGCGATTTTTCGCCCGAATTTACCGCTTGCCTTAAAGCAGCCTAAACTCGCGGGCTAGCTCTAAGCTCGCTTCGATCTCGGCGCGTTTTGCCATCACGCTTTCGACGTTTGCGCTTAAATTTAGCCCGTTTTTATCGCCGAAGCTTTTAAGCTCGCTCCAAATTTCTTTGATGATTTCGCAGCTTTGCGCTAGATAATCGGCACTCGCATTTAGCCTACTTTCGACGCTTTGCGGCACGCTCACGCCCAGCCACTTTATAAATTCCAGCGTTTTTGGATTGCCCGCGGTCGAAAACGTGAGAAATATCGGCTCGCTAATCTCGGCCGCCGCGCAGTCTTCTAAAAATTTGCGCGCTAAATCCGCGTCGAAAATCGCCTGCGAGACGAAAAATTTAGCCCCTAGGCGGATTTTTTCCAGCATTCGCTGCGGCTCATCGCCCTTTTTGCCGTGGCGCTCGGCGATGCATACGCCGCCTGAGGCTAAATTTTCAAATTCGCCCGCGATCTCGTAGGCGCGAGTCAAATCCAGCCTTGTTTTTTGCGCGCTAGACGTAGCTCCGACGAGCACGCATAAATCCGCACTCTGAGCCGCCAAAGCCGCGCGAAACTCGCTCTCGTCGTATCCGCCCGCCACGCGGTAAAAAACGCTCGGCGTCGCGACTTTTAGGTAGTTTACGTAGTAGCTTTGCGGGCTTAGCGTCCCGCTAAACTCGAAAGTCCTTTGCGCATCGCTTCTATCGCTTTCGTCTTGAACCTCGTAAAGCACGAGTCCGTCGGCGTTTAGGCTCTCTATGCGCGCCGTCCAGCGGTCTGCTATCTCGCGCAGCTTGGTCTCCTCGAATTCGGCCTTGGGCGGCGTCAAAGCATAGAGCAAAAGATTTTTTTCTTTATTTAAAATTTTTTCTTTTAGCATGAAATTTCCAAATTTAATATGTAGAAAACGCGGCGTTTGCGGCTAAATTTACGCTTATGCGCGAAAGAAAACTTAGTTTGCTTTGCTACGAGCTTTATTTTGCAAATTTTAAGCCTAATTTAACCCGCGCCGAGTTTGCGCCGCTTGCAAGATAGCGTCCAAAAAAGGCGTCTAAATTTAGCTAGCGATTTAGCCGCAAAACCGAGCTTGGTCGCGTCAAAAAAAGCAAAATCAACCTAACACAAAGCCGCTAAATTTAAACCGCCGCCCGTTTACTAGATAGCAAAAGGCGACGGGATTTGAGCGAAGCTCTAAATTTACGAATTTCGCACGATTTTGACGGCTTGTACGAGATTTTTTAGGCTCGGCTCGACCTCTTCCCATTTGCGGGTTTTTAGGCCGCAGTCCGGGTTGATCCAGAGTTGTTCTTTAGGCAACACTTCTAGTAGCGCTCTGATCTGCGCGACCATCTCGTCGATGCTTGGCACGCGCGGACTGTGGATATCGTAGATGCCCGGGCCTACTTCTTGTTTGTAGCCCACGGATTTAAAGATTTTTAGCAGTTCGTTGCCGCTGCGAGCCGTCTCGATACTGATAACGTCGGCGTCCATCGCCTCGATGGTCTTGATGATGTCGTTAAACTCCGAGTAGCACATATGAGTGTGGATCTGCGTCTGCGCACGAGCCGAAGCGACGGAGAGCTTAAAGCAATCAACCGAAAATTTCTCGTATGCGCCGATGTTTTCGTCGCGTAGCGGATAGCCCTCTTTAAACGCGGCTTCGTCTACTTGGATGACTTTTATGCCCGCGTCTTGCAGATCGGCGATCTCGTCGTAGATGCATAGAGCAAGCTGCTTAGCGATATCGGCTCGCGGTTTATCGTCGCGTACGAAGCTCCAGTTTAGGATAGTTACCGGGCCCGTTAGCATGCCTTTCATTATCTTTTTCGTGCGGCTTTGCGCGTAGGATATCCACTCGACCGTCATCGCTTTTGGACGGCTCACGTCGCCGAAAAGCAAAGGCGGCTTCACGCAGCGGCTGCCGTAGCTTTGCACCCAGCCGTTTTCGCTAAACGCGTAGCCTTTGATCTGCTCGCCGAAATACTCGACCATATCGTTTCTCTCCGGCTCGCCGTGGACTAGTACGTCAAGTCCGACGTCTTCTTGAAATTTCACGCACTCGTCGATGTATTTTTTGATACCGTCGTTATACTGCTGCTCGCTGATCTCGCCTTTTTTGAAATTTTGGCGCAAAACGCGAAGCTCTACCGTCTGCGGGAAACTACCTATCGTCGTAGTCGGTAAGACGCCGTAGTTTAGGGCTTCGTGCTGGATTTTGATGCGGTCTTCAAACTTCTCTTCGCGCTCGAATTTGGTTAAATTCGCGACGCGAGCCTGGACGGCGGCATCGTGGATGAGAGCCGAATTTGCGCGGGAGTTCGCGCTGGCTTTATTTTCGGCGTAAATTTTGGCTTCGTTTTCGTTTAGAGCCGCGCCGTTTGCGAGCTTTGCGATGATTGCGATTTCGCTTAGCTTTTCAACGGCGAAACTTAGCCAGCTTTTGACCTCGGGATTTAGCTTTTCTTCGTATTTTAGAGTAAAAGGCACGTGGAGCAGCGAGCAGCTAGATCCTACGTAAAAGTCCTTGCCGCCTAGTTTTTGCGCTATTTGTTTGACGAAATTTACGCGCTCGTCGATGTTGCTTTTCCACACGTTTCTGCCGTTTACGACTCCGGCGAAAAGCTTCACGTTCGAGTTTGCGATAGCAGGCAGAGCATCGATATTTTTCTCGCCGTAAACAAAATCAAGCCCGATGCCGTAAATTTTAGTTTTTAGCGCTTCGTCCACGGCTTTTAGCGCGTGTTCGAAATAGGTCATAAACACGATTTTTACGTTGCCTGCGGCCGCGGTTAGCTTCTCGTAGACGGGCGCGATTTTATCCGTTAGCGCATCGCCCTTGCTAGTTACGAATATCGGCTCGTCTAACTGAACTATGATTTCGCCGTCTAGCTTTGAAATTTGCTCTAAAAGCTTGACGTATTGCGCCGTTAGCGCGTCTAAATGACAAAGCGCGCAGCTGCCGTCGGTGGTCTTTGAAAGCGCCAAAAACGTGATAGGGCCGATTAAATTTATCTTGCCTTTTACGCCGGCGGCCTTTGCCTCTTCGTATTCGTTAATGATTTTCGACGCGTCAAGCTTAAAGGTCGTCTGGGCGCTAAGTTCGGGCACGATGTAGTGGTAGTTCGTGTTAAACCACTTAGTCATCTCCATCGCCACGCCTTTTTCGTTGCCACGAGCGCAGGCGAAATACTGCTCTAATCCGCTTAAATTCGCAAATCTAGGCGGCACCGCGCCAAATGCCACGATGGCGTCTAGCATCAAATCGTAAAGCGAAAAATCGTTTACGCTGATAGCCGAAATTTCAGCGTCTTTTTGGTATTGCCAGTGTCTATTTCTTAGCGTTTTAGCGACGCTCAGCAAATTCTCCTCGCTAAAACCCTCTTTTTTACTCCAAAGACCTTCTAGCGCGCGTTTTAGCTCTCTTTTTTCTCCGATTCGCGGGAAACCCGTAACGTAAGATTTGATCATTCTCTTTTTCCTTATTTTTAAATTTTTATGATTTTTAGATTTAAATTTTAATTGCGTTATCTTGAGGCGAGTTTGGCGGTTGGCGCCCGAATTTGCGACCAAGGCTAGGCACGTAGCCTGCCGCCGGGAGCAAATTTAAGCCTCCGTCAAAATCGTCCAAGAGAGCGCAAGTGAAAGGCGGGTGGCAACCGCTTTTTCGCAGGCTAAAATAAAATTTATAAAAAACCCTGCTAAATAAATTTCGCCCGAATTTTAGGCACTGTTTGGCTTTGTTTTTAAAAATGCAATTACAATGCGCTCTTCGCGGCGATAGAAATAAATTTGTATTAGTGTTTAAAAACGTGAAATTGTTTAAAAATTTAGCTGTTTTTTTGTTAAGATTAAAGAGTCTTAAACATGGGGCAAAGCATTAAGCTTATCCTTTGGGTCGAATTTGAGCCGTATTATAAAGATTTTTGCGAAATAAATCAAGCCGCTTTCGTTAAATTTAGCATAAAACGGCTTTATAAATTTAACCGAGTCAAAGCGGTTGTGCGAGGCTTATCTATATCGTCTCTAAAAACCCCGCTCCGCAGTTCATACATCCGCTTCCGATGCCAACATCAAGGATCAAATTTATGAGCTCGGGCTGTGCGCAAATTTTCCATTTTGCTTGCCAAGCCTGAACTGGCGAGCGGTTATTTCCGTAATAAAAATTAAATGGATTTTGCAAATTTTGCCAGAGTAAATTTAGCTCAAATTTGCCGTCGTATCTGCGTCCGGTAAGAGTTTCAAATTTTTGCAAGGCGTTCGTTTTCATCATCTCAAGATGCCTGGAGTCTTGCGGTTGCAGATAAATTTTATGCCCCAAAAGTCCGCTTACCGCGCATGCTACGCAGCCTTGCAGCACCGCTTCGCTTTGCGTAGTTCTGTGCTCGCTAACCGCCACCGTCGTATCGCACAAGCAAAGCTCGCCTAAATTTAACCCATCTTTTAGCACGGCAAGCGCGATTGTTTTTTCAAATTCCGGCTCGTAAGAGGTAAATCTAATCCGCAAATTTGAGCCATTTAAACGAAAATCAAAATTCGTTCGTTTAAAAATTTTACCACTGGGCTCATGCCTGTATCCCTCGTGCTCGGCACTTGGCAGATAGCGGTAGATGTAGCCCTGGATGAGCTGAGGTAATGCCTTTGAAATTTTTAAATTTGCGCTCGGCAAACGTGAGGTTATCGTGAGCATTTTTATCCTTAAATTTGCTAAATTTTTAATGCAATTATAAAAAATATTGCATTAAAAATCGACTTTGCTAAAAAATGTAGCAAAATTTCAAATTTTATCCGCCAAATTTGCTAAAATATCCGCAAAAATCACGCAAGGAGAGCAAATGAAATACGATTTTGACGCGCCGGTGGAGCGAGGCGGGACGTACTCGTCAAAGTGGAGAACAAACGAGGGCGAGCTGCCGATGTGGGTGGCGGATATGGATTTTAAGGTCGCGCCCGAAATTTTAGAAGCGCTGCAAAAGCGGCTAGACAACGGAGTTTTTGGTTACTCCTACGTGCCGCGGGAGTGGAACGATGCCGTTTGCTCGTGGTGGAGTAGGCGTCACGACGTCAAATTTGACCCAAATTGGCTAATTTTTTGCACGGGCGTGATCCCGATAATTAGCTCCGCCGTGCGCAAATTTACGAGCGTGGGCGATAAAATCGTGATCCAAAGTCCCGTCTATCACGTCTTTTATCGCAGTATCGAAAATAACGGCAGGATCGCGCTTACAAACGAGCTAGCGTACGACGGGCGCGGCTACGATATAGACTTTGCAGACCTCGAAGAAAAGCTCGCCGACCCGCTAACGACGATGTTTATCCTATGCAACCCGCACAATCCCGTCGGTAAAATTTGGAGCGTAGAGAAGCTAGCCAAAATCGGCGAACTATGCGCTAAACACGGCGTTTTGGTGATATCTGACGAAATCCACTGCGACATAACGAGCCCGGGCAAAAGCTACGTGCCCTTTATCCGCGCGAGCGAGACTTGCAAAAACATCTCGATTACCTGCGTTTCGCCTACTAAAGCCTTTAACATCGCCGGCTTGCAAAGCTCCGTCGCCGTAGTGCCAAACCCAAAACTGCGCGCCAAAATGGCAAAAGCCATCAACGACGACGAGGTCGGCGAGGGCAATGCGTTTTCTTGTATCGCGGCGATCGCGGCGTTTGAGCGAGGCGAAGCGTGGCTCGAGCAGATGCGCGAATACGTAGAGCAAAACCGCAAAATCGTGAGCGAGTTTTTGCAAAACGAACTGCCGCAGATCAGGCTTGTAGAGCAGGACGCCACGTATCTACTCTGGCTTGACTGCCGCGAAATTTGCGACGATGCGAGCGATTTTCATAAATTTTTACGCCAAAAAGCGGGTCTTTGGCTAAACGACGGCAACGCGTACAGAGGCGCGGAAAAATGCTTCTTGCGCCTCAATATCGCAACCCAAAGATCGCGCGTGCTGGAGGGACTAAAACGCCTAAAATCGGGCGCTCTAGCCTATGCGAAAAGTAGGGAATAATATATTTACGAAAAATTGGGATAAAATTTAGACCTTTTTGGTATGATTTGCGCGTCCGACAAGAAAACCTCCTTTTTGTAACGGCGCCTCGGCTCCCCCTGCCGAGGCGTTTTTGTCTTATTCATTAAGCTTTTTTAGTTATAATCCTTCTCATAAATTTACTCCGCCTAGCTCAAATTTAAGCAAATTTAGCGTTTCAGGCGAAAGGACGAAAATGCTAACTCACATAGACGAAAACAACCGCCCCAAAATGGTCGACGTAAGCGACAAGGGCGTAACTACGCGCATAGCCGTAGCAAGCGGCATCATAAAAATGTCGCGCGAAGCCTTTGACGCAATTAAAAACAACACCGGCAAAAAAGGTCCGGTCCTGCAAACCGCCGTCGTGGGCGCGATAATGGGCGCAAAAAAGACGAGCGAACTCATCCCGATGTGCCACCCGCTGCTAATCAGCGGCATAAACTGCGACATCGAGGAGCTAACCGATACCTGCGCCTACAAGCTAACCGTTAGCGTCAAGATAGACGGCAAAACCGGCGTCGAGATGGAGGCGCTAACGGGCGTTAGCGTCGGGCTACTAACGATCTACGACATGATAAAAGCGATAGATAAAACCATGCAGATAACAGATATCGCGCTAGAAAGCAAGAGCGGAGGAAAAAGTGGCGACTACGTGCGATCTAAATAAAGAACCCGAAATCTCGTACCCAAATTTCTGGGAATACAAAATCATCGTGCTTGAAAACGAAAATGCCGAAGCTATCGCGCAGGGCGTCGTAGGCGAGAGGCAACACAAGATAGCGCCGTCAAAATCGAGCAAAGAGGGCAAATACAAAAGCTACAATCTAAGCGTTTTAGTTAATTCTAACCAGGAGCGGTTAGAAATTTTTTCTGCGCTAAGACGCGTTTGTAAATACGTACTATAAGGACTTTCATGCAAAATTTAGTCTTCACCCAAGCCATAAAAGAGAACAAAAACGACCCGCAAATTTCCGTTTTGATCAGGGAATTTGCGCTAAGTGAGTTTAGAAAAAGCATCAAAAGCGCAAAAAACGGCGACGCAAACGCGGCTCTAGCTAAAGAGTTTGAGCAAATTTGCGAGGCGCTAAAGAGCGAGGATCTGCTAAACCGCCAAAACGTCGCCAACCTCATCCAAAGCGCAGGAGACGCGCTCAGCGAGGCAAAAGAGCAGTACATCCACCGCCTAATCTACGAAAAAGAGCAGATCGAGCGGCAAATTTACGCGCAAAAAGACGAGATCAAAAACGACGTTCGCGCGCTGCTTGAAAATATGGAAAATTTCATCAAAAGCAGCGACCTGGCGGATAAGGACGAAATTTTAACCGCGATAGACGAAAAGATGCTCTGCGAGCTGCAAATGTTGGGAATCCTAAAAGAAACTACCGAAGCGGCGTTTCTAACCGCCATCGAAAAGGGCGACGACGTGAAAGATACGGTGGAGCAAATCGCCAAAAACGTCGTGCTTAGCGCGATAAACGAGGGCGAAGCGAGCAAAGAGCGCATCCTGGAGATCGCAAGGACGGTCTGCGAGGCGGCGTGCGAGATAGCTGACGTCGATCAGGCATTTGCCAAAGAGCTAATAAGCGGCGCTATCGGCGGCGTAAAAGAGGCGCTTGGCAAAAGGACGGAGAAGTTTATCGAGGAGATCAAATTTGCCCCGGACGGTCAGGCGCTGCTAGGCGAAGCTAAAGAATTTATAAGGCTCGAGGAGAGGTTCGTAGCGATGCTGCGCGATATGGCGCGCTCGCAGGAGCCCTCTGCTGCCGTGATAAACGAAATCCTAGACGAGTCGGTAGATAGCTACTTGGCTAAATTTAAGCGCCTACAAAACGACGTTTCCCGCCAGATCGAGCTTCAGCTAGAAGAGCTAAAATTTAACGAAAATATCGATAAATTCGCGAGCCTTGCGGGAGCAAAATTTGAGGAGCTAAAGCGCGAAGTAACTCAAGCCGGCGATAAATTTAAAGAAAATTTTAACGCCAAAGAACGCCTCGAAGCGCTCAAAAAAGATATCGGCGACTTTGAAAAACGAACGCAGGAGAAGCTAAGCGCCATAAATGCGAGCGAGATCGGCGAAAATCTCAAATCAAAATCAAAAGAACTAGGCGAGAAGCTCTACAAAGCCGCCGAAAATCTCATAAAAAACGCCAAAGAAAAGATCGGCAAAAAAGAGGACGAGAAAAAGGACGAATAAGCCCGACTTTAGCGATTTTAGCTAAATTTGGTAGCTTTTAAGGCGTTTAATTTATACTTTTAGCTCAAATTTAACGCCTTTTGCGACAAAAATAAGCGATGAAATAAAAACGATGAAAATAATCCAAAATCAAAAATTTTTCAAGCGAAATTTAGCTCAGTTAATAAACGAGTTAGCAAGCCCATGCGAAAATTCGGCGGTAAATCTAGCTGAAGACCGTTTGATTGATTTTGCAGACGACAAAAGCGCGCAAAAGAAAAATGGAGGCAGGCTGGTCTTTAAAAACATAGAGTTTATGAACTGCGACATAGGGCTTGATAACGATCTTACAAATCCGCAGACGATAAGCGGGGTAAATTTTATCGGGTGTACTTTTAGGTCTTGTTTTTTCGGTCCTTGCGTTTGGAAGGACGTTTTGCTTGAAAATACTTGCTTTAACGACTACGGCATACTGGACTCCGTGCTCTTTTGCCGCGTCAAAATCAAGGGCAAAATCACCTCGTTTCGCATAAATAAATGCGGATTTATGACGCATAAAAATCCAGAACTCCAGCTCAAAATAGACGCTTTTAGGCAAGAGTTTTACGGCCGTGCCGAATGGGCGCTTGATATCAGCGAGGCAAGGCTTTCTAGCTTTGATTATGACGGCATCCCCGCGCGGCTTTTCGTGCTTGATACTTCAACGCAGTTTGTCGTAAGACGAGATAAATTTCACTCTCTAAATCAGCTTAGCGAGGAGTTTAAGAGTAAATTTAGCTATGTGACGGCGTATCTAAAAGATTTTTTAGAGGACGGCCGAGAGGACATCGTGCTAACCGTACCGACATCGCGTCCTAAAAAATTTAGAAAGCCCATAGTAGACGGCCTAAGCGAGCTGCGGACTTTGGGGCTAGCGGAGTAAAATTTATTAAATTTACGCCGGATTTTAGCATCAAAATTTAACCGATTACGCTGCGAAATAAACTAAATTTCAGCGCGAATTTTAATAAGCTTAGCTAAAAACTAACCCTTCAGCCGCAAATTATTCGCATGCGTTAGCGCTATAGCGATGGCATCGGTGATGTCAAGAGGCTTGATCTCCTTCGTGATACCGAGGATTTTTTTAACCATAAAGGCCACCTGCTCTTTATCGGCCTTGGCTTTGCCTGTGACGGTTTTTTTAACCTGAAGCGGCGTATACTCGGCAAAATCTCCGTGAAGCTGCAAAATTTTAAGACTGAGCGCCCCTCGAAACTGCGCGAGCTTCAAAACCGTTTTTGGATTATAAGCGAAAAATATGTCCTCGATCGCCACTTCGTCAAATTTATGATTTTTAAAAATTAGGTCAAGTCCCTCGCAAAGTTCGGTGATTTGATACTGCAAAGAATTCGGTTTTATTTTGATTAGTCCCGCCTCGATCAAAACAGTTTTCACGGGCGTCTTTTCGACGATCGCATAGCCGCAGTTTCGCGATCCAGGATCGATTCCTAAAATTTTCATCTCGTCCTTTTCAATAGTTTTTCACGCTTTTTTCACACCGTGAAAAAACGAATTTCAACGCCATTTTAACAAATTTAAGATAAAATCTAGCGAATCAATCTTAAAGGCAAAAATTTGGTCGCAAACGAGGTTTTGGAGCTTCTTTCCAAAGAAATTTTACCGTCGGAATTTGAATGCTACATCAAGCAGCTTAAATTTAACGAAAAAAGCTCAAATTCGACGAACGTCGTATTTAACGCGCCAAACGAGATTATCGCCAAATTTATCCAGACCAAATACGCCGCTAAAATCGCTCATCTTTTTGAAGTAAAAACCGGGCAAAAACCGGTCGTCGAAGTCCAAGCCCCGACCAAAACCACAAGCAAACCGGCCAAAAAAGTGGACGTCAAAGAGATAAAAGCGCAAAGCAGTCTGCTAAATCCAAGCTACACTTTTGAAAATTTCGTCGTCGGCGACTCGAATCAATTTGCTTTTTTAAGCGCAAAAGCCGTCTCCGAGCAGCCGGGTAAGATTTACAATCCTCTTTTCATCTACGGCCCGACGGGACTTGGCAAGACTCACCTTTTACAATCGGTCGGAAATTTTTGTCTAAACGGCGGAAAAATGGTTATTTGCGTCACGAGCGAGCAGTTTATCACGGATTTTACGTATAATCTCAACAACCACTCGATGGAGCGATTTCGCGAAAAGTACCGAAACTGCGACGTTTTACTCATCGACGACGTGCAGTTTTTAGGAAAAACGGATAAAATCCAAGAGGAATTTTTTCATACGTTTAACGAGATTCACGCCAAAAACGGCCAAATCGTGATGACCTCAGACCGCCAACCAAAGTTGCTAAAAGGCTTTGAAGATAGGCTAAGGACGCGTTTTGAATGGGGTATCATCGCCGATATCACGCCGCCAGAACTTGATACTAAAATCGCAATTATCAATAAAAAATGCGAATTTGATAAAATTTATCTTGGTACCGACGTCATAAACTACATCGCTACAAACATGGGCGATAACATCCGAGAAATCGAAAGCGCGATAATAAATTTAAACGCTTACGCAAGGCTGATGAGGCAGGAAATCACGCTAGAATTTGCTAAAAATATCCTGCGCGATCAGATAAAAGAAAAACGCGAAAATATAAATTTAGAGAGCATCGTAGAAACCGTGAGTAAAGAGCTAAATATAAAACCTAGCGACATGAAAAGTAAATCGCGCTCAAAAAATATCGTCGAGGCCAGACGCATCGTGATATATCTGGCTAAAAATTTGACGCCAAACTCGATGCCGCAGATCGCGCAGTTTTTCAACATGAAAGATCACTCGGCCGTAAGCCACAGCATCAAAAAAATAAACGAACTAATCGAAACGAACGAATATTTTAAAGTTCGCGTCGAAGAACTAAAAAATAAAATTTTAACCAAAGAGTAAAAACGTGAATAAAAGTGAAAAAAATCAATATTTTATTAACGCCGCAAAATACCTATCTACGGGACTAAAAAAGGATATTAACATTTTCACGTCCCCTACTAATGCTACTAAAAGAAATTTAAAAACAAAAGGAAAAAAATGAAAGTCGCAATTAACAAAAACGCTCTAGAAAGCGTAATAAACAATGCTAATCCTTATTTAGAAAAAAGAGATTTAAGCGCTATAACTTCGCATATATTTATAGCAGCTAAAGACGGTATTTTAAACGTCAAAGCAACCGATCACGAAATCGGTCTAGCCTATAAACTCTCAAACGTCAAAATCATGGACGAAGGAAACGCAACCGCAAACGGTAAAAAACTGCTTGATATCATAAGAAGTCTAAAAGACGAAGAAGTTACGTTAGAGACGTTAAATAACTATCTCTATATAAAGCAAAAAAACTCAAAATACAAACTTCCTATGTATAAATTTGAAGATTTTCCGAATTTTCCTACTGTAGAAAATAAAAATAAATTTGAAGTCGATGCTGTCATGCTAGGTCGAAGTCTAAAAAAAATATTCCCTAGTATCGATAATAATAATCCAAAATTTGAGCTAAACGGCGCATTTATCGACATAAAGCAAAACTACATAAACATAGTAGGAACCGATACTAAAAGGCTAAGCGTCTTTAGACTAGAAACCCCTACACAGAGTGAATTTTCGCTAATAATCCCGAAAAAAGCAATCGGCGAAATTCAAAAACTATTTTTCGATAAAATAGAAATTTACTACGACGATACGACTCTTATCGCTCAAAGCTCGAATTTCGAATTTTTTACGAAGCTGATTAACGGTAAATTTCCGGATTATAATAGAGTAATCCCGCAAGAGATAAAAAAACGTCTAAGATTAAGCAGAGATAAAATGATAGAAGGTATAAAAACCGTCTCTATCATGTCTGAAAGTACCAAAATAATATTTGCCCCGCAAACGGTAAGTTTTGAAAGCATAGTAGAGGATAATTCTGAAGCTAAAACTTCGATTGATTTTGCAACGGGGCTTGAAAGCGAAATTTACGTCGGCGTAAAAAATAGATATTTGCTTGATTTCTTGCAAAATATCGAAGAGGAATATTTCGAATTTGGATTTAACGACTCGAATTTAGCCTTCACGGTTAGCTCAAACGAGCTAAAAACGGTAATCATGCCGATAAATTTATAAAAATAAAAAGGTAAATAATGCAGCAAAATTACGGCGCGGAAAATATTAAAGTTTTAAAAGGGCTAGAAGCGGTTAGAAAACGCCCCGGTATGTACATTGGCGACACTAACGTAAGCGGCCTACACCACATGATCTACGAGGTCGTCGATAACTCCATAGACGAAGCGATGGCGGGCTACTGTGATACGATAGACGTAGAACTAACGCGCGAAGGCTCTGCTATCATCACCGATAACGGACGCGGTATACCGGTAGATATGCACCCAACTGAGAAAATTTCAGCAGCGACTGTCGTTTTAACCGTACTTCACGCGGGCGGTAAATTTGATAAAGATACTTATAAGGTTTCAGGCGGTCTGCACGGCGTCGGAGTTAGCGTCGTAAACGCCCTTTCTAAAAAACTGGTCGTAAATATCAAACGCGACGGCAAACTATATAGACAAGAATTTTCAAAAGGTATCCCTCAAAGCGACCTAGAAGTTATAAAAACTACGAATAGAACTGGAACTCAGGTAGAGTTTTGGCCGGATGACAGCATTTTTGAGGTTACGGAATTTAACGATGAAATTTTAACTAAACGTTTTCGCGAACTAGCCTATCTAAATCCGAAAATCACGATAAATTTTAAAGATCAAAGAAACGGTAGAAGCGAGAGCTTTCACTACGAGGGCGGACTTGAGAGCTTTGTAACGGATATGAATAAAAACGAAGCCGTAAGCAAAGCGGTATCTTTTAGCGGCGGCGAAGAGGACGTTTTAGTCGATTTTGCGCTAATGTACAACGATACTTATAGCGAAAATTTACTAAGCTTCGTAAATAATATCAAAACCCCTGACGGCGGTACGCACGAGGCGGGATTTCGCGCGGGTCTAACTCGCGTGATAACAAACTATATCGCAGCAAACGCCGCAGCTCGCGAAAAAGACACGAAAATCACCGGCGAAGATATCCGCGAAGGTCTAATCGCAGTTATCAGCGTAAAGGTGCCGGAACCGCAGTTTGAAGGCCAAACGAAAGGAAAACTAGGCTCAAGCTACGTAAAGCCGATCGTTCAAAAGATGGTTTTTGAGGTGCTTAGCAAGTATTTTGAAGAAAATCCGATCGAAGCTCGCGCGATAATGGAAAAAGCGCTGATGGCGGCGCGCGGACGCGAAGCTGCCAAAAAAGCTCGCGATCTAACGCGTAAAAAAGAGGGTCTAAGCATAGGAACTCTACCCGGTAAACTAGCCGACTGCCAAAGCAAAGATCCAGTTATCAGCGAACTTTATCTGGTGGAGGGCGATTCTGCTGGCGGTTCGGCCAAACAAGGACGCGATAGAGTATTTCAGGCGATTTTGCCGTTAAAAGGTAAAATTTTAAACGTCGAAAAATCGCGCTTAGATAAAATTTTAAAATCAGACGAAATAAAAAATATGATAACCGCGCTAGGTTGTGGTATCGGCGACGAATTTGACGCAGAGAGGCTTCGCTACCACAAGATCATCATCATGACCGATGCCGACGTCGACGGTAGCCACATCCAGACGCTGCTTTTAACTTTTTTCTTTAGATTTTTACACAAAGTCGTGGAAAACGGCCACATCTATCTAGCCCAGCCGCCGCTTTACCGTTATAAAAAGGGTAAAAAAGAAATTTATCTAAAAGACGAAAAAGCGCTCAATGAATTTTTAATCGAAACCGGCATCGAAGGAGTCGAGTTTGAAGGTATCGGAAACGCTGATCTCATAGACTTTTTAAAGATAGTCGCGGCTTATAGAAGCGTATTAAAAGAGCTTGAAAAGCGATTTAGCGTGATTTCTGCAGTTAGATATATGATCGAAAATCCAGATATCGTTTCAAAAAGTTACGGTGAAATTTTTGAAATTTTGAAAAATTATCTGGAAGCGCAGGAGCATAATATCCTAAACTCATACGTCAGCGAAGAAGAGGCGCGAATTTACGTACAAACCGAAAGCGGCCTAGAAGAGCTTTTAGTAAATGAAAATTTATTTACAAATCCGCTTTACGAAGAAGCGCTTTATATCAGTCAAAAGATAAAAGAGCGCGGCATCGAGCTAAAAGGCGACGTGATAGACGTGCTAGAGGAGATAGAAAAAAATGCCAAAAAAGGCGCTTATATCCAGCGCTATAAAGGTCTTGGCGAGATGAACCCCGAGCAGCTATGGGAAACTACGATGAATCCGGAAAACCGCCGCTTACTAAAAATAAACATAAACGATGCTATAAGTGCCTCGGATACGTTTAATCTCTTCATGGGCGACGAGGTAGAACCTAGAAGAAACTACATACAAGAGCACGCAAAAGACGTGAAACATTTGGACGTGTGAGATGCTAAAATCAGAACTAAAAGAGAGATCCCATCGGTTTAAAACCGCACTTGAAGTATCTTCGATACTTTTTTTTAGTATTATCATTTTAGTTTATATTTTTATTAAAAAAGATGAGGTTAAATTTGAAGCCGACGACATTATTTTGATCACGATTTTAGTTTTGTGTCAGGTTTATTTTACGGTTTATAAAATTTATCAAAGCTTTCAAACAAGCACGTTAGATCAGATAACCAAGGCCTTTAGTAGAGATGAAATTTTACGCCTACTTTCAAAACAGGCTTCTAAATTTAAAGGAAAGAGTGGCGGTAATGCGGTAATGCTAAAGATCGAAAATTTAAACGATCTAAACGAGCGTTATAGCTTTGTAAGCACCGATATTTTGTTAAAACGATTAGTCGAGCGACTAGAAAAATTTCTAAACGAAAAAGTCTCTAAGAATACGCTTATCGGCAGATATTCAAACGAGTATTTTTTGATCTTTTGCGAGAGTAAAAATACCGAGTTACTCCATCTTTTAAGCGTTTTTGAGAAGACTCTTTTAAACGACGGGATTTATAACATCGAGTTAAAGATTAAATTTGACGCCGTAGATATAAACCACTCCGCAAGCCTTAAAAATACGGTCTCTTATCTCATCCAAAAGCTAAACGAAGAAGATAGCGAGGATAAAGTAGACGTTACCGACGACCTTGAAAAAGACGTCTGCAACTGCATCGATATGCAAAGATTTATTTTTCAAACCCAACTCGTTAAAAGCCTTCGCTTCGGACAAAATTTAAAAAACGTTTTGATCAAAATTTATACCGATATGCAAGGCCTAGTCTCAAAGCGAAAAGTACAAAATATAGCAAATAAAAACGGCTACGAGGTACTTTTTGATATAAATATTATTAAAAAATTATCCGAAATTAAATTTAAAGATAACGATCCGCTTATGATCGAAATTTCATCCGTCTCGCTTAGAAATATAAAATTTATAAATTTTATAAAAGAGTTCGCACAGATGGGAAAGATCGATCCAAATCGCGTTATTTTCGAGTTTTGTGAGAAGCTAGTGTATGACGAGATAAATAGATTTAAAGAAATCTTAACGGAGTATAAAAATCTAGGTTTTCGCTTCGCGCTAAATAAATTCGGCGGTAATAATGCCGGATTTGAGTATTTTAAATTTTTGCCGATAGATTTTGTTATCTACGACATAGAATTTAACAAAAATATCAAAAACGACAAATTTAAAACTCTGTTTGAAAATCTAAATTTAACCGCAAAAAGATTAGGCGTGAAGACTATTGTGAGATTTGTGGAGAACGAGGAGTTCTTTAACGTCGTGGAGCGCTATCAGACCGACTTCGCGCAGGGCTTTTTTATAGAAAAGCCAAAAGAAATTTAAAGGAAAAAAATGCAAGAAAACGAGGTCGTAGAGCCAAAATACGGCGAGAAAATAATAAGCGAATTTGACGTAGAAAAAGACCTGGAAATCTGGGAAAACAAGCACGAACGCGACTATAAGATAAAAATCACTCTGCCGGAGTTTTGTTGCTTATGTCCGCGCTCGGGGTATCCTGATTTTGCGACGATTTATCTTGAATACGTGCCGGCTAAATTCGTGGTCGAGTTAAAAGCAATCAAACTCTACATCAACAGTTTTATGACGCGTAACATCAGTCACGAAGATAGCATAAACGAAATTTACGGCGTTTTAGAGCGAAAGCTAGCGCCAAAATGGATGAAGATCACAGGCGACTTTAATCCGCGCGGCAACGTCCATACCGTAATCGAAATTTGCTCGGACGAGATAATCAAAAAAACGCAAGAACAAAGCTTTGAAGCACCAAAATTTGAGAAATTTACGCGAGATGGCGATCGAAGTTTTGGTATAGGCGGTTACGGAGCACGCGAGTCTAAATTTAGCAAAGACGGCTCTCGTGGTAAGAGTTTCGGAACTGGTAAAAGAGACGTAAAAACCGGCGATAAAAAACCTCGCGCGAGCAAAGATAAATTTGACGACAAACCGCGAAGAACGGGCAATAAAGAGGGCTTTAAAAAGCCTGAATTTGCCGGCGAAAAGCGTGCTCGCGTCGTGAAAAAATCGGACGATAAATGATAAGCGCGCAGCTAATCGAACACATCTTTAAAGCCGCGTCTATCTCGCGCTGGAACGACTATCCGAAGATGACGAATTTAGTCGAGCTTGATAAGCAGGCGCATAAATTTATCATCGCGTATTTCATCGCAAAACTCGAGCATAATGCCGATATGAACTACATCATAGAGGCGGGTATTTTCGAGTTTCTCGCGCGCGTCGTGGTCACGGATATACGCCCGGACGTGTTTCATCAGATGCAAAAAACCAAAAACGAGCAGATAAACGCCTGGGTACTTGGGATACTAGAAGGGCTCGTAAAGGACGTCGAAGGCGGTAAATTTTTAGATCGTATGCGCCGCTATCTCACGCACAAAGATAAAGCTCACGCCAAAGAGCGCCTGATCCTAAAGGCCGCTAGCTATCTCGCGACGCGCTGGGAGTTTTCGATCGTTTATCAAACGAGCAAATTTTTAAGTGACATAGACGAGCTAAAAGCGCGCGTGGAGGAGGAGCTGGAGGATTATTACGAGTTAATAGGCGTGCGCAAAATCGTGATGAATCAAAAGCTGGCCAAGCTAGTCGATCTAGCCGGTAGACTGCGCTTTCAAAAGCGCTGGGCGCAGACGCCGCGCATCCCTGAAACGGCGGTTCTAGGCCACATGTTGGTCGTGGCGATTTTGAGTTATTTTTACTCGCTTGAGGTTAAGGCCTGCAAAACGAGACTAGAAAATAACTTCTTTTGCGCACTCTTTCACGATCTGCCAGAGTCGCTAACGCGCGATATCATTAGCCCCGTAAAATACGGTATCGAAGGACTAAACGAGATAATCAGCGAATACGAAATGCGCCTGATAGACGAGAAAATTTTGCCTTTCGTGCCTGAAAATTTTAGAGACGAGTTTAGCTATATCCTCGGTATCCGTATGGAAGGCGGCAAATTTATCAAAAACGAGTTTGAAAATAGAATTTGTGAGAAAAAGCCTCTACATCACGAGGGTACGATGGAGAATGTAAACGAGGATAAATTTAACGCCATCGACGGCAAAGCGCTTAAAATTTGCGATAAACTCGCGGCGTTTTTCGAAGCGGGGATCTCGATCAGCTACGGTGTGAAGTCAAACGAACTAACCGAAGGCTTTAATAATATGGATAAATTCTTTCAGAAAAATCAGAGCTTGGACGGAGTGAATTTTTTAAAAGTTTGCGATGATTTTAAGGAGCATTTTTCGCTTTTACAGGTTTAAAAACCCTCTCTCAGATGACTGCGGCACACGCCTAGCCTAAGTGCTCTGCTGTGTTCCCACCCTGAAGCGGTGCCTAGAAGAGACATTGCACAGGTCTAAGAAAGGGCAAGAGCGATTTTACTCAAATTTTACTTAAATATATTTTAGGCGGCAACATGGGATTTGATATAAAATGTAAATTTTTGTCGTTGTTTAGGGAGTTTTTGGTCTATCACCACCGCTCGCTGGAGTTTCGCGCGAAGATCTTTGCGGCTATCATCTCGGCCAAACTCAATCCCGAAGAGGACGATTTTGCAAATTTATACGATATCTCGAGCGAAATTTACGGTAGCGACGAGAACCGCAAACGCGTACTTATCGAAACCACCAGAGAGTATGTCTCCCGTATCAAACGCAAAGACCCGATGACGCTTGATAGCTTGCTCTTAGCGATTGATCAGGCTATCAGAGCGAACAAAAACTACGCGCTAAAGATTGACTTCGAGCACCTACGCAGGCTCATCGACGCCGACGAATACGAAGGTCTCGTGCAGCAGCGCGTGTATGATTTCTTGCTATACGAGGTAAAAACCTACGCGCCAAACAGATAAAACGTCAAATTTGAATTAAATTTTGCTTATTTTTGCTGCTTTTTAGTGGTGTTTTTTTATTATGGATCTGGTTTTTGGGAGGTGATACGCTTGATGACGGCGTTTACAAAGGGTTGGCATGCCTGAGGCCGGCAGCGCGACCGATATAAATTTACCGTCAAAAAAGCAGGTATCTACGAGATAAGTTTCATCTACGCGCAAGATCCGCAAAAGCAAAAAGAGGAAGAAAAGCTCAGCGAGGAGGCCTTCCCGGGATACGGCAGCGACGAGTTTACGAAGTGATTTTGCGAGAAGTCTACAGCCGCTAAGCTAGCCGGCTACTACGGTTATACGACGCAAGGCGTCCCTGAAGCCCATGGGCACGAGCGAAGAGGAAAAAGTGGCCTGTACGGGCGAAAAAATATTGCTAAAAGTTATGCTCAAATCTCTACAAAACCGCAAAATAAACTACATAAAAGGCGGCGAGGTGAACGAGCTAAAACAAAATTTAAGCGCCCTAACCGAGACCTTTGATCTGTCAAAATACGGCGCGACTTCATGGTACAGCGCTCCAAACGGAGGCTTTACGCACGATAAAGTTTTGCTCCGAGCAGAGCTTAAAAAAGGCGAGTATAGCGTAAAAGTACAGGCTCTAAGCGACGTGCCCGAGCTAAAAAAGATCGTGATGTTTATTAAAATCAGTAAATATCACAACTGGAAATAAAAATTTACCGTTTTTGCAAGTCAAATTTGACTAAATTTACTAAAAATTTCTAAGCCCTATTTCTAAATTCGAGCGTATCAAATTTGGATCAAATTTAGCCTTTTCCTGCGTCAAATTTCCGAAATTTTCACCCGTGTCTAGGAAATTTTGCAGGTAATAAACGCCTCTGTATCCGTGCTCGTACAAAATCCCGCTCATAGCAGAGATATCGGCCTCGTCTAGCAAGTCCGCATGCACCGTCGTTCTAACCTCAAATTTAAAGCCGGTTTGCAACAAAAACTCAAGCGTTTGCAAGAAATTTTTATACAAATTTGAGCCCGCAACCTTGAGAAATTTTTCCTTCGTCGCTTTAAAATCAAGCGCGATATAGTCGATTAAATTTAGCGAGATAGCCTGCCCAATCGCGGTCAAATTTGAGCCGTTAGTATCAACTTTGAGCGAAAAGCCGCGCGGCTTTACTTCACGAGCTAGCGGCAAAAACGCCGGGCTAAGCGTGCATTCGCCGCCGCTAAAAACCACGCCGCTAAGCTTACCTTTGCGCTTGTCTAAAAATTTGATAAACTCGGCGCGGCTGATCTGTCCTTCGCCCGTGACGATAGGGACGTTGTAGCAGTAGGCACAGCGCATGTTGCAGCCTGCAAACCACGCTATACAGGCCGTTTTGTCGGGGTAGTCTAGGGTCGTAAATGGAGTGAGCGAGTAAAGCGGAAAATCAGCATCTTTCACGTTTTACTCGCGGTTAGGTTAGGCTTTGCGTTCGCAAAATTTGACGCGCTCTTTGTGCTCGCCTTTTTTACCGAGGTTAAAGCTCTCTACAGGGCGGTGGTAGCCCATTACGCGGGTGTAAATGACGCATTTCGTGCGTTTTGCTTCAAGCGAAGCTAGGATTTCTTTGTCGCTCATTTGTCACTCCTTGATAATTGATGTCAAATAGTATAGCACTTTATAGATAACTGCCGTCTTAAATTTTACGCGATTTTTTGTTTTTCAGCCGTTGTTAAAAGTATGGTAATATCTGCGTTACGATTAAATTTAAAACAAAGGAAAAACATGACAAAAGTCAAATTTCACGGCGCAGACGTCGCGCTAAAAGGCGAAGAGGTATTCGTGGGTTCATATGCGCCAGAAGTCACGCTAGTCGGGCAGGATCTAGGCGGGTTTAAAGTCGGCGGCAACAACGGCATCGAGATACTAGTGGCCGTTCCGTCGCTAGATACGGGCGTTTGTGCGACGGAAACGCGTAAATTTAACGAAAAAATGGCCGCGAAACAGGCGATCAAGCTAAGCGTGATTTCGATGGATTTGCCGTTTGCGATGGGTAGATTTTGCTCTACGGAGGGGATCAAAAACCTAAAAGTCGGCAGCGACTTTAGAGCTAGAGAATTTGGCGAAAAATACGGCATAATCATCGGCGAAGGGCCGCTTGCCGGGCTTTTAGCCAGAGCCGTTTTCGTCATCAAAGACGGCGTCATCATCCACAAACAAATCGTTCCCGAGATCACGGACGAACCAAACTACGACGCGGTGTTTGACGCGATAAAATCAAGCGGAGGTTGCGGTTGCGGTTGTATGTAAGCCGCGAAATTTAAAGGCCGCAAGAGCGGTCTTTTTGTAAATCTATAAAATTTATATTTTAAAAACAGTAAAACCCTGGACTTGAATTTAAATTTTACTTAGAAAGTAATGGATTTTATCTCAAATTTTAACCTCTATTGCATAATCATAATACCATCATAAAAATAATCTATGAAGTTTTGATCGAAAGGTTCTAATAACTTAGCTTCTATTAGTTTGTTTGTTAATTTTTCCTTACCAGTATATCTAAAATGGTCTAAAAGTTCGGTTATTGTGATTTCATTATTATCAATAGGTAGCAATTTAAGGTTACTAATTTTTTTGGAAATCATTCTTGGTAATCCATATTCTTCTAGTTGCAAAACTTTTGCCGGCATAAAAAGACTGGAAAGTCTATTTACAAAATCTGAAATATCAATATTTTGCTCACTAAATATAATTTTTTGTAGTTCATTAATATCAGAGAAATATGACGATAACTCATATGTTACTTTATTTTCTAGTTCAAAATATTTTGAAATATTGTCAATCTTAAGCTCCCTTATAAGCTCGGGTATTGTCTTTTTCCAGCTTTGTATTATAATTTTGATATGTTCAAAATTGACATAGTGTTTCTTACCCATAAAATGTTTAAAAGCGCTCCATCGTGATATATCATTAGTTCGTAAATACTTAAAAGCATTGGGATCCAAATGAATTAACTTATTTAAAATATCAATAATATCATCCATATTTGAGTTTATTTTTCCAGATTTAATAAGTTTTAATATTAAGTCTACTTTATTTTTGTCCTTTACACAATTATAAATTTCATCTTTAATTTTATTTGCTTTGGTCTTTAACTCTTCCGTAATTTGTAACTCTTCATCCATTTTAAAGATATCGTCGACAATTGGAGATAATTCTAAATTCTTTTCTTCTTCTTTTGGTGTATCTTCTAAAATATATACATTGCCGATAAAGTATTTAAACATTCTACCACTTCTACCAATAATATTTTTATAAGTAAAGTTATCAAATGGATCTTTTCGATCAATCTTGTTGCTATAAATTATTAAATTTTCAGCACTTGTGTTTACACCTTCTATTAAGGATGAGGTACATATTGTAGTGAATATTTGATTTTCATTAAATAATTTAACATTCATTTGAGTAATTGTTCTATGTATTTTTCCATAGTGTATACAAATGCCCTTTGATACACTATCGGCCAAAGGCCAATCCTTAAAATAATTTTTGGTCAACCATTCCTTATAGTTTTGCAGAATTTCAGAATCGCTCTTTTTGAAACCACTTGATAAAAATGTTGCTATTTTATCTGCTGTACTCGGCTGATTTACATAAATCAAGTTTTGTTTATTTTTATTATTGTTGATAATATTTAATACTTGATTATTCTTATTTTTTTTACTTTTGCATATTTCCTTTGTTATATTTAAAAACACAGTATTGAAATCTAATTTTACATATTTCATTCTGTTAATTCCAAATAGTGAAAGATTTATTTTGCTTATATTTGGACATAAATAGTACTTTTGTTTAGAAATTTTTGATAGCTTTGATATAGCTATTTTTAGAGTTAATGCTCTATTGTCATTAGATAAAATCTTATAAAACTCATCGACTATAAATAAATCTAATCCGATTTCCTTAATTTTATCGATATATCCGATAGCTCTTTCTTGTGGAAATATAAAAATATTTTTATCTTTAATATCTGCGTTTGATGTTGTGATAATATTGTATTGTTTACTAAATTTGTTAAGTCTTCTCCTTGTCTCATCCATAAGTGAAATGGTCGGAACTATGATTAAAACATTATCTGGTTTTTTTAAATTTATTAGTGCATCGATTATAAAGCTTTTGCCAAAACTAGTTGGTGCGCTTAGTATCAAATCGTTACCTTCTATGAGTTGTTTTAAAATTTCTGATTGTTTTAAGTGTAGAGTAACAGGTTCTTTTTCTCCTATATTTATTGTGAAACTATTTATTAAGATTTTATCAAACCATTTACAATTATCATATTGCATATATGGATAAAGCCCCACCTCTCTTATTAAGTGATTTACGATTGGCATATATTGGCTTTGGTCTATTTCATTGAGTAATTTAATAGTCTCATTTCTTTGTTCTGTTTCATTATTTATTTGAAATATTCTAGCACACCTGTCAAAAATATTTTCTTCAGTCATTAAAAACCTTCCATAGATTTATTTACATCTTCTATTATCTTATTTTTATCTGGGATTGGAAAAAATATTATATGGAAATATATTCTATCAATATATGATATATTTTTTAGATCATCTTTTAGGCGCTTATATATTTCTTTAGTATCTTTTTTGGTATTTTCAATTATCTTGTCCTGATACTCCTTATTAAATTCCTTATTTTGTTTAGTTAAGCTACACTCATATAACAAAAATATTGGAATATGCAAAAATGGTTTTAATTCATCCAGTGATCTATTGTCATTAAGCTTGGTCTTAATTTGTTTTAGTAAATTTGTATTATCTTTTAATAACTCATCCAAATCGCTTATATTTGTAATTATACTTTTTTCTTTCTTTAGTTTATCGTCTTGTAATCCATTGTTTACTGATTTAACAGCATTGCTTATCGCGTCATCTATATTCTTGTAAAATTTAGATTCTCCGAGCCATAGACTAAATTTGTCGTTATCTTCAATTACAATATGCACACTATCGGCGCCTTTTGCATAATCATTTTTATTCTGTTTATAAAAAATCTTTGGAACAACCGGAAGAGCGTTATAGTATTTTTTCATTATGCCGTATAATAAAATTTCACCAATTTCACCACCTTTTTCATCTATTTCGTCTTGTTGATTTTTTTGAACAGTTCTTAGATTTCTAACTGATTGTCTAAGCATGCTGCGAGGTTTATTAATGCAAGCTTCTCTTTCCCTTGCGCTAAGAGCATTATCCGAAATATAATCAAGTAAAAAATCAATGAATTTATCGTATCTCCATCTATAGCTTTCATAATCATTTGCTATTATTAAAAAATAGTGTTTATCTATAATATCTCCATTACAAGACAAACACTCATCAGTAATTACTTCAAACTCCGGCTCACTATAATTAGTAAAAGTAGGATTCATAAATTTTACTGACACCCCTCGCACTCGATCGAGCGATCGGCTACGTTGTTTAGTTTTTCGCTATCAGGGCTTTCGGAGCGTAGATAGTAGGTCGATTTTAGTCCCAGCTCCCACGCGAGCGTGTAAATTTCGCTCAGATATCCGCCGCTAGCTTTGTCTAGGCTCATGAAAATATTTAGGCTCTGTCCCTGGTCGATCCACTTTTGGCGGATGGCGCCGGCACGCACGAGTACGCGCTGATCTAGCTCATAGGCAGGCGTGTAGAACTGCCACGTCTCAGGGCTGAGATTTGGCACGACGTTTGGTATCATGCCGCTTAGGTTGTGCTCGAACCACTTGCGCTTATATACGGGCTCGATCGTCTGCGTGGTGCCAACTAGTATGCTGATACTCGATGTCGGCGCAATCGCCATCAGGTAGCCGTTTCGCATGCCGTCTTTTTTGACCTTTTCGCGTAGTTTACTCCAGTCGCAGGCGTTCTCGTCAAATAGCCCGCCTCTATCGTTTAGAAGCGCTTTGGCGTTTGCGTTTGCCGTGTCGATAGGCATCACTCCCCTGCTCCACTTCGAGCCTTCAAAAAGCGGATACACGCCCTTTTCTACCGCCAAATTTGAGCTGGCGTAGATGGCGTTGTAGCTGATATTTTCCATCACGCTATCGATCAGCGCTAGGTGCTCGTAGCTGCCCCATTTCACGCCGCGTTCGGCTAGCATCTGCGCCTCGCCCATAACGCCAAGGCCGATCGAGCGGGAGGCTAGGTTGGTGTGTTTGACCTTTTTGTGCGGGTAGAAATTTAGATCGATGACGTTATCTAGCATGCGTACGGCGATCGGCACGACGCGCTCGATGTCCTCTTTTTTGTTGATTTTGCTTAAATTTATACTCGCGAGGTTGCACACGGCGGTTTTGCCCTCGACGCTTTCTTTTTCGACGATGAAAATTTGCTCGCCGCCGATGCTATCTAGCGCGCTTAGTTTTTTGGCTTTTTTGGTTATGCCGCTATCGACGGTGACGTCTTCTTCTTCGTCAAATAACCGCTCGGAGCCGTTATCAAACGTGATCTTGATCTTGTAATAGTTTGGTTGCGTATTTTGGAAAATTTCGGTGCATAAATTTGAGCTTCTGATTATGCCGTCGTGGTCGTTTGGATTGGCTTTGTTTGCGTTATCTTTAAAGCACAAAAACGGCATGCCCGATTCAAAATAGCTAGTTAAAATTTTCTTCCACAGTTCCTTTGCCATGACGACGTTTTTTTGGATCTTTTCGTCGTTTTCGTATGCTATGTATCGAGCCTCGAACTCATCGCCGTATAGATCGCACAGATCGGCGACCTCTGCCGGGTCAAATAGGCTCCAGCGCGCGTTTTCTTTGACGCGTTTCATGAAAAGGTCGTTTATCCAAAGCGCAGGGAATAGCTCATGCGCTCTACGGCGCTCTTCGCCCGAGTTTTTGCGCAGATCCAGGAAGTCGCTCACGTCCATGTGCCACGGCTCGACGTAGACGGCTATCGCGCCCTTTCTCGTGCCTAGCTGATCGACGGCGACGGCGATGTCGTTCGTGACTTTTAGAAACGGGATGATGCCGCCGGCTGCGTTTTTATGTCCGTCGATGCTACCGCCCATAGCGCGCACCTTGCACCAGTCCCAGCCGATACCGCCGCCAAATTTGCTAAGAAGAGCCATCTCTTTATAGCTATCGAAAATCCCCTCGATATTATCGGGCGTGCTTCCCACGTAGCAAGAGCTTAGCTGATGGCGCGTCGTGCGGGCGTTTGAGAGCGTCGGAGTGGCGAGCATGACTTCAAATTTAGATATGAGGTCGTAAAATTTCTTCGCCCAGCCTTGACAGTCTAGCTCGTTTTGCGCGAGGAACATCGCGATCGCCATAAACATCTGCTGCGGTAGCTCTATCGGCGCACCGCTGCGGTCTTTGATCAGGTAGCGGTCGTATAGCGTCTTGATGCCTAGATATGCAAACTGTAAGTCGCGCTCGGGCCTGATGTAGTCGTTTAGATCGTCCAGGTCGTATTTTTCTTTTAGCCCCGGGATGATACGGCCCGCTTTTTCGCCCTTTTGCAGATAGTCGCGTAGGTGGTTGTAGCCGCTAAAGCCCGTGACCTTGTGATAAAGGTCGTATAAAAACAGCCTCGCCGCGACGAAGGTCCAGTTTGGGCGATCGATGTCGATCTTTTCGACGGCTGTTTTTATGAGGGTTTGCTGTATCTCCTCGGTCGTTATCATATCGCGAAATTGAATTTTCGCATCCACCTCAAGCTCGCTTAGGCTCACGTTTGCTAGCCCCGCAACCGCCTCGCTTGTGTATTTTTTGATCTTGCTTACGTCAAGCTCTTCCGTGCGCCCGTTTCGTTTTAGTACTTTCATTAAATTTCGCCCTGCTTTCCGAATACTCTCGCGAAGATCCCATCCACGTGCCTGGCGTAATACGCATAATCAAAGCACTCTTTTATCTCGACCTCGCCTAGGCTTGCGCGCAGCTCCTCGTCGGCGAGCAAATTTTGCAAAAACAGGCTCTCGCCGTTTTCGTTTATCGCTTTTTTGCCCTCCTGTAGATCAGCCCAAACCTTCATCGCGTTGCGCTGTACGATTTTGTATGCATCCTCGCGCGAAATCCCGCGCTGCGGAAGCTGTAGAAGCACGCGCTGAGAAAAGACGAGTCCGCCCGTTAAATTTAGATTTTTCATCATATTTTCCGGATAAACTACCAAATTTGCGATCAAATTCGTAATGCGCGCGAGCATGAAATCGGCCGTAATGAAAGCATCAGGCAGGATAAATCGCTCGACCGAGCTGTGGCTGATGTCGCGTTCGTGCCAGAGCGCGACGTTTTCGAGCGCAGGCGTCACGTATGAGCGCAGCATCCTGCAAAGGCCGGTGATATTTTCGCTAAGCACGGGATTGCGCTTGTGCGGCATCGCGCTGGAGCCCTTTTGACCTGGACTAAAGTACTCCTCGGCCTCGTAAACTTCCGTCCTTTGGAAGTGACGCACGGCGACGGCGATCTTTTCGCAGGTGGCGGCTAGCACGGCGATCGCGCTGATGACGTGGGCGTAGCGATCGCGCTGGATGACTTGATTTGACGCGGGAGCAGGTTTTAGACCAAGCTCGGCGCAGGTTAGCTCTTCAAACTCTAGCGGCGCGTGAGCGAAGTTTCCCATCGCGCCGCTTAGTTTGCCATAGGCGGCGACCTCTTTGGCGTCTTGTAGCAGCTTTAGCGCGCGCGCCACCTCGTCGTACCACACCGCAAGCACGAGCCCGAAGGTGATCGGCTCGCCGTGGATGCCGTGACTGCGACCGACCATCATCGTGTTTTTGTGCTCCTGCGCTCTGGTTTTGATCGCGCTCATTAGGTCTTTTACGTCCTCGATAATGAGCTCCATGCTACTTTTGATCTGAAGCGCGACGGCGGTGTCGATGCAATCTGAGCTAGTCATGCCGTAGTGCACGAAGCGGCTCTCCTCGCCCAGACTCTCGCTCACGCTCGTTAGAAATGCGATCACGTCGTGCTTGGTCGTCTTTTCGATCTCGTCGATGCGTGCTACGTCAAATTTTGCGTTTTTACAAATTCTCTCGCAGTCCGCATCGCTGATAAAGCCCAGCTTATTCCACGCCTTAACCGCGGCCTTTTCGACCTCCAGCCATGCACCGTATTTTGCCTGCATATCCCACTTTTGCGCCATTTGCTCGCGCGAATATCTCTCTACCATTTTTAGCCTTTTTTATGTGAATTTTTGTATAATTTTTTAAGGAAAGATTATATAAAAACTGGGCTGAAATCGCGGTTAGTATCCGCTAAATTTGCCCTTAAATTTTAGATTTAAAGAGTGAAAATTGCCTTATATTCATAAATTTATCACGCATGCAAAAGGGCAAAAAGCGTATGATATTTTATTGCAAAACGGCTATAAAATGCGCGAAGCCCAGCGCCTAATCGACAAAGGTAGGCTTATCTGCGACGGCGCGGTCGTCAGTGAGAAAAATGCCTTGCTAAGCGGCGAAATTTGTCTGATAGAGTACGAAACGAGTCCGCGCGGACTAAAGCCGATTTTTGAGTGCGATAAATTTGCGGTTTTTGATAAACCTAGCGGCGTGCTCAGTCACCCAAGCGGTAGGCACTGCGAGTACTCGTTAAATGACGAAATTTGGTCGCTCTACGGTCGTGAAGCCTCGGTCGCGCACCGTCTAGACTTCGAAACGAGCGGACTCATCGTCGTGGGTAAAGATAAAAATGCGGTCGTAAATTTGAAAAAACTTTTTGAAAATCGGCAGGTTTATAAAAGCTATGTCGCGCTCGCACACGGCAAAATAAGCGAAAATTTGCGTATCGATGCGAATATGGATCTAGCAAACGACTATGACGACGTGAAAATGCGAATGCGAATTTGCGAGGACGGGAAAAGCGCCGTGACGGAGATTTTGCCGATAGAGTATTTTGCCGATATCGATGCGACTCTGGTGCGAGCCGTACCGCTCACAGGCAGACAGCATCAAATTCGTTTACATTTGTTCCACGTGGAACATAAGATTTTAGGCGAACCGCTCTACGGTCTATCGCGACCGCAAATCGAGAAAATTTTAGATAAAGAGATGAGCGAAAGTGAGCGAATTTTAACGACCGGCGCGCCGAGGTTGCTGCTGCATTCGGATGAAATTAGTTTTAAATTTGACGGCGTAGAGTACAAAATAAAATCCAAATTTGATGCGCAAGAAGAATTTTATAAACTCGTAAAGCACGGATAGATTTTGAACCGATTTGTCAGGCTGTTTTTATTATCAGTGTTTTATTTTCCGTTCGCTAGTTTTATAAAATCTTGCGGCATAAAAACGGTAAATTTTAGATATGCAACATTCGCCAGCGACAGCGTCAAGCACAAAAGATGCCGCAAAATTTAGCTGCGATTAGACACGATATGCTCGCATAAAAAGCTCAAAAGATAAACTAACGTAAATTTCGTTAGTAAATTTGGTCTTGTTAGTTATCGCGCGGTTAAATTTAGACGGCTGGAAACGGGCTTTAGCACCAACCGATTGGATTAAGCGGAAATTTATAGAGAAGAATCACGCAAATTTTATTCAAGGATATTTTTCATGAGTTTTATTAAAAAGACTTTCGGCGGACTTAGCGCGCCTTATTACCTGCGGCAGCTATTTTTCGACTCTATCTTTACGGCTTCGTTTATAGCGCTTATGTATAACGGAGGCGATAAGCGAATTTTTAGCTATATTATCTTTATCGCAAACACCTTTTTGTATCCATATTCTCGCTTTGTTTATGAAAGTATCATAGGCTTCATATTTAGCAAAAACGTCTTTTTTGTAAATGCTCTTTTTCTACTTGTCGCTAAAATCGTGACGATGCTTATTTGTTGGAGTTTTGCTGTTTTTATCGCACCGATTGGGCTTTTATATATATACTTTTATCACACGAAAATAAAACCTTTGACGAGTAAAAATCAATTTGCGCGCGGCGGCCGGGCAAATTTATAGCCAAAGGCTAAAAGCCGAATGCCGTCTCGCCGCTGCCGATTTTTAGGACTTTACCGCCTTGCGTCATCACGCCTAGGCCGTGCTCCATATCCCACGAGCAGCTAAACTCAAAGCCTATTTTCGCGGTTTTGCCACTAAGTAAAATATAGATATTTTGTAGCTCCACAAGCCTGCCAAGCTCGTGAGGCGCGCAGATATTTGGTATAAAATCATTCTTTGTCTTGCTCGGATAGTCGTAAATTTCTTGCCATTTTGGATAATTCTTGAAAATCTCGGTCAGAATTTCGTTTAAAACTTTCTCTTGATTTTGCCTTAAAAAATCAACTGCATTTGAGTGCGTGCGGCTTGGCTCGTATACCTCATCGCCTTTTTTGTTTAGAAATGTGCAATAAAATTTTGCCTCTTGCTCTAAAATTTTACTGAAATGTTCGAGTTCTATCTCAAATCCAAAATCGTCAAATTCATCTTCACCATACTCTTCTTCTATAAATTCAGGCAAAATTTCGGGATTTGCAAGATAATCTTTAAAAAATTTAGCGATGCGTTCGTCTCCGGCAAAGACATGGTCCCTGTCCGCTTCGTAGCTTTTTTGCAGATATTTTATCGCCGCTTCTTTTTGACCGCAGGCTAGACAGCGCTCGCCCCTATAATAGTCCTTCACGTAGGACGGCCAATCTTTTGCCTTATCGCACTTATACATCTCATCGATCCAGCGCAGGACGTTGGCGCAGTCTTTCAGCTCTTCGTATTCGTCTATCATGCGATGCGCGTAGATGTATGCATCGTAGATTTTGTACTTTTCCTTGTCTGCTTCCGCCCATTTTGTTTCTATGAAATTTACGATCTGTGCTTTGGTTATCGTTGATTTTTTAAGTAGCGATTTGCTTAAAAATACGTCGATTTCGTCCATTATTTTTTGCGCGTTCATTGTTACTCCGTTATAAATTTCCTACCGATCTGCCTTACGATCTGAAAATAATCGCCGAATTTTTTCTTGACTTTTTTGAAATTTTTTATCTTATACATATCCTTTTTATCGCGATGACAGAGCATCAAATAGGTCGTAAAGTGTAAAATATCTAAAATTTCAGCACGCAAATTTCTATCTTCTATCTCGGTTTCTAGGCAAATTTTTAGGATTTTCTTAAAAACTTTTTTATCGAAATAGCAAAAATCATAGAGCAAAACGAAAAACGAGTCGTCGTTATTTCTGTCTATTTGCTCTCTTAAAAATGCTATTTCATCGGTTTCGTTCGTCATAAAAAGCCGTCTTTATGATTAGACCGAGCCCCGCAAAAACCACAACGCAGACGAAAACTATCTGGGATATATCAAGTAGCGTCATTTTGCCGTCTTGGCTAGCGTTTTGCCGCTTGTTTGATTGTCGCGCTCTTTTAGCTGACCGCACGCCGCGCTGATGTCAAGACCCTTGCTTTGTCTGATGGTGCAGGTCACGCCGTGATCTCGCAAATATGCCTGAAATGCCTCCATATCGGCCGTGTTCGGGCGTCCGTATTCGCTGCCTTCGTGCGGGTTAAAGTAGATCAAATTTACCTTCGCTTTGATACCGTGCAGTAGCGAAACGAGCTTTTTGGCATCTTTTATACCGTCGTTCATGTCTTTTATGACGAGATACTCAAACATCACTCGCTTGCGCATATCGATCGGAAAGCCCCTCACTGCTTCCATAACGGACTCGATTTTGTAGGCGTTATTTATCGGCATCAGTTTACTGCGGAGCTCGTTAGTAACGGCGTGCAAAGATATCGCTAACAGCACGCCCAGATCCATCTCGCCGAGCTTTTTTATCTGGCTGCCTAACCCGCTCGTACTAACGGTCTGGCGGCGCGGCGCGATAGCTAATCCGTCGTTTTCTTTTAAAATTTTTATAGCTTTACTAACGTTTTCTAGGTTATCTAGCGGCTCGCCCATACCCATATATACGATGTTTACGCGGCGTTCGTATGGGATTTTATTTTCTCTTTTTATCCACAAAATTTGCCCTACGATCTCGCCCGGCGTTAGATTTCTCGTTAGTCCGCTCTTACCCGTTAGGCAAAACGAACAGCCCATGCGGCAGCCTACCTGCGAACTAACGCAGATCGTATAACGAGCGTGACGCGCTACTTCGCCGTTTTCATCGCTGAGCTCCTCTTTCATCGGCAGCAGCACGCTTTCTATCCGTAGCCCGTCTCTAAGCTCAAAAAGATATTTGATCGAGCCGTCGCTACTCTGCTCGAATTTGACGCATTTTAGCGGGTCGAGGTAAAACTCCTGCGCCAAATTTGCGCGCAGATCCTTCGGCAAATTTAGCATCTCGTCAAAACTCGTTGCGTTTTTTTTGTATAGCCACTCGAAAATTTGCTTTGCGCGAAACGGAGGCGAGAGCTGTTCTTTTAGCTCGTCTAATGTAAAATCAAGCAAATTTTTCAAATGATTTCCTTTTGTTTTAGGTATTTTTCGAGCTCTTTTTTGGCTTGCTCGTGGTTTTTTATAAAATCGGCATGTGCGTTTTTGTCGCAAAAATTCGTCGCTACGAATATGCCGTAAGCGGGGATTTGAAATTTTTGCGCGACTTTAAGTACGGCAAAAAATTCCATATTTTCTAAAAAATATCCGTGATCGAAAAGCTTGTGAGCTAAATTTTTATCGGTCGTGATGAAATTTGATGAATTTACCTTGTATGTTCCACGTGGAACAATAGAAGCGATTTCGTTTTTTATCGGCGAATAGCTTTTATTTTCTAGGCTTGAAATCTCGATGTTTGCCGCGGCCGAGCTCTCGTAAATTTCAAAAACTTCGCCATATTTATAAAGTCCTGCCGAGCCTATAAAAATGATTTCTCTCGGCAACGCGTTTAAAATTTTATCCGGATTTTGTGCGGATTTCGTGCTTTGCAAAATAGGCGAATCTATCAAATTTAGCCTTCCGTCAAGCTGCCTATCAGCCGTCAAATTTTGCTCGTATCTGCCGCGACCATCAACCATAGCTCGCTTTTGTAAAAGCGCCGTCAAATTTATGCTCGTATCCACTAGCCCTACGCCCATCGGTAGCGCGAAAGGAAATATCTCGTTTCGTCCCGCTGAAATAATCACACCCTGCCCTTTTGTGCGCTAAATTTGAGCTCAAATTTCATAGCCTAACCTCAATACCGTTTTGTCTGAGGTATGTTTTAAGCGCCCTAATCTCGATCTCTCTAAAGTGAAAAATCGACGCCGCTAGGCATGCGTCAGCGCCTGCTAAAAATGCGTCTTTGAAGTGCTCCATTTTACCCGCGCCGCCGCTTGCGATGACGGGGATATCAAGTGCACTGAAAATACGCGTCAAATTTAACTCAAAGCCGCTTTTAACGCCGTCGCAGTCCATCGACGTAAGTAAAATTTCGCCCGCGCCGCGCTCCTGCGCCTCTTTCGCCCAAGCAAGCGCGTCCCTGCCGGTATCTAGCCTGCCGCCGTTTATAAAAACCCTATAACTCTCGCCCGTCCTCTTCGCGTCGATTGCGACTACGACGCACTGCGAGCCGAATTTATTCGCCGCTTCGTCTATCAAATTTGGATTTTTTATCGCGGCCGAGTTAAGGCTAATCTTGTCGCAACCGACATTTAACAGGCGCGAGATATCGTCGATCGTACGTATGCCGCCGCCCACGGTCAGCGGGATAAAAAGCTCGCGCGCGACCCGCTCTACGACATCCACGATCGTATCGCGCCCCAGATGCGACGCCGTGATGTCGAGGAAGCACAGCTCGTCCGCGCCCTCCTCGTTGTAGCGTTTGGCTATCTCGACCGGATCGCCCGCATCCACAAGACCTACGAAATTTACGCCCTTTACCACTCGTCCGTCTTTGACGTCTAGGCATGGGATTATGCGTTTTGCAAAATGGTTCATCGCTCTTCTTTAGCTAAAATTTGGCTTTATTTTAGCTAAATTTGACTTATCTAATCATTACATAAGATATTTTTGGGTAAAATCGGCGGAAATTTAAGGTAAATTTACGCCGATGCCGCAAACATCGGTGTGCTTTAGGTGGGTGCAGGGAGCTTGCTCCCGCCCGTAAAGAGTGGCTTCGCTACTCTGCGGAGTTAAAATGGAAAATATTAAAGCAAAAAAATGCTTCGGGCAAAATTTTTTACACGACGAAGCGACGCTAAACAAAATCATCCAAGCGATTCCCAAAGATACGCAAAATATCGTTGAAATTGGGCCTGGCTTAGGTGATTTGACATTTAGAATTTTGCGGATTTGCGGCGTAACTAGCTACGAGATAGACACCGAGCTTTTTGCGCTGCTGCAGAAAAAATTCGCAAACGAAATTCAAAACGGACGATTGAAACTTTTTTGCAAAGACGCGCTGGATCAGTGGAGCGAAGACGGCCTAAGTGATGAGCTGTATTTTTTAGCGGCAAACCTGCCCTACTACGTCGCTACAAAGATGATCCTAAATGCGATCGAAGACGAGAAATGTCGCGGCCTGGTCGTGATGATACAAAAGGAAGTCGCGCTCAAATTTAGTGCAAAAAGCGGCGATAGAGATTTTAGCTCTTTGGCGATTTTAGCCTCGCTTCAAGGCGGCTGCGAGCTGCTTTTTGACGTGGATGCGAGCTACTTTAACCCGCCGCCGAAAGTAACTTCCTCGGTTATAAAACTGCAAAAAAGTAAAAATTTAATAGGCGAAACCGGAATATTTGGGAGTAAATTTGAATACGAAAAATTTAAAGCTTACCTCAAAATCGCCTTTAGCGCGCCTAGAAAAACGCTAATGAAAAATTTGAGTTCAAGCTATAAAAAGCCTGAAATAGAGCGAATTTTCAGTCTGCTAAATTTGAGCGCAAATATCCGTCCGCACGAGCTAAATGTCGATCTTTATCTAGAAGTATTTAAAAATTTAAAGGAAGATAATGAACGACAAGAACGAAGAAAAAGCGGTGGTTTCTCAGGGCAAGAGCAATAAAAAACGCAGATTTCGCCCGAGAAATAAAAATAAACAAGAAAATTTAGATCAAAGCGCGCAAAACGGCGAGCAAAAAGCCAGTCAAAGCGTGATAGATAATTTCTTTTTAGAGCCTTTTGACGGCGGCGAACAGCACGCGCAAAACGGCGAACATACTAACGCTAACAAACAAAACGGCAAAAAAAATCGCGGTAAAAATAGCAAACAAAACTCCCAAAACGGCGCGCAAGGCGAAAATAAAAACGCTAACAAGCAAGCCGGTAACGCCGAAAATCAAACAGCAGAAGCTAAGCCTAAAAAACAGAGAAAACCGAAGAAAAATTTACCCGCCAAGCTAAGCGGAAATGAGCAGTGGCAGCAAGATATAGCTAGCGCCATGGAGGCAAACAAAGCCGTCCACGAACTACGCCTCGAGCCGATGAAATACCTAAACTCGACCGATCACAGGATCCGAGTCACGCCTCTTGGCGGACTGGGCGAGATCGGCGGAAATATGACGATATTTGAGACCGACACGAGCGCGATCATCGTGGATATCGGTATGAGCTTTCCTAGCGAGAGTATGCACGGCGTGGATATCCTGATCCCCGACTTTGACTACGTACGTAAGATAAAAGACAAGATAAAAGGCGTCGTCATCACGCACGCACACGAGGATCACATCGGCGCGGTGCCCTACTTTTATAAAGAGTTTAAATTTCCGATTTACGCCACGCCGTTACCGCTTGGTATGATAAATAATAAATTTGAAGAGCACGGACTAAAGCAGGAGCGTTCGCTTTTCCGCTCGGTCGAAAAGCGCAAGCCGTATCTGATAGGGGACTTTGAGGTCGAGTGGATACACATCACGCACTCCATCATCGACGCTAGCGCGCTAGCCATCACGACAAAGGCGGGCACTATTATCCACACTGGCGACTTTAAGATCGACCATACGCCGATCGACGGCTACCCAACAGACCTTGGCAGGCTCGCATACTACGGCGAGCGCGGCGTACTGTGCCTCATGAGCGATAGTACAAACAGCTACCGAGAGGGCTTTACTAAAAGCGAAAGCAGCGTTGGCAAGACCTTTGATGCGATTTTCTCAAAAGCCAAAGGCCGCGTGATAATGAGTACGTTTAGCTCCAACATCCACCGCGTCTATCAGGCGATCGACTGGGGGCTAAAATACAACCGCAAGGTCTGCGTCATCGGCCGCAGCATGGAGCGCAACCTCTACACGGCGATGGAGCTTGGCTATATCAAGCTCGATAAGAAAATTTTTATCGATGCTAACGAGGTCGGTAAATTTAAAGATAACGAAGTGCTGATCGTCACCACCGGCTCTCAGGGCGAGACGATGAGCGCGCTATACCGAATGGCTACCGACGAGCACAAATATATAAAGATAAAGCCGACCGATCAGATCATCATCAGCTCAAAGGCAATCCCTGGCAACGAAAGCAGTGTCTCTACGGTGCTAAATTTCCTCATCAAATCAGGTGCTAGCGTCGCGTATCAGGACTTTAGCGAGATACACGTGAGCGGTCACGCCGCACAGGAGGAGCAAAAACTGATGCTGCGCCTAATAAAGCCTAAATTTTTCCTTCCCGTCCACGGCGAGTACAACCACATCGCAAAGCATAAAGAAACGGCCGTAGCCTGCGGCGTGGACGAGCGAAACATCTATCTGATGAGCGACGGCGATCAGATAGAAATTTGCCAAAAATACATGAAGCGCGCCAAGACGGTAAAAACGGGCAAGGTATTTATCGATAACCAAATCAACAAGCAAATTTCAGACGACGTCGTGATTGACAGGCAAAATTTGGCCGAAGCGGGCGTCGTGATGATCATCGCGCAAATTTCCCGCCACGGCGCTAAGCTCATCAACAAGCCTCGCGTCATCAGCTACGGTCTGGTTGGCGATAAGCAAGACGGCGAGTTTAGAAAAGAGATGGAAGGCGTGCTAGAGCAGTATCTAAGCAACGTCAAAGAGGAGCTTTTGAAAGACGGCAGGATACTTGAAGGCCAGATCCGCCAAGTTATCCGCAAGCATATATTTAGGAAAGTCAAAAAATACCCGACCATCGTGCCGATTATATACCTGATGTAAGGGCGCAAAATGATCGATACAATCAAAATAGCCGCTAACGTGCTAAAAACGGAAGCTAACGAGCTAACGAGGAATGCCGAGATTTTAGACGGCGAATTTGAAAAAGCGGTCGAGGTTTTATACGAAACCAAAGGCAAAGTCGTAGTTACCGGCGTGGGCAAGAGCGGACACGTGGGCGCCAAGATCGCCGCGACGCTTGCTAGTACGGGTACGCCTAGCTTTTTCATGCATCCGACCGAGGCGATGCACGGCGATCTAGGTATGATCGGTAAGGACGACACGCTGCTAGCTATCAGCTTTAGCGGTGAGAGCGAGGAGCTAACCAAAATCCTGCCTCACGTGCAGCGTTTCGGCGTACCGATAGTAGCGATGGCTAGGGATAAATTTAGCACGCTGGGCAAATTTAGCGACGCGTTCGTGAAGCTTGACATTAGCAAGGAGGCCTGCCCGCTGGACGCCGCGCCGACTAGCTCGACGACGCTAACGTTAGCCTTAGGCGATGCGTTAGCCGTTTGTTTGATGAAAAAGCGCGGATTTAAAAAAGAGGATTTTGCAAATTTTCATCCCGGTGGAAGCCTCGGCAAGAGGCTATTTTTAAAGGCAAAAGACGTGATGCGAAGCGAAAATTTACCGATAGTGCGCTGGAATGCGAGCCTAAAGCAGGCGATCGATACTATGACGCACGGCAAACTCGGCACCGTTCTCATCGTGGATAAAGACGGAGTTTTGGACGCTATTTTAAGCGACGGAGACCTTAGACGGGCGCTGATGAGAGAGGACTTTGATCTAAACGATGCCGCGATCAAATACGCGACGCTAAAGCCAAAAGAGCTAAATGATAAAGAGATGTTAGCGATAGATGCGTTAGCGCTCATTGAGCGCTACAAGATCCAGCTACTAGCCGTCGTGGAAAACGGCGTGCCCATAGGCGTTTTGCACATCCATGACCTTGCAAATTTAGGACTATAAAATGCAAAAAAGCAGACTAAACAAATTTATATCGCATAACACTAGTTATTCGCGCAGAGAGGCCGACGAGCTCATAAAGCAGGGTAAAGTTAGCGTAAACGGCCGCGTCGTTAGCGAGCTAGCTACTAGCGTTAGCGATGAGGATAAAGTAAAGATAAACGGCCGAATGGTGAGGCTAAAAAAAGAATTTACCGTGATCGTTTATCACAAACAAAAAGGCGAGCTGGTTAGTAAAAAGGATGACCGCGGACGCAAAACTATCTATGATAGTTTGGACCGACAGTTTGCTAAATTTGTTAGTATCGGGCGACTTGACTACGCTAGCGAGGGGCTACTTTTACTAACAGATGCTCCGGCGATCGCAACTGCGCTGATGAACAGCGACGTAGAGCGCGAATACTATCTAAAGGTAAAAGGCGAGATAACGCCCGAGGTGATAACGGCGATGAACGAGGGTTTTTTTGCCGCGGACGCCACCAAGGGCGCTCATGCTAAAACCGCGATAAAATCGATGGAATTTAAGCCGTTTTTAGACTATAAAATTTTTGGTGCCAGCGGCGGTTTTACAAAGCTAAAAGTTGTGATAAACGAGGGACAAAACCGTGAGCTACGCCGCTTTTTCGGCTATTTTGACCTTGAGGTAATGGATCTAAAACGCGTTAGTTTCGGTCGTGTCGATCTTGGTATGCTAAAGCCCGGCAAATGGCGATACTTTGAAAACGGCGAATATGAAGCGCTGAGGGATTTTTTGAAGGTTAATAACGTTAGATACTAACCTTTTATAAGGCGGGTTACTGTTAGTTATTATCGCGGCCAAAATTAGCCGTGTTTTATTTTGTGGTACTATAAAATCACTTGTTCGTGAATATCAATATCGGTTTTTGAAAAATAACGTTAGCGATATTTTGTCAAATTTCTAAACTAACAAAAACACCTAAAACGCTTTAAAATTATTTATAAAAATTGGCGATACGTGCAAATTTAGCTAGCAAATATAAAATTTTAACCTTTGCTATAACCGGCCATCTTTCTTGTAGCGGTAAAATATTCGTCAAATTTCATACAATGGACTGATTGTTGAGTATTTGCGGCGCGGTAGCAACTGCCCCCCCCCAACATAGTTTAACGCAAGCGCCAAATAACGCTCAAATTTAACCGTTTTTACTTTGGAGAGGAAATTTGCTTCTCGGAGAGTAAAATGGCCAAACAGGCTCTAAAACCTAAATTTTATTCTCCGAGAGTAAAATAAAAATGAGCGGATTTATCAGCGTTTCGCCGCGTGCGGCATAGAGCAAAACGTCCTCGAAATAGTTATCGTTAATGCCGTAAACGTGGTATTCGTACGCGCCGATGCCGTATCCCATCGGAGTGATATCCACGCGCGAGTACCAGGCGTCTTTAGCTGGGATATAGCGGCCTGTATCTTGCGAATACACCCACAGCACGACGTCGTCTTTATTTTTTTGCCGCATGAGCCACGTAAACGAGTTTGAGATGTCGTAGAAAAAGTACGTGTCGCCGTTTGGCATCACCGCCTGAGCTGTGTTATTTAGGTCGCTGATGAGCACCTTGCTTTCAAAACAGAGATATTTGTTTAGCTCGATTTCTAGCGGCTTTTTTTCTACGTTACCGTGGCGAACGACGATCTTGCCCTCGCTAGTATCCACCGAAAACGCGAGCAGCGCCACCACGCCGATGAGTAGCACGGCGGCGAAAATTTGCCTTATCATAGTAAAACTCCTCGCAAAAGGTAGTATTTAGCGACGAAAAAGCTACAAACAAGAGCATTTACGATCAGCCAAAAAGATGAAATTTTGAGCAAATGCTCGTAAGGTTTTTTCACGATTAGCTCGACCAAAAACGCCGATATGCCGTAGAAAATACCCAAAAACAGCGAACCCCAGATGAGGTAGCCGACGTAAAAATACTCGCCCTTTAGCATGCAGTACGGGCATTTGTGATTTGGCTGTTCGTAGACGTAAAGCCCGAAAAAATAAGTAATCGCGTAGTATGCGATAAATAAAAACAGCAGATTGCAAACAAAGCTCGCCATCGTCTGTTTGAGTAAATTTAGCGTCAAAATGACCGCAAAAACGGCGTAGTAAAATATGACCAAATTTAACTTCGTGTAGCCAAACGGCAGTTTTGGCGCCTGAAATACGACCGAGCAGCAAAAGACGGGCACCTTTAACGGTACGTTGCTAAAAAACAAAATCTCATCGGCAAATTCGACCAAAACGCCGATAAAAAGCGCGGTAAAGATGACGTATTTTCGTTTTAAATACGGAAAATTCGTCGCCTTTAAATCAAGCGAATTTATAATGAGCCACAGTCCAAAGCCAAAGATGAGTAGTAGCTTTAGCAGTAGCAAAATACCGCCGAATTCGTTTGATCCGATGACGCCCGCCGAGCACATGGCACCCGGCACTACGTCTGCCAGCTCGTTTAGAGATAGCGCGAAAAATACGAACAAAACGATCTTGCAAACCACGGCAAAAAACAAAATCGTATTTACGAGGTAGTTGCGTTTTTCGAGGTCGTATTGTAAATTTGACGTCGAGTTAAAGTCCCACAACCGCATAATGCGCACGACGAAATACTGCGAAATACCCATTAAAACAATGATTATAAGCTCGATCAGCAAAAACGCGATGACAACGTCGGATAAAAATACGCTCATAGCATCTCTCCGTCTTGCATCCTCACGTAGCCGTCCACGAAGTCCAGATCGTCAAACAAAATGTCGTGCGTGGCGACGACGACGGTCTTTTTTAGCTCTTTGAATTTTTTCAGCATTTCGATGAATATGAGTGAGTTTTGTTTGTCCAAATTTGCCGTCGGTTCGTCGGCTAGTATGACGCTAGGATCCATCGCTAGAGCCCTTGCTATCGCGCATCGCTGCTTCTCGCCGCCGCTTAGCTTTGAGATGATTTGATCTTTTTTGTGCGCGATGTTGGCGAGATTTAGCGCGCGATCGATTTGCGAATTTAGCTCGGCTTTTTTAAGGCTTGTTAGGCTTAGCGGCGCTAGTACGTTTTGATAGACGCTAAGGCCCTCGATAAGGTTAAAGGACTGAAATATAAACCCGACCTCTCTATGTCTAAAATTTGAGCTCATGATGTCTGGTAGCTTTGAGACGTTGCGACCGCTGATCAGCGCTTCGCCGCTGCTTGGTTTGCTAAGCGCGCCGAGTATTCCTAACAGCGTGCTTTTGCCGCTACCGCTGACGCCTTTTAGGATGACTAGGTCGCCGCTTTTTACCGTCAAATTTATATTTTTTAGCGCGTGAAATTCGTTGGGTTTGTTTTGATTGTAAATTTTACAGAGATTTTTTACTTCTATCGCGTTCATTTCACCGCCTCGCTCATGTCGCTAACGGCTATGCGCCACGACGGGATGATGACGAATGCCAAAAACGGAATCACGCTAAAAACGAAGATCAAAAACAGCATGTTAAAGTCGATGATCGGCGTGAAATCGGTAAAATTCGCCACCTCGCTGCCCAAAAATATATCGCGTAAAAACGGCGCGCCGAATAAAAACACGTATAGATACGCTCCCGCGACGCCTAGCAAATAGGCGCTAAAAGAAACGACGATGTTTTGGATAAATTTAAGCGCGATGATATTTCTCGCGCTAAAGCCGATACTGCGCAATATCGCGATCTCCTTTTTCTTCTCGCCGTAAGCGAGCGAAATTTGATTTTTCAGCAGGATAAAAAACGAAACCATCGCCACGACGTAAAGCACCATAAAAATGCCGCCTTTGTAGTAGTAAAGGTGCCTTATCTTGGCTACTGTGTCCTCGATGCTCGTAACCTCGGTGTTTGGATAGACGTTTTGGATCTTTAGAGCTACTTCGCTGATCTCGTTGACGTTTGGCACCTCGATGTAGAGTCTCGTGTATTCGCCCTCTTTTAGGCTTAGCACTTCGCGCGCGGTGGCGGGATTCATATAGATGACGTCGTTTGAGACGATGCCCGTTTCATGCGGCGCGGTTTTGTTAATCTTTATCGGGATCAACTTTTGCTCGGTTAAAAAGTTAAAAACGTCCTCGTAATAAAGTTCCGCCATCTCTTTTTTCACGCCTTCGCCCACGATCATCTCGTTTTCGTCTAAATTTTCGTTGCCGACGATGTGAAACCAAACTCTTTTTTGCGCGAAATAATACTCTCCCTCGACTGCGCCCTCTACGCTAGCTACGCCCGCGATCTTTGAGACGTCGTAGATGTAGCCGTCGTGCATCAAGTCGCGTTTGCCCGCGCGCAGAGCTTCGACGACGACTTCGGGCTTTGAGCGGGTCAAATTCGTAAGGTCGCTTTGGATAGAGCTTGAGACAAAAAGAACCGCACTTAAGATAAACACGATAAAAGCGAATATAAAAAAGCTAAAAGCGTGATCGGCGCGGTCTTTATAGAGCAGCGTAACTGCGTAATCGATAAAATTTTTACTCGGCATAGACAAACTTCCCGTACTCTTTTGAAATAAAATTCGTCGAAATTTGCGCGTCTTTGACGGATTTTTGGATCAAATTTAGCTGAGCTTCCTTGCCCGCTCTATCGTAACCTAGGTAATGCGCCCCGATACAAAGGTAAAGAAGCGCAAAAAAGCCCGCTAAAACGCAGATGAGCCTCACATCAGCCTCTCTACTAAAAGAGTCGTGATCTCGTCAAATTTGACTATCTGCTTGCCGCCGTGGTCTTTGGCGAAGGTCTTAGCGTCCTCTTCGCTGGCAAACGGTATGAGCTCGTTGCCCATAGGTCCGAGTACATTTGAGCCGGTTACGTAGTAGGCGGTTCTAGCGTCGATTTTGTTTAGCTTGTAGTAGTCGCTAACGTAAATTTGATCGTCTTTTTTGCCTTTTTCGAAATAATACTTCATCATGTCCTTGACGCCGTCAAAGTAAAGCTCCTCTTTATCTGTTTTCATCATCGTCGCCCACTGCGGGTTTTTACCGATTAGCATACCGCAAATAGGGCAGCGCGCGCCCTCGGGCGGTCTTATACGCTCGGCTTTTTTCTCTTTGATTAATTTTTGCGTATTTTGCGCCGAATCGACCGCAGTCACAGTTGCAACAAGCATCGTAAGCGCTAAAAATATCTTTAAAATTTTCATCTTTTCTCCTTTTTCTTAAATTTACTTCGCTATGGATTTTAAAAACTCCGCGTTTTCGCACGCTATTTTTAACCCTTTTTCACAGCTTTTGCTAAAAAGCTCTCTTGCTTTGGCGTTGTCGGCTTTGACGCCTTTGCCCTCGGCGTACATTATGGCTAGGTTGTTGCAGCCTTTGTCATAGTTTAGAGCGCAGGATTTTTCGTAAAATTCTTTAGCTTTGACGTAGTCTTGCTCGGTACCTTGGCCGAATGCATACAAAAAGCCTAGGTTGTCGCAGCCGATACCCACGCCGCCCGCGCAGGCCTTTTCATAAAAGGCTTTTGCTTTGACGTAGTCTTTTTCTACGCCCATGCCTTCAAGGTGTAGATAGCCTAGGTTATTGCAGCCCATCATATCGCCGTAGTCGCAGGCTTTGGTATAGAGCGAGATCGCCTTTTTGATATCGGTTTTGACGCCCGCTCCGTTTGCGTAAAGTAGCCCTAGCGAAGTGCAGCCTTCGTTATCTTCGCAGGCTTTTTCGTAGTATGCGGCGGCTTTGGCGAAGTCCTGCGTCGCTCCGCTGCCGCTTTCGTAGATGTAGCCTAGGTTGTTGCAAGCAAGCGCAAATTTGGCGTTACAAGCTTTTTGGTATAAATTTATCGATTTTTCGTAGTTTTTCTCCACGCCGCCAGTACCTTCAAAATACACCACGGCAAGATTATAGCAGCCCGAAGCCTTGTTCTCTTCGCGGCAGGCTTTTTCGTAGATTTCTATGAGCTTTTTATGGTCGCCGCTTTGCTGAGCTTGCATACCCTCCTTTATAAAACCCGCGTTTGCGCTAGCGCATAAAACCGCCGCCGTTAGTAGTTTTTTATACATTTTTCTCCTTTTAAATCGTTTTTACGTCGCGCCCTCTAAAGGCTAGCGCGGTTATCAAAAGCATGCAGCCAAGCGCGATATATACGCTAATATGCACCGGCGGCAAGTCTCCGCTGGCATAAGAGTGCATGCCCGTTAGGTAAAAATTTACGCCGAAATAAGTCATTGCGATCGAAGCGTAAGAAAACACCGATGCGATCAAAAATACGTATAGCGAATTTAGCTTCAGTATAAAGCGCAGATGCAGCGCGATCGCGTAAACCAGGATCGATACGTACGACCACGTCTCCTTGCTATCCCAGCCCCAGTAGCGCCCCCAGCTCTCGTTCGCCCAAACCCCGCCGAAAAAATTTCCAAGCGTCAGTAGGCAAATACCGATAATCAGGCTCGCCTCATCGATCGCCGCGATATATCTGATCTGCTCGTTTAGGCGCGTTTGGTTGGCTTTGTTTTTAAACGCCATGAGTCCTAGCGCGATCAGCCCAAGCACGCAGCCAAGACCCAGAAAACCGTAGCTAGCCGTGATGACAGAAACGTGGATACTGAGCCAGTACGACTTTAGCACCGGCACAAGGTTGGTAATCTGCGGATTTACGAAGCTCATGTGAGCTACCAGCATCACGATGCCCGCTAGCAGAGCAGCCGCCGCAAGCGCAAGCAGCGAACGCCTAAAAAATATCATCCCCGCAAGCATACCAGACCAGCCGATGTAGATCATTGACTCATAGCTATCGCTCCAAGGCGCGTGCCCCGAGACGTACCAGCGTAGCGCCAAGGCCGCCGTATGCACCGCAAAACCTAGCGCAAACGCCGCTAAAATCGCTCGCTCAAGCGGTAAAATCTTTCTAGATAAAAATACCGAAGCAAGCCCCAGCAAAAGCGAGGCAAAGCCCAAAATCCAGTAGAAATAAACGAGCTTTTTAAACACTGAAGCGCGGTTATAAAACACTTCGGCATCAATCCTGCTAACGCTTGGTAAAATTTCGCTCGAGGCCTTTCGCTGGTAGTTTTTTAACTCCGATAGCGCCGCGTCGGCCTTGCTCCAGTCGTTATCCGCGATGCCTTCTTGTAGACCAACAAGATAGTCGTTTAGCGCGCTTTTTACGTCGATGCTTATCCTTTCGTCATTAAAGGCGTCGTTTGGCGAGAGCCACGCGTGCTGCGGGTCGTTCGCCGCCGGGATAGATTTAAAAAACGCGCCCTTAAACGTGAGATAGGCGATGTTTAGCCGCTCGTCGAATTTGATGAGGTCGTTATCAAGCGTGCCTCTTTTGGAGATCGGTTTTCCGTTCGCGGCTTCGACCTGCGCGGCTAGCTTGTACTCGCCGTTTGCATCGAACGCATCCCTAAAGCTCGCGTAATCTCCGCTCAAATTTAGCATTTTTTTGATCTCGCCGTTTTTTATCTTTACGATTTTGATCTCTTGCCACAGCGCGGGATTTAGATTCATCCCAAGCACGATCTGCTCGGCGCTTAGGCCGTAAAGCGAGTCCGTGCCCGAGATTTTATTTACGATTTCGCCGGCTTCCGTGCTAAGCGGCTTTATCCTACCCGCGTAGTCTTGTACGAGAAGCTTTGCAAATTCGCCGTTAGCGTGAGCGGCGGTGTTTGCGGCGAAAGTTTTTAAGATCTCGCTCTGGTTTTGCTCGGCCGCGTTTGCGTTAAAATTTAAAAAACCGAGCGCGATAAATGCCGCAATGAGCGAAAAGCGGCTGTTTTTGATGAAATTTATGAGCTTTAAGAATCGGCTGTTTTTGGTAAAAAAGTTGCCGATGACGCCGACGCAAAGCAAGAAATATCCGACATAGGTAGGAATTTTACCCGGATCGCGGTTAACCTCTAGCACCGTGCCTTGCTCGTCCGCGTCGTAGGATGACTGAAAGAGCTTAAAGCCTTGTAAATTTAGCGGATGATTCATATAAATTTTATATCTCGTTAAAACCTCGCCCGCGTCTGAGAGCGCCTCTACGTCGCTAGAGTAGGAGGACGGGCTTTGCGAGCCTGGATAGCGCTCAAGCTCAAATTTAATAAGCTTTATCGAAAACGGCAAGCTAACTAGCTTTGAGCCCCAAGTTAGCATTATCTCCTCGCCGTCAAAATTTAGCGTGCTAGGCTCGCCCAGCCAGCCTGCGCCGCCGTGGATTTTAGCAGTTTGCTCGCGCTGCCCTTCAAAGCCGGCTTTTACTACGAGAGTGCCTCGCTCGCCCTTTGGCGCGGGTTTATACGAGTCAAATTTGACGGTGAAATTTTTGGAATTTATACTTTGCGTGAAGCTAAAATTATTATCGCCGATTTGGGATAAATTTAGCGGATACTCGAAAAATGCGTCTTTTGTGCGTATTTGCAAAAACGGCTTGACGCTCACCATCTCGTTTTCGCTCTCGCCCTCTCTTACGTGCAATACGCCCTCGGTGCCCAAATACCGCGTCAAAGCCGCGCCGACAAAGATAACGATAAATGCCGCATGAAGGACGAAGGAGCCAAAGCGGCGCCACATTTTGGTTTTTACGATGATAGCGAGCAAGCAAAGCGCGAGCACGCTCATGACGCACTCGTACCAGCGCGCCTCATAGACTAAAATTTTAGCCGTTTGCGTATCGTAAATGCTCTCTAAAAAGGTTGCGACGCCGGCACCCGCGGCGAGGATAAAGAGGAGGCAGAGCGCAAATTTGTAAGAGGTAAAAAATCTAAGTAAATTTACACTCAAATTACTCTCCCGGTTTTCACATTATTATATCGTAAGTTTGCCCTGCGTATAGTATAAACATCCTAAGAAGTAATACTCCGACCACGCTAGCAAGCGCGCTAACGTAGAACGCAAACGGCGAATGCGCAACCCTTTTGCCCAGTGCGAAATTTAAAACTAGCGGTACGCAAAAGCCTACGCCAACGACGCCTAGCCAAAACAGCTGAGCGTAAACGCCTTCGCTAAAGGCGACGCTGGCGGCTTTTTGCACGTCGCTGCCCGTGATGAGCGAGACGAAAATCATACCGATTAGTAAAATTTCCATCGCCAAAACCGGCCATTCGGCGGCGTGCAAGGTTTTTAGATCGCTGCTGTGCGGGTCGGCTTTAAAGAAAAGCGCGGCTATTAGGCTTGATCCCGCGATGCCTGCCGATAAGCCAGACGCCACGAAAAGCGCAGGTAAAACGGCGGTATTAAGGATAGGAAATCTAACTAAAACCGAGATCAAAAAGCCCGTATAGGCGCAGATCGCGACCGCAAAAACAAGCGTAAGCGCAAGAAGTAGCGGGCGAAGCGCGTTTAAAATTTTCATTACGAGCGTGAAAAGCCCTTTTAAAAAGCTAAGATTGCGCGTCAAAAACTCTCTAAGGCACTCTTCAAACGCATAAAGGCAAGCTACGAAGGTAAGCGGGATATAGACGCAAAGCGCCGCCACGCCCACGGACATAACCGAGGTGAAATTATAATTAATCAAAATTTTCCAAAAAAGAAGCGGCCTCTCAAGGTCGGCTACCAGACAAACCATGCCTAGAAGGATCGTTACGAAAGATAGCAACGACGCAGCCTTAAACAGCGGTGTGCTTTGGGTCTGTTTTTTATAAAATTTAACGAGGATCGCGACTATCAAAGCGCCGCCGCTCATACCCGCTAGCAAAAGATAAACCGC
>NZ_CALHVN010000011.1 GCF_938039245.1 uncultured Campylobacter sp. | reverse complement strand
ATTTTGCGGGTTCATTTTAGGGCCTTTTGGTTAAATTTGAAGCTAAATTTGACGTATGCTTCGAGCGCTCCGAGCAAGCCAAATTTACGCGCATTTGGTTTGCCCTGCGGGCGGTTTGATCGGTTAAATTTCGTATACGCTTTTGGCTCACGATTAGGTTAAATTTGATTTTCAACGAGGCGAGCGTTTTAGCCCGGGCTTTGTTTTTAAATTTGACGCTTTTAGCCGCCGTTTTAGAAGGCTCGCCGTCAAATTTTCCGTAAAAATCGGTCGCAAATTTTCCCGTCTTACGTGGCGGATTTACAGGGCTTAAATTTACCGCTCTCGCCAAAGCCGCCGCGCTAGGCTTTCGTTCTATCATTTTGCGTATCGCTCATAGCTAGCAGCGCGTCTTGCGCCTTTTGTAAAAACTCGCCCTTTCCCTCGCCGCCGTAGGTTATCTCCTCGCCCACTATCAGCTCGCAAAGCAGCGGAATAGGCACGAAAAAGCCCTTAGGCAGGACGTTTCGCGCGTTTTTGATCCATACTGGCACAAACGAGACGGCGGGACACTGCTGCGCCAGACGGAAAATCCCGCTTTTAAACGGCTGTAGCGCTAGATCGTCGTCCGTCTTGCGCGTGCCTTCGGGAAAGATGATGAGAGAGTGCGTTTTTAGCGCCTCGCTCATTTGCGCTAGCGCCTCTAGCGGATCTTTATGACGGCTGATTAGCACCATGTTAAACACGTTTTTAGCAAGAAATCTGCGCACCGGCCCGCTCTCCCAGTACTCCGCCGCCGCGACGGGGCGCACGCGCTTTCTCACGCGATACGGCAGCGATACGAAAATCAGCAAAAAATCGCCGTGGCTAGCGTGGTTCGCGTAGTAAATTTTAGTACCCTCGCCGATATTTAAAAGCTCCTGCGGCGGCCGTACGCCCGTGATAAATATCGTGATGCGGCAAAGGATAAAATCAAGCGCGGCCGCTAAAAACTCTTTCATCTTTCGTCCTTTTTGTTAAATTTGCCTTGTTTGCGCGTTAAATTTGGCGACTAGCGCAGATTTTAGTCTTACGCTCATTAAATCGCTACTTTAGCTCCATTTGCCTTTTTGCACCATCCGCAAAGCCTCTAGCTAAAATGAATGATCTTGAAATTATATCAAATTTAATTGCGGCGGCAAACTATGCTAAATTCGGCATCCTTGCGGCAGGATTATTTTGGATTTTATGGTTTACCCCTACCCCCCCCAGCCCCATCCTCACGCGGTTTAGGCAAGTAAGCGCGAGTAAAAACACCGCTACGTAAAGCACCCAGACGCTCCACGCGGGCAGCTGTCCCA
>NZ_CALHVN010000010.1 GCF_938039245.1 uncultured Campylobacter sp. | reverse complement strand
CGCTCGCGCACATCACGGGCGGCGGCATCGTGGAAAATCTACCGCGCGTATTTCCACAGGGACTAGGCGCAAAGATCGAGCGCGCGGCGATCCGCACGCCTGAAATCTTTAAAATCATCGCGCAAAAGGTGGAGTCCGCCGAGATGATGAGGACGTTTAACATGGGCGTAGGCATGATCGTCGTAGCGCCGAAGCAAAACGCGGACTTCGTGCTAGCTAACTCGGGCGGCTACGTCATCGGTGAGGTCGTAAAAGGGCAGGGCGCACAGCTCGTGTAGGCGGCAAAACAGGCTCGCCGCAATAAGCGCACGGATTTAGCCGCTTGTTTTTTATTTACGGCAACGGCGGCTAAATTTAAAGATGCCGATTTTCCGTTATTTTAGGCGGCTAGAGTTTGCCGTTATATTAAATTTAGGCAAACTCGCAACCATCCAAACGCGCGAAATCAAGCGGTAAATAAGGCGCAAAGCAAATTTAGGCATTTTGTCGCCTAAAAACCTATAAATTTATCGCGACTAGGGCTAAATTTAACTCTCGTTTGCTAAAGTTTTGCCGATTAACCCGCAAGGTAGCCTTAGTCAAATAAACTTCAAAATCGCTTGTTAAATTTACGCACTACGGTAAAATACCGAGCCAAAAAAGGCTCAAAAAGAAAAAACAAGTAAATTTTAAGACTAAAAAAGCGTTAATCGCGCTTTAGCTTTATCTTAAAAGACTGGTTCAAAACGGCCCGAAAATCAAACTGCGGCGTAAAAAGAAGCTAAATTTAAAACAAAACCAAGCAATAAACCGAAATTTGAGGAGAAAAAATGAAAAAATATCTATTCGCTCTTTGCGCTTTAGGCGCATTAGCCTGCGCGCAGGAGGCCAAAAACGGCGCAAGTATCGGCGCCGGAGCCGCCGTCCAAAAAGGCGTCTTTTATACCAAAGACCGCCTAAGCGCCGTGCCTTTGCCTCAGATTGAGGCTTATTACGAGGGTTTTTACGTTAGAGGCCTAGAAGTCGGCTACGAGCATAATTTTAGCGAAAACCTCTTTGCAGGCGCGTATGCGAGGTTTTTTGACGGCTGGCGCGTGAAGTCTAGCAAACTAAAACCTCAGTACCGCAGCGTCCGCGATAGAGAGCATCAAACGGCGCTCGGCGGCAAATTTGGGGCGAATTTAGGCGGTTTTCAGACCTTCGTTTATGCCCAGGGCGGCGGACGAGGCGGTAGCTACGGGGCCGAGGCGTCGTATTCCTTACCCGTCGCGCAGAGATTTTCGCTCATTCCGGCCGTTACTTACGACGTATTTTCGCGAAAGCTTAGCGATTATTACTTCGGCACGGACGTAAGCGAGCTAGGCGGCGCGGTGGCCTCGGTTTATAATCCTGGCAGCTCCTACGCGCTAGGCGCCAGAGCCACTGCGACTTACGAATTTAACAACGGTTTTGGCTTGAGCGCGACGGCTGGCGCTAGGAGATTTTCGGACGAAGTAGCTCGTTCGCCTATCGTTCGCAGCAGATACGAGAGCGTAGTTTATACGGGCGTTTCGTATAAATTTTAGGCGTCAAATTTAAGCAAGAAAATGAGCGAATTTATCAATTTTAAAAGCAAAATCGTAGAGCAAAAGGCAAAAGCCAGGCTAAAAAAGAGCGGCCTACTGCGCCGAGTCGGTAACCGCGACTACGTGAGCGAGGAGTCGGCTCTGGGCGTAACCAAAATGCAGTTTTGCAGCGATAAATTTACGGACGGCGATCTTGCTGATTTGGGGCATTTTGCAAATCTAAAATCTCTGGAAATCAGCTCGCAAAACGTGCATGATCTTTCAAATTTGCCAGCTCTTAGCTCGCTTGAGGCGCTAGATCTAGACGTCCCGTGCGGTGACGCCGCGCCGCTAGCTAAATTTAAAAAGCTAAAAAAATTGCGGCTTTTTAGCGTTTTAATCACGGATTTTACGCCGCTTGCAAGCCTTAGCGAGCTTAGGACGCTAAAGCTTTACGATTGTGGCGTCAGAGATGTTTCGTTTTTGAGCGAGCTTAAAAAACTAAAATCGCTAAAGCTTTCAAACAACGATATTTCAGATGTTTTGCCGCTTGCGCGCCTCGTAAATTTAACCGAGCTTTGGCTGGATAGAAACCGCTTCCAAGATCTCCGTCCGCTTGCGGCGCTAACGAAGCTAAAAGAGCTAAATATCGAAGTAAATGCCGTCCAAGACCTAGCGCCCATCGGCGGACTTAGCAAGCTAGAGTGCCTGTGCGCTGACGACAACCGTATCGCGGACGTCTCGCCTTTAGCAAATCTTGCAAAGCTGTGCGTGCTATACCTTAGCCAAAACGCTCTTACGGACGTATCGGCGCTTAAATTTTGCAGTGCGCTAGAAAACATTCATCTTGACCTTAATCAAATTTTAGACATTACGCCGCTTTTAGCTTTGCCAAGGCTTAAATTTCTAACCGCCGATACGAGCGTAAATCACGCGGGCTTTGAAGCAAAATTTGACAAAAGCGAGGGGCTAATTTGCTTGGGCGACGTATACGACGAGGCGAGTTACGCACGGTATTTTGCATTTAGCGCAAAAGAGGCCGAGTAAATTTAGCAAACGCAAATACGCGGCTCGTAAATTTTACCGACTCTAACCAAAACGCAAAATCCGAATAATCAAATAAATACTTAAATAAAAATATTAAAGCTAAAATTTAAAAACTAGCGGCTAAAATTGGCTTAAATTTAACCCAAAGGAGTAGCTATGAGTATAAATTTAGATAGACTTAAGGCGCTTTTTAGCGAGATAAACGCCATAAACGACGAGAGCTTCGGAGCGGGAATGAGCCGCCTAGCCTACACGCGCGAGGACAAGGCCGCTAGGGAGCTATTTATCGCGCGCTGTAAAGAAGCGGGACTAAAAGTACGCATAGACGCGATCGGAAATATCTTCGCCAGGCGCGAAGGCACCCAGCCCGAGCTGCCGGCGGTAGCGTTTGGCTCGCACCTAGACACCGTGATAAACGGCGGCGAATTTGACGGGATTTTGGGCGTTTTAGGCGGACTAGAGCTGATTAGAACGCTAAACGACGAAGGCGTACAAACGCGCAGACCGCTTGAGCTAGTCGTCTTTGAGTGCGAGGAGTCGAGCCGATTTAACATCGCGACGCTCGGCAGCAAGGTCATGTGCGGCAAGCTGGGTTATGAAAAGCTAAAAGACGTGCGCGACTTTCAAGGGCGCGCTACCAGCGAGATCTTTGCTGAGTTTGGCATCGATCTAGCAAGTATCGAAAAGGCTAAAAATTTGACGCCGAACTATGAGAGCTTTTTCGAGCTACACATCGAGCAAGGGCCGCTACTATATAACGAAAGCATCCAAATCGGCATCGTGAGCGCCATCGCCGCGCCGCACAGATTTAGCGTACACGTGCAGGGCCAGGCTCAGCACTCCGGCACGACTGCGATGAAGTACCGCCGCGACGCGCTTTGCGCAGCGGCACAGATAGTGCTAGCCGTCGAGAGCGTCGCGCGCGAAAACGCGGCAAACGGCGTGGTGGCAACCGTGGGCAACTGCACGGTAAAACCGGGCGTCATGAACGTAGTACCGGGCGAAACGACGCTGCTAATCGACCTGCGCGGTATCGACCTGCGCACGCGCGAAGCGGCCTACGAGCAGATCTTAGGCGAAATCTCGCGCATAGAAGCGCAGCGCGGCGTCAAATGCGAGATCAAGCAGCTTGCCTTCGACGAGCCGTGCGCGCTGGACGGCCGCCTCATCAAGCTCATCGCCCAAAAAGCCGAGCAGCTCGGGCTTAGCTTTGAAATCATGCCAAGCGGCGCGGGGCATGACGCTATGCATATGAGCGCGCTCTGTCCTACGGCGATGATCTTCATCCCGTCTAAAGACGGCATCAGCCACAATCCGGCGGAATTTTCTAGCTGGAGCGATATCGCTAATGGCGTAAATTTGCTAAAAAGCGCGGTTTTAGAAACGGCGGGCAGAGCTTGAGTCTAAGGCTAAATTCGGCGGGCGGCGAAAATTAGGCAAAGGCGGCTTAAATTCGCATTTAGCGCAAAAATATCCGCCTTAAGTTTCGGTTTAAATTTTACTCGCTCTTTGGGCGAATCGGCGACTAAATTTGGATTTTAATTTTACGAATTTTACGGATGATTTAGCCCTAAAACGGGCTAAATTTAAAACACAGTATCGTCGTTTTCGCTTTTTGGGTATGCCTTGAACGATATCCCGGTACTCGGCGATCTTGCCATCCTTGACGCGAAATATATCCATGGTCGAGCGTCCGCGATCATTCGCGTTTAGTTTGACGCGACTGTGGATAAAAACCGCCGCCCGTGCCGATATATTTGATCTGCGCGCTGCTTTGCGTTTGCGCGAGTTCGTTGCATAAACTTGCGACAAGCTCGCCGCTACAGCCAAATAAAGATGTAAGCCTAGTAGCTATAGCCAAGCGCTTTATTTTAGGCTAAAGCATAAATTAAATTTAGCCGACCGACTCGGCCGACTAAATTTTATCGCAAAACTACAGCTCTGCGTTAGCCGCGGTTATGTCGTAGTTGTTTTGAAAGCCGCTATTGGTATTTACGACGCCTAGCAGCTTGATGTCGCCCTGGTCTAGCTTGCCGTTGCCGTCGTCCTCGATCTTATAGACGTAGTTATAGGAGTACGAGTTGCCCTCTTGCTTGAGGTTTTTAGCGATGAGCAGAGCTTTTACGCCTTTTTCAAACGACTCTTCAAATACCTTTTTAAGCGCGTTTAGCTCGCTATTTGCGCCGCCGCCTTGATTTGACGGCGTAAAGCTTAGCTCGGCTTTATAGATCTTGCCGTCTTGCAGCGTAGCTTTTTGCCCGTTTGCGTTTAGGTCAAACTCGCCCGCGCTTAGCTGCTTGCCCTCAAATACCTTTGAAAAATCAAGCTTATCGTCTGCGCCGAATTTCTCCAGCTGCCAGTTTTTCTCGTCTTTATCCAGAGTAAAGATATATTTGCCTCCGTCCGCGCTCGCGGTTTTACCGTCCTTTAGCGCCTCGCTTATTTTTAACGTTTGGCTAGGGGCAAATTTGCCTTTTAGCTCGCCTAGCTGCGAGGCGGTTAAATTTACAGGCTTATCGTCGCTGCTGCCAATGCTTGCTATTTTGTCTTTGTTTGAGATTAAATTTGCCAAATTTTGCTTTATGTTTTCCGCCGTATCTAGCAAATTTAGCCCGCCGGCGCCTTTTGCCGCTTCGGTCGCAAACCGCGCCGCACTAAGGCTTTTTGACGCGGCCGCTAGCACGATGTTATCCGCGCTAAGATTAAAGTCTCGGTGCGCGCTAACGGAGCCTATATATTTTACCTCATCCTTAGTTATTACGTTACCGCCGTTATTTTCGACCTTATATATCTCAAAACCGCTGTAAGTTTTAGCTAGGATTATAGATTTTTCGTTGCCTGCGGCTTTGGTTACAAACGCCTTGCCTTCGCCGAAAATCTTATCAAACCCGGACGCAAAGCCTGCCGACATACCGCTAACGTAGTAAATTTTGCCGTCTTGTAGCTGCGTTTGCGCGTCTGCGGCAACGTTTAGATCGCCGATAGACGTTACGTTAGAAGCTAACCTGGAGAAATCAAGCTTGTCGCCGTTAGATAAGGCATTTATAACGACTCTAGACGCGTCTTGCTTAAAGGTAAAGGTTTCTTTGGCGTCGCTTGCGTAGACTGAGCCTGTTACGTTTGTTATTTTTAGATTGTCGTCTGCGGCAAATTTAAAAGTTTCAAACGTATCTTTATCAAGCTCTAAAACGCCGTCTCCTTGCACGTCGATCTGTTTTTTGGCATTGCCGGAGCCAAAAGACAGCCCCGCAAAGGCCTTTAGCAGCTTTGAACCGTCCGCGTTTAGCTCTTGCGCGCTTTGCTTTAGCGTGATTTGCGTGCCGTATTTAGTATGCAAATTTAGATCGCCAAGCTTAGCCAGCTCTTCTACGTCGCTTGCGCTAAGTTCGATGTTTTTATCGCTTAAATTTAGCTTTTCTATCTTTGAAACGTCCGCCGTCTTTAAAAATTTCATGATTTTTTTAAAGTCGTCTGCGATATCGAATTTTCCTTTTCCGGCGAGTTTGGCGGCAAATTTAGCGTATTCGTCTACGCTTACTTCTAATGTTCTATTGATTTCAAAGCTATCTACCTTGTCGCTTAGCAAGGCATCCTTATCGTTTGAGCTAACGCCCGTTAGTTTTATGTTATCGTTAGCGTCAAATTTATCTGCGCCGATTTTATTAAAATTCGTGGCCGAGATTTTTAGCTCCGCGCCGTCTGAGGTTTTTATGGATTTTATCTTTTCGCCGAAATAATTCAGCCTGTTTTCTACCGCGTTTTGTAAATTATTCGCGCTATCTTCGATCTCTAGGGCGCCGTTTGCGATTTTATAGCTTGAGAGCTTGTCGCTAGATAAAAAGCCTTTGCCGAAAATTTCGTAAAAATCAGCCGCGCTTAGCTTTTGCGTTTTAGCTATCGCGCCGTCTTTTAGCTTGTCGCTAAACGCGCCCAAAGCTTTTAGAGACTCTTTGCTAAACGCGTCTTTATCAGTTAGCGTTACGGCCGAATTTGCGATTTTATCCGCAGCATCTTTGTTGAGCGACGTTAGTTCGGCTACGCTTAGAACGGCCGATTTTACCGCGCCATTAGCAAATTTAGCGGTATTTTGAGCTAACGTTTGTAGCTGAGCGTTTGTTAGCGTGCTATCTTTGCTAAGCTCTACCGTGCCGTCTGCGATCCTATCTTTTAGCGCGCCGCTTAATATCTCCTTAGCTTTTTCAAAGCTTGCGACTAAAGATTTTATATCGCCGTTTTGCTTGAGCTCGAATTTAACTCCGCCCGTAGTTATGCTTGAATACGCGTTAGGTAGGATTTTATCCCCTAGCTTGCCGGATAAAAACGACTCTTTGGTTATGTTTTTAGCTCCGTCTAAATTTAGCGAGCCTAGATACTGCGCGCCGTTTTCAAACGAAAAATCATCGCTTGATATCTTTGCGACGTTGCCTTTGTCGAAAAACTCGTAAGTCGTATCGCCGCTTTTTAGCGCGTCGCCTTTTTGCGAATTTGAGCTTAAGCTTTGTTCGTCGTAGGCTTTTACCGCGTCCTTGGATTGCGATTTTTTCGCAGACCTAAAGGTATAAACGTCGCCGTTAGCGAATTTAACGGCCTTTATGTTTAGCGCATCCGCGTCTAAAGGCTTGGTAGCTTGCGCGTCTTGGTAAAATTTGCCCTCTTTTTTATAGACGTTTTCCGTGCCGTCTAGCTTAAGAGCGGGCGCGTCGTCAAAGAGCTTAGCAAAGCCCTGCGCGTCGGTTGTCTTGATGGCGCCGTCGGCTAAAACGTTTTGCTTTAGCGTAAAGACTCCGTCTTTTGCCGTCGGATCTATGCTAACGCCTTTAAATACGATCTTTAAATCATCCGAGTTGCTAAAGCCCGCGTTTTTACCGTTAGCGTAGAGGATAGTGTCGTCGCCGTCTTTGATAAACTGCTTTGCGCCCGCTTGCAGTCCGTCCTCGTTTTGAGCCTGCGTAAGCGAGTCTGCGCCTCCTGCAAATTTGACCTTGTCGCCGGGTTTTGCGCCCTCTATGACGACGGTGCCGGTATGCGAGTTAAAATGCGGAACGGCCTCTTTATTTGTAACGTAATAAGTCGTTTGTCCGTCTTTTACGAGCTTATAAACCATACCGCCAGCGCCTTTATCTACTTTTTGCGCGCTGACGCCGTCTGTCGTGCCCTCTACCAGGCCAAACGGTCGCTCGAAAAAGCCGTTGTCGTTAAATTTAACGCCCGATCTAGGCTGGAGGCTGTGGCTATAAGGGACGCCGTTTTCTTGATCTTTGGCGCTAAATTCGTGCCCGTCTTTGGTAAATGCGCCAAGTATCGCCGTGCCTTTTTCCGCCTCCAAGCTATCGCCCGTCGGGAAGTTTTTTACCGTATAAACGTCGGCTTTTAGCGTCTTGCCCTCGGCGGTTTTAACCGCGCCGTTTTGGACCGATAAATTTATCTTTTGATCGGCGCTTAAATTTACGCCGTCGTTATCTGCGCTTCTTATGCTTACGAAGTATTTTTTACCGCCGTGTTCTATCTTCGCCGAGTAGCCGATGACCTCGGTCGATGAGGCGGATGCTAGCATCTGTTTTAGCGAGCCCTCTACGCCGTCGTTCGGAGTAGGCTGAGGTTGCGGCTTGGGGTCTGGAGTCGGAGTCGGTTTAGGATCGGGCTGAGGTTTTAGATCCGGCGTAGGGTCAGGCTTAGGATCTGGCGTAGGGGCGGGTTTTGGAGCGAGTTCTTTTGAGATTTCATCCTCCGTTTTGCCGGTTACGCCGGAGATAATTTTTACCTTAGAGTTGGCATCTAGCGCAGCGTCTAACTTTGCCTCGTCTACGGTCAAATTTAAGCTTTTAGCGCCCGCTAGCACGGCGCTTTTGATGTCGCTTGCGTTTGAGTGGGGCGTAATGGTTTTATTTATCTGGATAAAAGCTTTTAATTGCTCCTTTATATCGCCGCCGTTTGGAACGTCTTTAATGAGGTCGGCTACGACGTTTGAGGCGATTATCTTGTTTATCAAGAGATTATGCGCGTTTTTCGTAGCTTCGTCGGCGGCATTTGAGTGAACGGGGTCGCAAGCGGCCTTTAGCATATCAGCCGCGACCTTTCCTCTATCTTCGCCGTCGTTTAGCTTTTTCGTCCAGCCGGCTTTGCCCTCTTTGTCTAGATTAGCTCCGCCTTTGCCAAATACGTTAGCGTATATATGCTCGACGAAATTTGCGTTTTCGTTTACGCTATCGCCGAAAAACTCTTTTGCCGCTACGGTGTCTAGCATCGTGTTTGCGATAGTAGAAACGCTTAAATTTTGCGTATTTGCAGCACCCAGCCAAGCCTTACTGCCCGCGCCTTCGCTCGATCTGCCGAAGAGTCCGACGTAAAGCGCCGAAATTTGCGTCTGAGTTATATTCATAACGATCTCCTAGATTTAGATTAAAAATATAGGAAATTGTAACAAATCTAACTGAAATCAATTCTTAAAATTACAGCAAAAATATATAAAATAGAAATTACATTAAAATTTTAAGTTTTCTAAAATAAATTCGGCTCTCTTACATAGTTTTTCTGTTCGTATTCCTTGCCCGCATCGTGGTCTTTTAGGAGTTTTACGACGACGGGACTTAGCGCGATGATGGCGATTAAATTCGGCAGTACCATAAGGCCGTTAAACATATCCGCTAGCTCCCAGACGAAATTTATCTTAAGCAAACTGCCTAAAAATATAAACCCGACGACCAAAATTTGCAAGACGCGCACGAATTTAGCACCGAAAAGATAGCGAACGTTTATCTCGGCAAAATAATACCACCCAAGTATCGTCGTAAACGCAAAGAAAAACAAGCAAACCGCCACAAAGCTATATCCGCCCGTATGCCCCAAAACATGCGAGGAAAAAGCCTCCTGAACGAGCGCGATACCCGTTAGCACGGCTTTGCCGTTTTCAAAACGTATCACGTCCGCGCTTAGCACGACAAAAACCGTAATATTTAGCACGATAAAGGTATCTACAAACACGCTCATTATGCCAAGTACGGCTTGATCGACCGGATGTTTGACGTTTGCCGCGGCGTGCGCGTGAGGGGTCGAGCCCATGCCGGCTTCGTTTGAAAACAGTCCGCGCGCGATACCGTATCTCATCGCCGTAGCTATCGTAGCTCCGGTCGCGCCGCCCCAGGCCGCTGAGGGGTTAAACGCCGCTTCAAATATGAGCGCGACGACGCTTGGGATTTTTTCGATATTAAACCCGATGATGACTAGCCCGACAGCGACATAAAGGATCGCCATTAGCGGCACGATCTTTTCTGCTACGCGCGCTATGGCCTTGACGCCGCCGATAAAAATCATGGCGCAAATCGCCGCTAAAAACAGCCCGCTAGCCCAGTTTGGGATACCAAACGCCCCTTTAAAGCCGTCCGAGATCGAGTTGGCCTGCACCATATTTCCCATAAATCCGAGTGCTAAAATGATCGCCAGCGCAAAAAATGCCGCCAGGGCTTTGGCGTAGCGGCTCTTTAGTCCGCGACTGATATAAAACGCAGGTCCGCCGATCACGTGGCCGCTATCGTCTTTGGAGCGGTAAATTTGCGCGAGGCAAATCTCGGCAAAATTCGTCGCCATGCCCAAAAACGCCGCGCACCACATCCAAAATATCGCACCCGGCCCGCCCATTATAAGCGCGGTCGTAGCGCCGACCAGATTGCCCGTGCCCACCTGCGCCGCGACGGCCGTAGCGACTGCTTGAAACGAGCTCATGCCCGATTTTCCCGCTGCCTCGCCATGCAGCGAAAAATTGCCGAACAGCCCGCAAAGCCCCGCTTTAAATTTAAAAATCTGCACGAAACGAAGCCTAATCGTGAAATAAAGCCCCGTACCGCAAAGCAGGGCGATGAGAAAATACGGCCCCCAAAGGAATGAATTTACGGAGCTTACGAGATCGGTGAGCATGGATTTTGCCTTTAAATATTTAAAATTTTTCAAGTATATTTAAAAAAAAATAAAATTAGAATAAATAAGAAAAATTTTTTAGCTTGGCTTAAAATTTTGTGCCGACTTTTGGCTTACTCGCGACAAGCGCGTTCTTGCTAGCTAGATTTTTACGGCAGATATTTTTGCACTCTAAGGCGTTTTTGATTGACAATTTTTAAATTTATCCTGCGATGACGGCTTAGCAGGTCTGAAATTTTTAAATTTTATACGCATTTTTAGGCGGCTTTTATGAGCGATTCGCCATTTTTATTGCGCGGACGTAGCACGGCAAAACGTATTTGGCTCTCGGTTTTGCCAAAAATTATCAAAAACGTTTAAAAGGCTTTGGCGCTAAATCGCTTTGGCGTCTTTGCCAAAATTGCCCGCCTTTTGCTTGATTAGGTTAAATTTACCGTTTTGCGCCGATTTTTGTAAGATTAGGCAAGCTAGCAATGCCTCGCGAACTGCCGGCGGGCTTGCTTTCGGGTTTAAATTTAACAGCAAATTTCAGCCCTACCGCACGAATTTAACGCTACCCTATAAGCTTAAAACCGCGTAAAATCCTTGACGGTCGCGTCAAGAACCGCACGCGAATAAAACAAATCATCGTCCTAAAAGCCTTGTTTCCAAAGCCCCCGCCATTTTCGTCGCTTTATGGCCATAATAGATATGTTTTGGGCTAGCATATCGGCAAAACTACCTAGCGGCGCAGCGTGACGGGCAGGGCGCACCCTCTATCTTTAAATTTGCGATGTACGCTAAATTTTGCTCTTTTATCTACGCTTCTTTTAATTTTACTCTTATGCTTGCCGTAAATTAAATTTGACGGAGTAAAGCCTAAATTTAGCCTTTTGATTTGATTTTTGCTAGCCACTCATCCAGCGTTTTTTCAAAGCCGATGCCGTTGCTCTCGTAAAATTTAAGCGGCTTTTCGAGGTATTTTTGCTCTACCCAGCCGCCAAAATCGTGCGGATACAGGTAATCTTTGGCCTCGGGCGCGGTGTTGATGAGATATGGCGGGATGGCTAGCGGCGGCTCGTTTTTTACATAGGCTAACGCGGCGTTTATGGCCTTGTAGCTGGAGTTTGACTTTGGCGAGTGAGCCAGATACATCGCGCACTGAGCGAGGATTATACGCGCTTCTGGAAAGCCGATCTTGCTAACGGCGGCAAGCGCGTTAGCGGCTAAATTTAATGCGTTAGGGTTTGCGTTGCCGATGTCCTCGCTGGCAAATATCGCCATCCTTCGCGCGATAAAATCAGCGCTCTCGCCCGCGTCGATAAGCCGCGCCAGATAGTACATGACGGCATTTTCGTCGCTACCGCGCAGGCTTTTTATAAATGCGCTCGCTAGCCCGTAATGCACGTCATCCTCGCTAACTCCTTCGCTAACGGCGTTAGCTCTTAGCGTTTTTAAATTCTCTAACGTTACCTCTTCGCCTAGACTCACGGCAAACTCGAGCAAATTTAAGAGTCCTCGTGCGTCTCCGCCGCTACTTTTTACGAGATAGGCCTTGGCATCGTCCGAGATGTCAAATTTGACTTCGCCTCTCACGCGCTCAAGCAGCTTTTCAAAGTCTTCGCTTGCAAGCGGTTTAAACTCAAATAGCATCGAGCGACTGCGGATACCCGAGCTTAGCGTGAAATACGGATTTTCCGTGCTGGCTCCGATGATGGCGGCGCGGTAGTTTTCCATCGGGATTAGCAGGGCTTCTTGCTGCGTTTTGCTGAGGCGGTGGATCTCGTCGATGAAAAATAGCGGCTTAGAAAGCGCGTTTTCGTGGTTTTTTAGGATTTTGCGAAACTCCTCGATCTTGAGATTTCCGCCGTCAAATTCGTAAAAATCATACTCCATCGACCGCGCGACGACGCGAGCAAAGCTCGTCTTGCCGCAGCCTGCGGGTCCGTAAAATATACTGTGCGGGATTTTTTTGTTTTCGATAAATTTTTTAAAAACGCCCACCAGCTCGCGCTGTCCGCAGATCTCGTCTAAGCTCGTCGGACGAAATTTCAAGGCGAAATTTTGCAAATTTGCTCCTTTTAAATTTTAAGACATTATAGTCAAATTTAAATTAAGAAGCGGATTTGCGGGAGTGGACGGGTTAAATTTAGCTCCGCGTCCGGGCTACTTTGTCGCGCTACGGCTAAATTTACCTTTTTTGGGTCTTTTAAACTAGACAAATACCGTGCCTGTGCCGATTTTAGCACCAAAAAAGAGCGCGAAGCCGAAAAAATAAATTTATTTTTAAATATTCGTTTTAAAAAAGAGGCTATAATGCCCGTCTATTTCAAACAAGGAGACATAATGAAAAAGTCATTATTAGTAGTTGCCGCTCTTGGCATAATGGGCGTTAGCGCGTCTGCGGCGGAGCTTTCGCCTTCATGCGAGGAGTATTTTAAACTAGTTGACGAGTTCGTCGAAAAAACAAAAGACAATCCGCAAATGGCGGCTATGAAATCGACTTACGAAGATCAAAAAAATCAATTTGCCGCGCTACCTAAAGATGCCCAAGAAGCGGCTTGCAAACCTGCTATCGATCAAATGAAGCAAGTTATCGCAACTCTACCTAAATGATTTTTCCCCTCCTTTTGGGGGGAAACCCCTTTAAAAACATACAATTTTTTATCTAATTTTTACCGAGCCAAATTCGCTAAATTTGCCCTTTTAGGTTTCGTAGCGGATGAGGCAAATTTAACCGATATTTTTACTCGTTTTTCAAAGCCGGCTTACCGAGCGGCATTTAAATTCGCTCCATTTAAGCCAAAAACGTAAATTTAAGGCTGAAATTTAGCCGATTTGCCGCGGGTTAGTCGCGAATAATCTTCGCCTTTGCCGTTATGCTCGCGATTTTTAGCTCGTAGATATTCATCGCCTTTAGCCCGTGAGCCGCGGCAACGTCAAAAGTTCGCATATACTTTGGCGTGTATTTTTCGCTAAGCAGGCGTAGCGCGCGCAGTCTCGCCGCCTCGTCCGTCACGGTATAAGCTTTAGTCTCTGCGATAGCGGATTTGTATTCTGTCGTAAAAACCTTCGCGCCAAGCGCCTTGCCGTCGTCTTTTATCGCGTCTAGCTGCTCGTCTGTTAGAACCGGCACCCGCGCATAGCTCACGCAAACCAGCGTCACGTTTCTGCCGTCATTTAGCAGCTTTGCCTTAGAGCCTGCGGGCGCGCCGTGCAAAAATACGCTCCCTTCCTCGCGCACGACCGAAATAGGCACGCTAAAAATTTCGCCCTCGTCCGTAATGCAAGAAATCGTCCCGTATTCGCACGCATCGATAATCTCAAGGCCTTCTTGCGCGGTTAGTTCTCTATCTTTTCGTCTCATTTTTCACCTTTAAATTTTTAGAAATTATAAAATTTAAACCCTAAAAAAGAGTATAATCAGGCAAAATTTAAAGGACGGCGATGAGAAAAATATTAATATTTTGCGCACTTAGCGCGCTAGCTTTGGGCGCTCAAAACGCGTGCGAAGAGTACGTGAAGCAAAGTAAAATTTATCTAAACGAGCTTTATGAAATGAAAGCCAAACAGCTAGAAAACGATCCGCAAGCCTTTAGGCTGTTTGAGCTTAAATTTAGCGAGCTGCAAAAGGCGCAAGCGGGGCAAGAGGCCTTAATCAAGCAAAACAGCGACGAAAAATTTTGCGAGCACGAATCGGTTCGGATAAAAAGCGCGCTAGAAGAGATAAAAGCGCAAAAGTAGGGCGAGTTTATGCCTTCTGAGCTTTAAACGGCAATATAAATTTGCTCGTTTGCCTAAATGTCCGGCCTAGTCGGATAAAGCGGCGGCTAGCTAGCAAAAACGTAAAATTCGGTATGCCGTAGCCGGCTGATTAGATAAAATTTATCTGCCGCTAAAATAGCCACGGCTAACAAAGTCCAAGCTAAATTTGTGTCTGGCATGGCTATGATTAAATTTATTTCGCTAACTTGCTTAGCTAGAGCTAAATTTTGCCGTCTTAAATTTCGGTGCGGGTGTTTAAAACCGCGTTTTGCGTCGCAGCGTTTTTGATATTTTACTGCAAATGCGGCTAAGCTAAATTATGCCGATGCGCCTTTGCGGCAAAATTTAGGGTTGCCTCTCACGGCGCCCGCAGCCTGTTTTGGCGGGAATTACCCGCGCGACCTTTGGGCAAAGGACTTGCGCGTCTATTTGGCGCCCTCTAGCCGCAATTTTTCTTTTTCCAGATATTTACCAACATATCTTTGCATCTGTTTGTCCGCGTCTTTTTGGGCGATTTTTTTCATCTGCAAAAACTCGCTGCTAAAGCCCGGAATTTTTAGCTTATATATAGCCTCTACCAGTCCAAACTGGGTAAATCCGTCGGCTCGCCAGATCTCTTTATCCGCGGCGACGTCTGCGATGTCGCTTTTTATTTTCATGATTTGTAGAATAAAGATAAAATCCATGCGGTTGCTTCTATATTTTTCCTGAAAAATGAACCCCTTAAAAAACAGCGCGAGCTTTTGGGATTTTCTTAGCTTCTCTTCTTTATCCAGTAGCGCGCCTAGCGCCCCGCACAGCGCGCTGTTGCAAACTTCAAACCAATACATCTCGTAGTTTTTATACGCATCGTTTACGGCGCGAAGATTTTTCAAAGAAAAATCAAACGCCTCCATTACGACCATGATCAGTCTATCCTCGTAGTCATCGGATTCGCAGACAAAATTTCGCACCAGGCTTTCGTATTCATGCATTTTATTAAATTTCTGCCTTAGCGCCATTGCTCTCCTTTTTTGTTTATCGCTTTAATACAAAGCCAAATCGCCGTCGCGCGTTACGAAAGAAGACTTGCTCATCAGCGCCTCAAAGCCAGGCTCTATCTGCGCGGTGCTGCTATCATCTAAATAATATCTCCAGATAGACATATCCCTTAAATCAAAAAATAACTCCACCCCGTCGCTAAGTCCGCCGAAGGTAAAAGTTTTATCAGGGTCTATAGTCGAGGATGAAATTTCGCTCGCTACGAACCGATACAGCTTGTGCGTTTTATCTATATCTTCAAAGAGCCTTGAAATGCCGTAAAAATTTATATCCTTCGTTTTTTGGACTCCAAATTCATTTACGCGGTAATCGTAGATAATATAGCTCTCAAAGCTGCCTAATATCTCCTTGTAAGCCTTTGGAAACGCTACGCCGTTTTCGGTCTCAAATAGAGCCAATAAGTCAAATTTATTCATAATTTTTCCTTGGGTTTTATTTTTAAATCTACTTTTACTCTATTTTTGTATTTGATTTTAAACAATCCTCTAATAATCCGAATTTATTACCTTCTAAAAGAATTCCGTCCAGATCTTCGATCATTAGTATAATAATATTTAAATCAGCATCAAACAGATAAATATCTCGCAAGTTGCCGCCCTTCGCATCTATCAATACGTTTATCCACTCGTCTCCCTTGCAAATTTCGGGTTTGGTTTTATCGAAATCTAAACCGATCCATGTTTTAGATAAAAATATTTTTGATCTTTTTAATAAATTTAAATCAATCCATTTTCTGTCTTTTATCGATAACCAAATCGGATGATTAGGGTTTGGCTCGGTACCGAATTTATAAGAAAAATAGTAGCGTAAATAATCGATTAAAGGTCGCCATAGTATTTTTTCGGCTAATAAATCAGATTTGTCCACAGTCTAGTCTTTCGTAGCGGCTTGCTCTGCAAATTTAATCAAATTTAACGTCGCTCGCCGTTAAGTATTGGCGTGCCTAGGCCGCGCTTAGCTTGGCGCCCTTTAATAATCCAAAAACATCGACGCTTCCGCATCGCCGTGTTTAATTATTTCAAAGCTTGGAAAAGACATTTGCAGTCCTCTGCCGTGTTCTTCATCTTTGGAAACGTCGAAATTTAAACCGAAGATAAACTCTTTTTGCGTTTCGTCCGTTAGGATATTTAGGCCGACGAGCCGCAAATCGACGTTGCCGTTAAATTCGTCTTTTATCTTTTTACGGCGAGCGGATACCATGTTGCCGATAGGTTTATGGGCCTGGCTACTTTGTCCTTTAGTTCTTGCGTCAAAGGGCGCGCCCCTTCCTCTAGCGGCAGCGATAAATCCGCCAAAATCGGCTTGTCGCTTTGAGGTATGTAAAACTCAAACATGCAAAGCTCGCTTAAAGCGATATCTTCGGGTTTCAAATTTATCTCCTAAAATTAATATTTATTTAACTAAGCGAAGTTTGGGTTAAATTTAGAGCATCGGTCAAATCGCCGAATTTGGCTCCTCATATAAGCAAGCTTTATAAATTTACGCAGGTCTGCGCCGCTAGGATTTAACCAGGCAAGGCGATTTTTGCCGTTAAATTCGGCAAATTTAAGCTCAAACCAAAATCCGGCGATTTTGATGCTAAATTTGATTAAAATCAGGGCAAAATTAATTTAAATTTCGCCCTAAAAAACGCGCGCCCTAAAGGCTAAATTTACTCCGCCGCTTCTTGCGCAAATTCCGCGATCTTTTCAGGCGTGAAGCCGAAGTATTCGAACAATGCGTCCGCCTTGCCGCTCTCGCCGAAGCTCTTCATCGAGTAGATTTCATCGGCGAATTTATACCACTCTAGCGCGCTTGCGGCTTCGACGGCGATGATTTTGGTTTGCGGATCTAAAATTTTATCCACGTACTCACGCGGCTGCTCACAAAGCAGGTCAAAGCACGGCGCGGAAACGACGTTTGCGCCGATACCGCGAGCGGATAAAATTTCAGCCGCTTTGACGCAGAGCTCCACTTCGCTACCGCTAGCTATTAGCGTGATTTTGGCGTTTTGCGCGCGTTTTAGCAGATACGCACCGTTTTCTACGCCGCCAAATTCGCCCTTTTCAAGCGGAGCTAGGCCTTGGCGGCTTAGCACGAAGGCGCTTGGAGCGCGTAAATTTAACGCCGCCTTCCAGCAAAGCGCGTTTTCGTTGCCATCAGCCGGGCGAAAGGTGTAGAAATTTGGCATCGCGCGTAGCGTGCTAAGCTGCTCAATAGGCTGATGCGTCGGGCCGTCCTCGCCCACGCCGATGCTGTCGTGCGTAAAGATAAAAAAGTGCCTAACGCTCATCAGCGAAGCGATGCGGGCGGCCGGTTTAAGATAGTCGCTAAATATAAAAAACGTCGCGCTAAACGGCAGGAAAAGCCCGTATCTAGCGATTGCGTTGTTTATCGCGGCCATAGCGTGCTCGCGGATGCCATAGTGGATGTTGCGTCCGTTAGGGAAGTCGCCCATGCCTTTTAGCTCGGTTTTGTTTGACGGCGCCAGATCAGCGCTACCGCCGATAAAGCCCGGAAGGGCGCGCGCGATCTCGTTCATGATGATGCCGTTGCTATCGCGCGTGGCTAGCTTTTTGCCGCTAAAATCAGGAAAATTTATCTTGCTAAAATCGGGATTTAACAGCGAATTTAGCATATTTTTGCTTTCAGAGCTTAGATTTTCTACTTTTTTGTTCCACTGAGCTTCGGCCAGGTCGCCCTTTTCTATCGCGGCGCGGAAGCGAATCAGCACGTCCTCGTCAACGGCAAATTTACGCTCAGGATCAAAGCCCGCCGCGATTTTAGCGGCCTTTATGATCTCCTCGCCAAGCGGCGCGCCGTGGCTGTGGTGACTACCCTCTAGCTCGCCCGCGCCCTTTGCTATACGGGTGTTTGCGATGATGAGATACGGGCGCTCCTTCTCCGAGGCTTGCTCGAGCGCAAACTCGATCTGATCGTAGTCGTGACCGTCGATACGCGCGACATCCCAGCCCTGAGCCTCGAACCTCGCCTTCACGTCCTCGCTCCAAGCAATACTCGTGTCGCCCTCGATCGTGATGTTGTTTGAGTCGTAAATCAGCACAAGGTTGTCTAGGTGCAGGTTGCCCGCGACCGCACAGGCCTCGTAGCTGATGCCCTCCTGCAAGTCTCCGTCGCCGCACAGGCAGTAAATTTTATGATCGATGACGGTATTTTCTGGTTCGTTTAGTAGATTAGCCGCATATTTTGCCGCCATAGCAAAGCCCACCGCGTTTGCCACGCCCTGTCCTAGAGGTCCGGTTGCTACTTCGACGCCTTTAGTGTGGATCTCTGGGTGACCCGGTGTTTTAGAGCCTAGCTGACGGAAGTTTTTTAGATCCTCGAGGCTAAGATCATAGCCGCTAAGATGCAAGAAGCTATACACGAGCGAGCTTGCGTGACCGCCGCTAAATACGAGCCTATCGCGGTTTAGCCAGTTTGGATTTTTAGGATTGTGATTTAGAAATTTAGCCAGCACGACCATGACGTCTGCTAGCCCCATCGGCGCGCCCGGATGCCCGCTGTTTGCCTGCTGCACCATATCCGCGCATAAAAACCTTATCGTATCCGCCATCTTTTTTAGCATTTTTTCTCCTTAGTTTTTATGCGATTATACGCAAATTCGGCTTAAATTTTACGCTTTTAACGCCGCCGTAAATTTTAAAAACTCGGCGAAATTTTCCTTTTCTCTTTTTAATTATTTAGCAACGGCTAGTTTGCCGGTGCCGGCGTTTTTATTTACCTCGTTTTGGACGCTTGAGGCTTTGAGGAGCTCAAATTTATATGGAGGCTCAAATGGCGGCTTGGTTAGCTTTTCGCAAACGCTGCCTTTTTTTGAAAGGTCTATGTTGCCGCTTTCAAAAATGGTGCCTTTGTTACACTTGTAGCTTATCTTGACGCCATTTGTAAAGTAGTTGTTTTGAGCGTATATTAGCGAGCCAAAGCGCACGCCAATGGCGTATTTTTGGTCATAAAAGCCATCTTTTGAGTCATAAAAGTTGTTATAGACGTGCACCTTTGCATTGCGTGCCATAGGTAGGCGTTGCGCGCAGTTGTCAAAAACGTTATGAGCGACCGTTATAGTCCTTGTTTCGCTGCTGCCATCAGAGTCTCTTGAGCCAATTAACATCGTTTTGTCATGGTTTTCAAAGATGTTGTGCGAGATCGTGATAGCCGCACTGTCTCCCTTGATGTCGCATAGTCCGTCGTAAGTCTGCCATTTGGTAAGCTCTCCGCCTGCTAAATGCACATGACTAAGCTCGACCGTGTCCTTAAAATGGCAGTGATCTACCCAGATGTTTTTGCTTGATTCTATGCTGACGCCGTCATATTGCGCATTAAAGCCGTCATTTTTTTGTACATCTGGAAATGGATCAAAAGCATCTTCGATCTTCATATTGCGGATCGCGATATTTTGGACATTTTTTAGCAAAAGCGAGCCACCTTTTATGCCTGAGTTTTCGCCTAAGCCGATTATCGTGGTATTGCTAGCTACCGGCACTACGATGAGCTTTTTCCATTCGTTAGCTAAATTTTTGCGAAGCGCTGCTAACTTTGGATCTTGCGAACCGTCTAAATTTGCACGGCATGAAGCGCCGTAAGCCTGCATAAATTTGGCATAAGAGCTAAACTCGCCACCGCTAATCTCACTTATAAATTTATCCAGCCCATCGCTATTGCCATTTTGTGGGATCTTGCCTTCGCTAAGGTCTATGAGCCCATCCACATAGATGACGTAACCACCCATTTGAGCGTATTTTACGAGCTCTTGCCTATCTTTTACGACGACTTCTTTGCTCTCTTTGCCGGCGTATCCGCCAAAATTTTGCTCTGCACCAATGCTAGCGTAACCAAAGGGCGAGTCGCTTGCTTTTATCTCGCCTGCTTGAGCTAGAACACCAAATGCAAATAACGAAGAAACGGCTAGAAACAATATCTTTTTAAACATCTTTAGCCTCCCAAATTTGGCTTTTTATTTTTGATCTTCTGTTAGAAAATCGCTGCCGAATTTTATTTTGGCTCATTAAATTTAGTGTAAGGCTTTTATAAATTTTTAGTAAAAGCGAAATTTAGCGGCGAGTACCTTGCAAAACGCGCAAACCACTTCGCTTACGCAAAGACGCGCCAGTTTTTAGCCGACAAAACCCGAATTTATTTTCCGCCAAAGCCAGCGCAGACGATGTTTTTTAGCGTTTGGGCTTGCTTGATTAGCGTTGCCTCATTAGCTTGCGCGCCGTGCGAGCCTTTTTTGTCCGAGGCGAGCGAGTTTTGCGGCGAAGAGTTTTCTTGCGAGCTAAAAATTTTGACGACTGCAAGCGAGATTTCGCCTTGCGTTCGCACGGCAAAAATTTGACGCGAGTCCTCGCCGCCAGGGCTTTCTACGCTTATCGCGCTTATCTTTTTGCCAGCGTAAAACGCCTCGCAGACGCCGCCTTGCGCCTCATAATCCGTTACTTTGACGGCGCCTTCTTTAAATTCGTAAATTTTGATCCGCCTTGACCTTCGCAGCTTCTCGTCGCCGCTCCACTCGCGCTTCCCCGCGTCCAGGCCTGCGACCGTAAACGCGCCGTCCTCGGCCTTATACATATCGCCCAGCATTACGGGCAGCTTTTTGCCCTCTTGCTTGGTTAGCGTAAAGCCGATCTTTTCGCCGTTTTTAAAAGACGCGCGAAACCGCTCGGAGAAAAACGCCGTGAAAAACGCGACCTCTTTTAGCGCGCCGTCCGTATCCTCGTATCTCGTCCAGTTTTCCTCGGGCACATCGATCAAAGCAACGTCCTTGTCCGCGCTAGGCCTTAGCCCTGCGCAACCGCAAAACGCCCAGACCGCGACCGCACCTAACAGCAAATTTTTCATATTTTTCCTTAAATTTACGCGCAAATCCGATCAAAAACGCGCCAAATTTACGCCCTAGCTTGCACCGTAAATTTTAAAAACTCGGCGAAATTTTCCTTTTTATCTTTTAGCTCAAACGGTATCTTATGCTCTTTTTCGCCGATTATTACGGCATCCTCTTTTACTTCGATCTGCGCACCCCTGATCTCGTCCCACGAGCTAAAAACGGGCTCTTCCATCAGCTCGCGGCTAATGAGTCCGCGCTCGTCTAGTATCACTCCGTAAGGCTTACCAAAAAGCGAGCGGTCAAGGCTGTGAAGTATCGGCGAGACGGGCTTAAAAACGCTAAGCGATTTTGATAGCAGCTTCGTCTCGTCAAGCGGCGTTTTTAGCGCTTCACCCAGCTCAAGCTCCAAAATTTTATCCGCGATCGTGCGCTCCTGGGCCTTAACGCCCTCCTCGAAAACCGCTCGCAAGACCGCTTTTAGCGCCCTTTTCATCGCCGCTTTCATCTCGTCCTCGATTTCAAATTTGCATTTTTCTAGCTCTTGCCACGCGAGATTTTCCAGCTCGTCAGGCGAATGCTCGCCTAGCCTAAACGCCGCGGCTACTTCGTCCGCGTTTGCGGCGGAGGCGTCAAATTTAACCAAAAGATGACGCTGCGTGAGTAAAAATCCTATGCTTCTTCGCACGATGCGCGTATGTACGCCGATAAAAGCGATCGGCGCGGCACCATAAAATTTAACCGTCCCGCCGTAATCCGCGCCTTCTTGCCGCCCTAGGCTTTTATCTAAAATTTGCCTCGTAGCTAGCGCGAAAACCTCGTTCGCATCGTCCCAAACGGGGTGCTTTGCACCTCCTAAAACCAAAACCTTTTGCGCGCTCTCGTCTAGCGACGCTAAAATTTGCTCTAAATTTCGCATATTTTCTCCTAAATTTTAGTTTTTTAGATACCTTTGCATTAGGGCGCAAATCATAGCCCCAAAGCGCAGCAAAAGCCTAAATTTAGCAAAGGTTAAATTTAACGCCCAAACGCCGACTAAATTTATTTTATCTTTTTGTATCTCCATTCGCGCTCTTGAGCTAGTTTAGGCTTGCCGCCCGCAAAAACGTATCTTTTATAAGCGGTCATCGCATGCTTGCTTTGCATATCAAAGGACATCAGCGAGCCGCCGTATACTACATCCTCGGCGAGTATATCGCTATCAAAAGTCGCCTCGATACGCTCTTTTTGCGCCCATCTTTTGCAGTTTGCGTCGCTAACTAGCTCGTAGACGTCGACGCTAACGTTATCGCCGCGCGTATCGTAGCCGTAAACTAGCTTTTTGTCGCCGTCTTTAGCACCGTATCGCTGCGTAAGCAAACGCTCGCCGAGCTTGTCGTAGACGTTGCGACTAGAAAACTCCTGCTTCCACTCTTTTTTCTCGTTATCCCACGAAAACGCCGCCGTCTCAAAGTCTGCGCCGCTAACTACGATCACGTCTTTGTAGCTGTTTTTCCACTCTTTTTTTTCGTTATCCCAGACCGAAGTTATCGTCACGTCCTTGCCGTTTGCGGCCTCGTGTCTAGACATCTGCGAGTTTTGCCATGCGCCGTCTACGTAGACGCTGCTTACGCGCTCGTATTTACCGCGAACGTCGCCTACAATGATCTCTTTTTGAGACGGTACCCACGCGCCGTTTTCAAACAGCGACCTTTCATAGCCTATAGGCTGCTCGTTTGCATCGTAGAGATAGAGCATTTTTTCTTTAGGCTGCCATTTTGCACCGTCCCAAACGCTATAAACGGTTAGCTCGTTTTGACCGCTTCTATTATAAGTGGCACGAGCGAGAGACGATTTTTGCCATTTGCCCGTTTTTAGTTCGTATCCGGTCTCTTCATATACGCCATTTGCGCGTTTTGAGACGGTTTTGCTAGCGTTTTTAACGCCTCGAACATAGCCCGTCGTCTCCTGCGTAGATACTCCGTTTTTAAGGCTTGCTTTATATTCGTTTATCTTGCGCCATTTTTCAGCCTTGAAGTCATAATCATAGGCGTAAAATTTAGCCAGCTCGCCGTCTTTGCCGAAGTAGCTTACTTCTTTGTATCTATTTTTGCCGCCGTCTTTTAGCTCGGACTCGGTAACGACCTGCGTTTTATGCTCTTTGGCGTCGTAAATTTGGCGCGTAACGTAGCTAAGAGCCGGCTCCTCGTATATCTTTTGCGAGGTGCTTTCAAGCGCGTATTCGTAGTCTTTGGCTAGAGCGCACGCGCAAAGCACGGCTAGCAACAAGGCCGTTTTTTTCATAGATTCTCCTTAAATAAATTTAAGCGATTATATAATTTTAAACATAAAAAACAAAGATGTGGCAAAAAGGCTAAATTTAATCGCCGCTCGCGCTAGAACGAGTTAAATTTCAAACGAGCCGGCGTAGCGCATTTAAAATTTTATCTGCTATAATACTCCAAAAAATTTAAAAGGCGAAAAATGATTCCATTTACCGACGAAGAGCTTTTAAAGCCCGTAAAAGCGAGCTTGCAAAAGGTTATGCCGATGCTTGAAAACGACGGCGGAGGCATGGAGCTGCTAGGTATCAAAAACGGCAAAATTTACGTCCGCCTCACTGGCCACTGCCACGGCTGCGCAGCTAGCACTACTACGCTAAAATACGGCATCGAGCGCCAGCTACGCACGGATATCCACCCCGAACTTAGCGTCGTAAATATCCCTATCGGCGAGGAAGTTAAATTTGACTGATTACAAAAAAGCGGGGCTAAGAGCGTTTAACAAGGGCGAATTTGACGCCGCCGCGAGCTATTTTTCGCTCGCCTATGACAAAAAGCCGGACGAAAAACTACTCTTTCTCATCACGCTTTGCTCGCTTGCTAAAACCCGCCGCGACGAGGCGATGACGCTTTTTGAGATATTTAAGCTAAAAGACAAATTAGGTATGAGTCCTACGGATTTGGACGAAATTTTGGGCGCGCTTGAGGCAAAAATCGACGAAGACGAGGATCACGAGGAGCAAAACGCCATTAGCTACGCCGACTTCATGGATGCGGTTAGGCGCGGCGGGTTTAAAAGCGTCTTTGAGGACATTATGTTTTCCACGCGCGTAATGATCGACAACCGCGACGATTTCCTCGAGTTTTTGCAAAATCTTATCAAAAACGACTTCATCGAAATGGGACTAAACTACATCGAAACCGCGGCCGTGATGTTTGCCGGCGACGAACGGCTAAGCGCTCTGGCTCGCGAAATCAACAAAAGGGCGCAGAATGAAAATTTACGTTAAAGAAGGCTTCGTCACTGACAACTCGAACGAATGTGAGGCGGGTTGCTATTTCGTTAAAACGGCGACAAATGCTAAATTTGAAGCCGATGCCCTGGCAAAGGGCGCAAAAGTAATAAATTTGAGCGAATGCAAACGACTGCTAGGCGTCGACGAGAACATCAAAATCATCGGCATTACGGGCACCAACGGCAAGACCACGACTGCGGCGGCTATCTGCGCTACGCTGCTAAATTTAGGCTACGGATGCGGTCTATGCGGTACTCGCGGCGCCTTTATAAACGGCGAACGCATAGACGACAAGGCGCTAACGACGAGCGAAATTTTACGCACGCTTAGCTATCTCAAAGCCGCTAGCGAGCGCGGCTGCGACTACTTCGTGATGGAGGTTAGCTCGCACGCCATCGCGCAAAAACGCATCGAGAGCCTATCCTTTGCGATGAAAATTTTTACGAATTTGACCCAAGACCATCTCGACTACCACGGTACGCTTGAAGAGTACGCGCGCGTAAAGAGCGAGTTTTTCGCAGACGACGCGCCAAAGCTCATAAACATAGACGACCGCGGCGGGATCAAATTTAACCCCGCAAACGCCTTAACATATGCGCTTCACGCTGACGCGGACTTCGCGCCCGCCGAGTATTCGCTAGAAGGCGGCATACGCGCGATGCTAAAAACCCCGCGCGGGCAAATGGCGCTAAGTTCAAATTTGCACGGCGAATTTAACCTCTACAACCTCATCGCGGCCGTCTCTTGCGTCGCGGCGCTGACGGATCGGCCGCTAGAGCAGATCGCGCGCGCCGCGGCAGAATTTGACGGCGTAGAGGGGCGTATGGAGGTCGTGAGCCGCGAACCGCTCGTGATCGTGGACTTCGCGCACACTCCGGACGGCATCGAAAAGGTGCTAAATGCATTGCGCCATCGCAAAATCGTCACGGTTTTTGGCGCCGGCGGCGACAGGGATCGCACAAAACGCCCTAAAATGGGCGCAATAGCACAAAAATACGCGTACAGGCTCGTCGTCACCAGCGACAATCCCCGCAGCGAAGAGCCAGAAAGCATCATCGCCGAGATCTGCGGCGGCATAGAGATGAACGAGAGCGTAAAATGCATCGCAAACCGCAAGGATGCGATAAAATACGCGCTTGAAAGCCTCGCACAGGATGAAATTTTGGTGATTTTAGGCAAGGGCGACGAAACCTATCAGGAGATCAAGGGCGTAAGATATCCATTTAGCGACAAAGAGGTCGTGCGCAAACTTTTAGGCAAATAAGCCCCGCCTGCTCGCGGTTTAACTCAAATCGCCGCAGATGGGCTTAAAATTTGATTTTAATAAATTTTACGCGTGCAGCTGCGACAGATTTGAGTTAAATTTGCGATTTTGTCTACGTATTTTTAAAATTTAACTAGAAATTTATCCGTTTTGACGTTAGAATTATCGCAGTTTTCGGGTCAAAAAACGCTTTGTGCCATTAAATTTACTCGGCTTTGTCTTTAAACGTTGCTTGCAAATTTACTAAATTTACCTATTTGCCAAAATACAAAAACTCCTTCTAAAACGGGAGCAAAAAGCACCGAATTTTGCCTCAAATAATGCCCGCAACCAGCACGCAAAAACGGCGCGCAGCAAAACCGCGTAAATTTGCCCGTAAAGGCCGAATTTATAGTATAATTTCGCAAAAATAAAAGGAAAATCGGATGAAAATCGAAATGCTCTCAAGCAAAATCCACCGCGCGCGCGTGACGGACGCCAACCTAAACTACGTGGGCTCCATCACAATCGGACCCGAGCTCATCGAAGCTGCGGGGCTTTGCGAGTACCAAAAAGTCGAGATCCTAAACGTCAATAACGGCGAGCGCTTCGCTACGTACGTGATCCGCGGCGAGAAAAAGGGCGAGATCTGCCTAAACGGCGCGGCCGCGCGCAAAGTCTGCGTCGGCGACGTCGTTATCATCGTGGCTTACGCGCTTCTTAGCGCCAAAAAAGCGAAAGATTTCAAACCAAAAATCGTGCAGGTAAACGAGCAAAACGAAATCGTAAAATAATTTACGCCCAAATTTGCCGTTTCTGCGATGAGGCGTTTAAATTTACGTTTTATGGCGCTGAGTCAAATTCGGGGTAAAATCTAAGCTAGCGAGCACGACGGTCATCTGCAAACGGATGAAAGGCGAACGCGCCGAATATCAATTTATTCAATTTTGCCGCCGTTTGGCGTTAAATTTTACGCGATCGGTAAAATTTGGCAAAAACTGGCAAAATTTTGCGCCTGAATTTAAAAGGATTCGCAAAATGATAGCGATTTATTTTAGCTCCACGGGCAACACGAAGCATTGCGTGGAGAGATTTATAGAGCGCCTGGGCGGCGATATCCCCGTGGTTTGACCTGAGACGAGGCCTGCAGCGAGCTGTTAAAGCGCCATGACGACGTCGTTTTCGCCTATCCTGTTTACTTTAGCGACCTGCCGCAGATCGTGCGCGAGTTTATTTGCAAAAACAGCGCGAATTTTCGCGGCAAAAACGTCTTTATCATCGCTACGATGGAGATTTTTAGCGGCGACGGAGCGGGTTGCTCGGCTAGGATACTAAGGCGAGCGGGCGCGAAGATAACGGGCGGCGCGCATATTAGAATGCCCGCGTTTATCCTCGACGTGGCGATTTTTAGCTATTCGGCGCAGAAAAACGAGCGCCTGATCAAGGAGGCAAACGCCAAGCTAGAGCGTGTCGCAAAGGCATTTGTCGCGGGCAATCCGCCGCAAGAGGGGCTAGGCATGCTATGCCGTATCGCCGGGCTTTTGGAGCAGCGGCTCTGGATGAAAATTTGGGACAAAACGCCCTTTGCCAGACGCAAACCGAGCCTAGATACGGCGCGGCGCAGCGGATGCGGCGAGTGCGCAAAATCCTGTCCGATGCAAAATATAAAAATCGAGCACGGTAAAGCAAGATTCGGCGAGTGTTGCACGATTTGCTATAGATGCGTAAACAAATGCAGGCAAAAGGCGATAACGATCCTCGGAAAGGTGAAAAATCTGGAAAAATCATGCCACGCCCCGTAAAAACGAGACTCGCGCGGGCCTTATGATATTATTTCGGGTTTCTTGCCGATTTCGCGGGCATGGCGCTTTAGCCTCTCGCTAGATACGGTCGGAAAAAGAAATCTCTTTTCGCGGCTCCACAAAACGCCCGTTTTTGCGTAGTCTTGCAGGGTTTCTTGTAGCTTTTGCGCCGCGCCGACCATACCGAATGAATTATACGCATATATTTCGCGTAAATTTTCCTCCTCGTCCAGCCTTTGTATAACGATCTCGTAGTCTAATGATTTATAAATATCTTTTAACCGCACAAGACTAACGAAAGGCGTATCTTTGCCGTCTTGCGAGGCAGACAAAAGATAGGCAAAAGGATGCAGGTAAACGCTCTCTATCCGTCTTGTGTTCGGCGCCACGGAGTCGCTTGCGGCTACGAAAAAATCCTTAAATTTATTCGCCGCGCAACTTTGTGTAAATAAAACGTCTATTTCGTTTAAATTTATACTTATGGTCTTTATTTGTTCGGTTTTTGTAAAAAATATATTAAAAAACTCAAAAAACGAATTCCCGCGATGCTGAGCAAACGAATACAAATTTTCTGCGATTTTGATAACATAAACGCTGTCTATATCGTAAATAAAATTTTTATTTAATTTTAACAAGCCATTCCTTTTTTATTTTGTCTAGGCGCCTTAGCCTTTGGCGATGCTATTTTGGCTTGATTATACCGTATTTGCGCGTCGTTTGGGCTTAGCGTTTTTGCGCCGGGCGCGCCGAATTTACCCGCAAAGTAGCTGGGGTCGCTAAAGTTTAGGCTCAGAGGAAAACCGTAAATTTGCTAAGATAAACCAAATTCGCTCCGCCGCCTACTGGCTAGCCCAGATACGCTTTTAGCTCCGCTATTTGCTGCTTAACCTCGGCTATGATTTCCGGCGAGTTTTCCCAAATTTCAAGGAAACCCCATGCCTCGTCAGGCGGGTCAATCATATTTTCCAAAATCGCAACGACTTTCCGGATAGTCGGTTTCAATTTATCTAAAAAATCTGACGGACACGCATACGGCGAGCCAAAGCAGGCCAAAACGTGCGCGGCAGCCCTGATCTCATCATAATTTTCGTTTCCCGGATCGAAATTCGCCACCGTACTTTCTATTAGGTCGAAATTTTTACTCTCCCAAAATCTCGCAAACCAGTCCGCAGCCTCGTCGTTTTCGTACGCTTTGTAGCCCCAGTCGCCCATTTTAGCCCCTTTTGATAAAATTTACCCTCAAATTTGACGGCTTTTCGGACTCAAATTTACCCGTCCATGCTCGTATCCGCCGCAAATTTCAAGGCGGGAACGAAACTTGCATTGCAGGCTTTAAATAAAGTAAATTTAGCTTAAATTGGCTAAAATAACGCGAAATTTGAAAGGATGTTTATGTTTGAGGGGATTGATTTTTCAAAAATGGGACAGATGCTCGAGGAGGCGCAAAAAAAGGTGCAAGAAATCGAGCAGGAGAGCCAAAAGCGCGAGTTTAGCGTAAAAAGCGGCGGCGGGCTCATTAGCGTCAGAGCAAATGGCAAGGGCGAGGTGCTTGATATCAGCATCGACGACAGCTTGCTAGAGGACAAGGAGAGCTTGCAGATCTTACTCATCAGCGCCGTAAACGACGTGCTAAAGATGATCGAGGACGACCGCAAAAACGCCGCGTCGAGGATGCTGGGCGGGTTTGCCGGCATGGGACTAGGGCAATGAAACGCGCAGCTTTCTCACGCCGCTTGGACGCGGTTTTGGGGCTCGCGCGAGCGAATTTGCCTTTGGGGAGAGGGCGAATTTGCGCCGCCGATAAACAAAACGGCTCGGTAAATTCGGGCTTAAATTCGGCTACCTTTGCGAGCCAAATTTGCGCCGCTTGTGCCGTAAAGAGCGCGGTAAATTTGAGCTCAAACTCGTGCGCACGCTCGGTAAAATTTGACGCTTCTTTAAATCCGCGCAAAATTTTGCAAAAAACCGGTCTAGATGCCAAAACGGCGACGAATTTGACGGCGAATTTAGCTCGCAAAATTTGCTCTCCGCTTTTTGCGGTTTTTATGGTTTGCGCTCTTGGTGCGTCGCTTAGAGCCGAGCCGCGCCCGACGCAGGATGATTTTAACGCTTGCTTTGAAAAAAACCTGCCTGCTATGGTAAACGTCGCGGGTAACGGCGGTATCGCGATCACGCCCAATTTAATCGCCGTGCCTAAAGGCGAAATCCCCGTGAAAAACTACGTCAAATTTGACCCGTATCTTGGCCTCTATCTGGTCGCCTCGGACGCCAAACTCGAGCCCGTAAAGATGGCTGAGGATAACGCGACGAAAAAAAGCGACTGGGTCAGCGTCACGCACGATCTAAACGCGACCGTCTACGGCCACGTAAAGGCGCAGGCGCAGGCGCTAGGCGAGCTGGACGCGCTCACGTTTGACGTAAACGGCACTGGCGCCGTGCTAAGTCCCTGCTGCAAACTGCGCGGTATCGCCGTGGGCGGGGATAAATTTGTCCCGAGCCGCTATCTAAGGCACTTTGCGGCGTATAAAGACGTGTACTACGGCGACGTGGGCGCTGTTTTTGAGGAGCGAGACGGCAAACTCTACGTAAAAGGAGTCGATCCGCTCGGACGCGGCGCGGCGCTGATGGCAGGGGATGAAATTTTAAGCGTAAACGGCGAGAAAATGCAGAGCTTGCGCGAGCTAAACGAGAGAATTTTGTTCGCCGCAAAGGGCGAGCGACTCAAATTTGAGATAAGGCGCGGCGAAGACGTCGTAAAATTTAGCGTCGCGGTTTCAGACGAGGTAAAAAAAGAACAAAAAACCGCGCCTAAAACGGACGAAAATATCACAAAAGTAGCCCCAAAACCGCAGCCCGCGCCAAATACGGACGCCTCTAGTGTGCGAAAGCTCTACGGACTGACGTTTGACGAAAAACTAAGAGTAAAAAGCGTGGACGGGGAGTCGGATGCGGCGAGGTTTGGGCTCAGAGTCGGCGACAAGCTAATACAAGTAGGCGCTAAAGTCGTGAAAAATCGCAAAGAAGCCCTTGCGCTCATAGCTAAAAATCGAGGACAACGCTTGCTTTTTAGGCGAGACGGCTTTGACTTTTTTTACAACGCGCGGTAGGTTCTAGGCGTTTTTGGGCGGCCGCGGCGCTAGGTTTGCTTGTTTTGCGGCGCTAGATTCGGACGCAAATTTAGCTTTTTGAGTCGCTTTTTCGTTTGTTTAGCAAAAAAGATTCGGCGCTAGATTCGTCAGGCTTTGCGGTACTCTAAGCCCCCTCGCGTCAAGGCTAGCTTGTTTTGGGCGTGCTTAATTTTTGCGCGTTAAGACCGCCGAGCTTTAAGTGTAAGACGGCTTTTTCGGGCGTAAATTTAAGCTTTTTGTGCCGCGGCTCAATCTAGCGGCAAGGCGATTGCCTTTAAATTTAGCTTGCCACGAAACGGACGACCTGCTCGCTTGCGGCGTAAAATCGCAGCTTTTGGAGGCGGTTACGCAACCTTGCAAAATACGTAAATTTAGAGCAAGCAAGGATTTGTTCGGCGGTTAGAGCGATTTGGGATCTGCCTTTATCAAACAAAAACAAAACGGAGAAAAAATGCAAAATTATAAAAACTCGAAGGAAAGATTAAACGCGCGAATTTACGCGGAAAATAAATCTTTAAAATCAAATTTCGCTCGCTTTAAAACATTGCTGCAAAGCTCAAGTTTGGCGCGGATTTTTAGCGTAAATTCGGACGGAAATTTACCAAGCGCGCTCAGCCTGATTTTACCGCGTAAATTTAACGAGGCCAAAGCTCCTAAATCGTCCAAAAACTATCTAAAGCGCGCGACTTTTTCGGAAATGAAAGTTTCAAATTTAGCCTGCGAAAACGGTGGAAGCCTTGCGCGAAATCAGGCTCTTGGCTTGTCGCTTGCAAAGCCGGCGATATTTCAAAAATTTAGCGCCGAGCAAAAGCGAAATTTAGCGCAGATATTGCCTAGCGGCGAAAAGACGCGGGTTTATACAAATGACGCTCCAGGCCTAAATTTGCCGCAAGAAATGTCTAATCCGGCTAACGAAAAAGGGCTAAATTTAAGCAAGTCGCGAGGGCCGCTGACGGATCAAAATCAAGCGCAAAGCTTGCGCGCGAGCTCGTCTCAAAATCAGCCTCAAATTTTAAACGCGAACGAAACTAAAATAAAATCCGAAAGCCCGAGAAACCTAGCAAATTTGATCTCGTTAAACGCGGCAAAAGGCTTGTGTTTTACCTCGGGCTCAAATTTGCAACAAACAGCGCCGAGCGTCGCCGATCAGGACGCGCTTTTAGCCGAGTTTAAGGCGTTTTTGAGCGCGCATTTACCGAGCTCGCCTAGCTTTCATCCGTGCTTTGACGAGGCGCTTTCATACACGCTAAAATCAGGCGGCAAGCACTTTCGCGCGATGCTAGTCGCAGGCGTCGTAGCGGCGGTGAGCCCCGAGCGCAAAGAGGCGGCGTTTCACGTCGCGCTGGCATTTGAGACGATGCACAGCTACTCGCTCATCCACGACGATCTGCCCGCGATGGACGACTCGGATCTGCGCCGCGGACAGCCTAGTTTGCACGTCAAATTTGACGAAGTTACGGCGATCCTAGCGGGCGACGCGCTAAACACTCATGCCTTTTATCAGATAGCAAGGGCTCCGCTGGATGCGGACGCGCGCATAAAATGCGTCGAGATCCTAAGCCGAAACGCAGGCATCTACGGTATGGCGCTGGGGCAGGCGGTGGACTGTTATTTCGAGAACCAAAAACTAGGGCTTGAAGAGCTAAAATTTCTGCATATCCACAAGACCGCGCGCCTCATCGCGGCGAGTTTGCAGGCAGGCTGCGTCGTGGCGGGACTAGACGAGACGGAGGCTGCTTGCATATACGACATTGGGCTTGATCTGGGGCTGGCGTTTCAGATCGCAGACGACATCATCGACGCGACGCAAAGCGCCGAAACGGCGGGCAAACCGACGCATAACGACGGAGCAAAAAACTCCTTTACCAACCTTCTTGGCGTAGAGGGCGCGGTGCAGGCTAAAAACGAGCTCATCGCAAAGATAGAGCGCGAGCTAGGCGGTGTGCATGCGGGCATACGCGCTATCGTGACGGGCCTCATTGACAAACATTTGCGATAAATTTGATTAAATTTTCCTCGGATATAATCTTAAATATTGATTTAATATAGATTAGCCGATATTTTAACTGTTTACCGTTAGATTTTGTTTATCACCTTGTGCCGGTTTAAACTATCAAGCTTTACGGTTCGTCAAATTTGCAACCGTTTTTATGCGTTTATAGTAAATTTGACTCCTTTTTACTCGCGGGTTTTTTAAGTGGGTAATTACGCACCGCGTTCGTATCGCTATCAAATCCGCCGCCTTAGTTTTTAGCGCATATTTAAATTTTGCGCGCTAAAATTGTAAACATTTACCGCCGGTACTTAAATTTAGCTGGATTTCACATCTTGAATAATCAAAATTTGAAGATAAATTAAATATTTGCGTTAAAGGCTCGCACTTATTTCGCGTAAATTTTTAATTCTGTTGGTGGGTTTTACCGGATTGCGACTTATTTGGCCATATAAATTCAAAAAGACGTGTGCTAAAATTAAACAAATGCGTATATTTTACGTTAAATTTATCGTCCATTCTAGTTGGATAAATCTTAAATTAATCTCTATTTTTTACTGATCGCAAGGCTTAAGACTAAGGTGCAAACAGTATAAAATCTCACATGAAATGCGACCAAATTAATACATGGCTCAAAATCGCTTCGTTTGAAGTTATGAAGTTAAATTTAGCACATAAATTTAATAAAAATGCGGATGGGCAAGCGTTTGACTCCAAGATCGGTTAATTCAAGCACTTGTAAACCCACTCAAAACGTCAAGCTAAAATATGTCGCACTACCTTAACGCGACGTATATAAACGTTATCCGCACGCTGCGAAGATAGCTTGCTAGATAGATAAATACGTACTTTAGACGTATAAAAGCAAGCTTTTCAAGGCCGTAGGCGTCTCAAAATGGTATACGTTGTTATATTTGCTTTTGCCTAAGATATCGATACTATTTATGAGTTATTTAAAATATGGCGACTTTGATAAATCAGCTAGCTGGTTTTACGGAGCGTCGTTACAAACGGCTTACCGGAAGCAAATTTTAAAAAGACATAGAACTTCATCATCCATTCTAAACTAATTTTAGATACCCAAGACTTAAAGGGCTAGAGGATTTGAGCCAAGGAAGATAACCGCGGCATTTTAGTCACTCTAGCTAGCGTGATATGGATTTTCTAGGGAATTTGAGACAGGGAAAGTGACCACAGCGAGCCTAAATATGCGTTTAACATTTTATCGTTGGCTATAGTTACGTTAAAGACGACGCAATCTTCTTTATTTAGGTTTTTATATACCAGAATTTAACGTAGGCAAGATGCATGAATCGCTCCACTGTAAATTTTATGCGCAAAATTCTTGACTTAAATCTATTATTTATTTAAAAGTCGTTGTATACCTTACCCAATAAGCCAATGCAACAGAAACCTAAATCTGGCAAAACAAAATATATTTATCCTAAATTCTAAAAAATAAAGGTATAAAATGCCTAAGAACAATAAAATGCAGAACAGAAAAGATATATTTTAGTAATATAGTGGCCGGGAGATAGGGATTCGAACCCCAGGAGGCTTTCACACCTCAACGGTTTTCAAGACCGCCGCTTTCGACCGCTCAGCCATCTCCCGTAAAAATATTTCGGCTAATTATAGCCAAATTTATTCGGTTTTTTCCTTAACATAGGAAGCGCCTTTATTGACTTTCTCCTTTGACCACTCAACGGCATTATTCGTATCCTCTTTGACGCCGTGCCATGTATTTGAGCAACCGACCATAAAAAAAGTAGCAGATAATAGCATTAGCAAATAACGCATTTTCTCTCCTTAAATTTTGGAGGCGACACCCGGATTCGAACCGGGGATCAAAGCTTTGCAGGCTCATGCCTTACCACTTGGCTATGTCGCCTAAAAGTCAATGGTGCCCGAAACCGGACTTGAACCGGTACGGTAAAAAATACCGAGGGATTTTAAGTCCCTTGCGTCTACCATTCCGCCACCCGGGCAAAAATTCCCTAAATTTAAAACCGATGGAGCGGGAAACGAGATTCGAACTCGCGACCCCAACCTTGGCAAGGTTGTGCTCTACCCCTGAGCTATTCCCGCA
>NZ_CALHVN010000009.1 GCF_938039245.1 uncultured Campylobacter sp. | reverse complement strand
AGGTTTCTGGCAGATACGGCAGCTGGAGTAGATGGGGGCTTGGCGCGGACGTAAACCACGCGGTAAATAATCAACTAGCCGTACGCCTAACCACCGACGGCGAGCGCGGTAAATCGTGGCGCGAAGGTATAAAGTATAAAAATTTTATGATAAGTCCTAGCCTCATCGTAACCAACCAAGGCGGCGACGTAAGCTTTGAAGCGCAGTATACGTACGATAACGCCTGGCGAGTACCCGATAGAACTCCGACCAAAGCCGTCTACGATAAGCTAGGTATCGACTACAAAAAGGGCTTTTCTCACGAGGGCGACTTCGTGGAGGATAGGCTGCACTTTTTGCGCACGGAGTTAAATGCCGAGCTAGCAAAAGAGCTAAATTTAAAATGGGTTTTTGGATACAGAAAGGCTAGCCAAAATTTCGACCACTTTTTTGCGGGCAGTATCGTTAGCGGCAACAGACTAAGGCAAAACTACGCAAAGCAAGAGACGGATAACGAAACTATCTCAAACGCCTTTACGCTTACTAAGGAGCTAAATTTCGAGAGATTTAAGCACAATATAGCTGTCGGCTACGATAACAGCGTCGAAACTCGCCATCCAAGACTCTGGTATAGCAGAACTCATACGCAAGATATCGATCCCTACGCATCTAGGGGCAGTTGGGCGTCAAACAGAAACGTCCCGCTCACGACCGATAACAAACACCGCGCGATCAATCACGGCGTGTTTTTCGAGGATTTAATCAGTCTTGACGATACCTATAGATTGATGCTAGGCGGTAGGTTTGATTTTTATAAATTTAAAACCAGAAACATAAGAGGCCAAACAAACAGCTACACCGGCGACTCGTTTAGCCCGAGGGTCGGCTTTTTATGGGACTTTGCGACCGATCACACCGCTTACGTTTCGTATTCGCAGAGCTTTGCGCCCTACGGCGGTAGAGGCAACATCGGCATCAGCACCGAAGATACGTCAAGGCTGGATCTAAAACCGCAAAACAACGTCCAATACGAAATCGGATTAAAAAGCACTTGGGCGGATAATAAATTTAGCTCAAATATCGCGGTATTTCAGATCGAACATAAAAATATCCGCTATCAACCGGACCCTACAAACGATCCGTATACTTGGGCGGTACGCGGTAAAGAGCGTAGCCGCGGTATCGAGCTAAACGTGCTAGGGCAAATTTACAAGAATTTATACCTGCGCAGCTCGCTTGGCTACACGAACGCTAAGGTTACTAAAGA
>NZ_CALHVN010000008.1 GCF_938039245.1 uncultured Campylobacter sp. | reverse complement strand
AAATCATTTTAAGGAGCACTCCATGAATCTACTTTCTAAATTTAGCAAAGGCTTTTTAGCCGTAGCGATGTTTGGCGCCATAAGCGCGGCCGCGTTTACCGAGGGCGAGGACTACGTAAAGCTGCAAAAACCACTGCCTGTGGAGCAAAACACGCTAGTTAAGGTCTTTAGCTACACATGCCCGTTTTGCTACAAATACGACAAAACCGTCACGCCCAAGGTCGTAGAAAAGGTCGCGGGGCTAAAATACGTGCCGTTTCATCTAAACACCAAAGGCGAATACGGCGAGGCGGCGAGTAAAATTTTTGCCGTCTTAGCCGTGATGGACGAGGAGAAGGGCGTGAGCCTGCTGGATGAGAATTCGCTGTTTAAAAAGGCTAAATTTGCCTACTACAAGGCCTATCACGATCAAAAGCAGCGCTGGAGCGACGGCAAGGACGAGGCTGCGTTTTTAAAGACGGGGCTTGACGCGGCGGGTATCAGCGAAGCGGACTATCAAAAAAAGCTGCAGGACCCAAAAGTCGCCGAACTGCTTAAAAAATGGGACGAGAGCTACGACGTAGCCAAGATCCAGGGCGTACCGGCCTTTGTCGTAAACGGCAAATACCTCATCATGACGAAGTCTATCAGCTCCATCGACGGCATGGCGCAGCTAATTGAAGAGCTGCTCAAAAAATAGGGCGCGTCATGAAATTTGCGGAAAAAATAGCAAAATTCGCAGATAGCCGCCTGCCGTGGGCGATCCTCGTAGCGGTGAGCGTGGGGCTCGTGATCCTCGCGCATTCGCTGTTTCAAAACTACGTCTATATGCCGCCTTGCGAGCAGTGCGTCTATATCCGCTTTGCATTTTTGTGCATGGCGCTAGGAGGCCTGGTCGCGATCATAAATCCTAAAAATTTGCTCCTCGCGCTCGTGGGCTACCTGCTAGCCTTTTGGGGCGCGATCCAGGGCATAATGTATAGCGTAAAGCTCGCCAAAATCCACGACGCCGTGCACGGAGACGATCCCTTTGGCGTACAGGGCTGCTCGACCGAGCCGCACTATCCGTTCGGCCTGCCGCTTGAGCGGTGGGCGCCTGATTGGTTCTTGCCTACTGGCGACTGCGGCTACGACAGTCCGCTGGTGCCCGAAGGCGTCACGCTAGACGGCTTTCAGAAGTATCTCGTGGATCTTTATCAAGACGGCTGGTATCTGATCCCATCAAGCAAATTTATGTCGATGGCAGACTGCACGCTGATTGGCTTTGGCGTCTGCTTCGTCGTACTTGCCGCGATGTTTATTTGCAAAATTTTAACCCTCAAAAAAGCTTAAATCGGTCTAAATTTAGACCGATTTTGCTATACTCGCCGCATGAAAGCCTTACGCGAGCATAATTTTAAAATCTACTTCATCATCATTTTCGCAAGCCTTTTCGTGGTGCTTTTGGGCGTGAAAAACTACGAGGACGCCAAGGCGCAGATCGTGGCGCTCGCGGATAAAAACAAGATCGCTGCTAGCGAAAATATGGTCGGAAATTTCTCGTTTTGGCTAGACGAGCGACTGCGCTCGCTGGTGCGCGCGGCTAAATTTATAGAAAACGCGGGTATCTCGCAAGACGGCGAAAAGCTGGGCGACTTCATACGACTTTTCAAAGAAAACTCCGCGGAATTTGACGCCTTGCAGTTTTTGCGCGAGGACGGAGAGATCTTCGTGGACGGCAAGGAGCTAGGCGACGACGAGGCGATGCCAAAGAGCCTTCGCACGGGGCTTGTTTGGTTTGAAGAGACCAAAAACACGCTAGCGCCTACGGTAAATTTTATGCAGCGCCATAAAACCTTAGGCGAGCCGACGCTAAATTTATGCGTGCCCGTGCTGGATGGCGGCTCGTTTGCGGGGGTGTTTTGCGGCGTGGTAAAGCTGCAAAACATACTAAAAAATATGGAGAAATTTAAACTCGCGCCGGACTCCTACGCCTTCATCGTAACTCATGGCGGCGAAATTTTAACGCCGATGAAGGATACGTCGCTAAAAAAGCAGATCGAGGATAAATTTAAAGAGCTTTTTCTACGTGACGAGGATATCACGAGCCTAAATATCGGATCAAATTTCATCTCCGTCGCCGAGATCCCCACGCTAAACTGGTTCATCGGCGCAGGCACCGATAACGAAAAGGAGCTCGCCGCGCTGCTTAACTCCGTGCTAAAAAACGCCCTCATCCTGCTTTTTGCGTTTGCGGCTTTGGCGCTGGTGGCAAATTTCCTCCATACCTTTATGTACTCAAAAATCAAAAACCTGCAAGACGACTACGAGGCCCTGCTCAAGCACAAAGCGCGTATGAGCGAGGCGGGCGAGCTAATCAGCGGCATAAATCATCAGTTTATACAGCCCGTAAATTCGCTAAATTTGATGATCTCAAGCTTGCTTATGCTGCAAAAAGACGGCAAGCTAGACGCCGCGACGCTAGAGAGTATGCTGCAAAAGGGGCAGGCTGCGACCGTGCTTTTGAGTGATACGATCGAAATTTTTAGAAATTTCTATAAAACTAGCAACAGCCCGCAAAAATTTAGCGTGCAGCGCTGCATAAAAGACCTACTAAAGCTAATGCACACCGAGCTTAGCAAGGCAAACGTCACGGTAAGCTTGCGCGAGTTTCAAGACGAAGAGGCCACGCAGCGCATGGGCATCGTGCAGCAAATTTTACTCATCCTCATACACAACGCCAAGGACGCGGTCGTGGAGCGATACAAATACGAGATCACCAAGCGGCAAGTTTTTTTGGACGTCAAATTTGAAAACGGCATGTGCAAAATATCCGTCACAGACTACGGCAGCGGCGTTAGCAGGGAGCTTCGGGATAAAATTTTAACCCAGCCAAAAACCACCAAAAAGCAAGGAAGCGGCATCGGGCTGTATTTCGGTAAAAAGCTCGCAAGCGAAAAGCTAGCAGGCGACGTCAAGTTACTAAGCGCGGGCGATCCGACGACGTTTGAGCTCGGCTTTGAGATAAATTTAAAGGAGTGAGATGCAAGAGCACTTAAAGCTGCTTAAAGACCTGACCGTCCTCATCGTAGAAGACGACGAGATCGCAAGAGAGCTGCTAATAGGCGGACTAAAGCCCTACTGCCTAAGCGTCTGGGGCGCGGCAGACGGGTTAGAGGGGCTGGAGCGATTTAAAAAACTAGCTCCCGCCGTCGTCATCACTGATATCCACATGCCCGCGATGAACGGCTTTAAGATGATAAAAGAGATACTGCGCATCAAACCGGCGCAAAAATTTATCGTCTTTACCTCCTACGACACCGACGACAACCTCATCAAAAGTATCGAGCATGGCGCGGCGTCGTTTCTAAAAAAGCCCGTCGATATCGCGGCGCTTTGCCGCCTGCTCGTGGCTCTAACCTACGAAAAGGACGAAAAGCTCGTGCGCCTGGGCCCGCAAACCAGCATAAATCTCGCCAAAGAAAAGATCTACAAAAACGGCGAGGAAATTTATCTATCATTTTTGCAAAACAAGCTCTTTTGGCTCTTTGCGTATAATCTAAACAAACTCGTGA
>NZ_CALHVN010000007.1 GCF_938039245.1 uncultured Campylobacter sp. | reverse complement strand
AGAGACGTCGGATTTTTCTTCGCTAGAAATTTGCTCTATAAGCTCGCCGTTTTTGTCATAAATGCCAACGATTAGCGGCGAGCTAAGAGCGATAACTAAAATTTGGATATTTTTTATGCAAATACCTTTTGGTACTCGCGCGCGAAATCGCCTTTTAGTGTGACGATTTCGTAGTTTTTATCGTCGCTTAGGATGGCTAGCGTTAGCTCGTGGTTTAGCTCGTGGCTACCCGCAAAGCTAGTATAATCAGCCATCAAAGGCGCGCCCATCAGACTTAGATCGCCGATCGCATCTAAAATTTTATGACGAACGAATTCGTTTTCAAAGCGCAGGCCTTCAGGATTTAAAATTTTATTATCGTCGATAACTACGGCGTTATCTAGGCTGCCGCCGAGGGCTAAATTTTGCGCCCTTAGCATCTGCACGTCTTTTAAAAATCCAAACGTCCTAGCGCGCGCAATCTCCTCGATGTAGGCTTGTTTGCTAAACTCGAACACGTAGTTTTGCTCGCCTATTATCGGGTGGGCAAATTTGATCGTAAAGTCGAATTTTGGATTATTTGACGGTGTTACTCTGGCGAATTTTCCGTTTTTGTTTACTTCTACCGGACGTTTGATTACGATTACTTTTTTGTCCGCGTCAAGCTCCGCCGTACCGGCTTCATCTAGCATCATGCAGTAGCTTATCGCCGAGCCGTCCATAACGGGAACTTCATTGGCGTCTAGGACGATACGGACGTTGTCGATACCGTAGCCGTTTATCGCGCTTAGCAGGTGTTCGATCGTCGAGATGTAGCCCTCTTTGCCGCCGATTACGGTAGCCATTTGGGTATTTATGACGTTTTTCGGCTCTGCCTTAAAGCTCACTCCTAGGTCTTTTCTGTAAAATATTATTCCCGAATTCGCCCCGAGCGGTTCAAGCGTGATTTTTATCGGCTCGCCCTTGTGAAGCCCGATACCTACGCCTTCTACGGTTGATTTTATGGTTGTTTGTTTCAAATTTTCGCCCTTATTTTTCTTATTCTTGCCATTATACAACAAATTTACAACAAAACGGTAAATTTATTCGACCATTTTTTTGGCCGCGTTCAAAACGCCGGTTACGTTATCTTTCATCCAGCCGTTATCCATCCACTCTTCGGGGCGCACTTCTATGCCTTGCACCAGCATGCCAAAGTGCAAGTGATCGCCCATCGCTAGGCCCGTAACTCCGGTATTTGCGATGACGTCGCCGGCCTTGACGGAGTCGCCGGCCTTGATATTTAGCGAGCTGCAGTGTCCGTAGAGCGAAAAAAGGCCAAATCCGTGATTTATCAGGACGTTACGCCCGTAGATGCCATTTTCTGCGGCAAATTCAACCGTACCGTCGTTGCTAGCGACGATGTCGGCTTTTTGCGTCGAGGCTAGGTCGATACCCATGTGCCAGCTTTCGCTCACGTCTTTATCTTCAAAGGTATAGTATCTGTGGTCGCCGAAGCTCGCCACCGCTTTGCCGTTTTTTAGCGGGTAAAATTTATTTACGCTAAAATTTTCCGCCGCGTCTATTTCGACTTTTGCAGCGATTTGCGAGATTATTTTCTCATTTGCCTCGCGTAGATTTTCATTTACGAATTTCATTTTTTCCAGATTGCTCATCGCGTCGTAATTTTTGGCGTATTGCTGCGCTAGCTCAGGGATTTTCTCGTTTAAAAATCTACTTTGGCCGTCCAGTTTTATCTTTGAGATGCGGTATTTTTTGTCTTGGTAGAAAAATCTTATCTTGCTTTTTGTGATATTTCCCGCCGCATCAAGCGCTACGACGTCGGCGCTAAACGAGCCTTGCTGCGCCGGCCAAGCCACTAGCGAAGCGTAGTAGCCGTCTTTTACGAATTTGCTTGGGATAAATTTCTTACCGTAATTCGTCTCGATATAGACCTCTTTTAGCATTTCGTCGGTAGCCTTAAACACGACCGTCGCGCTACCGCCTTTCGTGATGGCGTACGAGTGGTTTAGGATATTTACGTCGGGTTTTTTGTTATCGACGGTGATTTTGACCTCTTTTTTTTGCGTATTGCCGAGGAAAAATCCCCATTTGCTAGTATCCGTGGCCTCGATCACGATATTGTAGATATCTTTTTGCGCGCCGAATCCAGTTTTCGGAAAGGTTAAATTTAAATCGACGATCTCAGACGGCGCTTCAAATTTTTGAGTTAGCAAATTTACGCTGCCTTTTTCGTCTACGAGCGAAATTTTAACCGATTTTACGCCGCTTTCGTCGGTTATTTTGATCGGCAGAGGCGAGGTTAGGTTCCAGTAAATTTGATCTGAGATGGCGATGCTAGGCGCTTCGCGTTCAAATGTTTTTGAAGTAAATAAAAAAGCTATCGCCGCAACTAAAAGCAAAATAATAACGCCGAAAAATATCAAATTCCCATTGCCGCGTCTTCTCATAAAATCTCCTAAATCTTAAAGACGCCGATTTTACTAAAAAGCGATAAATTTAAGGTAAATTTACCCCCGAATTTATAAAATTTCGCGTATTTTTCTAGCTTCGCTCATCCATTCTCGTAGCTCGTCCCACTTCTCGTTTTTGATTAAATTTTCGCATTCGTCAAGTTCTTTTTTGAAAAGGTCTATCGAATTTATTAAATTTTGCTTGTTTTGTTTAAAGATATCCGTCCACATCACGGGCGAGCTTTTGGCGATCCTGATCATGCCGTTAAATCCCGTGCCGCTTAGCGCGATGATATTTTTTTTGTTTTCTTTTTTTAGTACGCTGCTAGCTAGCGAAAAGCTGATGGCGTGGGGCAGGTGGGAGATGACGCTGGCGTGGTGGTCGTGCTCGGTTGAGCTCATGA
>NZ_CALHVN010000006.1 GCF_938039245.1 uncultured Campylobacter sp. | reverse complement strand
CAATGCCTGCATGGTCTAACCCCGGCTGCCACAGCGTTTTGTAGCCGTCCATTCTTTTGTAGCGCGTCATTATGTCTTGCAGGGTAAAGGTTAGCGCGTGCCCGATGTGAAGCGAGCCAGTTACGTTTGGAGGCGGCATCATGATGCAAAATTTACGGCCGTCTTTGCGGATGTTTTTGTTCGCGTCTATCTCGAAATATCCGCGCTCTTCCCAAATTTTATAAAATTTATCTTCTACTTCTTTTGCGTCGTAAAATTCCGCCATATTTTATCCTTAATAATCGTTTAAAAAATGTCGGATTTTACTACAAATTTGCTAATAAGATGTTTAAAACGGGTTATTTTTAAGATTAGACAAAGAAAGCGAAGCGGCTAAAAAACCGCTCCGCAAAGGACTATTTGACGATAAATTCGTGCTGAGATAGATCGTAGTCGCTCATGCTTTCGTCGTACATATTTTCCGTGATGACCGCAGGTAGCATGCACTTACCGCTCATAACTACGCGAAGAGGCGTATAAAGCGTATTTTTATCGTCTTTATAGTAAAGACTGTAAAAGCTCAAAACCCTATCGTCCTCAATGTTTTGGTGCTCGAGCGTTAAAGAGCTTTTCGTATCCCCTGTTCTTGCGTTTGGTACGATGTTTTCGTTTATCACCTCAAAGCAAGGGCTAATCGTCTCGTTTATCACGCCGTTTCTAATAAATTTATCCGTTCTTAGCGTAAGTTTAGAGTAGATGACGTCGTTTACTTTAAGCGCATTAATATCTATCTCTTTGCCGTCTTTATCGACGAAAGTTCTATAGATATCAAGCCCTCTTTTGTCAAATTTATGATTTACGCCTAGCTTTTTATAGCCTGATGCGCTAACGCCTAGATACACGCTAGCGTTACCCTCCGGCACGATGGTGATTTCAGGCTTTTTAGGAGTGACGTTGATAGCGCCTCTGCCGCTAAAGTCTAGCTCGCGGCCGTCTGCTATGAGCTTAAATTTATTCTCGCTCGAGACGTCCTTGATATAGGCTCTTAGCGCCCTTAGCGTAAACGCGCGCTCCTGCGTGGAGTAAAGCTTGTCTACGTTTTTTATCAAAAAGTCGGCTAAAGAGTCGCTAAATTCGTTTTTCTCGAAGTGATTAGCGTGAAGAAGCAGGATAAAGGCTTTATTTCTCACGCTTGAGCCAAAATCTGACGGATCGTCTGATTGCTCGTTAAAGAAATTATTACCGACCCCTTTTAGCACCTTCTTGCTCTCTTCGTTTAGTCCTTCGTTTTTAAGCGTAGCGGCCATCAAGTAACCCTCTAACGCGCCGCCTTCGTATCGTTTTTGATCGTAAAGCGCGTTTAGTTTTGATCTATCTAGCTTGCCTTGCGTACTTAGGATGTATGCGGCGTATAGCGCTTGGAAATTATTTACCGGATCAAAATCCCTAAGCCAGCCAAGAGCCTTGCTTTTTACTCCGCTATCTAGCACAAAGCCCGATTTTTCAAGCGTCAGTAGCATATCGATAGCGTAGACGGAAGCGAAGTTGTTTGTATAGCTTAGCTGATTCCAGTAGCCGATGCTACCGTCTGTTTTTTGCATTTTGATTACGTCTTGCATGCCGGAAAGGACGAATCTTTTTCTGTCGGCTTCTCTTGCTTTAGCCTCTTTAGAGTCGCCGCCTCCAAGTACTAGGAAATTTAGCTCAAAAAGCTTACTAGAGCGCTGTTCGGCGCATCCGTAAGGGTAATTTACGAGTTTATCGCTATTTGCGCTTAGCACGCCTTTGATAGAGCTTGAAGCGTCTATCGTGATATCGTTTAACTCTTCGTCCAGTTTAAAGGTCTTTTTCTCGCTCGCGTAAAACGTCTTAGCATAAGTGCTTAGCGGATAGGCGTGTATGACGTCTAGTTTTTGCGAGTAGGAGTAGCCCTCTTTGCCGTCGTTTGCGGTGAAATTTATATACGCTTTGCCCGTAGCGTTAGCATCGACCGTGAAATTTAGCTTAGCGTTTTCCTCGGGTTTTAGCTCGATACTATCTACGCCTAGTTTCGCGTTTAGGTTGGTATCTAGGCTTAAGGCTACTTTTTTGGGCTCTTTGGTCGTGTTTATCACTCTTAGCGAGTAGTTTATCTTATCGCCCTCGATAAGATACGCCGTTTGAGTCGGTTTTAGGATGATATCGTCTTTGACCTTTATGGCATTTACGCTAAAGCCTAGCTTATCGCCGGCGACGCTAAGCGCGGCTAAATTTATCTCGGAGTTAAAGTCGCTAGGTACCTCTATCTCGAAATTTGCTACGCCGTCGGCACCCGCTTTTGCAGTTTGCATTTTGATATAGGTTTGTATATTTTTCTTATCTACCGGGCTAGCAAATTTTGCCATCCTCATTTCTAAAAGAGCCTTCGCCGCGTCGCCGCCGAAGCTTAGCACCTTGCCGTCTTTTTTAAATCCGCTTAAATTTGCGTAAAAGTCGTAATCAAGCACTCCGTCGTTTAAAATCGTATCGAAAAACTCCAGCGGGCTTTTTAGCTTTTGGTTGGTGATTTGCAGTACGCCCTCATCGACGGCAAATATCGTAACCTCGGCGTTTGGCTCGGTTTTTACGCTAGCTTTAAATTTAGAGTTTGACCTTACGGTTTTTGGCGCCTCTATGAGCGTATTTGCTCTGCGGTAGGATTTATCGGCCTTTACGTAGATTTTATCGTAGGTTCTAAACGGCAGAGTATCGTTGTCTGCTACGCGCACGACCGAGGCCGTGACGTAAAGCCCCTCAAAGTCGAAATCAAGGTTAAATTTAGCGCTTGCGACGTTGTTTTGGACGTTTACGACTTTATATTTTTTGACGTCGCCCGATTCTAGCGTGACTATAGCGATACCGCTTTTTAGCACGGAGCTTACGTCTGCTATTAGCTCGTCGCCTTTTTTATAGATTTTTTTGTTTAGCTTGATTTTGGCTTTTGCCAGCTCTTTTGTCGGCTGTAGCGTTTCGCCGTAGTCCCAGCCGCTGACGTAAATGTTTAAATTCGCCGAATGGCCGCTAAGGATGTCTGAAACCGTAACGACGTAATCGCCGCTTTGCTTAAAGTCGTAGATAAATTCGTTTCCGCTAAGAGTATCGCTAAAGACCTTTTCGTAGCGGCTGTGCCATCTTAGATAGCCGTCTTTATCGTAGTTGTAGTCCCAGATTTCTTTTTTTATCTCGATAGCTTTTTGCCTGTCTTTTATTTCCTCGTCCTTAAACGGATCGATACTTACCAAATTTAGCGTCAGTTTAGAGTTTGAGTCGATGTAGGTATCGTTTGCTTTTACTCCCACCATCGCGTCAAACGGATAAACGTTAAAGTTCTTGCTGGCGCTTACGTTTTTGCCGTCGTCGTTTATGTTAAAGACCGCCGCACCTTTTAAAACGCTTGCGATTTTGGATTTATTTTCCAGCTTAAATACGGTTTCGCCCTTGCCCTCATCGTCTAGTTCTACTTGCTTGACGCTTTGGTCTAGGCCGTTTGCGGCGTATTCGTCGTTGCTAAATTTATAATCTTTAAATTTATCGTTTTTGTAGTCTTGTTGATATAGATTTATCGTTACGTCGCCTTTTAGATTTGCCGCCGCGCCGCCGAAAAGATACGCGCTTTGCAATTTAACGTCCATAACGTCGCCTAGAGCGTAAATTTCTTTTTCGAGATTAACCTCGTTTTTGATGCGTTGGGGGGTAAAAGACTCTACGGAAAAGTCGTAGCTATCTATGAGCTTGTTAGCAAAGATTATCTCAAGCCTAAACGAGCCCGTTAGCCCCGAGTTTACCGGCTCGTCGAAATTTATGACGCCAAGCTCTGTAGTATTTACGCTTTTATCTAGGATCGTTTTATTTTGCGGATCTTTGATTTGTAGCTTAACGGGCATATTTGCTAGCCCCTTAAACAGCGCGTTTTTGATGATAATCTCGCCTTTTATGTTTTCCTGCGGGCGGATGATGTCGCTGGCAAAATGCAAATAAGCGTCGTAAATTTCGCTTCTATCTTGAACGTCTAAATTCGACTCCTCGTTTAGGCGTTTGTTTTGCGATAGAGCGATGAAGCTTTGCTCCTTGCCTAGCGTTACGACCGCGCTTGCTACGTCTTTGCCGATGTCTTTTTTGTTAAATTTAAACACGCCTTCGTCGTTTGTGATACCGCTTGCGATGAGGCTATTTTTAGCAGAGTAAATTTTAACGTCCGCGTTTGCGACGACTTCGTTTTTACTCAAGCGGTTTGCAAATAAAAACACCTCGTCTTTTGAAATTTTCGCGCTTAGGCCGATGTCGGTTAGATAGACGGCTTTTTTGGCGCTTTTATCTTTATCGTAGTAGATCGTGACTAGATAAACTCCATCTCCGCCCTCGGCAAAGTCAAGCTTTATTTTGTATTTTTGCATCTCGTTTTGAGCGCCGCCTAGGTCGTAGTTTTTGCTTGCGACTTCTTCTACGTAGTCATCAAGCGGAGTTTGGGTAAAATTTAAGAAGTATCTTAAATTCGGCTCTTTTAGCTTTTCTACGACGACTTTAGCGGTGTTTAAATTTACGCCTTTTACGCCGATTTCGCCGGCGCTAGATAAATAAGAGCCTTTATCGGTAAATTCCAAAAACGGCTTATAATCGCCGGTTTTGACGCTAAACTCCGCATCTTCTCGCAAAATTCTATCCTCATCGCCGAAGCCTTTTTTTAGCGCGACTTTGTACTCGGTTTGAGGCTTTAGTTCGTCGCTGGTTATATCGATGTAGCGGTAGTATTTCGTATCGCTGTTATCGGTGTATTCCAGTTCGCCTACTTGTAGATTTTTTATACCGTCTATTTTTACGTATTTATTTAGGTTGTAAGTATCGAGCCAGTCGTTTAAAAATATCCTAATGCCTAGCTTGCCGCCCTCTAGGCTAACGGCTTTGACGTCGTCTAAATACATAGTTTTAGCTCTATCGTTATCGACGAATTTTTCTTGTTCTTCAGGCTCGTTAGTCGCCTCGTAGTCGTCGTTTAGGTTTGCGCCGGCCCTGCTTTTTAGATTTTTCGAGACGGCAAATACCAAATTTTCGCCTTTTTCAAGTAGCTTTATTTGAAAGCTTTTAGGAGTTTTGGCTACGATTTTGTATTTGATGTTTTGCTTGGCCAAATTTTGCTTATCGTAAATTTTAAAATTCGCCGTAAATTCTTCCTCGCTAACCTCGTCGTTAAATACCGCTAAAAAGGTATCTTTGGCGTACTCGGTTATGCCCGAGAGCTCAAAATCTCCGCCGTAAATTTTAACCTTGCTTTCACCCTTTTTGCACGAGTAGCTTACGCCCTTTGCCAGCGGTTTTTTTGGATAAAACAAGATAGAGTCCGAGCCGTATTCAAAGGCGCCGCTGATTTCTGGCGAACACTCGATTATCTTTTTGTGCGTTACCTTGCCGATTAAAGACTCGTCTTTTTGCGAGTACTCTACGTCTAGGCTCACCGCGCCGCCTGCTAAAATTTTGCTTCCGCCCTCAAGCGTAAAGGCGCTTAAATTTGCCGCCAAAACGCAACTTAGGCTTAAGCCTATGAGTTTATAGTTCATTAAAACCTCCTTATTTCTATATTGACTTCATTTAGATTTGAATTTTCGTCTAGACATCCGAGCTTGTGTTTGCCTTGCGTTAAATTTAACGTATTTTCGCTCGCGTTGTTTACTTTTTCCCACTCGTTTTCGTCTATCTTGAGATATATCTCATCGCCGATATAAGCGTAGCATTTTAGCATAACTTTAGTTAAATTCTCATCGCTTAGCAAAATTTGATTATTCGTCGGCATGGCAACGAGTGGTTTATAGCTTTTAAATTTATAATAACAAGGACTATCTTTGATGTCTGATTGCGTTATAGCGCCGTTTTTGAGTAAAAACCCGACCTCTTCGCTCCTGATACTCTCGCAAACGTCTTTTAGCTCTACGCCCTCTATCAGCCAGTCGTCTTCCTCGTCTTTGCACTCTTTAAATTTAAACGCGTCAAGGCAGGTTTTCTTGCTCTCTATGCCGCTTGGAGCGCTCATGAAAGACAGTTTTTGCTTTTGAGCCAGTAGCTTAAATACGTCAAAAACTGCGCGCGAGGCGTCGCTAAATCCGCTTAAATTTTGCGTCTTTTTGCCGTTAAAGTTACCAAACCACACCGCAACCGTGTAGTCGCTATTTACGCCTATCGTATAGATATCGCGAGAGCCGTAGCTGGTGCCGGTTTTAAAGGCGATTTGCGGCGTATTTTCAGCGTATTGCCACGCGACGCCAAGATAACTGCGGGAGGCGGAGGAGAGCATCTTTGAGGTTAGATACGCGCTTTGCGGGCTGATTAGCCGTCCGTAGCCCGGTAGCGTTTTGCCTGCGACTTCAAGAGGCTTTAGCTCGCCGCCGTTTGCGTAGATCGTGTAGAGATGGGCTAAGCTTAGCAGACTCATCTCCGCGCTTCCAAGCGCGATACTATCTGCATAAAATTCCTTCGGACGGCTCACCAAATGCACGCGTGAAAGCAGCTCGTAAAGAGAGTTTTCGCCAAGCTTGTTGTTTAGGCTAACGGCGGGGATATTTAGACTGAGCGCTAGCGCCTCGGTCGCCGAGATGATGCCGAAAAACCTACTGTCGTAGTTTTTGGGCGCGTACTCTCCGAGGAAAATTTCTGTATCTATCATCTGGCTTTTTGGCGTGATGAAACCCTCGTCGAGTCCTAGAGAAAATATAAACGGCTTTAGCGTGGAGCCCACGTTTCTGCTCATCGTTACGCCGTCGTTTTGCCCCTGCGCAGCGCGCCAGTCGTGCGAGCCTACGTATGCGGCCACGCTCATATTTTTGTTGTCGATGATTATCCCGGCGGCGTTATTTGCGTCTTTTGATTTTAGCGAGGCTGCGGTATTTTTTATCGCGTTTTCAAGTAAAATTTGCAAATTTAGATCTAAGCTCGAGTGCGTAACGCCGTTTTTTAGAGCTTGCGCGGCGTAGTGCCTGGCCTTATAAACGGCATCGTAGCGTTTATTTTTAAATGGCTCCCTTTGTGCTCTAGCAAATGCGCTTTGATCTATCGCGCCGGCTTTATAAAGCAGCTTGATGGCGCGGTTTTTTAGCGCGTTGATGTTTGATTTTTTATCTAAGCGGTTGGCGTTGGGGTTTTTTGGGATCGTGCTTAAAAGCGCACACTCGGCGATACTAAGCTCGCTCAAGTCTTTGCCGAAATAAAACCTCGCCGCAGCCGCCGCGCCTTCGATATTTCCGCCATACGGAGCGAGGTTAAAATAAAAATCTAAAATTTCGTCCTTGCTATAGTGCCACTCAAGCTGAAGCGCGGTAAAGATTTCTTTAAATTTATTCGCGTAGGTGCGTTCATCTCTCTTCATCATGCGCGCAACTTGCATCGTGATCGTGGATGCGCCGATGCGGTTAGAGTGCGTGAGATTATGCGCGGCCGCGCGGATCATGGCAAATGGATTTATGCCGATATGGTAATAAAAAAATTTATCCTCAAACAAAATAACGCTATCTTTTAGCGTCTGCGGGACGTCTTTAGCCTCAAATCTCCAAATTTCGTCGCTGCTAGGCCGAAGGGCTATGATTTGGCCGTTTTTATCAAAAAGTATGAGCGAATTTTCCCGCTTTAGCGCTTTCGTGTCAAGCGGATAAGCGTAATCAAGCGCCAAAAAAGCTACGAAGCAAAGCAGGGCAAAGGCGGCGGAAAATTTGATAAATTTAGCTAAAACTCTTTTCATTTCGCGATTATATCGAATTTGCGCGTAAAATCTCGAAAGATTAAATTTATGATAATTGATATATAATTTCAAATACTAATTTAAGTAAAGGAGATAAAGGCATGGAGTACAGAATAGAAAAAGACACGATGGGCGAGGTGAAGGTCCCAAATGAGAAATATTGGGGTGCGCAGACGCAGCGCAGCCATGAAAATTTTAAGATCGGAGTAGGGCTGGAGACGATGCCAAGAGAGGTCATAGAGGGCTTTGCCTACCTAAAAAAGGCGTGCGCGCTGGTTAATCGCAAGCTGGGCCGCCTAGATGAGCCTCGCACCGAGGCGATCGCGCAGGCATGCGATGAAATTTTAAACGGCAAGCTGGACGGAAATTTCCCTCTAGTCGTGTGGCAGACGGGCTCGGGCACGCAGTCGAATATGAATTTAAACGAGGTCGTTTCAAACCGCGCGATGGAGATTTTGGGGCTAAATTTCCGCGATAAGGCGGCGCTGGACGCCAAAGACGCAAAATTTGTGCACCCAAACGATCACGTAAATAAAGGCCAGAGCTCAAACGACACCTATCCTACGGCGATGCGAATAGCCTTTGTGCTCGAGCTTCAAAAAAAGCTACTGCCCGCGATAGAAAAGCTTGAAGCGACGCTGGATAAAAAGACCGCTGAGTTTGCAAAGATCGTAAAGATCGGCCGCACTCACCTGCAAGACGCCACACCGCTCACGCTCGGGCAGGAATTTAGCGGCTACGCGCATATGCTAAAGGCGAGCAAGGCGCAGATCCTAGCTACTATGCCGTTTTTGCAGGAGCTTGCCATCGGCGGCACCGCGGTGGGCACGGGGCTAAACTCGCACCCGAAATTTAGCGAGATGGTAAGCGATGAGCTAAATACGCTAACGGGCACGGCGTTTAAATTTAAATCCCATCCGAATAAATTTCACGGCCTAACCAGCCACGATGCCGAGGTGTTTTTAAGCGGCGCACTAAACGGCCTGGCGGCAAATTTGATGAAGATCGCAAACGACGTGCGCTGGTTAGCAAGCGGGCCAAGATGCGGCATCGGCGAGATAAACATCCCCGAAAACGAGCCGGGAAGCTCGATAATGCCGGGCAAGGTAAATCCGACACAGTGCGAAGCCGTCACGATGGTGGCGGCGCAAGTAATGGGCAACCACGTCGCGATCTCCATCGCCGCAAGCCAGGGCAACTTCGAGCTAAACGTCTTTAAGCCGGTGCTTACGTACAACCTCATCCAAAGCATCCGCCTGCTAAGCGACGCGATGAACAGTTTTGAGAAACACTGCGCTTGCGGTATCACGGCAAACGAGGCTAAAATCGACAAGCTACTGCACGAGAGCCTGATGCTAGTAACCGCGCTAAATCCGCACATCGGCTACGCAAATGCCGCTAAGATCGCCAAAACCGCGCACCATAACGGCACGACGCTGCGCGAGGAAGCGATAAAATCTGGCATACTAACCGCCGAGGAATTTGACGCGTGGGTGGTGCCTGAGGATATGATAGCGCCGAAGGAATAAATTCGGTCGCTTGAGTTTTTGGGCTCGGCGGGATTTGGGCGATTTTGCCGAGCCTAAGTAAAATCCATAAATTTAAGAGCGAAATTTACGGTTGCGCCTTAAATTTTACTCAAATTTGCCGATATACCTTTAAATTTAAAGGTTCGGCGATGGATGTAAAACTAAACATAAATTTAAACTCAAATTTGATGAGCGTCGGCAAAAGCTCTGCGGCGGCTAGCGTGGCAAATTTAAACGCGGGCGCGCTAAATTTAAAAAGCGTAAATTTGCAAAGCGGCGATAGGGGCGATATCTTGCGCGGCGCGTCAGATTCTCTCAGCGGCGCGTCAAATTTGCCTAGCGGCGAAAGCAGCGCCGATATCCTAAAAAAACAACTAGAAAAACTGCAAAAACGACTAAAAGAGCTTGAGGCCGCGATAAAGCGAGTAAAAGCGAGCAAAAATCCATACGCAAAAGATATGGCGGCCTCGCTTGAGACGCAAAAGGGAGCGGTGTTTGCGCAGATAATGCAAATAAGCGCGCGAATTTTAGAAATGCAAAGCGGCCAGAGTAAAATTTGACGCCGTAAATTTGTATTTCAAATTTTAAAGCTTTGAAACCAATTAAGAAATAGGGCGATTTTGATTTTAAAATATCAAAATATAAAAATAATTTGTCAAATCTATCTTTTTATACTTTAATTATTTTTAGAGCTTTCTTTGCAAAAATATCACTAAAATAACAATATACTTAATTATTAAAACTAGTTCTTTTACTAAATATAGAATTTTAAATTTTAGTTGTAATATTTCAATATTTAAAGCTATTTGATAATGATTAAAGACAAATTTACTCTGTTATCAAACATGCCAAAATGCAAATTTCACCCCAAGGAGAGAGCATGAGAGATGACGTCCTGGTTAGGATAAACGAACGGCTTAACGTGCTTGCTGCGCTTCCGACTCTAAAAAACGGATCGATCGGCGAAGCTTTAAAGAAAAGCGGATTTAGCAGGCGCGATTTTATGAAATGGGCGGGCGCGATGACGGCGTTTATGGCGCTACCGGCATCTATGGCGCCAACCGTGGCTAGGGCTGCCGAGCTTAGCGATAGACTGCCCGTGATATGGCTACATATGGCCGAGTGCACGGGATGCAGCGAGAGCTTGCTTCGCTCCGATACGCCTACGATCGATAGTCTTATTTTTGACTACATTAGCCTTGAGTATCATGAAACCGTGATGGCGGCGGCAGGCTGGCAGGCTGAAGAAAATTTAGAAAGCGCGATCGAAAAATACAAAGGCAGATACATCCTACTGGTTGAGGGCGGCATACCTACGGGCGATACGGAAAACTATCTAACCGTCGGTCCTTTGGGGCTTAGCGGCCTTCATCACGCAAAACACGCAAGCGAGAACGCCGCGGCGATATTTGCTATTGGCACCTGTTCGAGCTTCGGCGGAGTGCAGGCGGCAAGGCCAAATCCCTCAAATTCCGTCGGTCTATCAAAAGTAACCTCAAAACCCGTTATAAACGTCCCGGGCTGTCCTCCCAGCGAGAAAAATATCGTGGGCAACGTCCTTCATTACATACTTTTTGGCACTTTACCCGCGCTTGACGTATTTAACCGCCCAAAATGGGCATACGGGCTTAGGATCCACGATCTATGCGAGCGAAGGGGGCATTTTGACGCGGGCGAGTTCGTGCAAACCTTTGGCGACGAGGGCGCAAAAAACGGCTACTGCCTCTATAAAGTCGGCTGCAAGGGCCCATATACGTTTAATAACTGCTCTCGCGAGAGATTTAATCAGCACACCAGCTGGCCGGTGCAAGCAGGCCACGGCTGTATAGGCTGCTCGGAGCCTGATTTTTGGGATACTATGGGGCCTTTTGAGGAGCCGATGGCAGATAGGCTGTTTAACACCGTTTTGGGTCTAGGCGCCGATAACGTTAGCGATAAAATCGGCATCGGAGTGCTGGCGCTCGCAGGCATCGGTATAGCAGCGCACGCCGCGATAAGCATTTTTGCTAAAGACAAAGAGGAGGCGTAAAAATGAGCGAACAAAGAATAGTAATTGATCCCATAACTAGGATAGAAGGCCACCTGCGCGTAGAGGTCGTCGTGGATGAAAATAACGTAGTTAAAGAGGCCTACTCGGGCTCGACGCTTTGGCGCGGTATAGAGCAGATCGTAAAGGGGCGCGATCCGAGGGATGCGGGATTTTTCACGCAGAGGATTTGCGGCGTTTGTACGTTTTCGCACTACCGCGCGGGCATCATGGCCGTCGAGGACGCGCTAGGTATCGTCCCTCCGCTAAACGCGCAGCTAACGCGCACCCTGATGAACAACGCCCTTTATATGCACGATCATCCCGTGCATTTTTATCAGCTTCACGGGCTTGACTGGGTAGACGTGGTCTCGGCTCTAAGCGCGGACGTGCGCAAGGCTAGCGATGAGGCGTTTAAATACTGCGACACGCCTTACGCTACGGGCGCAGATAAGCTAAAAGAGGTAAAAGAGCGCGTCGAGGCCTTCGTAAAAAAGGGAAATTTAGGGCCTTTTGCCAACGCCTACTGGGGTCATCCGACCTATAAATTTACGCCCGAGCAAAATTTGATCGCGCTTTCTCACTATTTAGAGTGCCTAAGGATACAAAGGACGGTAGCGCAGATGATGGCGATATTCGGCGCAAAACAGCCTCATCCTCAAAGTCTCACCGTAGGCGGCGTAACCTGCGTGATGGACTTGCTAGATCCTGCAAGACTAGGCGAATATCTAACCAAATTTCAAGAAGCGGCCGATTTTATCAACCGAGCGTATTATCCCGATCTAGTCATGGCGGCTAAAGCCTACGGCAGCGAGCCAAGCGTACTAAAAGACGTCGGCGTGTCAAATTTATTTGCTTACGACGAGTTTTTAGTCGGCAAAAACGAGTACCTGATCCAAGGCGGAGTTATCCTAAACGGCGACATCAGTAAGGTTTATGAAGTAAACGGCGACAAGATCACCGAGGAAGCCACTCGCGCATGGTATAAAAACCCGGCTCCGCTGCATCCATATGACGGCGAAACCGAGCCAAACTACACCGGCCTAAAAGATATGAAAACATTGGGCGGCAACGGCAAAGAGGTAGATACCAAGGTCTTTGACGAAAAGGGCAAGTATAGCTGGATCAAAGCCCCTCGCTATGAGGGCAAACCGATGCAGGTGGGGCCTCTTGCCAGTATCGTCATAAACTACGCCAAAGGCAACGAGCGCGTGGTAAAGATCGTAGATAAATTTTTAAAAGATACGGGACTTCCGCTTGAGGCGGTATTTTCTACGCTAGGCAGAACCGCAACCAGGATGCTAGAGGCTAAACTAGTAGCCGATCACGGGCTAACGGCCTTTAATAGCCTAGTAGAAAATCTAAAAACCGATCAAGAAACCTGCGCTAAGTATGTCATAGATAATGGCAAGGAGTATAAAGGAAATTTCCAAGGCAACGCCCCTCGCGGCGCGCTCAGCCACTGGTGCCGCATAAAGGGCGGCGTGATAACCAACTGGCAAGCAGTCGTGCCTAGCACGTGGAACGCCTCGCCAAAAGATGCCGCAAATGCGCGCGGAAGCTACGAGGAGTGCCTCATCGGGCTAAAGATCGCCGATCTAACCAAGCCGCTTGAGATCATCCGCAAGATCCACTCGTACGATCCTTGTATCGCATGCGCCGTGCACGTGATGGATGCGCGCGGCACGCAGCTGGGCGAATACAAAATCAACCCGAATTTATGAAAGGAGCGGCTATGAGCGAGCATAAATTTGACCGCAAAAGCGAGTATGAATTTTCCATCGGGCTTAGAGCGACGCACTGGATCAGGTTTTTTGCCATCACATTTTTAGTCGTGAGCGGATACTATATCTCTTATGTTTTCGTTAGTCCCGAAATCACGAGCGAACCGACGAATTTTATGAATGCTAAATGGCGTATGGCGCACCAAATCGCGGGGTTTATCTTGATAGCGTGCTTTATTTTCAAGCTTTATCTATTTATATTCGACAAACACAGCCGCAAAGAGGTCGTGAGCGTAGTTGATTTTTTTAGCCCGAAAGTCTGGATAGCGCAGATAAAATACTACCTGTTTTTAGGCCCGCACCCGCATCTAAAGGGCGTTTATAATCCGCTTCAGTTCGCGTCGTATTTTTTCTTTTACGTCGTGCTTTTTCTGATCTGCCTAACGGGTCTTGCGCTCTACGTCCACGTCTATCATGAGGGGCTTGGCGGGCTGCTTTACGAGCCGATGAGGCAGTGCGAGGAGCTAATGGGTGGGCTAGCAAACGTCCGCACGGTACATCGCGTCTGCATGTGGGTTATCATCGTTTTTGTAGTCATTCACGTGTATATGGCCGTCTTTAACGCCGTAAAAGGCAAAAACGGAGCTATGGACGCGATTATTAGCGGCTACAAATACGTAAAAGACGAGCACTGATGCGCGTTTTGGTGCTAGGTATCGGCAACGTGATGTTTGGCGACGAGGGCGTGGGAGTGCATTTTGTAAAAATGATGGAGCGAAACTATAAATTTAGCGCTAAAATCAGGGCTAAATTTGACTCCGCATTAAATTTGGACGATGAAATTAACGCGTCAAATTTGGACGACGCAAACTCAAATTTAAGCGGCAACCTCGCTAGTCGCGGCGGCTTTAAATTTAACGCGGACGGCGCAAATTTGGAGCTAAGATTTATCGACGGCGGCACGCTAGCTATGGCGTTAACGCCCCTTATAGCTCAGGCGGACGTTTTGATAGTCGCCGACTGCATCAGCGCAGATGGCGGCGAGACGGGAGAGGTGTATTTTTTCGGTTACGAGCAGATGCCGCCTGCAGTTTCTTGGAACGGCTCCGCGCACGAGGTAGAGATGCTTGAAACATTGCGGCTGATGGAGCTTGCGGGCGATTTGCCGCGGACTAAAATTTTAGGTATCGTGCCAAAACGCATCGAGCCTATGAGTTTTGAGCTCTCGTCGCAGGCGCAAGAGGGCGTAAATTTGATGGAAAAGACGCTTTTAAACGAGCTTTCGCGGCTTGGATTTAGCTACGAAAAGATCGCAAATTTTAGCGTCTCTGGCATCGCTTTAGAGTTTTCAAAAAAGGGCGCGATATGATTTTAGCTTACGAGTTTGACTGCGCTAGCAAAAATTTCGCCTTTTTTCTTAAATTTTATGCGCAAAAAAGCGGACTAAAATTTAGCCTTAAAAAACAGCGTGATTTAACTACGCTTTACGTCCAGGGTGCACAAGATGAGCTTTTGGCGTTTTCGGATCAGCTTTCTAGCTCGCTGCCTCACAGCCTGTTTTTGCGCGGCTCAAAGGTCTACGCGAGCCAAAATTTACCACAAGGCGAAACGAGCGAACCGCAAAATGCACTCTCAAATATCACGCCAAGCGTCGTTAGCGCTTATTTTAAAGGCGAACTAAAAGAGTGCGAAAACGGCGTTTTTAGCGATGTTTGCGTTTTTACGGACGGCAAATTTACTCCCGTAACGAAGGCGAATTTTAACGAGCTTTTGGATTTTGCTTTTAAAAATTTAAGCGCGGGCGTGAGCGTTAAATTTAAAGATATTAGCGGCGAATTTGAAGCGTCAAATTTTACCGAGCTAAATACGAATTTTAATCTTTTAATGCCTACAAATCTTAAAAATTTACCCAAAATTTTTATCGCAAACGAAGCCGAACAAGTAGCCCTAGCAAGCTACGAAAAGCCCGCCGTTACGCTAAAAACGACGGCGATTTACCGCGGCAATCACCCAAACTCGCCAAGGTTTTTTGACGTCTGCGCGGCTAGAGATATTTTTCTCTACGCGCTTTGCGACAAGCTTTTTAAAGCAGGCGTAAATTTTATCGCTTTTTTGGCGCAAAAGCCGCCGTTTAAGGCTACCGCGCTTGAAAACGGATATATTTTTAGCGGCTCTAGGATTTATTATTCGCGCGCAAATTTGAGCGAGGTAGAGGGCGCCGCGGATAAAAATCTAGCCAATTTTAATCTCGCAAAAAAAGAATTTGACGAAGAGGGCGGGATAGTTAGGATATTTTTAAGCAGGTTTAAAGACGATGAAGTTAAAATTTACCCCAAATTTGATGATTTTAACGTCTTAAATTTCGCCTTGCCCGCGAGTTTTGACGAGCTTTACGCGCAGATAAAGCGCGAGGAGGGCGGCAAGAGTTTGCTTCAAAATTACGGCGAAAGCTTTAGCCTACCGCGCGGCGACCTAAACGTACAAAACGGCTTTTTCGGGCTGTTTTGTGTGGTCGGAGCGCTGCTTGGATTTGATAGCGATGCGCAAAAAGCGGGCGAAATTTTACTGCAAAACGCGAGCGATTTTAACGGCGCAAAAGGGCCTAGGCTTGATTTTAAAATGCTAAACAAAACGCATTTTGACGTTGTTAAATTTGCTAGAAGCGGCATGAGCTTTAGGCTCGCTGGCGTCGATGCGAGGCTGCTTAGCTACGGATACGCCGAGTCGCTAGCGTATTTTTTGAGCGATTTTTCAGACGCGATAAAGCAAGATCTCGGCGTACGAAACGCGCTGCTTTGCGGTTCGCTTTTTGAGAACAAAACGCTTGCAAATTTGACGTTAAAGCATCTAAAAACAGGCTTAAACGCCAAATTTAGCAAAGAGTTTTTGATTGAAGAGATGTTTTAAATATGAAATTTCAGGCTTAGTCCAAGGCGTCGGCTTTCGCCCTTTCGTTTATAATCTAGCCCTTAAATTCGGCCTTGCGGGCGAAATTTACAACGACGACGAGGGTGTGAAGCTAACGCTTTGCGGCCCAGACGAGCAGATAGAAAAATTTGAAAAAGCGCTGCATGAGGAGCTGCCCAGCCTCGCTCGTATCGACGAGATGAGAAAAACAGAGCTAGAGGACGCGAAATTTGACGAGTTTAAGATAGTCGCCTCAAAATCAGCCAAAAAACACGCGCCTATCTTGCCCGATTTTGCCCTATGCGTAGACTGCGAGCGCGAGTTTTACGACCCCGCAGACCCGAGGTATCATTATCCTTTTATCAACTGCACCAACTGCGGCCCGAGGTTTTCGATTATCGAGTCGCTGCCTTACGACCGCGCAAACACGACGATGAACGCGTTTAAGATGTGCGAATTTTGCGGCGGCGAATACAAAAATCCGCTAAATCGTCGCTATCACGCCCAGCCCGTCTCCTGCCCAAACTGCGGGCCTAGGCTTGCTCTAAAAGATAAATTCGGGCGGGTTTTGGCGCGGGATAACGATAGCGCGAAGCAGGCCGCGCGTCTCATAAACGAGGGTAAAATTTTAGCCGTAAAGGGGCTTGGCGGATTTCATCTGATGTGCCGTTTAAAGGATGATACGGTGGGGCTACTAAGAGAGCGAAAAAAGCGGCCTAAAAAGCCATTTGCCGTGATGTGTAAAGACCTCGCGCGCGCTAAAAAATACGCTCAAATTTCGCTCGAAGAAGAGCGGCTTTTAAGCTCAAATTTAAAACCGATCGTCGTTTTGCAAAGCTTGCCTGACGCGCCGGTTCCCCCAAATTTAGCGCCGGGACTCAATAAAATCGGCATATTTTTGCCATACACGGGCGTTCATCTCTTGCTTTTTGAGTACTTAGAGGGCGACGTCATCGCTACCTCGGCTAACGTCTCTGGCGAGCCAATAATCTACAACGAAAAAGACCTGCGAGAAAAGCTGGGCGGCGTGATAGATTTTTACCTAGACAACGACCGCGAGATCCACTCGCCAAGCGACGATAGTATCGCGTTTGTAGCGGGCAGCGAGCCTATCTTTATCCGCACCAGCCGCGGCGTGCATCCTAAGTTTATCCTCACGAAATTTAAGAGCGAAAAGACCGTTTTGGCCGTCGGAGCGGAGCTAAAAAATCAGTTTGCGATCTTTAAGGACGGCGAGCTGATGGTAAGCCCATATATCGGCGATCTAAAAAACGTCGCGACCTATGAGCGATTTTGCGCGCTAATCAATCTTTTTAGCGAGATTTACGAGCTAAAATTTGACGAGATCGTAGCGGATTTGCACCCGCATTTTTTAAACCTAAAATGGGCGCGCAAATATGCCGCAAATTTGGGCTCAAATATCACGCAGATCCAGCACCATCACGCCCATTTGCTATCGGTGATTTTAGAAAACGATCTGGACGCAAAGCGCGAGTATATGGGCTTTTGCTTTGACGGCACGGGATACGGTGCGGACGGGAGCGTCTGGGGCGGAGAGATCCTAAAAGTGCGCGGCAAGGAGTACGAGCGAGTTTGCAAATTTGACGAAATTTTACTGATCGGCGGCGAAGCTAGCGTGAAAAATATCCGGCAGATCGCTTATGCCGCGATTTTAAAATATAATCTAGAGCTCGAGGCGGAGGCGTTTTTGGCCAAATTTGAGCCCGCTAAGCTAAAAAATCTAAAAATCCTGCACGAAAAGCAAATAAACTGCGTCAAAACCAGCTCGCTTGGACGAATTTTTGACGCGTTTGCGGCGGTGATCTTGGGGCTTGATAGCATCAGCTACGAGGGCGAGGCGGGGATGAGCCTAGAGGCACTTTTTGACGCAAATTTGGATGCCTGCTACGAGTTTGAAATCAGGAGTGACAAAATTTGCTTTAAAGAGGCCTTTAAAAGAGCTCTAAAAGACGATGCTAAAACGGCTGCGACGGGCTTTATAAAAGGGCTCGCAAAGCTAGTAGCGGACGTAGCTTGCGCGCAGCCTAACGACGTCTTGCTAGCAGGCGGTGTTTTTCAAAATAAAGTCCTGCTTGAAAATGTAATTTTAATTCTTAAGCAAAAAGGTAAGAATTATTACATAAATAAAAATTTTACCGCCAATGATTCGAGTATAGCTATCGGTCAAATCGCATTTACATTAATATAAATTAAAGTTTCCTGATGTATAATATGTAATATTTTCTTTAAGGAGGCGATAGTGGAAAACATCATCAGGTTTAGCGTATCGTTGCCAAAACAACTCCTAGATGAGCTAGATAGCAAGATAGGCGCTCAGGGCTATGCTTCAAGAAGCGAATTTACTCGCGATTTGATTAGGGAAAAAATAGTAAATGACAGCTGGAAGGACGCAGATGAGGATCTTATCGGCGTTTTGACGCTCATTTATCTACATCACCAAAACGACCTCGTCGTGAAAATGATGGACATCGAGCACAAGGCGAACCTGCACATCGCCTGCACGACTCACGTCCACGTGGATCACGATAACTGCCTAGAGACTCTGATACTGCGCGGCAAAGCAGGGTCTATCGAGAAATTTTCAGAAAAAATGGGCGGACTAAAAGGTGTGAAATTTTCAAAACTCACTAGAGCTGCCGTTCCTCACTCGTAGGCTAGCAGATTTCATCCGTTTGGCTTGGTTGGGCTAGGCGGATGAATTTTATATTTTATGCTTATTTATTTTATATTTTTCTAGCGTAAATTTTATTTATAATTTACGCAGGATTTTTATGTTTATTTGTTTAATGCTCTTTTACGTTAAAACTAGATATTAATTTTAATCCGTTTAAATCGATGTTTTTATTTTTTAAAATTTACTCTTTTAAATTTGCCGTTATTTGATGTTAAATTTTTGCATATTTTTAAAAACAAAGCTTAAAATTTATCTCTTTAAGCTTCTAAAAAGCGCGATAATTTCTGACGCTTACCGCTTCTTGGCGCAAAGAAAGCAAAAAGCGGCAGATTTAAGCTTACGCATAGGCGTGATTTTGCACCGCAAAAGGGCGATATTTGCGCGTTTAGAATTAAAATAAAAACGCCCGTAAGCGCGCTTTAAGAACCGGCTGATTAAATTTTACGGTTTATGACCGTTTGCGCCGCTAAAGTCTGCCGCATTTAAACGGCAAGCCAAAAATGCCGCCCAAAACTGCGGTATTTTCGCTATTTCTTTACATTTTGATTTTGTTTTTGCTAAAATCGCGCGATTAATTTATCTAGGATTTGAGGTAATTTTTTTTAAATTTTACTCAAAACAAGGAAAGCTCGGGTATCTTGTCCATACTTGCTGCGATTTTTGCGAAGGTACCGCAAAAACGGATTTTTAGCAGATTTTACGACTATTTTTACGCATAGATACGGGCGAGGTTTTTGGTAAATTTAGCCTGCAAAAGCGTTTTTTATGGATGAGCGGCGGCGTTTTTTAGGACTTGAGTAAAGCGCGAGATAGTCGGGGGGCAGGCTATGCGGCGCTCTACCGGGCGGGGCGACACAGGAAGATAAAATAAATGGAGTAGAAAAATGATGATATTTCATAAAAATTTTCTCGCAGACGAGCTTGCGAAGTGGCGAGAAGAAGGGCTGGTAAGTGACGAGGCGGCGCGCAAGATAGCGGCTAGATACGATATAGATTTGTCGGGCGCAAACGAGCGGCGAAGCTTTATATTAAAACTCGTCGCGTATCTGTTTTTGGCGCTTTCGCTATTTACGTTAGTAGGCGCAAACTGGGAGGAGTTGCCGCGCGCCCTAAGGCTAATCATCGTGCTAGGCATACTTGCGGCGGTAAATTTTAGCGGAGTTTGGGCGCAAAAAAACGGCAAAGAGACGCAGGCTACGACGCTGTTTTTTCTGGGTAACTTTTGCTACGGCGCGGCGATCATTTTAGTCGCGCAAATTTACCATCTAGGCGAGCATATGCCTGACGGCGTGCTGCTGTGGGCGGTCGGAGCTTTGGCACTAGCGCTTGCGACGCGTAAGTCCATCATCGCATTGCAGGCTATTGTTTTGGGGCTTATTTGGTTTTTGATGGAGTTTGAGTTTAGCGGCGTCTCGCACGGATTTTTGTTATTTATAGTAGCCTGCACGGCCGTTCTTTGGCGCGATGACTCGAGGTTGCTAACGGCTGCGCTTTTTGCGAGCGTGTTTGTTTATATCGTCTCTTTCGTACTTTATGAGAGATATTTTCTAGCCGATTTGCACGTGGAGGACGCGTTTTACGACGTTCATTTTTTCGCGCTTAGCTACTGCTTGCTCGCCGTTTGCGCTTCGTTTTTACTTGAGAGGGCGGGTAAATTTGAACTCGTTTTTTACCTTAAAAACATCGGTATCGTCTGCGGTGCGGGTATCTTGTGCTTTGATATGTCGCTTTACGAGGATTTGCATTTTTCTCGTCCGTGGTCTTACGGCGCCCAGAACTACGAAAATGTTTTAAACGGGGTTACATTTTTAAAAAGCGTGTTTGGAGCGCTATTTGCCGCATTTTGCGCGGTATCTTTGGGGCTTGCGTTTTATTTTAAAAAATACGCCGCCGCTACCACCACAGCGCTTTTGGTCGCACTGCCTTTTATCTTAGACGCGTTTGCGGGCTACGAGGAGGGCGTGTTTTCGCTCATCGGCGTTTGCATCGCGGTCGCTCTTATCAAGCAAAATAATATGAAATTCGGCATTGCGCTCATTTTTTGGGTGGCGTTCGTGCGCTACGTCGATATAGTCGGCGATTACGTCAGCGCCAGCGCGCTATTTTTGGTATTTGCGCTCGTGGTACTCGGGGTCTCTAGGATATCTAAAAAAAGGAGCGCGAAATGAAACTAAAGCTGATTTTTGCCGCCGCGGTATTTCAAATTTTAGCCGTGATTGCGATGCTTGCGTATGCATACGCGCCGATATATTTTGGTAAAGAGATCTTGATACGAACTACGGTTTACGATCCGCGCGATATGTTTCGCGGCGACTACGTGCGCCTTAGCTACGGCTTTGCGAGCGTTTACGAGCTAGATAAAAGAGACTCAAATTTAAGCAAAAGGCAGCAGCTGCACGGCACAAAAATTTACGCCGTTTTAAAGCAGGACAAAGACGGCAGGTATAAATTTGACAAGTATAGCTTTGAGCGACCTAAGGGCGGCACGTTCTTAGCGGGCAGGGTTGATTATAATACCGCAAATTTCGGCATCGAAGCCTTTTTTATGCCGCCCAAAAGCGCAAAGCAGATGGAGCGAGATATGATGGAGTTCAACGCCACGGCCGTCATCAGCGTGATGGATAACGGCAAAGCTCGCATCAAGGATATCGTAATAGAAAAGCCAAAAGTCGGAGAATCTAACAAGCGTTAAATTTATGGGCGGCTAGAGGGGCTAAATTTGACTAGACTTACTTGAGCTCAAATTTAGCCCGAGCCGTCAAATTTGACGCGACTCAAATTTGAGTCAAATTTAAGCCCTCGCCGCTATCATAAAAATCTCAAAATATAAACAAAACGCAACGAAATAATATCCGCAAGTATGAAACTAAAGCAATTCTTTAACATCTAAGAGTATAATAACCCCAAAAAATCGCTAAGGAGAAACAAAATGTGTAAAGATTGCGGATGCTCGCTGGGCGGGCACGACCACGCTCATACTCACGCCGACGGCACGACACACTCGCACGCTCACGATCACGGCGCCGAGCACGGACACGGCGCGGCTCACGAGCATAGTCACGGCCATGCGCACCCTGTGCTAAACGACAGCAAAACGGTCGAAGTGATAACTAAAATTTTATCCCAAAACGACGAAAAGGCCGCGCACAACCGCGCTCATTTGGACGAGCACGGGATTTTATGCGTAAATCTCATGAGCAGCCCCGGCAGCGGCAAAACCACGCTACTAGAAGCTACGATAAAAAGCGGTAAATTTAAAATCGGCGTCGTCGAGGGCGATCTAGAAACCAACCAAGACGCCGACCGCATAATAAAAGCAGGCGGCAAAGCCCACCAGATCACTACCGGACAGGCATGTCACCTGGATGCATTTATGGTGCACGAGGGGCTACACCATCTGCCTCTAGAGGGCCTTGATATAGTTTTCGTAGAAAACGTCGGCAACCTCGTATGTCCGGCTAGCTACGACGTGGGCTCGCACTTTAACGTCGTGCTGCTATCGGTGCCGGAGGGCGATGATAAGGTAGCTAAATACCCCGTGATGTTTCGCGCCGCCGATCTTATCGTGATAACCAAAACTTCGCTGTTGCCGCATTTTGAATTTGACGTGAAAAAAGTCGTCAAAGAGGCTCGCAAACTAAATCCGAAGGTGGACGTCATCGAGCTTGACGCAAAAACGGGCGAGGGCATGGAGAAGTGGCTGGATTTTTTAAAATTTAAAAAAGAGCTTAGATAATGTGCCTCTCAATCCCTTCAAAAGTGATCGCGATCGACGAAGATAACGTCGCTACCGTAGAGACGCTAGGCGTGAGCCGCCGCGTGAGCCTCGATCTCATAGCCCAACCCGTGGCCGTTGGCGAATACGTACTCATCCACGTCGGCTACGCGATGGAGAAAATCGATACGAAATTTGCGCTAGAAAGCATCGAAATCTACCGCCAAATCGCCAAAGATATGCAAAACGGCGAGATCGGCGCGGATGAAGGCGACGCGGGACTAGGCGCCATGCAAGCGGCTGCAAACAAGCCGGACGCAAAGGAAAAAGCGTGAATCTAATCAATGATTTTCGCGATAAAGAGCTTATTTTGGCGCTTTCAAAACTCATCAAAAAAGAGAGCGTAAAGCCGCTAAATATCATGGAAATTTGCGGCGGACACACGCACTCGATCATGAAATTTGGCCTGCCGCAGCTGGTTGGCGAGCATATAAATTTCGTCCACGGTCCCGGCTGTCCCGTCTGCGTGATGCCAAGGAGCCGCATAGACGAGGCGATCAAGCTAGCCCAGATGCCGGGCACTATCCTGTGCACTCTAGCCGATATGATGAGAGTCCCGGGCTCCTCGACTAGCCTGCAAAAGCTGCGCGGCGAGGGTTGCGACATCAGAGCGCTATATAGCCCGCTAGACTGCATCAAAATCGCGCGGGAAAATCCAAAAAAGAGCGTGATATTTTTCGCGATCGGGTTTGAGACGACGACGCCTATGAGCGCAAATTTGGTCCAAAAGACGCTGGAACTCGGGCTAAAAAATCTATTTTTCCATATAAATCACGTTACCGTCCCCGCACCCGTGCGAGCTATCCTAAACGACGAAGACGTCAAGATCGACGCGTTTTTGGGACCTAGCCACGTGAGCGTGATCACGGGATACGGCATCTACGAGAGTATCGCGGCCGAGTATAAAAAACCTATCGCGGTTAGCGGATTTGAGCCGCTTGATCTGATGGACGGCATCCTAAACCTCGTCCGCCAGCAAAACGCAGGCACGCACAAGGTCTATAACGAATACGCAAGAGTCGTCACGCGCGAGGGCAACGTAAAAGCGCAGGAGCTTGTAGCTAAATTTTTCGAGCCGTGCGACTTCTCGTGGCGCGGTCTTGGCGTGATCGCGCAAAGCGGTATGAAACTACGCCCCGAGTACGCGAAGCTTGACGCGAGGGTAAAATTTGACTGCAATGTGCAAAGCAAAGGCGAGAGCAAAGCCTGTATCTGTCCTGAGATTTTACGCGGGCGAGCAAAGCCTTTTGATTGTAAAATTTTCGCTAAAGCCTGCACGCCAAAAACCCCCGTGGGCTCGTGCATGGTCTCTAGCGAGGGCGCATGTGCTGCATACTACAAATACGGCGACGTCAAAAGTGCGGGGTAAATTTGACGCTCTGCGCCAGCCTCGGCAAATAGCGAGGTCGCGAAATAGTCGCGAGCAGGCGATACTTCGCGCGACTTGGCAGCGAAAAACGAGGCGCGAACAATAAAATTTAGAGGAAAAAATGAGCAAAATAATGCTAAGCCACGGCGGCGGCGGCGAGGAGATGAACTCGCTCATAAACGAAACGATTTTTAGGATATTCGACAACGAAATTTTGCGCGAGAGCAACGATAGCGCGATACTAAAATTTAGCGACCCTTGCGCGGACGAGAGCGCGAAATGCTCGGCAAATTTGAAGCCTAAATTTAACGGCAAACTTGCCTTTAGCACCGATAGCTTCGTGGTTACGCCGATATTTTTTAACGGCGGCGACATCGGCAAGATCGCAGCGTGCGGCACGATAAACGACCTAGCCATGGTCGGCGCCGAGGCAAAGTACCTAAGCTGCGCGCTAATAGTCGAGGAGGGGCTTGAGATAGCCGAGCTAGAGCGCGTACTAGGCTCGTTAGCCGCCGTCGCTCGCGAAAACGGCGTGCGGATAGTCTGCGGCGATACCAAGGTCGTACCGCGCGGCAAATGCGATAAAATTTTTATCAACACGAGCGGTATCGGCGAGATCGTCTGCGAGGGCGTGGAGCTAAAAAGCCTGCGCGCGGGCGCTAAGATCTTGATCTCGGGCGACGTTGGCAGACACGGTGCCGTGGTGCTGGCTAGCCGCGAGGAGCTTGATTTGCAAAGCGAGCTAAAAAGCGACTGTAAGGCGCTAGTAGGCGCGGTAAAGGCGCTGATAGAGGGCGGCGTGAAGCCTCTTTGTATGCGCGACGCGACGCGCGGAGGTCTTTCGGCGGTGCTAAACGAATGGGCTAAATTTAGCGGCCTAGACATCCTCGTGCGCGAGGAGGATATCAAGGTCAGCGACGAAGTAACGGGCGTTTGCGAGCTGTTTGGCTTTGAGCCCTATGAGCTAGCCAATGAGGGTACGTTCGTGCTGACCGTAGATGAAAAAGACGAAGCGCGCGCGCTTGAGATTTTACGCAAATTTGACGCTAACGCAGCCTTGATCGGCGAGATTTTGGGTGCCGCAAACGGTCGCGTTATTTTACAAAACGCATACGGCTCGAAGCGCTTTTTAGAAGCGCCAAAGGGCGAGCTTTTACCCAGAATATGCTAGGCGCGGCGATGGCTAGATCAAATTTAAATGCGCTAGATTTTCGGGCTTGCGCGGTACGAGAGCGGGCTCGCAAAATTTATCAAATTTACGCCCTAGACGCGTGCGTAAAAATAAAATCCGCTCCGTCCGCAAGCGAGGCAAGCTGATGCACGAACTAAGCATAGTGCAAAGCCTAGTCGCGCTTTGCGAGAAAAACGCCGCCGCAAACGGCGCGAAAGAGGTCGTGCGCCTTGAAGTGCGTATCGGACGGTTAAGCGGCGTCGAACCTCACTACCTAGAAAGCGCGTTTGAAGTTTATAAAGCGGGCACGATCTGCGAAAACGCCGAGCTTTTGATCGTCTTGCAAAACGTCGCCGTGGAGTGCAAAAGCTGCGGTTTTAGCGGCGAGCTTAGCGAAAACGACTTCACCTGTCCGGCCTGCGGCTCGCAGGAGCTTGATGTCACGGGCGGCGAGGATATGCACCTCATGCGCCTTGAGATGCGGTGATTTTGCCGCAAATTTTAGCTCAAATTCGGTGTTTAAATTTGAGCTAATTTTTAAAATTTACTTCTAAAAACGCGGCAAATTTAACAAACCTATTTGTTTATCCTCTAAAACGCGCCTAGATAAATTTAAAAGGAAGCTAGATGCCTAAATATTCGTTTGAAACTATCGAGCAAATGCTGCTAAAATCCGTAGCCCGGGGCGGCGAGCCCGAGCTTAGCTTTCGCCTGCGCGGCGCAGAGTACATGATCATCGCCTATGCGCATCGCTGCTCGTTTCAAAGATGCGCTGACGAATCCGGCGCAAACGCGAGCGGCGAGCGGTATTTCGCCACATTGCGAGAACTCTACGCCGCGCCGCAGATAGACGGGCGCTCGCTAGAGGAGCTTTGGGGCGAGGCGGATGAATTTTACTGTCCTAATTTTGAGCCGTGAGACCGCGAGATTTGTGCGGTGCGGGAAAATGCGCGGATAAATTTAAAAGGAAATAAATGAGTCCCGCTTGGGATTATAGCGCGAATGAGCGCAGCGCGGACGGTAAATTTAGCGCGGAATTTGATGGTCTCGAGATGGCAATGGGTGCGCCGAGCCTGGGCGAGCTACGGCTTTACGCGAGCGCGGAGATTTTGCGAGGCGGCTTAAATTTGCAAAGCTGACTTAACGGCGACGCAAACGCCGATGTGCGAGGTTTAAATTTGAATTGTAAAGAAAGCGGCGGCGAGAGTGAGCAAATTTTACTTAGCGAGCAGGCTACGGCGCGTTTCACGTTTTCGGACGATTCGCGGTTTTTTGGCGTTTGCCAAGTAGTCTGCCGATAAAATGCAGCTTGCAAAGGTGCTACGGCTAGCGGACATGAGCCTAAAACCGTGGACGGACTCCAAAGAGTCGTGGAGTTTTTGTCTTTTAAGGACGGTTTGCCGGGTATTTTAGACTCGCCGGTTTTTATGCCCGAAAGCTTTTGGGTGGACGTTCGCGAGCTTTTTGACGATGAAGATCAAAGGCTAAATTTGACGCCGCAAAAAGCCCCAGCCGCTAGCGAAAATTTAAAACGCAAGCAAATTTAATAAATCGTAGTCCCAGCAAGACGGCGCCGAGCGCCAAAGCCGGCTGCAAATTTGTAGAAAATACGCAAAATCTACGGTCGGCGCACTGATTATTGGAGGCCGTTTTTGCCCTGAGCGTATTTAGCGCATCTGTGTACGGCATCTATGCTGGGTTATCTTGCTAGCCTTGGCGCCGTTTTCATCAAATTTGACGCAGGTACTATTTTTGGCTTTGCGGCGCGAAGTATCGCAGCGACGTTTGGTATTTTGTTCGCGGTTTTCACGGTCTATAAAGATTACAAATTTACGAAAAACCGCGACGAGCCTAGTTTATTTTAAGGGCTAAATTTTTGCTACGCGGATATTGACGCTGCGATTTTGGATTTTGTTTTCGACTCGGTTTTTAAGTATGGCGCTCATACTTGCCGTTCAGAAATAGCAAAGAGCGCAAATTTGATTAAATTTGCCGGAAAGCTGCGAGCGCCTTTCATAGACGAGCGGCGCGGAGTATCAAATTTGGCTAAATTTAACCCGCAAACTAGCAGCCAAGGCTCAAAACCTCCCGCACCTTTTGCTTGCACGCCTCAAATTTTTGCTCAAACTCAGCGCGCTTTTGCGCCTCGTTTTTAGCTCCTATTTTGGTATGTCCCGAGCCTCGCCCTAAAAATTTTACGTATCCCGTATCCTTAAACTCTGTCGTAAGCGGCATCTTCGCGCCCTCTACGCCCTCGCAGATAAGCTGTACTAATGCGTATTCTTCTAGCGCGAAGGCTTGGGGGTAGATGTTTATTTTCTTTAATTTTTTGAGCGCGACAAGCGGCAAGAGCGCAGGATAAGGCGCTTTGCACTTCACCCAAATGAGCCTTAGCGCCTCAAGCGAGCCTAAATCTCTTAAAAACTCGAAGTCTTTGATCGGCTGATCCCAATCAAGAGTGCCGTTTATGCCTAGATATCTCAGCAAAGCTATACCGCTAAGCCCCGAAAAATCGCTCACTCTTCGTAAATTTTCAAAATGCGCCGATTTTAAGTTCTTTAGCCCCCTTAGCGGCGAAAGATCGCAAAAGCCGGAGACGTACTCCAAAACCAGCTCGCGCAAAAGAGGCAACCGGGCTAGAAAATCGATATTTTTTACTTGGATTTTGGTTATGCGTAGGCGCTCTAGACGTTTTAGTTTAGGCAGCGCGGCGACTTGATCCTTGCTAGGCAAGTGTAGCGTAAGCTCCTCTAGCCCTTCGCACTCAAAAATCCGCTCCCAAAGAGGCGTATCGGCGCTCACGGTAGCGATCTTTAGATTTTCGTTAGCTTGCGCGCCGCTTAGCATATACCTAAAACGCTCGCCGCCCGGCACCATCGCCCAGTAATCGTCTCTGCCCTCTAGCATATCCCCAAAGTGATGAATCATTTAGTATTCCTTTATTTCCTTATCTAAAAGCGTTTAAATTTAGCCGCCTTTTTTGCGGGCAAGCTTTATTATTTTTACTCATTAAATTTAGCTTTGGCGCGATTATAGCTTAAATTTGCAACTATAAAAAGGATTGCTTAAAACGGCGCCGAAGCGATAAAACCCGCGCCTGCAAAGAAAATAAAGATATTTTAAACGCCGTTTTTGGTATAATCGCGAAAATTTAAAACAAAGGAGAAAAGTGAAAACAAAGGTAAATAAATACTTAGCAACAGAGCTAAAACCCCAAGACGCCCGAAAAAATGCAAAAAACACAAGCTTGTTCGCAACAAAAAAAGCTTTTACTATGATAGAGCTAGTCTTTGTTATCGTCATAATAGGCATCCTAGCAGCCATAGCCGTACCTAGGTTAAACGTAGGCAGGCAGGATGCGGAAGTTGTAGCGGCTTTTACAAATATCCAAAATACGATAGAAGAAACGCAGCAGTATTTTGCTGCACATGGCAACGGTAAGTATTATCTGCAAGGCGACGAGGGTACTGGACTGCATTTGAAGATTGGCGGAACTGATAATTTCTTTGATGACAGTCTTTATGATGCCGATAGTAATTCATACAGCAGGTCTGCGAGTATGATTTACTATTACTTCCCAGGTGAGGATATGAGTAATCCGCGTACTTGTATGTTCTTTGGGGTAGGAAACATGCAAGAGGCTGTAAAAGAGCCCAAATATGGTATAGTTATATGGTATAACCATCCTCATGCTATGCCTACGGGACAAAATCCTAGGTGTGATAAGTTAAGAAATATGATGAAAGAAGCCTACCCGCCAAATGGTATCTGGAGTGGAAGCATTACGTTTCATGTGATAGAATTTGGATATAGAAAAGGCGCATTTGGAAATTTTTGACTTGAGCTATAGTCAATAGACTAGAAGCTAAGATTGTCGCAAGTTAGCTTGTTGATCAATCGAGGATCAAAATACTGGTTTGATTTTGCCGTTTGCGAGCTAAATTTGCTAAAAACAAATCGAGTATCAAAAAACTCGTTGAGTAGCTAGTTTATGAATTTACTCAAATATCAAAAACGGCGCTTCAAGTACGTTTCTGATTATCTTAAACGGCGAAAGTAAGGTATCTTGCAGGATTTGCGTCGAGTACTGCGGTTTTTGCAGAGTTCCTCGCACCTTGATGACGGTTGAGAGCGTGCGGTCTTTGCCAAGCACGATTTGATTTACGAGCGGGATTTTGTCTATGATGGAGCTAGCGTCTTTTAGCAGCTTTAGTTCTAGATCCACGTCGATCTCTTTAGTTGCGAGATTTATCGTGCCGTGACCGCCGATATCGGCACTCGAGCTTTCTAGCTCGATTGCTAGAAATTTTAACGTATCGCCCTTTTTTTCAAACAAAATTTTGCCGAATTTTACCGGATAGCCGTCAGCGCCAAAATCCGGCGTCTTAAACACGAGCAAGGACGGTACGGAGTTTAAAAACGTCAGAAGCTGATTGTAAAACGTGTAGTCTTTTAGCGTGGCGCCGATTAGCCTTGCTTCGCCTTTAAAATCATCTGTGCTTTTGCCTAAAACTCGCAGTTTAAAGCTGCCGCCCTCAAAGCTTTTGATGTTAAAAATCGAGTTGATAAACTCGCCTCTGATGTCGTTTGCGGATATTTCGAATTTTTTATTTGACTTTATGAGAGAGAGGTTGCCGTGGGCGGGCTTGGCGTCAAATCTCACTGCTCCGCCCGCGCTTTGGCCGCTATAAGCTAGCAGATCTAGAGTCGCGTTAAAATCGTTTAAAACGAGCTTTGAGCCCTTGGCCTCAAACTCGATGTCGCCTTCCTTGTCGGTCATGTTTTTGTCGCCGCTAAGCACTAGATCGAGCTCTTTTATAAAAAGCTCCGTCTTGCTGCCGGCGATTTTGAAATTTAGCCCGCCGCTTTTGCTCTTGCCCGTTGCGCCCTTTGCGTTTACGCCAATCGCAAAGCTATCGGCATTGTAGGGCGAGCCGTCTTTTTTAAGTAGCGGCGTTTCAAATTTAACGTCGTTAGCCTCGATGCTAAGATTTTCAAAATCCTTGGTTTTTATATTTACGCCGCCTTCAGATATTTTCAGGCTTTTTAGCAGCGGCGAGTAGGGCAGTAGGCTCTTTGCGTCCGGTAAATTTATCTCGTTTTGTGCGCCGAATTTTAAACCCACGGTAGAGGGCGAAGCGATGTCTAGCTTCGTATCCTTGCCACTAAAATCAAGCCTAGCCGCAAACGGCATTGCGTTTAGTTTTAAAATTTCGCTCTTGCCGAATGCTAAATTTAGCCCCTTTAGCGTGCCGTTTACGTCGCCTGCGAGCTTGCCCAGATCAAGGTTTACCGCCGCGTCCGCACTAAAAAAATCCATCCCCGTGTTTTTTGCGTTTATTTTTAGTTTGTCGTTTAAAAGCTCGACGTCTGCGGTACCGACGTTAAATTTAGCTCCCGCGATCAGAGTCTGGCCGCCTGAGACCTTAAATTTACCATTAGTCGTCACCTCTAGCGGGTCGAATTTGATATCAAGCGCGAGTTTGGCGTCCGTTTTGCCGCTTAGCTGCTCGACGGGAACCTCGATGCCGTAGGCTTTTAGTATGGAGTTTACGCTTTTATCAAAAAGGGTCGAGGTTTGCAAATTTAGCGTGAGTCCCGCGCCTTTTTTTTCAAAAATTTTATAGATTTCAAGAGTGCTTCCGTTTAGATTTTTGCCCTGCCATTTCGGGTTTTTTAGCGTGAAAAACAGCGAGCCTTTTTTTAGCTCGACATCGACTCTTTCGGCGGTCGCGGCCGGTAGTTTTTCGTGAAATTTAACCTTTACGTTTTTAGAAAAACCTTGCGCGCTAAGCTCGTTTAGATAGGGCTCTTGGCTGTTTAGGTCAAATTTGCCCCGAAGCGATTTTACTAAGTAGTTATCCGCCGTGACGTAGCCGTAGATCCAGCTTTTTATCTCTTTATCCAGTCCCGTTTTTGCGCCCAGCTCGTCCATAAAGCCCCTTAGACTAGTCGCGTTTATGTCGCCCAGCTCGTATTTTAGCTCGCCGTCTTTGAGATTTACGGTAGCGTTTCCTTTTAGCTCGTGGCTTGAAAACGTACCGTTAAAATCGTAAATTTGACGCCTCAAATCGGCATTGCTAACGCCGCTTAAGGTGATGTTAAAGTCCTTAAACTCGAGTAGATAAACGTTTGCGGTTATGCCGTCCTCGGTATCTTTGAAATTTGAGCTAACCGCCAAAAACGGGCTATCTAGATAAAAAACGTCGTCTCTGTAAAATATCGTAGACTCGCTGTTTAAAAATTTGACGCGCTCGAGTAAGATTTCGTCAAACAGCCTATCGATCCAG
>NZ_CALHVN010000005.1 GCF_938039245.1 uncultured Campylobacter sp. | reverse complement strand
TTAGACGCTCTAAATTTAGCCCGTTAGCAAGCCCGTACGCGATAGCTTCGTGAAGTGAGGCGAATTTACTTCCGCCGCTCGTGATGTCGATGTAGCCGCCCATTTTTTGAAATTTGATCGCCTCGTCAAAAAGCTCTTTGGTTCGCGCGCAGTGCGTCGGCGAAAAGTAATTAACGGGGAACGAATAATCCTTAATCACGCTAAAAATCAGGTCAAATTTATCCGCAAGCCCGCCCATGTGCATGTGTAGCACGCCGCCTTTTTTCGAGATCATGCCACCGATGCGGATCTGCGTCAGGGTCTTGATGAGCTCCTGAGAGGTCGGGTAGCTGCCGCGGTTGTCGCTCATCGCGATCTTACAGCCGATGACCTTGTCGATGAGCACCAGATCGCGCGTGACGGAGCCAGTAAATGTGACGCTAGGCAGCGCATAAGAGCCTGTGTGGATGAAGGTCGAAATACCCTCGTATTCGAGCGCCTTGGCCTTTGAGTAGAGATTCTCTAAGCTCCTAGTGCACCCGTCGGTACCCAGCGTCCCCACGACCGTCGTCGTGCCGTAGCGGATGATCCCAGATAGCGTTATTTCGGGCGTTCGAGAGTGATAGCCCGCCTCGCCGCCGCCACCCGTGATGTGCACGTGCTGATCGATGAGTCCGGGTGCTAAAATTTTGCCCTCTAGATCGTAAATTTCAAGTCCCTCGACTCGAAAATCAAGCCCCTTAGAAACGGCTAAAATTTTACCTCCGCCGAGCAAAACGTCGCTCCTGCCGATATGCCCTGGCGCGTATAGATCGGCATTTTTAAGTAACAGCATATTTTCTCCTTTGCTTTAGATTTTTGATCGTAAATTTTATGTTTTTCGGCTTTCTTGACTGCGATGTCGCGCCGTCATTTTACATCAAATTTGATAAAAACCGGATATTTAGGTTTTGGGCGGAGAAACGGCGTTTTAGATGATACTTGGAGTTTTTGCGGGTTAGGCAGCGGAGTCAAATTTAGCAAACTAACCGCTTAGCTGCACGCTTTCTTCTATCTTCATTAGTCCCGTAAATACGCGCTCTACGGCCCCTTTTTGCTCGTCCGAGATTTCGATCTTTTTCTCGTTTAAAAGCAAATTTACGAGCTGCTCGTTTTGCAGCGTCTGGACGTCAAATTTTCTCGCATTTGCGGCGATTTTTGCCGCGAGAGGATTTTTCGATTTAAAATTTTCGTATGGCATTTTTCCTCGTTTTTGAGTTAGGTTACGAAGCGATTATATGAAATTTAAGGTAAATTCGGGCTCAAATTTTACCCAAAGCCCGAATTTGCGCCGATTTATTCTTTTATATCAAAGCCCAGCGTCGTTTTTAGCGTCTCTTTGTCGCATTTTGCGGTATCCGGGTAAGGCCTTTCATAAATCACCTCAAAACCCAAAAGCCCGGCCTTAGCGCTACGACTTCGGTGATACCCTGCGCGTCGGCCATACCGTAAAACGCTCGCTTATCCTCTAAAAATCCCGTAAAAGTGCCGGTTAGTTTGGCGCGTTCTAGCGGCTTGCCGTCAGCCAAAACTTGTAGTTTAAAGGGCTTATCCACACGAAAACTAGCCGGATTTTGCAGCGGCACGATCTCGATTTTCTCTCCGACGGGCTTAGCGACAAAGTCATCTGCTTCGCCTAAATTTAGGATTTTTTTGGACGTTATCGTCATCAGGCGGCAGATTTGCACGTCGCTTAAATCTTTTAGATCAAGCTTATTTTTGTCAATAACCCACTTGCCGTCGCTGCGCTTTTTTAGCGAATACATCGGATTTTGCCGCGCAAGCAGGATATAGGTGCCTTTGCCTAGCTTTTCGCCCTCGTAACGGTAGTTTTCGCCGCTTTGCGCTAGCTCTTTTTTCTGCCCGTTTTTGCCGATCAGGGTAACGGGCGCAAAAAGATGGACGCGCTCTTGCATTATAGGCTCATAGTTTGGAAAGTCGTCGCTATAACCCATTTTTGCGACGAATTTACCCGTCTTTTCGTCGTTTGCACCGTCCACCCAAAACATATGCGCCTGCACCGAACAAACGGCTCCCGCAAGTATCGCAGCGGCTAGAATTTTACGCGTTTTCATGCTTTTCCTTTCGGTTGTTTTTGAGATTTGATGTCAAATTGTAGCTAAAATAGATTAAAATTTGGATTTATTTTAGAAGAGGTTTTAAAAATTTAGATTTGCGGCTTTATTTTGCAAATTTATACACCAAATCGCTCTCTTAACCGCCAAAAGAAAAATTTGAACAATTTACGAAGACAAATCGTATCTTGGCGAGTAAAGCATTTAGATTTAGCGCGAAACTCGGGCGCATTTTACGAAAAGCAAATCGCAAAACGCGCCTGAGTTAAATTTATGACGCTAGCCCTCTAACGCTTTAAAATTTTAGCGTTTTCGCAGCCGACCTCTAGCCTCATCTTGCAAGCCTTTTCGTAAAATTTAGCCGCAGCTTTGACGTCTGTTTGCACGCCCGTGCCGCGCTCGCTCATGTAGCCCGCCTCGTTGCAGCCTTTGGCTAGGCCTAGCTCGCACGCGTTTTTATAGAGCTCGTACGCCCGCGCTTCGTCTTTTACCGCGCCGACGCCCGTCTGATGAGCGTACGCTAATGCGTAGCAGCCCAGCTTATCGCCCATTTTGCAAGCTCGCTCGTAAAATTTAGCCGCCGTCTCAGGCTGTTTTGCCGCGACCTTGCCGCTAGCGATCATCGCGCCTATATCGTAGCAAGCACGCGCGTGTCCGCCCTCGCACGCTAGATTAAAGAGTCTTGCCGCCTCTTTGAAGTCCGAAACTCGGTACATCGCTAACGCGTCTTCAAACTGCTTATTTGCCGAATTTGCAGGCGCGTTCGCAGGGACGCTTGTCATCTCGTTTGAGGATCTCGTTTGCGCCGCAAAAAGTACGCTCGCAGCAACAATCAAACAAACTAAAATTTTTCTCATTTTGGCTCCTTTTTTATGAGATATTAGTTTAAATTTTAGCCCTTTTTGGTAAACGTAACAAAAATTTCAACTAAATTTACCGATATGCACGCTCTAAATTTCGGCCGAAATTTGCCCGAGTTTTTAAACGCCTAAAGGCGGCCTCATTTAGCCTGAAACGCTTTATCGATACCTGATTTTGCGGCGTTAAGGGCTAAAATTTTAGATATTTTCGAATAAATTTTAACGCTCGCTAGTTTAGCGTGACGGCGCAACGAGTTTTAAAATTCGCGCGCAAATTGCGTTTAATTTTTACGTTTCATAGGCATGGGCTTGTTCATGATAAACCCGCAAAATCGCCCCGTGACGCCGTCTCTGCGGTAGGAAAACAGCTCCCCACTCTCAAACGTGCAGCGCGGATCAAACTCCGCTCGCCCTACGCCAAGCTGCGCAAATTCGTCCCGCAAGGCCGCCTCCATATCAAATTTACCCTCTTTTTTGTATCGGTTAAACTCGCCCAGATCAAGCCCTCCCACCTCGTAGTTTCGCGCCTTGATATTTGCGCCGACAAATACGCGCAGATCGCTCGCCTCGCAGCCAAACTCGCTTTTCATCAGCCTAACTGCATTCGTGCAAATTTTACCCGTTACGCCCGCTCTGCCCGCATGCACTGCGGCCACTACGCCCCGCCTCTCATCCGCGATCAAAACGGGCGAGCAGTCGGCGACCAAAACGCAAAGCGCAATGCCTCTAAGCGCCGTTATCACGCCGTCGCAAGGCAGTAGCTCATCCTTTAAATTTCGTAAAATTTCCACGCGATTTGAGTGAATTTGACGCATAAATTTTAGATTAAAAGGCGCGGTAGCAAGCGCAGCGGCTAAAATTTCGCGATTTTTCGCGACATTTGCGGGCAAGTCACCGACGTGATCACCCAAATTTAGCCCCTCGTACGTGCCTTCGCTTACGCCGCCAAATCGCGTCGTAAAGCCGAGCTTCAAGCGCTCGCTCTCAAAAACTACGTCTAAAATTTCCCGCTTCATTTTTTCCTTTTTCCTCGCCGTCCGCTCCACAAAGAGCGCGGTTTTGCAAGCTAAATTCGCAAGATATAAATTTTGCTTCGCAAAAGCCTAATAAAGGCTCGCGATGTGCTGCGACTCGTCCCAGCCGATCTCGCCTTTGCCTCCGTTTTGGGCGCTGCGGCCAAATTCTAGCTGCCTAGCTACGTAGCGCGCGAGCAGGTCGCTTTCTACGTTTACGCGGCGTCCCGGCTCAAACTCGCCGAACAAACTCTCGCGAAAAGTGATCGGAATGATCGTGAGGCGCACGCCTGCGGACAAAACTTCGTTGATCGTGAGGCTCACGCCCTCGACCGCGATGCTGCCTTTGTTCGCCATCAAAGGCATGACGCTAGGGGGCAAATTTATATAAAAATCAACCCCGTTTTCGCGCCGCTCTATGCGCGCGACCTCGCCGATAGCGTCTACGTGGCCTTGCAGTAGATGCCCGTCCACGCGGTCGGCTAAGCGCATCGCAGGCTCGATATGCACGCGTCCGCGCAAATTTTCCGTCGCGATGTGCGCTCTAGTCTCTGCGCTAAGCTCAACGCTAAAGCCGTCTGCGTGCAACTGAGTCACGCTAAGACATGCGCCATTTACCGCGACGCTATCGCCTAAATTCGGGCGGTATGCGGCTTTTAGTCGCAGGGTATTTTGCGAATAGCTCGCAACCTGCGCGATCTCGCGAATTAGTCCGTTAAACATTTTTGGCCTTTAAATTTTTTAGCGATTTTAGCGGTTTTAGGCTCATAAAAGGATAAATTTAGCCCAAATTTCGCAGCTAAAAGAGGTAAAGTAAAAATCGTAAAAACAGGCGCGCGGCGGTAAAATTTAGCGTAAGCGACCTAGACAAAAGGCGCTAGCTTGGGCAAATACGCGCTAAATTTAAAGCCGCTAAACATAGCGCTCCGCGTAGTTGCCGTCCTGGTGCAGGAGATTTAAGCCAGCAAAGCTAGAGCAAGCTACCTAGCTTGGTGGCATTTTAGAGGCAGGCTTAATTTATCCGCCAAAAATCGCAAACCCCCGTAAAACCCGCTTTTTAACCTACCCCGCTTATCGTAGATACTCTTGAGCTTTGCCGTTGGGGCTTAACGCTTTGGGCTTTGCAAATCTTTTCAAAATATCCATTTTAAGCAAAACTTGCCGTACTTTGCGCGGCGGTTTTTGCTAGGTTTTATCTAGAACCTTGCCGTTTTGCGCGGTAAAATCGGCGCCGCAGTTTATACCCGCGATACACCCGGACGGCTTTGCGCGGCTGTAAGCATAAATTTGATTTAAGGATTAATATTTTTATTTAAGGATACGCAATTTCGTTCTTTTAACTAGTCTGCTTTTAGCTTCAAGCGTCATTTACTCGCAGGATAATAAATTTAATGTTATTTAATATTGCGTAGGCTAAAATACGAGTTTATTTAAGGCAAAAAACGTGAAAAGATCAAGGTTAGGACTACTAGAAACGAACGTCGTCTCATCTTTAAGCAATGACGAAATCGCTAAATTTAACCGCCGCGTCCTAACTAAAGGCAGCACGGTTTACGCTGAAGGCATCAGCGTCGCGATATTTAAAAGCGGCTCCGGCAAGCTCGCGTTTTTTGAGGACGGCGAGGAATTTATCCTTTATAACCTGCAAAAAGACAACATCACGATCCTAAGCGACGCCTGCGCGCTGGAGATTTTAGAGGATAGCGAAATTTACTTTATCGACGTGCGCGACGTCGGCGAACTGCTAAAAAACGAGCGTTTCGCAAAGGCCTATGCCGACTCGCTCGCAAACATCGCGCTTTTGCAACACCAAATCATAAAATCCATACTCTTTGAAAGCGCCAAAGGCCGCATAGCAAACTTCCTTATCGAGCTTGCCGCAGAGCAAAATTTGACCCAAAACGGCTACAGATACGTCTTTTTACCGTTTTCGCTTAAGGTACTTTCTAGCTTCGTGGGCTTAAAGCGCCAAAGCGCCAGCACCGCATTTAACGAACTCATAAAAGAAAACGTCATCAGGCGCATCACGCCGCATGAAATTTTGATAATAGACTTTGAAAAGCTGCAAAAATATACGAATTAGATAAATTTAGCCGCTTGTTTCGGTTCGCTTGCAGCTTCGCGGTAAATACAAAAACAAATTTAATATCAAATCGCCCTCGTGTCGTCGCGATAAATCGTCCTTTGAAGGCTTTTGTTTATTTTTTAATTTTTGATTATTTACTACTTAGAAACGCTTGGTCGATTAAGAAACTGCCGCAAATTTATAGGCGAGAGTTTTAGCGAATTTACTCCAAATTCTATTTTGGCCCTTTTAAAAACCCGAACGCAAAAACGCCGTAAGGATAAAATTTAATGCTAAATTTTAGTTTTATATTTTAAGTAAGTCTTTGCCGTTTAAGTCATTTGAAAAAATCGATCGCGAGCTTCTAGCAACAAAACCACGAGGCTAAATTTGCTAAAAGAATTTGGCTGCGTCCGTTTACCGAGCGGTTTTTGCCCTGTTTGGCCGTTTTTGGCTAATTTCAAAAACGCCTAACGAGGCGTGCAAATTTCATGTTTATAGTTTTAATTTTTGCTCAAATCAAACCGCATATCAAGCCCGTTAAGCTAGCTTTAGCCAAACATCAACACAAGATAAATTTAAACCATTTACGATTTAAATTTATCCGCAGTTATCACTATTGCCTAGTCTTTAAAATTTAAAAGCCAAGAGGCCAAATTTTGGCTCAAAACCCGTAGCCGAGTCCGAATACCGGCGAGGGCGGATTTTGAGCCTTAGTTTAAGTTATTTTCCGCCTTTTGCAGCATTAGATTTTTGCTCGGAGCCGTTTAAATCCTGGGCGCTACCTAACTTTTCGGCGCTGCGCAGAGGCTGAGCGATATTTTGTATCCCGCCGTTTAGATCGATGCCGACTTGCTTCATTAGGTCGTCTATTATAGGCGCGTTTACTTTATAGTTTAAAGACGCGTTTACGATTTGATCGGATAGCGAAGCGCCGGCGTTGCTAACTCCGCCGTTAGCATTCAAGCCCGCGCCGCTCTGATTTGCGCCGCCAAGGCCCGCCATTTGCACGATTTTTATAGAGTCGATTTTTTCTACCGGTTTTACGACCTGGGCGATGATTTGCGGCATAAACTCGATCAAGGCAAGCTTAAATCTATTTTCCAAAATTTCCGCAGAGACAATGTTTTCGGCATTATTTATCTCGGTTTTACCCTTGGCTTCGACTTCGTAGTTTAGCCTGTTGGCTTCGGCGGTTATTTTTATAGCTTCAGCTTCTGCGGTAGCCTTGATTTTTAGCGCTTCGCTCGCACCCATAGCTTTGATTTTAGCGGCTTCGGCTAGGTTTTCTTCTGCCTCTTTTTCGGCCTTTGCGGCGACGGTTTTTTCGATAGAGAGCTGCTCGGCCTCTTTTTGCGCTTCGATTAGCGCTAGCTTTTTAGCGCGCTCTGCTTGCTCGGTCTCGGATGATGTTTTAATCTTTTCAAAAGACGCGGCTTCTAGCGCCTTTTTCTCGTTGGCTAGCGTTTTAGCCGCGGCCTCTTCTTCGACTTTTTTAGCGATTTCTATATTTTTGCTCTGATTTGCCAGTTCGACGGCTTTTTCTTTATTTATCTCGGCTTCTCTGATGGCTCTAGCCTTTTCTATCTCGACCGTTTCGATAGCGCGAGCCTTGTTTATCTGCGCTTCTTCGATAGCTTTGTTTGCTACGATCTTGGCTTCCTCGGCCTCTTTGCGCCTACTTTCGGCCTCTTTTGCCCTTAGCGCTTCTTGTTCTGCTTGGAAATTTGCTATTTTTGTTTGCTGCGTAGCCTCGGCCTCGGCTTGTTTTCTTTGGATTTCAAATTTCTCCGACTGCGTCTCGTAGTTTTTCTGCGCGATTTGCACCTCGGTCGAGCGCTCGATATCGTTTCGTAGCTTTTTGCGCTCCTCGATGGTTTGCGTTAGGCTTGTTAAGCCCTCCGCGTCAAAGGCGTTGTTTTCGTTAAAAAACTCTTTTGCCGTTTGATCAAGCGACGTGAGCGAGACGGACTCTAGCTGAAGGCCGTTTTTAGATAGATCGGCTTCGATGGCGTTTTTGACCTGCGAGCTAAATTCATCTCTTTTTTCGTGCAGCTCTTTCATCTCCATCGAGCTTGCTACCGAGCGGAGCGTGGCTATGAGCTTGCCTTCTATCAGCCCTGTTAGCTCACGCAGATCGACCGTCTTTTTACCCAGCGTCTGCGCCGCGCGCGAAATAGACTCTCTATCCTCGCCCACTCTGATGTAAAAATCAGCCGTGATATCTACACGCATCCTGTCTTTGGTTATGAAGCTATCGCTTTTAGAGCGAGCAACCGTAACTTTCATCGACTGCATATTTATGTCGATATAATCATGCAGTATCGGCAGTATCAGCGCGCCGCCGTCCACGACGACCTTTTCGCCGCCAAATCCCGTTCGCACGAACGTAAGCTCCTTTGTCGTCTTTCGGTAAAGTCTTGAAAAAACGATACCTAAGATAACGATAGAAAAGAGTCCTATGCCGACAAATACGGCCAAAGAAGTCATTCCGTCAATGTTCATACTATTCTCCTTAGATTAAATTTACTGTTTTTTCTTGATGTAAAAGTTATTTTTTTCGACTCTAACTATAAGCGCGATATCGCCTTTTACAAGCTCTTTTTCATCGGCAGCTCGTGCAAAAACGAAACGTTCTTTTCCGTTTTTATCCGCAACCTTAACGTCGCCGCCTTGCTCTTTGGTTATTTTATAGTCCTTAACTTCACATTCGCAGCCAAGAAGCTCTTTTTTACTAAACGTAGCACTTTGCACTTGAGGCAGGTATTTTGCCGCGAGCAGACTAACCCATCTAGTCCATGCCAAAGCGGCAAAAAACGAAACCGCGGCGATAACCGCGCTCATATACCACGCAGGCGAGGCTAAGCCGTAAAAAACGCTAACGATAAAAAGCCCACATGCTCCGAAGCTCATAAGCAAAATCCCGTAAAAAATCGTACTCGGCACGCCGCCTTTGTTTGCCCACGCCAGCAGCTCAGCACCCGGAGCGTCGATGCCCTCGACTCCGTCAAACAGCCCGTTTAGCGGCTCAAGCACCGAAAATCCAGTCATCATCAAAATAACCTCAAGCAAGGCAAAAACTACGACGATAACCAGCGGAACGGAAAATATAAGATTGTTGCCAAGAAGCTCTAAAATTTGATCCATTTTTTACCTTTTTTTAAATTTGCTGCTTGCGAGGTCAAATTTGACCTTTGCTCCGCTTTATTCTATGCTATACACGTCGCTTTGCTCTATTTTTTCTAGCTTATTTACCTTGCTTTCTAGCGTCTTACTCATCTGCGCGATTTTAGCGATATTTTCTTTCATCTTCGGCAGCGCCTCGTTTTTGAAATTTTCTATCTTATCTAGCGAATCTATCATCAAATTTATCGCTTTTTCGAGGCTCTCGTTATCTAGCGCGCCGCCTGCGACCTTTGCCGTCACTTCTGTTGCCGTGTCGTTTACGTCCTGCGCGTTTTTTAGGATGACGTCGCTAGCTAGCTTGTCCATTTCAGAAACCGCTTTTAGCTGCTTTTTGCCTTCCTGCGCGGCGCTTGCGATGTAGACGTTGGTTTTTAGCGCGGTGATGCTAGTCGTGATCGTGTTTTGCGTGGCGAAACTTAAAAGCGAATTATTGTGCTTGATAGTAGCGTAGTTTGTGAGGCTTTGCTGCATCACGACTAGCACTTGACGCAAATTTTGCAGATGCATACGGATGTAAAATAGCGCCTCTTCGAGGAGAAATTTTTTCTGCTCTTCATCCGTTTGATTTGCCGCTAAATTTTCGATAAGCTCGTCTGTTTTGCTTAAAATTTCTATCTTGCCTTTTAGGCTTTCGATGATGAGCGAGAGCTCTTTTTGCTTCTCGGAGATTTCGGCGTTTCTAGCTTCTAAAACATTTATAGAGTGCTTTAAATTTGCCGTGATCTCTTCAAACAAGCTTGACACGCTTTGATATTTGCTAGCCAGCTCGGCGGCTAGGTCTTTGCCGAGTAAGAAATTTATAAATTTCGCGCCCAGTCCACCCTCTTTTATCTTGTCGCTTGCTTTTATAAGCTCGGCGGAGTATTTTTTGACCGATTTTAGCGACTCGCCGACCGAGCTTCCTACGCTTTGGCTCATACTAAGCAAGTCTCCGACCTTCATATCCATATCGCCGTTTAGCTTCTCAAACTCGCCCAGTTCGTCTTTGCCAAACGACACGATAAATTCTTTGGGATCGGTAAATTCTTTCCTTTTTTCTATGAGTAAGGCGACTACGTCTTGCGGCGTTTTAGCGATTTGATTCAAAGCTTGTCCTTTGCTTAAATTTGAGAGCTATTATAACTAAATTCGTGCGCTTTTTAGCAGGCTTGATAATAAACTTCTGTGCTTTATTAGCATAATTTACGATTAAATTTAGTAAAATCGGCAGAAATATTCCAGACGGATTGTGTGTAGTTTAAATAGTTTGCGGCGGATACGACGGGAGCGGACTGGTCGTCCGTGACCCGAGTATCCTAGCCGAAAACTATTTAAAATCCAGCCGAGTCGGGGAATCAAAAAGGATAAAAAATGAAAGAATTTATGAGTTACGAGACCTCTCTTGAAATTTTACGCTCGACGCTGGCTCCCTGGGACCGCGTAGAAAAGGTCACTCTCACGCAAGCACTCGATCGCCGTATCGCCGTAGATATCGCGGCACAGGATAACTATCCCGCCCGGCCCGTCTCGGCGATGGACGGCTACGCTTTTGCGTGGCAAGAGGGCCTAAGCGAGCTTGAGCTCGTCACCGACCTACCAGCAGGCAGCGACAAAGGGCTAAAAGTCGAGGGCGTAAAATGCGTTAAAACCTTCACCGGCTCGCTAATGAGCGAGGGCACAGACACGCTAATCCCGGTCGAAAACGTCGAGGTGTCAGGCGGCAAGATCCTCATCAAAAAGCCCGTGCCAAAGGGCTTTGCCGTGCGCGAAGTGGGCGAAAGCTACAAAAAAGGCGAAATACTAATCAAAAAAGGCGCGATGATAGGCTACGCTGAGACCGCGCTGCTAGCAGAGCTTGGGATCTTTAACGTTAGCGTATTCGTGCGGCCGCGAGTCGCGGTACTAGCGACGGGAAGCGAGATAAAAGACCTCGGAGAGCCGCTAGAAAACGCCGCGCAAATCCACAGCTCAAACCACGTAGGTATCGCAGCCATGGTGCGCAAAATGGGCGGCGAACCCGTACTATGCGAGATAGTTCGCGACCGCGCCGAGCTCGTAAAAGACGCCATCGTACGCGCGCTAAAATCAGCCGACGTACTCGTCACCACGGGCGGCATCAGCATGGGCGACTACGACTTCGTCAAGGGCGCGCTGGGCGAAAATTTCGACATCATAATAGACGGCGCCGCGATCAAACCGGGCCGCCACATCAAGGTCGCAAAAGCGGGCGAAAAATACATTTTTGCGTTGCCGGGTTTCCCGTACTCGGCGATGGTGATGTGCGTGCTCTACGTGCGCGTGCTGCTAAACGCGTGGTTTGGCGCTAGCGAGCCCAAAATCACGGCGATCATGGACGAGGACTACAAAAAGCGTTCGCCGTTTTTGGAGTTTACGGCGGTAAATTTAGTGAATCGCGATGGCAAAATTTACGTAAATCTTGACGGCAAGAAGCTCGGTAGCTCAGCGATCGTAAATAACCTCACAAACGATGCCGCGCTTTTAATCATCCCCAAAGAGACCGAATTTATCGCAAAAGGCGAGATAGTCGAAGTGCTGAAAATGGTCTAAATTTGAGTAAATTTAGCTTTTGAGGCTAGGATGCGGAGCATATAAACGCGCGGACGGGCGCTAAGGCAAAAGCCGGCAAAAAACCGGGCATAAATTTGACGCGATTTTGTAAAACACAAGCGTAAATTTAATACAAACGAAAGGTAAAAATGAAAGAGCAGATAAACCGCATCAAAGAAAAGCTAAAAATAGCCAAAAAAGCGGATAAAAAACTAAAAATTTTCGGCGCGAGCAACCACAAATACGCTCTCAAAGCGCCGATAGAAGAAAAGAAATTAGCCGCGCTAGAGAAAAAATACGGCGTAAGCTTGCCAGCCCATTTTAGAGCCTTTTTGTTAGAGATCGCTGACGGCGGAGGCGGCTTTGACGGTAGCGCGCCGGGGCCTTTTTACGGCATCTACCCCATAAAAGACGCACTAAAATTTAGCGCACCGTATCTAGCAAATCCCTGCCTTTTGCACCCTAAAATGAGCGATGAGCAGTGGAGAGCTATAGGAGGCTTTGCATACGAGCAAGAGTACGACGACGAAGAAAGCGAAGAAGAAAAATCCTAGGCGGCGTGCTGCTAATCGGCACGCAAGGCTGCAGCTTTGAAACCGCTATCGTGATAGAGGGCGAGTTTCGCGGACGGATAGTAAATTTAGACTTTGACTTATATAAGCCCGTTTTTGCGTTTGAGTCAAATTTCCTAGACTGGTACGAAAGGTGGCTAGACGAGGTGATATCAGGCGAGCTAAAAGACGGCGGAGGCGGGTTTGGCTACTATATGGGCGGTAGCGCGAGCGAGCTTTTGCAAATTTACGAAGAGGCGCGAAACAGAGGCGATACGGAGCTAAAAAACGACTGCCTTGATGCTTTGACGCACAAAGCTCCTCGTTTTGAGACGCGAATTTTAGATAAGATAGAAAGTTTTATCAAAAACGAGGCGTATAGCGAGGATTTTGCGAAGCTTACTAGTATCTTATGCGCAAACGATTTTGCACGGGGTAAGGCCTATCTAGCGCGTCTTGCGCAGATTGATTATCTACTTTTTTTACAAATCATTCACTGGTGGGCAAAGGACAAAAAGACCGCTAGCAGGGAGTTTATGCCCGTAGCTGACGAAAACGCCGCGCAAATCCTAAACCAAAAGGACGAAGAGCGAGCGGCGCAGACGTTTAGATTTTATACGTATTTGCTAGAAAACGCCAAGCTTGACTACGGAGCTAAGATCGAGCATTTTGCGACTAGTTCTAATTATTCCATTCGCGTTACGTGCTTTTACGCGCTGGGGCAACTGAAAAATAAAAGCAAATATCTAAAAACGCTGATTTTAGGACTAAGCGACGAGGAGTCCTACGTCGTGATGACCGCCTTGCAAGCCGTATGCGGGCTAACTGACGAGCGACTGTTGCCTCATCTAAAAGCCGTCGCACAGCGCTTTTTAAAAGATGACGAAAACTACGTAGTTACAAATCTAAACCGCGTGCTAGAGCCATACTATTTAGACAATAAAAAGATAAAAAAGATGGAATTTAAAGCCGAAATTTAAGGGAAAAAATGGATGAAATTTTAGAAAAAATTTACGCGATAGAAGGCCTTGGGGAGCTAGAAAATTTTTTGCGCGAAAAGGGATTAAATTTAATGCGCGAGCCTTTGCTGGCGGAATTTGACCGATACGCCTTTTATCAAAACGCTAGCGAGTGGAACAAAACCGTCAAAATCTGCGAATGCCTAGCGATAACTGGCTGGGGCGAGCGCGAGAGCCTAGAAGCTCTTCGCGGTAGATATTTTAACGGGCAGTATATGACCTATTTTTTAAACGCTAGCGGCGAACCGCGCTTTGTAGAGGCGCACTGGTCAAAGCGCAAAACGGGGTTAAGCATGCAAGATAACGAGACGTTTTTTAACCCTAGTCCGGACGATAACGGCAAAACGCTAAAACGCCCCGTAAAAGAGCAAATCCAAGACGTCAAGCTAGCTAGCCAGCGCAACTGGATACCCAAAAATCCCGTCCGCGTCTCAATCGGTATCAAAAACTGCTACGAGAACTCTCGCGCGGTGATAGATAGCCTGTTTAAGGAGCTCCAGCCCGCGCTAAACGCCAAAATGAGGCCTAAAATTTACGGCAGCGAGATAAATTATATAAATTTAGACTGCTCGTTTAGTTTTGACGACGAGTACTGCCGCACGAACTACATCATAGCGCCGGATGAGCCGCGCCTAAGCTCGCAGCGCGCCTGGGAGCTACTGCGCGAGATGATGAGCGAAGAGGAACGCAGCGAGGGCGGCTACTATCTGCGAAATAGATTTGAGTACGCGCCGTTTAGAAAAGATACGGGCAAAACGGGCGCGCAGATATATTTTGAGCGCGAGTTTAGCGAGCTTTCGCATGCAAAGCAAAAGCGAAAAATAAGCGAGTATTTTTTAACGGCACTAAAACAGATCGCGCGCAAACAAAGCAAGCTAAAATACGACTTTAAGACGATGATAGACGATTTTAGTAAAATTTTAGACGAGTGGACGGCGGCTGAAATTTAGCGGCCGATTTTAAATCGAAGCGGGTAAATTTAGACGCTTTTGCTTACTTTAGGATTTGAGTTTAAATTCTCTCGCGTTTTGATTAAATTTAGCGATATTTAACCGATTTAGGTATTTTAATCAAACGATAAACAAAAAGTAATATTTTAACCTGATTTTTGCTATAATAGACCTTTAAATTTTAACGAAAAGCAACTATCTTGAACGAGCAAATAATATATTTTTTTAGAAAAAAGCCTTATTTTTTCTATTCGTTTTTTCCGGTCTTCGGCGCTTTATATAGCTTTGTATTGGCGATTTTATTTTTAAAATGGTCGCCTTTTAAAACGGATATTTTTATCGTACTATTTTTTCTTAGCGCGCTTTGGTTTGCGGCGTTTTATCTTAGCTACGCAAAAACCCTACCTGCCTATAAATTTGAAAGAGAAAAGGAAAAATTTACGCTTTTAGAGGCAAGGGTCATTTCTGATTTTAGCCTGAGCGATAGAGAAAATATTTTTAAAAAGATAGAAGCGGTGCGGGTTTTTGTTAGAAAGATATTTTCAGACCAAAGCTTAGTTTCGGTTAAAATTTTAAGCCTGATAAACAAAACTCTATTTTTATACATCGAAAATTTAAGCATAATAAAAAGTCTAAACGCAGGGCTTAGCGCAGTAACTGGCGAAACTAAAAAAGAGCAAATCGTAAAAAAAGCTCAAGCATACGAATCCGCAAACGTAATGCTTTTAGAATACCTAGATAGCTACATAAGCGAGCTAGCGGCAAACAACCGAAACGATAAAGAGACCGCGTCCGTGCGAAACGAACTTGAGCGCATGCTGGTTTTATTAAAAAATATTAACAAAAAATAAGGAGAGAGCCGTGGAAAAAGCGGGGCGAGAGATACTAACGGACTACATAAAAGATAGTGCGCAAAACAGCGAAACGGACGTACGAAATTTGATCTTTAAAGACGATTTTAGCAAAGAAGACGAGGAAAAAATTTCTCAAAAAGCGGCAGAGCTTTTAGCTTTTTTATCAGATAAGGATAGTGCGCAGATAAGAGAAATTTTAGAAAGCGTTACGATCGAAGACGCGCAAAGTCTAGAGAGCTCTTCGTCGCTCTTGATGGGAAAATTTGCAAAACTTGGCGACATAAAAGACGAGCAAACGCAAAATTTAAGCCGCTCCGTAATAGCCCTAAACGAGGAGCTAGAGCAGATAAATCCGCATAAATTCAACTTTGATAAAAAAGGAGTTTTGGCTTTTGTTCCTTTTATCACAAAGCCGATAAACAGGTACTTAAAGAAATTTCAAAGCGCAAAAGAAGCGATAAAAGAGACGCTCTCTCACATCGAAGACGGCGAGAAAATTTTAAGAGAAGACAACGCTCTTTTGCAAGAAGAAAAACAATACTACAAACAAAAAGCCCTAAGTTTGCAACGAAAAGCCGTAGTGTTTGAAAAGATAGTAAAATCCATAGAGCAAAACGTCTCCAAACTAGACGCCAAGGAGAGAGAATTTTACGAAAATAACGTTTTGCTAAATTTAAATAAAAAAATCAGAAGCATATATGAAATTTTAGCCGTCACGCAGCAGGGATTTTTATCAAGCGACCTCATCATAAACACGAACTGGGAGCTGATAGATAATATCTCAAACGTAAAAGCCGTAACAAAAAGAGCCGTAGAGATCGGTATCGCGATGGCTATAACGCTGCAAAATCAAAAAAATGCGTTAGAAACGGCCGAAAAAACCAAGAAATTCGCAAACGATATGATTTTAGCCAACGCCCAAAGGCTAAACACGCAAGCAAGCGAAATCTACAAGATGTCTGGCGATGCGACGCTGGATATAGAGACGCTAAAGCAAGCTTTTAGCCAGATAGAAGAGGCTATGGGTAAGATAAATACGTTTAAAGCCCAAGCCGTAGAAAAAATCAAAACCGAAGTAACGGCTCTAAAAGAAGTAACGGCAAAACTCGAAAACAAAATCCAAGAGTCGCAAAAAGCGCAAGAATTTAAAACATCTTTTTCTATGGATTTATGAGGTTTAGATGATCGATCCGAACATAAAGAAAAAACGAGAATTTACGATCTACCTTACCGTCTTGATCGTTATTTTGCCCTTTGTTTTTCTATACCTAAAATATGCAGACAAGGAGCCTGAAAGCTTAGCGCAAAATTTTACCATTAGCCGTCCTGAAACACCGGCAAAAAAGACGAGTAAAACCGAAGCTCAAATTTCGCAAAATACCGACAAATTTGCCGGCAAAGACGACGTAACGATATACAAAAAAGACCTCATAAACAACTCCGTCCAATTACCGTTTGAAGTACGAGATATGATAGTCTCTCACGACAAAAAAAGACTCTACACTCTCGGGCACGACAGAGACGGCATAAGCGTAATAGATATATCAAATTTAGACCATATAAAGTTACTCGGGCTTTTTTATTTTCCAAAAGTTAAATCTTATGTAGAAGATATCAGCGCCGCCGAATCAAACGACGGCAAAAGCCTATATGTAACAAGCCCAAATTTAGGCATTTTGCGCCTTGATGTTAGCGTCCCCGAAAATATAAAAATTGCAGCTAAATTTGAGGATGGCGGCTACTCTAAAATAAAACTAAGCAATGACAATAAATTAGCCTATGCAAAAGCCAAAAACGGTATGCATATCTTGGATATTTCATCGGACAATATCAAAAAAATAGGCGAATTTATAAGCCAAGAAACCTTTGCAGGTGACATAGCTATATATTCGGATAAATATGTTTTAATGTCTGATTTTACAGGGCTTCACACGCTTGACGTAAGCGACCCGAAAAACATAAAAGAGGTTTATAGGCAAGAAGATTTTAAAGTCGCTATAAATTTACAAATTTCTAACGATAAAAAATACCTTTACGCAAATGAAATTTACAATTTTAAAATATATAGCATTAATAGCGTAAATGATATTGAACCGCTAAAAAATTATATTACTAACAATAGAATTTACACGTTTAAGATTAGCGAGGACGGTAAAACAGCGTATATATCTAGGAGTAAAGACGGCTCAAAAGATATACAGATACCAAGTCTAGATGTTCTAGACATCTCTAGCGGTTTTGACATGGAACGTATAAAAAGCTACTATATGCCTGAGGCCGATAATGTAAATTCAACTGCGCTTTTAGATAAAAGTCGTATGATAATCTCTATAATGCATAAATTTAGCGGTTTTATAAGCGTAATTAGCAGCGATATCAAACCCGCAGCAAAAAATAATACGATAAAAGAGGCAAAAAATATAGACAAATCAAAGCCCGTTTGGGATTTGCCGTTTTCGCAAAACGGCTTTGCCTCCGTTAGCATGGCAGTCTCTACCGAGGATGGATATATATTAGCCGGAGAGTATCAAAACGCAAGAGAGCCCGATCTTTTTATAAAAGTAGATAAAAGCGGGCGCGAAATTTGGAGAAAAATAGTCGATAAAAGCTATCAAGGAAGAGCCAAACTAATAGCAGCGCAAATGCAAAGCTACTACGTAATAGGTAACGAAGAAGCAACCTACGTCATAGACAAAGCGACGCATAAAATCATAAATAAACTTCCCTATCCTTTAAAGCACATAGCGCCGACGGATAATGACGAATTTATAGCATGTGACTACAAAAATAATATATTTAGAATGGATAAAAATGCAAAAATAATCTGGAAAAAACAAATCGACGTTTCTCATTTGCAAGATGAATTTTACATCAAATACGAATACGACCCAAAAGATCCAACTAAAAAACCAACCCAAAGAGAGATCAAAAAGTCAAAAGAGGGGCTTGAAAAACTGATAAAAACAGATGATGGAAATTTTCTATTATTCGTAAAAGAATTTGGCATAACTAAATTTAATCCAAACGGTAAGATAATCTTTGAATCCAAAGTACAAACGGACGGATATTTTGAAGATATGCTTGATGACGACGGCGCAGCCTTGGTGCTTTTTAGATCAAAAAATAAATATAATATGAAAACGCTCAAACTTCTAAAATTAAATAACGAAGGTAAAATCATAACAAAGTCAAATGTTTATGGCAATCCGGACCATTTCTTTTTTCCCGGTTTTATAAAATATAAAGAAGGCGGCTATATAATAGGAATAAAACCGTATAATAGCCAACAAATATTTCTTTCAGAGATTGATAGCAAGGGTCGCGCGCTGGATGAAGGCTATATAACTAATCTTGGGACTGAAGTTGCATTTCATAAGATGCTAGAAATGGATGATCAAAAAGTGCTGCTACTAGGAAGTGCGGTACCAAAATACAAACAATCAAGAGAGGCATTTATGATAATGCTAAATTTAAATCAAATCGTTAATAGATTAAATTTAAGCATAGAAAATAGATAATTAAAATATAAAAATTTTCGCTTAAATTTATGTGCTAAATCAACTTTTTGAATCTTACGCTAATTTTATATAAATTTAGCTGTTAAATTTAGCTATTTTAATGCCGTTTAATTTATAATTCACCCTTGAAAATATATCTGCATTAGCTATTTATTGCGCACTGCTCGTTAAAAAATTTATAGTTAAACTTATCCTATTTTACCATAAGTGCGCCCTAGAAGGCAAAGCAGCAGTAAATCGTTGGACAAAAGCAACGATAGCAACGCTACGTATTAGTTGTTTTTGTAATTTTAATTATACTTTAATTTTGCTCTTTGCAGAGCTAGGCATCTTTAATTTATCACTCAAACGCCCTATAATGCGCCTCGTCGGCAAACTCCAGCATCTCCTTGTCGCCCCTGCTGTCGCCGTATGCGATCACGCGCTCAAAGGCGTCAGTGTCGTACGCCTCGCGCACGCGGCGTACCTTCTCCGCGCCGTAGCAGTTGGCGCCGTCGATCTCACCCGTTATCACGCCGCCCTTTTTCTTGATGCGAGTGCCTAGTAGCTCCAGCCCCTGCGCTCTGCACCACGGAGCCAGCCAGTCCTCGAGCGACGCCGTCACGATCACGACCTTATCGCCGTTTGCCTTATACTCGGCGATCTTTGCCATAGCGGAAAATTTCACGATATCTTCGATGTGCGTGTTTGAGTATTTTTTGCAAATTTGAGCGAATTTATCCGCGCTCATGCCCGCGAAAAAGTGCGTCATCAGCTGCCTACGAGCGTAGTTGTTGCTGCAAATTTTTAGCTTATAGCCGATCAGAACGGGCGAAAGCCAAAAAATACCCCGAAAAAATTTCTTAAATCCCACGACGTAAGCGATAAACTCCAGCAGCGAATCATCGCGCGTGATCGTCCCGTCAAAGTCGAATAAAACCAGATTCATCTTCGTCTCAAATTTTAAATTTGCGCGATTATACCGCGCTAGCGTTAAGGGACGGCAAATTTAGCCGGGTTTTGCCGCGCAAATTTGCTTTCTCTTTCGCGCTCTAAATTTAGAGCCCAAATTTTCTCTCAAGGCTCTTTAATACGTATTTTATGAGCTCTAGCCCCTTTGAGCGGTGCGAGATTTTTAGCTTCGCGGCATCATCTAGCTCGCCAAGCGTGTGCGTAAAGCCTTTGGGGATAAAGAGGCTATCGTAGCCAAAGCCGTTGCTGCCGCGCTCCTGGCAAATCGCCGTGCCGTGCATAAAGCCGTGCGCCGTGAAATCGCCAAACTTTGAGCTAACCGCGATACAAGCGGTGTAAAACGCGGGCGAGCTGGTTAAATTTAGCGCTTTTAGCTCCGAGATCAGCTTTGTGCGGTTGCTAGCATCGGTCGCGCTTTTGCCCGTTATCTGCCCCTGCTCATTCATATCGCTAAATCTCGCCGAATAAATCCCGGGCCTGCCGCCAAGAGCGTCCACGCTGATGCCGCTATCGTCGCTTAGCGCGATAAACTCGTCCGCCAAATTTAGCTCGCGCAGTTTAGCCTGCACGGCGCGAGCTTTGATTAGCGCGTTTGCGGCGAAAGTCGCGCCGTCCTCGACGATCTCAAACGGCTCGCAAATTTCGCGCAATGCGTAAATTTCGTAATCTTTTAAAAAATCTTTTATTTCGCGTACTTTGTCGGAGTTGGATGTCGCTAAAACTATTTTCAAAATTTTTCCTTTTTCTAGCTTGTCTTTTTGGTTCTTTTTACGTAGTTTGCTAAAATTTCGCCAGACAGGCTACGTGCCTAGCCTACGCAAAATTTCATCTACGCAACCGTAAAAATAATCAAAAATACTTCGCTATGCTATTTTTTTAACCCGCGCATTTTATCAAATTCGGCTTTAATTTACGTATTATCAAAATTCGGGTAGAATCACTCCTTTTAAAAAAAGGAAATTTATGATAGTAAAAAGCGCTTTGCCCCTATCTTTCATCATCGGCAGCAGGTTTTTCGGACTCTTTATCATTTTGCCGGTTATCAGCGTCTACGCGCTCGAGCTTGAGGGAGCGACCGAGTTTCTAGTGGGCGTTCTCATCGGCGTTTACGCGATTTCGCAAATCGCGTTTCAGGTGGTTTTCGGCTATATTTCAGACCGCTTCGGGCGTAAAAGCTCGATGCTAGCGGGCCTACTCGTCTTTATCGCCGGAGCTGCTATCTGCGCGGTTGCTACCGATATCTACACGATGATTTTGGGTAGATTTATCCAGGGCGCGGGCGCGATAGGAGCGGTTGCTACGGCGTTTATGAGCGATATGACTAAAGAGGAAGTGCGCGGACACGCGATGGCGATGATGGGCGCGTTTATCGGCCTTAGCTTTACGCTTTCGATGATTCTTTCTCCGATCCTTAGCCACAGATACGGGCTTTCAAGCCTCTTTTACCTCTCGATCGCGGTTACGGTTGTTTGTATCGTACTTTTATACACGGCCGTGGGTAAAGAGCCTAAAATCGCGCACTCTCAGGCCAAAACTCCCGCGCTAAAGCTGCTTGCAAATAGAAATTTGCTCCTGATGAACGTTAGCAATTTCATGCAAAAAATGCTGATGTCGGCGGCTTTTATCATCATTCCCATCGCCGTCGTGCGCTACTTTGGTATGCAAAAAAGCGATCTAAGCGGCATTTACGCCGTCGCTACGGCATTTGGCTTTATCGCTATGGGCGTAGGAGGCGCGGTGGGCGAAACAAGGCGCATCACAAAGCAAATTTTAATCATCGGCGTATCGCTTTTCGTCGCTAGCTACGGGCTTTTCGCGCTCTCGCTCGGACACAAACCGCTATTTTACGCAGGTGTGATTATATTTTTTATCGGCTTTAACCTGCATGAACCGATCTTGCAATCAATGGCGTCCAAATTTAGCAAGGTTAGCCAAAAAGGCGCGGCTCTAGGCATCTTTAACTCTTTTGGCTACATGGGAAATTTTATCGGCGGCATCGGAGGCGGAGCGGTGCTTAACTTTTACGGCCTAGACGCGCTAGCGGCCATAGTTACCGCGCTTTGCATAGCGTGGCTGGTCTCGCTAAAGTGGCTAGATAATCCCAATATCTTTAAAAACATCTACCTACCTGCGGACGTAAATGCCGATATGGCCGAGGTCGAAAAGCAAAGAGGCGTCGTAGAATGCTACAAAAACGCGCAAAATCTCGTCGTAAAATACAACTCCAAGCTCACTAACGAGGCGGAGATAAAGCGGTTTTTAGGCGTTTAACGAGTTTGCGGACGGAGCAAATTTAAAAAATCGTCCGCGCCCGGCGACTAAATTTGCGGCTTGATCGGCGCTTTAAATGCAAGGGCGCAAAACGCGCAAATTTAGCGGGTTTTTAGCTATTTTTAAATACCATTATCAAAATCTAATCCCAAAAAGGACCAAAATGAGCGATCTAAAAAAACGTATAGACGAGCTTTTCGAGGATAAAAAGATGTCCGTTTACGACGCGGCTAAACAACTAAACGTACGCGAATACGATATCTTACAGTACCGCGGCGATGACGAATTTAAGCTGGTCGGCGCAGAAAATTTGATGAAAATTTTTGAAGAAATCAGCACTTGGGGCGAGATGCTTTTTATCAAAAATACGCCCGAGTTTATCATCGAGATAAAAACGAGCGTCCAAGCGCCAAAGCGAGCGCAGGGGTTTTTAAATTTTAGCGGCAAAAGCGGATTTTTAGGCGGCCATCTAAAAGGGGACGCGGTTTGCGCTATCGGCTTTGTAAGCACTAAATTTATGGGTTTTCTCGGACACAGCCTGCACTTTTACGACGCGAACCGCAACGCGATATTTAAGCTTTTCGTAAATCGCAACGAAAAAATGAAACTAGACGAAGCGCAAGAGCAAAAATTTCTAGCGCTAAAAAACAGCCTTTGATTTTAGCTAGCTTTGCCGTGCGTAAATTTTAAGGTTTTATGATGGCTAAAATTTGCAAAATTTACGACGTTTTGATAATCGGAGCGGGCGCGGCAGGGCTATTTTTGGCGGCGAATTTACGCGGTAAAAGCGTCGTCGTACTGGAAAAAAACGCAACTCCCGGCAAGAAAATCCTAGCTAGCGGCGGCGGCAGGTGCAACGTCACAAACCGCCGTATCGACGCGTCAAACTACCTCGGCGACGCAAATTTCGTCAAAAATATCCTAAAAAATCTAGACTTCAAAGACGTTTTAAATTTTTTCGGCGAGCTAAAATTTAACGAGCAAAAACAAAGCCAATTTTTCTGCAAAAGCGGTGCAAAAGACGTTTTGGGCGTGCTTTTAAAGCGCGCTAGACAAAGCGGAGCGCAAATATTTTGCGGCGTTTGCGTAAAAAGCGCGAGAAAAACTTTTACCGATGAAAACGGCGAAATTGCGGACGCTTTTTCGGCGCTAAACGGCGACAAATTTGAGGGTTCTTGCGGCAGCGACGCGTCAAATTTACAAAACGTCAGGCGAAATTTAGACGAAATTTTCGAGATCGTCGCCGAAAACGGCGATAAATTTTACGCCAAAAATCTCGTCGTAGCTAGCGGCGGACTAAGCTACAAAAGCCTAGGCGCAAGCGACATCGGCTACGAAATAGCGCGAAGCTTTGGCATCAAAGTCATCCCGCCAGCTCCCGCACTCGTGGGATTTACCGTGCAAAAAGAGGAATTTTGGTTTAAGAATCTAAGCGGAGTTTGCTTTCCGGCGCAGATTTTGCTGGAACGAGCGCCGCAAAAAAGCGGCGGCGAGAGCAAATCCTACTCGCAAAGTAAAAGCGGCGACGCGGATGTGAGCGCGGATAAATTTAGCGTATGCCGAAAAATTATCGGCGCAAATTTAAAGCAGTCAAGCAACAAGTCCGCGCCCTTACAAACAGGCGATTTAGATTCGCAAAAAGTCGTAACGCTTGCTGCATCAAGACAAAACGGCGAAATTTTAGAGCTAAATTTAGCGGCAAACGAAGCGACTTTGGATAAAAACCTAAATTTTTACGAGTCGGACGCTAAATTTAACGCCTCGCAAGAGATAGAATTTAACGGCGTCGAAATTTTAAACGGCGATGCAAAAGCCTGGAAATCTAGTCAAAAAAAGCGGATTGAAATCGCAGGCGACGTGCTTTTCACACATAAAGGCATAAGCGGCCCGGCCGTGCTAAACGCTTCGCTTTTTTGGCAAAAAGGCCTGATCGAGATAAATTTTTGCCCGAATTTTAACATCGAAACCGCGCAAAAAAGCAAAAAACAGCTCAGCACCGTCCTGCCGCTACCGCGCCGTTTTACGCTAGGGTTTTTACGGGCGGCGGGGCTTAGCGACAAGCCGTACGGCAAGTACGCCCAAGCCGAGCGAGAGAAAATTTCACGACTTTTTAGCTACCGATTCGCGCCTGCGGGGACGTTTGGCTTTGAGCGAGCAGAAGTCACGAAAGGCGGCGTAGACACGGACGCGCTAGAGGCAGACTGCGGCGTAAAGGGAGTGCGCGGGCTTTATTTTATCGGCGAAGTTTTAAACGTAACGGGGATGCTCGGCGGCTACAACCTGCACTTTGCGTTTGCCTGCGCGCAGGCTTTGGCCGGGCGACTAAATGCCGTTTAAGCTGCGCCTGACTGCTGCCCGCGGTAAAAACGGTCTTTGCGGCGTAAGACGATCTTTTAGGCTAAATTTAAGGGCATGCACGGTGCGCAAAAAGATAAGCCTACATGCGCCACAAATAAATTACGCTACGCATAAACGCTAGCCGCAAAGACTAGATTGCGCTAGCTGCGCGGCGGGTTGCCGAATTTTGCGATACGAGGCTAAAATTTGACTTACCTTAAATGCCAAAGCCGTCGTTTGCGGATATAGCGATGCGGACGCTAATTTTGCTCAAACGTAGATTATTTGCGCCGCCTTTTAACGGTGCGTCTAGTTTGATTAGATAGCGATAGGCTCTGTTTTACCGCTCTTGGTAAATAAAAAAAATCTAAAATTTGCGGCAAGCAAAATAGCGCAAAACGTCAAGCTAACCCAGCGCCTTTTAATAAATTTAAACGCCCGAAAACTAGGCAAGTAAATTTATGCCAAAGCGCGAATTTACGCAAGCAAAGCGGCATAAATTTATTTTGCGGTATCGTAGATTTAAAGCAAAATCGTCATAAAAACGCAAGCCGATGAGCAAATCGCGCAAATTTAAAACCGAGCGCGAGTTTACGGCGCTTATACCGTAGTCTTACTCCGCATCGACGTTGATTTTATATTTACCGCAATGCAGACAGCGGAACAAATATCCCGCCATGAAGCCGCCCGCTTCCAGGTATTCTCGCACGGTATGGGCGTCGTATTCGCCGCGTTTAGCGTACTGGGCAAGGACCTCGTCTGCTATACCCATCTTGCGCAGTTCTTTCGTGCCCACGTCGCCCAAAAACTCGCAGTAATCATCGCAGCACGTAAGCCACTGCTCTCCTTGCCAGCAAAAATACCCGGGCGTCCTTTTAAAAAGCTCGTCCGTCTTAGCCTGCGCATTAGCCGCGCCGCTAGGCAGTTCGTCTGCGTCTTGGACGAAGGTAGCGTCAAATTTCGCCGCAGCCTTGCCGTTAGCTATGCAGTGCGGGCAGAGGTATTTCACGTCGCTTTCGCTATAAACGTGACCGCAATAATAAACGTCCGTCTCCTGCTCGCAGCACTCGCAAACCACGCTTATATCGTCCTTAAACACGCCAGATTTAACGGGATCCGGGTAATAGCGAAAATGAGGCGCTGCTTTTGGCTTTTTGCTCGCGCGCGCTGCCTTGCTCGCGGTTTTTGGGCGTTTTATCGCGTCCTCGTCGCCGTCTAGGGCGTATTGTTTTAGATACCCGAGCCTTTTTAGCTGTTTTTTATCTTTGGGGTCGCAAATTTTATCAAGCAACTCGTAGGCACTCTTTTTAAGCTCCAGTAGATAGTAAACATCGACCAGCACGGCTTTTGCCTCTTTTTCATCGCATTTTTCCAGCTCGTCCTTGAACTCATATAGCGCCAAAACGCTAGCCGCGCCGCCGTCAGAATCCCAAAACGCCTTTTGTAGCGCGACGTATCTTTGCCTAAAATCTTTCATTTTTTCTCCTTAAATTTACGCTTTGGCGATGCGCCTTTGGATTTGCCGCCAGCTAGCGTCTATTGTCTGCTAGATTGCGTTTAAAAGCGCATTTAGGCAGATTTTACTAAATTTATTAAATTTCGCCTATTTTCGTAAAATGCGGCAAGAGCGGGCTGGGCGCAAATTTAAAACTCCGCTAAAATCGGCGTTTTTTGCAGATTAAGCGGCTAAATTTTGCTCTTATGCTTAAAAATCGGCAACTTTAAGAGCAAAAATAAGCATCCAAATTTAGCTAAATTTACTCCGCGCAAATCGCTTTTAGCTTTGCTAAATCCAAAATCAAACTATGCGAAAACGCGTCTATCACGACGCCCGCATATTTGCCCTCGCCGCCTTCTATCATCGCGGCGTAGTCTTTTAGGCGCAGATTTATCGCCTCTTGCTCGGCGTCGTTTCGCCATTTCATCATCTCAGCCCTGCTAGAAAACGCGGGGAAATATCTAAGTCCGCTCTCCTCGTCTTCAAGCAGGACGAATTTTATATTTGAGCCCTCTTCTTCGTAAACTGCGCTGCCGCCCGGTTTTACTAAGGCTTGGTTTATGAGTACGGGCGCTAAAAACTCGGCCTTTTTTAGCGCTGCGATTAGCGCCTTTTGGTTCTGCTCGCCGCCGTCAAGTAAAAATGCGTCTATGAAATCGTTTAAATTTTCGTTCATCTTTTACCTTGGATTAAATTTGGCGTATTATACATTTTTGCGTTTTTAAATCAAAATTTAGCAGTAAATAAGCTTTGCGTTGCTATAATCACAACTTCACTTCAGCTGGCGGGTTCATAGCTCAGTTGGTTAGAGCATCCGGCTCATAACCGGATGGTCCCAGGTTCGAGTCCTGGTGAACCCACCATCCTCTAAATTTCAATCATTTTAAAAATCTTGCGAATATACTTTAGATTTTATTTAGTCTTTGTCGGCGAAATTTAGCTTCTTTGTGCTCTTGCCTATTTGTTTTATAGTAAATGCGCGGGTAAATCGTAGCTTTGAAGCCTAGCAAATTTAGCAAAATCCGCCAAAGGTGGCAACCCGTCGCTTACTAGTAAGGCTACCCCGTCGCGGGCGGCGATACGGCGGGCCATCTGTTTCGTTGCACCCGCTGCGGCAAGTATAAAATTCAGGTCGATGCAAACTAAATTTGAGGCTAAATTTGAAAAATTTTACTCGCCTAGACCCTCATCTTGAAAACGTAAAAATTTAATTTGTAAAAATTTGACGTCATTTTGCTTTTGTATTGATGGAGTTTAAGCTGCTCGCCCTGCTTAGCGGTTGCAAGCTCAGCAGTCTCCTCTTGCTTGCAAGCTGCTTTGAGCGGTAGCGAACGCAGTGAAGCTAAAGCAGAACTTCGCTGGGTTTTTAAATTTTGGCCGAGTCAAATTTACAGATTTAGCCCTGTTGCAAATTTAAAATATATAGCGCGGCTGTGGCGCACCAAACAAGTGTAATCAATATGCTTTTGCGTATTTGCACTATTTTATTAATTTCCTTATCGCATAGCTCTTGGCGAATCCATACGCTCCGCTACCTAAATCAAATTTAAAATCTTCATTAAGCGAGATGTCGTAAATAGCGCTCATCGCAGTTTTAAAATTTACATCATCCTCAACAAATAAAAAATACAAAAACTTTTTATTTTTATAAAGGACGATTACGGGACGATATCCGAATACATAAATTGTATAGAAATATGATATTTCCTCTTTTTTTGTTTTTATATTATTTCCGGTAATAAAATTTTGATTGGTAATATATATGCATTGCCTTTTATAATTTAATATCTCGCAATACATAATGTAAAATAGAAAAACTGAAACGGCGGATATGACAATTATAGACAATATACTGCTGTCTATGATATTAAACAAAACGAATAGCAAAAACATGTAAATAAGCATCCTAACGACAAAAAAATAACTTATATTTTGATAGCAATACAGAACCTTCTCATCGTCATCAAGCCTGGCGCCTTTAGGCAAATCATAATCACTCAAATTTGAGCCTTTCGTTTTTAAAATTTTAGCAGAGCAAATTTGTAAATTTAGTAGGATATGAGACAAATATTCTAGACAAAATAGGCGTAGTTTAAATAAATTTTTCTTACCCGCAAAGAAGCGGACTAGTCGTCCGTGACTGCGGCGGGCGTAGAAAAATTTATTCTAAAATCCGTCATTTATGGGGAATCAAAATCGCCCGCATCAAACCCCAGCTCCAGCGTCCTTATCTCCCCTATTGCATTTCCTGCGATCCCCTTTATCGAGCCAAACATCTCGATCGCGTTGTCGCGCACCTTTTCGATCTGTTTTTCGCGGCTCTTCCAGATGCGTTTCATCGCGTTTTTCTCTCGCTCCAGCTCCTCGCTCATCGCAGAAAAGCCCTCCACGATAGCCTCGATACGCATCTTAAACTCGTTGCTCACTAGATACGAGTAGAGCATCTCCATCTTGTTTGAGCGGTTTTGCGCGGAGTTCCTAGCGAAATTTAGCTCCACGACGCCCTGCCTTAGCACGAAACAAAGCGCCTTAAACTCCTCGTAGTTGCACACCCATACGCCGTCAACCAGCCCCATACGCTCTAGTTCCCGCGGGCGCGCCTCGCTAACTAGCACTCCGACGTCGGCGCCCGATGCGCGCATATCGGCCTTAAATTTTTCTATCCATTCGTTTGAGAAATTTTTCGTGCGCTTGCTTTCGTAGTAGATTTTACCGCAGTTTTGCACCTCGCGAGTATTTACGATCTGCATTACGTCCGCGCCGTTTGCCCCCTTTTTGACCTCGTCTATGGTGTCAAATACGAACTTCTCCCGCAGCCACGCCTCGATAGCGAGCTCTTGCGTCTCGCCTTGCAGTTGCTCGCTGCCCTGTTCTATGCGCCTTTGCGCCTCGTTTAGCTGCTTTTTTAGCGCTTCTAGTTGCTCGTCTTTTTGCTTAAATTTTAGCTCGTTTTGCTCGGCTAGAACCTTGCCTAGCCGCTCTTTTTCCTCGTTTAGGCGCTTGCTTAGCTCGGCCTCGGTTTTAGCCATCAGCGCGCTTTCAAACTCGCTCTTTTCGCGTTTTAGCTTTTCTATTTCAAGCGTCTTTAAATTTAGCTCGTTTATCTGCTTTGACTTGGCTTCAAGCTCGGTTTTTAGGGCGTTTACTATGTTTAAATTTTCGCCCTCGAGTTTTGCTTTTATTTCATTTTCAAGCTCTGTTTTTTTAGCGTTTATGGCTGCGGCAAATTTGGCGTCAAATTCTTTTTCCTTCGCGTTTAAAGCATCTAAATGCGCCTTGTATTCGGCCCTCTTAATCTCGATCTCTTTGTCGAAATCTCGCCTGGCTGCCGCCATTTTTTGCTTCATTTCAAGCTCAAGCTCGGTTTTTAGAGCCAAATTTACATCGACTTCGGCGCCGCAGTTACCGCATTTTACGCTACTTTGCATTTACAGCCTCGTTTTCATTTTTTCAAATTCGTCCTGAACGGTGGCCGAGTTTGGCTCGTTACTCATCTTATCTATCGCGTCGCCGTAGAGACTGGTGAGATAAATCACGACGCAAGAAACCGCAAAGCCCGGCAATATCTCGTAAACGTAAGAATTTAGCCCAAGCGCTATCCAAGCGATCACCGTCGCTCCGCCCGTTATCATACCCAGCAAGGCCGCTAGCGCGCTCATCCTGCGCCAGTAAAGGCTAAAAAGCAGCACCGGCCCAAAGCTCGCGCCAAAACCCGCCCACGCGTAGCCAACGACGTTTAACACGCTTTCGTTAAAGCTAAAAGCAAGCGCGGTAGCAACTAGCGCGACGGCCACGACGGCGTATCTGCCCGCGGCGACCTGAGCTTTTTGCGAGATTTCTTTTTTATAAAAGGCAAACACGAAGTCCTGCGTCACCGAGCTTGCGCTAACCAAAAGCTGGCTAGAGATCGTGCTCATGATAGCTGAAAGTACGGCTGAGATGATGATACCCACGAAAAACGGATGAAACAGCGTCTCGCCAAGCTGCAAAAATACCTTCTCGGGGTCTGCTAGAGGCAAATTTAACTCGCTGTAATAAACAAAGCCGATAAGCCCGCTCATCATAGCTCCTACAAGTCCTATCGCCATCCAGCCGATGCCGATGCGGCGCGCCTGGGCTAGCTCTTTTGAGCTTCGTATCGCCATAAATCTAACTATGATGTGCGGCTGTCCGAAATATCCAAGCCCCCACGCCATGAGTCCTAGGATGCTTAAAAAAGTCTGGCCGTAAAAGACGTTTAGGTGGTTTTTGCCGTATTTGGCGACCTCACCCCAAAACGTAGCTCCGTCAGGCAAATTTAGATTACAAAACGCCACTATCGGCACGGCGACTAAAACCAAAAACATCAGCGTGCCCTGAAACGCGTCCGTAATGCAAACCGCGCGAAAACCGCCGAAAAACGTGTAAAAAACGACGATAGCCAGTGTAAAGATCGCGCCGAATTTAAAATCTAATCCAAAAAAGCTCTCAAAGCTCTTGCCACCCGCTATTATCCCGCTACTCACGTATAGCGTGAAAAATATCAAAATCAAAAGTCCTGAGACTATGCGTAAAATTTTAGTCTCGTCCTTGAAGCGATTTTGTAAAAAATCTGGAATCGTGATGCTGTCGCTGGCAACCTCGGTATAGACGCGCAGGCGCTTTGCTAAAAACAGGTAGTTGCAATACGCTCCTATAACGAGCCCCAAAACCATCCAAATCGTAGCAAGCCCCGTGGCATATAGCGCGCCCGGCACGCCAAGCAGCATCCAGCCGCTCATATCGCTAGCTCCCGCGCTTAGCGCGGTTACGACCGGCCCTAGGCGGCGATTATCGAGCAGGTATTCGCCCATATTGGCGTTTTTGTTATACGAGTATCGCCCCACGAAAAGCAAAAATCCAAAATACAGCGCGATGGCGATATAGCGAGCGTAATCCATAAATTTCCCTCGGGTTTTAAATTTGAGTTACGATAATATGATAAATTTGTTTAAAAGATAATTTTTTCGCGTAAAAAAGGTTAAATTTATATTTTTTTTCGTATTATTAACCCTCATTACACTTTTAAGGTTTAAGAAATGCTAAACGAAAAATTTTTTAGGGCGCTGTTTTTCGTCCTTATCGTCTCCGCGGGTGTTTATTATTTTTATCCGACGGAGTTAAACGAGGCGCAACGTCTAGCTTACCTTAAAAGCTACGGCGTGACGCTGGGCCTCACTATCGGCGGCACCGCTATCGGCGTGACGCTGGGCTTTATTTTGGCGTTTTTAAAGTTTTTAAATATCAAAATTTTAAGCTTTCTCATCGACGAATACGTCGATATCCTGCGCGGAACGCCGATTATTTTGCAGCTTCTTATATTTTCGGTCGTGATTTTCGCGACTTGGAGCGATAACTTTTACGTCGCTTTGATCGCGCTTGGGCTAAACAGCTCCGCCTACGTCGCAGAAATCGTGCGTAGCGGCATAAATAGCGTCGATAAAGGACAAATGGAAGCCGCAAGAGCGATGGGTCTAAACTACTACGTCTCGATGCGCGAAGTGGTGTTTCCGCAAGCGACTAAAAACATCTTGCCTGCGCTTGCGAACGAATTTATCTCGCTATTTAAAGAGACCTCAGTCGTAGGCTACATCAGCGTCATTGATATCACTATGCAAAGCAAGAGCCTTCAAGCGGTGTTTTATAGCCCCGAGCCCGTCATTTTCACGGGTATAGTTTACTACGTCAGCGTAAAGTTCTTTACGTTTTTGGTTAAAATTTTAGAGAGGAGACTAAATCGCCATGATTGAGATTAGAAATTTGAGTAAAAATTACGGCGATTTACGCGTCCTCGATGACATCAGCGTAGATATCAAACAAGGCGAAATCATCGCTATCATAGGCCCTAGCGGCGGCGGCAAGAGCACGTTTTTACGTTGCATAAATCGCTTAGAAGAGCCAAGCGGCGGGCACATCAAGATAAACGGCGAGGATATAACGGACAAAAAAACGGATATAAACAAAATCCGTCAAAAAGTGAGCATGGTTTTTCAGCACTTTAACCTTTTTGCAAATAAAAACGTCTTGCAAAATTTAACCCTAGCTCCGATAAAAGCAGGGATTTTGGATAAAGAAAGCGCGGAAAAAAGAGCCGACGAGCTGCTAAAAAGCGTGGGTCTAAGCGATAAAAAATACGCCTTCCCGCACAAGCTCTCAGGCGGTCAAAAACAGCGTATAGCAATCGCTAGAAGCCTCGCGATGAACCCCGAGGTCATACTCTTTGACGAGCCGACCAGCGCGCTAGATCCCGAGATGATCGGCGAGGTACTAGACATCATGAAAGACGTCGCGGCAAAAGGCATCACGATGCTAGTCGTCACCCACGAGATGGGCTTTGCTAAAAACGTGGCGAATAGGATATTTTTCATGCACGGTGGTAAAATAGCCGTGGACGACACGCCTAAAAACGTATTTGAAAACCCTAGTAATCAGCGTTTGCAGGATTTTCTAGGTAAAATTTTAAACCACTAAAAGGAGGTTAAAATGTCACAGAACATCGTTGCGGCTTTGTCCGCCGGCAAATTTAAAAAACTTTTAGTTTTCGTAGCCGCCGCTTTGATGCTTTCAGGCTGCGGTCAAAGCTCGAATGAAAAAGCGAGCAAAGACGCCGCAGTAAAAAACGAGGCAGCCCCCGTAGCGGTACAACAAACGATAAGAGTGGGTTCGAGCGCGGACTATCCGCCGTTTGAGTATATCGACGAGCACAACAAAATAGTAGGCTTTGAAATCGATATGATAGAGGCCGTCGGCAAGAAAATCGGCGTCAAATTCGACATACAAAACATGAGCTTTGACGGGCTGATCCCTGCCCTAAAAACGGGCAAGATAGACGCCGCGCTAAGCGGCATGAGCGCGACAGAGGAGAGACGAAAATCTGTTGATTTTACGAAGCCTTACTATTTTTCGGATAATCTTTTCATCCGCAAAAAAGGCACCGACGTAAATGCGACCAATATGCATCTCAAAAAAATAAGCGCGCAAATAGGCACATTGCAAGAGACCGCGGCTAAATCTATCTGCGGCGACCTAGCCGTGCCTGCAGAAAACGTAGCGGCTGCGATTTTATCGCTAAAAGCGGGCAAGATCGACGTCGTGCTAACAGATAGTCCGATCGGCTACGAGTATCTAAAGCAAAACTCTGATTTGGAGGAGTTTTTAAAACTTCCTGACGGAACCGAGGGCTTTGCCGTCGCGTTTGACAAGGGCAAGCACCTAGAGCTAATCGGCAAGATAGACGCCGCGATAGAGGAGCTAAAAAAGAGCGGCGAATTTGACAAGATGATGGAAAAATACGGCCTAAAATAAATTTGCTAGCCCGCACCTAGTCGCGGGATTAAATTTAAAACCAAATTTAAAGGAGAGAATATGAAAAAGATTTTTGCGCTGCTTTTAGCGGCTCTAGCTACGCTTGGCGCCGCCGAGCTAAAGATCGGTACAGCCGCTAACTATCCGCCGTTTGAGTACGTGGACGAGCAAAACAAGATCACGGGCTTTGACATGGATCTAGTAGCGGAGCTCGCTAAACGCGCGGGTTTTGAGTACAAGATCGTAAATATGAGCTTTGACGGCCTAATCCCAGCTTTAAAAACTGGCAAAATCGACGCCGTAGCAAGCGCGATGAGCGCAACCGACGATAGACGAAAATCGATTGATTTCACGCAGGCTTACTATGCGACCGAAAACATCTACTTGCGCGCTAAAGGCAACGACGCTATCGCGAGCAAAGACGCCCTAAACGGCAAAAGAGTGGGCGTACAACAAGGCACCGTCCAAGAGATCGCCGCTAACGCTATCGCAGGCGCTAAAGTCGTGCCTGCCGAGGATCCAGTTCCGCTAATCATGGGACTAAAAAAAGGCAAGATAGACGCAGTCGTGCTTGATAGCTCGATCGGTTACGGCTTTTTAAAGAAAAATCCCGAGCTTGAGGAATTTTACAAAGAAAACGACGGTAGCGAGGGCTTTTCTATGGCGTTTGACAAAGGCAAGCAAGCAGATCTAATCGCTAAAATAAACGCCGCGCTCGACGAGATGAAAAAAGACGGCAGCTACGGCAAACTACTAGAAAAATACGATCTGAAATAATGAAAAAAAGCGCATTTTTTACTCTGATTAAATTTTGCGCTTTAGCCTTGCTGTCGGTAAATTCGGCTGCCCAGTTTACCGACATGCAAATCACCGAGACAACCAAATCCAAACACGAAAAAGTCGCCAAAGAGGTCCTTTTTCTAGAAAAAATTTTAGACTACGATACCTTCGTCTTTAGACTAAACGCCGCCGTGATCGCCCCTTGCAGGCTTGCAAACGTTAAATTTTACGACGGCTCAAAATGCATAAAAGATAAAAAAGAGCTAGAAATTTTTGGCAAATCCTACGACAAAGAGATCAAAAAGATATTTCGTCCCGAGCGCAACTACTACGTGCTCACGCTAAAAAATCTAGGCGATAGATGGCTGTGCGAAGTAAGCGACGAAAGCAAAATCTTAAACAAAACTCTGGTCAAAAACGGCCTTACCTCGCCTACTAGCAAAGAGTACCAAAAAATAGAGGTCAAAGAGGACTGGGCCAAGAAAAATCACGCGGAAATTTACGAGTGCCTAACCGGCAAAAAGCTAGAAGAACCGAAGAAAAAACCTAAAAAAACCGAAAATAACGCCACCAAAAACGATCAAACCGAGCAAAACTCTTTAGGCTCGCAACCTGCTCAAACGCAGCCGCAAACCGTGCCTGCGCCGATGGAGTCGCAAGGAAACGGCCCCGTAAATTTAAAGGAGCTAGGCGTCGAGTTTGGCAAGGATTTTGGCGACAAATAAATTCGCCCGAAGATAAATTTAACAAAACCGCTCAAGGCAAAACAATGAAAAATCCCAAAAAAAATATCCTAATCATCGCAGGCAGCGACAGCGTCGGGGGCGCCGGCATACAAGCCGACATAAAAACCTGCGAGGCCTACGGCTGCTACAGCGCGACTGCGATCACGGCTCTAACCGCGCAAAACACGAGCGGCGTGAGCGCGGTAATGCCGGTAACGCCCGAGTTTTTAAACGCGCAGCTAGAAGCAGTTTGCGCCGAGCTAAAATTTGACGCCGTAAAGATCGGCATGCTCTTTAACGAACAGCTCATAGCCTGCGTCAAAGCCTGGCTAGAGCAAAACCGCGGCGTACCGGTCGTGATAGACCCCGTCTGCGTGGCGAAATCAGGCGCCAAGTTGCTGCAAGAGGGCGCCATAAACGCGCTAAAAGAGCTTTTAAGCCTCGCTCGCATCGCGACGCCCAATTTAGACGAAGCGCGCATTTTGGGGTTAAATTTTGACGGAGAGCGGTTAAATTTAGGCGCGGATCTGCCCTGCGACGTGGTGCTAAAACGCACGCAAACGAGCGAGATTTGCGAGGACACGCTTTATAAAAAAAGCGGCGAGGTAGTTAAATTCGGAGAACCGCTAGAGCAGCCTACGATCATGCACGGCGCGGGCTGCAGCTTCTCCGCGGCTATCGCCTGCGCTCTAGCGTGCGGGGCAGACGAGATAACGGCGATCAGACGCGCCAAAGCCTTTGTCGCAAACGCCATCAAAAACGCCCACGGCTCAAATTTCGGCATGCGGCTACTAGATCACAAAGCAGCGGGCGAAAACCGTGGCTAAAATTTACGCTATCACGGACGACGTCCTAACGCCCGAAAATACCGTACTCGAGCAAACTCGCGAACTGCTAGAGTGCGGAGTGAAATTTTTACAGTACCGCACTAAGCTTGAGCCAAAAAACGAGCGCATAGCGACTGCTCTAAAAGAGCTTTGCGAGCGCTACGGAGCGAGATTTATCATAAACGACGACGTAAAATTTGCCGCCAAAATAGGCACAAACGCCGTGCACATCGGCAAAGACGACGGCGGAGTAAAAGTAGCTCGCAAGATCCTAGGCGATGGCGCCTTCATCGGCGTTAGCTGCTACGACGATCTAAATTTAGCCCTGAAAGCGCAGGACGAGGGCGCTTCTTACGCGGCATTTGGCGCCCTGTTTGCAAGTTCGACCAAACCGCACGCTCCGCTTTGCAAATTTGAAACTATAATGCGCGCAAAGGAAATTTTACGAATCCCCGTTTGCGCGATCGGCGGCATAAACGCAGCAAATATCGCGCAAATCGCCACGCTAAATCCAGACTATATCGCCGTTATCTCAACGCTCTACCGGCCCGCATCCATAAAAGAAAATCTGCGAAATTTGCAAGCGTTTTTGTAAAAATACGCTAAACCTACGTCAAATTTACGTCGCCAAACTGCGCAATGCTCCGCTCAAATTTAAGCAAAGTCCGATAAAATTTGCTTGATCAAAAAAGGAGAAAAATGAAAACCCTAATCATCTTAGCCCACCCGGACATCCAAAACTCGGTCATAAACAAACGCCTGCTGCAAGAGGCTCTCAAAGAGCCGCAGCGCTATAGCGTTCATGATTTGATGCAGGTTTACGCAGGCGGCAACATCAACGCCGCGCGCGAGCAAGAGCTCATCAGAGCCCACGACACCCTTGTTTTGCAGTTTCCGCTTCACAACTTCTCCTGCCCTCCGATTTTAAAATCATGGATCGACGCGGTGATGACGCACGGCTTTGCCTACGGACGCGGTTCAGACGGCATAGCGGGGCGTAAGGTGGCGCTAGCCGTGACTGCGGGCATCAAAAAGAGCGACTACAGCTCGCAAGGACGCTATCATTTTAGCCTGCGCGAGGTTCTTGTGCCGTTTGAGCTTGCGTTTAAATACTATTTTCGCGCCGATTATCGCGACTTTTTCGCATTTTACGGCGCCGAGGAGACTCCGGGCGTGGACTACGTATCAAGCCAGGACGATTTAGAGCGCGGCACTAAAGAATACGCGGAGTTTTTGCGAAATTTAGGCTAAATTTGACGGTCGCAGTTAGCCTTGCCGTGCGTAAATTTGCCTCGCTATAAACCACGGAGGTCGCTCTAAATTTAAGCTTTATCGCCGCTATATCAGCGATTTAGGGCCCGGCAAATTTGCAAGCGTTTTTTGTAAATTTAAACACAGGCGAGTCCGCTTGCGCTACTCAAATTTTACGCCGAATTTGAGCGTCAAATTTACGGCGGCCTGGCTTAAATTTAAAATCTCCGCGCTAAATTTGCCAAGCCTCGTCAAAGGCTAATCTTTTTTATAAAACACGTTAAAACCAAATCCGCCGAGCAAGATTATCAAGCCGGCAATCCCCGCAAAAGGCGAAAACCAAAAATCCATCGTTCCCGCGCAGAGCAAAACAAGTCCCGCGCAAAGGCTGATCGCGATATCCACGACAAAGCTAGCGCCCCTCTCAAAAAAGCCTTGCGATTTTTTCGCAGTCAGATTTTTACTGAGATTTCGTATCTCTAAAACCTTGAAATTTTCGTATTTCACGCTCGCTTCGTCGCCGTTTGCTAGCTCCAGAGCGCGCTTTTTAGGGCCACTACCCCACAAAAACGTATCGCCGACCGTGACGCTAAAATAGTTTTTCTCTTTCGTATCAAAAATCCTTAGATTTCGCACCGCGCCGCTAACCTCGCCGTTTGCCTTGGGCTCTTTTGCGGCGTCTAGCATCAACCTAACGCGCAAACCCAAAGACGCCTCGCCGTGATATTTAAACCAAGCAAAGGCAAGAGAGCCAAAACCAAAAACTAGAAGCAAAGTGCCAAAAAGCGGCTGCCATCCGCCAAATCCCGAAAAAATCGCCCAAACACCTGCCGCGCCAAACAGCAAAAATAGCGCGAAAAACAGAGCCGCAAAAAAGGAGCTAGGCTCGTAGGTGTACCAGGCCGCGGAGTTTAGGGAACGGTTTTTTAGCCCCAAAACCCGCCCCTTTTTATCGCAAACGACCAGCGTTTCGTCGCCGTCATTTACCGGCAAGAGCGGACTTTGTAGCGAGCGGACGTTAAAAAATTGATCCTCCAAGCTAAAGCTATAATCAAATCCGCTTTTGTCTTTATAGACGCACTCAAGCGAATTTATGCGGCCACCGAGCAGGTTTAAATCGTTTTTCGTTTCTTGCAAGCTAAATCCTTTTAAATTTTAAGTTTTCGCGCCCGAAATTTGAGCGATATAAATTTGCGCACCTATAAATTTGATCGCTCGTTCGCCCGCCAAATTTAAGAATAGACGCTGAATTTGCCGCGTTTGGCAGCATTTTTGGGCGGGCGAATTTGACGACGAACCACAAATCCGCTTCTTTTAAAAATTTCTCAAAGCTAGATACGCGTTTGCCTTATCGGTCGGAGTTTTGTCGTCGATGCAGAGCAAAGGTAGCAACACAAATAGACAAATCATAACTGCAAAAAGCAAGATAATATTACCAAGCGGCGGGAGATATTTAAATAGGCAGACGATCGGTATCACCAAGATAAGACCGTAAAGCCTCTCCGGCAAAAACTCCATCATCGCCTCCTCAAAAATCATCAAATGCGCGTGCCAAGCGTAGTTTTTGAGCCACTTGCCAGAGGTTAAATTTTTAAAATTCCAAACCTCGTTTTGTTCGTCATAGGCGATAGCTAGGCGGTCATTTTCGCGAGGCACGAGGTGCTCTTTGAGCTTTTTGGCGTTAAATTTCGCGCCCGCGATCTCAAAAGCGCACTCATCCATCGCCGCATCCCATCTCACGTTTTTTACCTCGCCCGCTAAGACCTGAAACTCGCGCGAATCTCGCATCTAAATTTTCTCCAAAGTTTTTATAAATTCATAAAAATTAACGCCGAGCAAATTTGAGCTGGGCGTAAAAATACGTCAAATTTGAGCAAGGCACCCGCGCGGACGATAAAATTTGACGGATCGCCTGACCGAAAAAAGCAAGTTTACGCCGTAAAGCCCGCAAATTTATCGCGCCGATAGTCCTTCCAGCTCCTTTGCCAGCGCGTTTACCTTCGAGTCGTCCATGCCGTTGCGCTCGACGTCGCTCACGACGATATCCTCCCACGCCTTGGCAAACTCAGTCTGCGATAGCCCGAGGCCGCCCTCGCCCTTTGGCAGCATGCCGCTGATCACCAGCGCGCGGAAGCACACGTGGCGGTCGCCTTTATACGCTTTGCACTGCTCCAGCGAGTTTTTAAACTCGGCTCCTAGGTGCTGCGTGACCTTGTCGTCCGGGTACTTTTCCGCTGCGCGAGCTATGTCAAGCGCTGTTTCGTAGTACTGCGAGATTGCCTTAAACTCGCCGTTTTTGGCGGCGTATTCGAGTAGTTCGCCCGCTCTTTTGCTATCTCTTGGCGCGCCTAGGCCCGTAACGTAGAGCAGCCCCAGATCGCCACAGGCGTCTCTTAGACCCTCGTCGCAGTATTTTTTGCGAAGCTCGAATTCCTCTTTAAATCTACCGCTTTCAAAGTAGTTGTTTGCGCCCGCGGCGGAGTTGTACTCGCGAAGTACTTTTGCGTACTGCTCGGGGCTAAAGGGCTTTGCCTGCGCGCAAACGGCACAAAGGGCAAACAAGGCCGCGGCTAAAATTTTATTCATTTTTTATCCTTTTTGGTTTTAAATTTTTTGATAGTTTTTTTGATAGCCTTTAGCAGGTATGCGACGTCTTTTTGCGTGTGGGAGTAGTGCAGGCTTACGCGCACCCAGCCGGGCTTTTGATCAAATTTCTGATCGTCTTTTAGCCCGAGCAGATCGTGTCCGTACGGACCGGCGCACGCACACCCCGCGCGGGTCTGCACGCCGTAGTCCCGGCTTAGCGCCTCGGCAAAATCATAAGGCGAAACGCCTTTTACATTAAACGCGAAAATCGGCAGTCTCGGCACTGCGCGCGGAAAATAGCTCACGATCTCGGGGATGTTATCCAGCCCCTCGCAAAATAGCTTTGCAAGCTCATCCTCGCGGCTTTTTATGACGTCTAGGCCGACCTCGTTTCGCAGTCTGTATGCTAGCGAGGCTCTAATCAGCCCCATCACGTGCTGGGTGCCGCCCTCCTCGGTGCGCTCCACGCTAGGAGCGAAAAAATGCGAGCTGCGGCTCACGTAGCTAACCGTTCCGCCCGCGGCAAAGGTCGGTTTGTCTGATTTTACGAGTTCTTTTTTTATCGCAAGCAGTCCGCAGCTGCCTACGCCTCCTAAAAGCTTATGCGGCGAGAGAAATAGCGCGTCGAAGTAGTCGGCGTCGAGGTTGTCATGCGGACTAAGGCTAGCCGCGTCAAAGGCTACGGTCGCGCCGTATCGCTTCATCATCACGTAGATTTTTTTGTAGTCGCTGATTATCCCCGTGACGTTTGAGGCTGCGCTAAAAGAGCCGATGATCTCGCGCTTTGAGTTGATTTTGAGCAGTTGATCGAGCCTGCCGAAATTTATCTCCCCGCTCTTGCTTAGCGGTATGCGCACGACCTCGCACAGCCCCTCGCGCAGGCTGACCTCGTTTGAGTGGTGCTCGTAGGGCGAGACGACGACGAGGGGCAAATTTGCGCCCTTTAGACTCTCCTCGCCCAGACGGTTCGCGCTCATAGGCGGCAGGTAAAGCCCCATGATTTCCTCAAATTTCTTTATCGCTCCGGTCGCGCCGCAGCCCGTAGAGATCAGATAAAATCGCTCGTCAAGCCCCAGCGCGTCTTTTAGGCTTTGCCTTGCTTTTTCGTAGCGTTTTTGCGTCTTTAGCGCGTTTGAGGCGCTTTCGGAGTGCGTGTTGGCGTAGGTTTTTAGGTATTTTGCGATCTTGCGCTCGATAGGTGCGTAGGCTAGGCCAGAAGCCGTATAGTCAAAGTAGCGCACGCCCTTTTTTAAAATAATATTTTTCCTGATTTCGTCGATGCTAACCAAAATTTTTCCTTACAAAAAAAGAGATTATAACCAAAGTTGTGCTAAAATGGGCTAAAAAGGAGCGAAAATCTACGCCTTAAAATCAAGCTACGCGCGCTTTAAGCACCTTGATATCTTGCAGCTTATTTACTTTCATCTAGTCTTTGACGCGCTAAAATTTGAGGCGAGTTATTACGATATTTTCGAGGCGATAGAAAAAGAAATTTTAGATAAATTTGAAGATCTGTCGCTCAAATTTAGCTTTGACGCGCCTTTTGAAAACGAGCTTAAATTTGCCCTTTGCAAGCTTGCTAAAAACGACCGCAAAAAATACGCTCTAAATAAATTTCTGCCCCGCCCTCTCATCCTAAAAATTTACGCCGCCGCGATAAACTTAGGCGTAGTTAGCATAGAAAAGACGCTGGAAAAACCGCGCGTAAAAAGCAAATATCAAAAAGCCAAAAAGCTGCTCGAGCGCGATAAAGCGCAGGATAAGGTGGTCTTTAACGACAATTTTACTAGATTTTGGTTTTATTTCATCGAACCAAATTTAGCCCTTTTAAAAAACGGCGAAAAAGGCGCTTTGATGGAGATTATCAGGCGAGAGTTCGACTCGTACGCGGGCTTTGGCTTTGAGCTGCTTTGCCGCGAGCTTTTGGCGTTTAGACTAGGTACCCAGCCCGCTCGGGTGCGCAGCCTATGGGCGAAAAATATCGAGATAGATATATTTTTAAGCCTAGACGGACGTATCATCGTCGGAGAAGCTAAATTTAAAGAGCATAAAATTTGCAAAAACGTGGTAAATTTACTCCTTAAAAAATGCGAGCGGCTAGGCTTTGAGCCCGATGCCGTCGCGCTATTTTCCAAAAGCGGCTTTAGCAACGAAGTGCACCGCCTAAAAAACGACCGAATTTTACTTTTTGATTTAGAAAATTTCGAGGAGCTTTTATGACCCAGATAGATAAAACCAGCGTCCAGGACGGACTAAAAAGCCTGATCGAGCAGACCTATCTGATAGAGCGCGAGTACAAAAATCTAACGGCGTCCTATGCGAGTTTGCAAGGCTTCATCAAAGATATCGTGGAAATTTTACCCAATGCGATCTGGGTTTTGGACGAGGCGGGCGAGATATTTTTACAAAACTCGGAAGCCCTAAAACTCGGGCAAATTTTAAAATTTATCCCGCAAGAGGAAGGCGAGATAAGCGCTGAGGGGCAAATTTATCTAATCAAAATCGCCCAAAAAGAGGGCAAAAAAATCATCTCCGCAACCGACATAACGACCGAAAAGCGCACCGAGCGCCTAGCCTCGATGGGGCAGGTCGCCGCCCACCTCGCCCACGAGATACGCAACCCCGTTGGCTCGATCTCGCTGCTAGCCTCCACGCTGATAAAAAAAGCCGACGAGCGCGCTCGCCCCGTCGTCGAGCAGATGCAAAAGGCGATCTGGCGCGTTGAGCGCATCATCAAGGCCACATTGCTTTTTACCAAAGGCCTAACGATAAACGCGCGCGAATTTAACCTAGCCGAGCTAAAAAGCGAGTGCGAAGCGGCGATAGAGTGCTACACCTACGGCAAGGAGATCAAATTTAGCCTAAATTTCCCCGACCTACCCTACGTGGGCGACCGCGATCTGCTCGCGATGGTGTTTCAAAATATGCTGTTTAACGCGATCGATGCAGTCGAGGAAAACGAGGACGACGAGGGCTGGGTGCGCATAGACTACGAGCAGCGCGAGGGCGAACATAAATTTGCCGTGACCGATAGCGGCGTGCCGATCAAAAACCAAGCCATGGTCTTTGAGCCCTTTAAAACAAGCAAACTAAAGGGCAACGGCCTTGGGTTGCACCTATGCCTGCAGATCGTCCAGGCCCACGGCGGCAGTATCGAGATCGAGCTTGAGCCAAAGAGCTTTTGCGTAAATTTGCCCGCAAAGACGCGCGGCTAGGCGGTAAATTTGATAAAATTTGATGCTCTAGGCGGAGTTTAAATTTGAACGCAAAATTTAGGGCGGCGGAAGGTTTGGCTTCGGCCAGCCGAACAACGAACGAAAAACAATCAAAACAAGGAGAGAAAATGAAATTTGACGCGAAAATTTTAGAGGATTTGGCGGTGTGGTTTGAGGAGCTAAAGGAGATTAAATTTAGCGAACTTTTAGCGGGCGACGCGGCAAACACCGCATTTATCAGCGTGGATATGATAGAGGGATTTTGCAGCATGGGGCCGCTAGCTAGCCCGCGAGTGGGCGCGATTGCGGACGGTATAGCGCGGACTTTTAGCGCGGCTTACGCGGCGGGTGCGAGAAATCTCGTGCTGCTCGAGGATAGTCACGAGGCAAACTGCGCGGAGTTTGACGCATTTCCGCCCCACGCTATCAAAGGCACCGATGGCGCAAAGACGATACCGCAGCTGCGCGATCTGCCGTTTTTTGACGAGATAAAAATCTTTCGCAAAAATTCCCTGAGCGCGGCTTACTGCGCCGAATTTAACGCGTTTATCGCGCAAAATCCGCACATAAACACCTTCGTTGTACTAGGCGACTGCACCGATCTGTGCGTCTATCAGCTAGTCTCGCACCTAAAGCTTAGCGCAAACGAGGCAAATATCAGGCGCAGAGTCGTCGTACCGGCAAGCCTCGTCGCCACCTACGACGCGCCGGGACACGAGGGGGATTTTTATCACGCGATGTTTTTGCGGCATATGCAAACGGGTCTTGGCGCGCAAGTCGTGCGAGGGATAAAATTTAATTAAGCGGCGAGGTTTGCTAAATTTATTTTACGCCGCAAACTCAGGCTAAGTTTAAATTTAAAAGCAAATCTACGCTCTAGCGGCAAATAAAGCCGCCCAACGTTAAGCAAGGCGCGATAAATTTACTCTTTAAATTCGCCCGCGAGCGTTAATTTATGCCGCCGAACCGAGTTTAAATTTATGCTCTGCTTATGTCGCCGACAAACCGTTAAAAAACAAGTCGTTCGCGTCCACAAAAGTCCGCCCTTAGTCCCGTTTCAGACAAGGCTGCTTTCGCTTCTGCCTATTATCTTAGGTGATTTTGCTTTTTACGCGCAGCTTCTGCGTTTAAATTTAAACCGCGCACCTATAAGGGCATGCTGGCCTTACGCCCAAGGCTTAGCAACGATTTAGCCGCTAAATTTACTTTTGCGATTTATCTACGCAAATAGCTTTGGTAATCTTCGTAGTTAGCGGCGCGATTACAAGTATGCTAGGATACGCCACGGCAAAAGCTTTTGCGTAACCGGCCATCCAAATGCCAAAAAAACCATCGGCAAACCCCAAATTTACGTATGTAAGTACGCCTGAGATGATAAGCGACATAAAAAGCGCCATAATAAACGCGAAAACAAACCTAAAATACCTAATGTCTATCATTTTTCTCCTTTTTTAAAATCTAGTTTGAGACGTTTTTTACGCCAACGCATTCGGTGACGCTCTCACAAAACCGTTAAATTTAGTTTTTATTTGCGGGGCTTCATCTTGCTAAAAGAGTAGTTGTTTTTTTAGCGCAAAACTCTCAAACATAGCAACCATATCGTCGCGCGCCTACAAGAACTCCTTAAAATGCGGCGCCTGCCTGTGCGCCTCATACGCGGCCTCGCCAGCGTAAATTTCAAAAAATATCCACTGGCTCGGCGCATCTTTTAGCGTGAAGGCACAAAGCGCCAGCATGCCGCTTTCTTTGGCGAGGCTTATTCTCATCTACTTGATCAAAATTTCTTCAAATTTAGCGTTATCTTCAGGGCTAAGCGTAATTTTATTTAAACACATATGCACGCTTTTTAGCGCGCCCTACGAGAGCTCTTTTTGCCCTAAAATATGGCTCCATATTAAATTTATTATTCGGCTAGTTCGATCTTAATCTGCCCGTCTTTTGCGACCGAGCTCACATCGCCCTCGATCACGCCCAGGCGCACGATACCTTCGTAGTAAGGCTGGTAGCCGTAGTAGATGACAAAGTTATTCCACGGAGCAAAGTACGAGATTTCGCCTTTTTTGCCGTCGCTGCCGCTCGGAGCGCCTCTTATATCAAGCGGTTTTGGCAACTTAGCGACCTTTTCGTGCCCGCCGTAGTCCTCTAAATTTAGCGTTAGCGGTAGCTGTGCGGCAAAGCTTCTTGCCGCTACCGTATCATCTAGGATAGCTGTCGCTTCGCCGTTAGAGCTCTTTAGGACTATCTTTAAATTTTGCATTTTCTCTCCTGCTGCTAAATTTAACCCAGCAAAAAGCATAAAGACGGCTAAAATTTTTCTCATTTTTACCTCCCTTATCTCTCGAATTTACCCCTGTAAGGTGCAGGGGTAGCGGTTTATTTCAAATTTGCTTTGAAAAATTCCTCAAATTTATCGTATGGGATCTTGTTATTTTTATTGTCATATAGATCTGTGTGCACGGCGCCAGGGACGATAACTAGTTCTTTATTTTTATTGCCGAGAGATTTAAAAGCGTCCTCGCTAAAGTATCTTGAGTGCGCTTTCTCGCCTGCTACGATAAGAGTTGGAGTCCTCATCTCGCTTGCGTAAGCAAGGATCGGCATATTTATAAACGAGATAGGGTTTGTGACGATCCAGCCGCTCTCTCCGCTGTTTGAGTTTACGGAGCGCTTGTGATATCCGCGCGGCGTGCGGTAAAAGTCTGCATACTCAGCGATAAACTGCGGCGTGCTTGCGTCTACCTTTTTTGGATCAACGTTTATCGCACCAGTATATGCCGGTTTGCCATTTTTAGCATCGACCCAGCGTTGCTCGGCTAGCTTATTTTTAGTTTCATATCTCTCATCGGCGCCTATGCTATCGTTGTATCCTTTTGCCATCACTCGCGTCATATCATACATCGTGCTGGTCGCAACCGCCTTTATGCGAGGATCGGCAAGAGCTGCGTTTAGAGCAAAGCCGCCCCAGCCGCATACGCCTAAAATGCCGATTCTACCTCGATCTATATTGCTCTGGGTGCCTAGAAAATCCACCGCAGCGCTAAAATCGTCAGTGTTTATCTCCGGACTTGCTAAATTTCTTGGCTCGCCGCCGCTCTCTCCGGTGTAGCTTGGATCAAAGGCAAGCGTGATAAAGCCGCGCTCGGCCAAAGTTTGGGCGTAAAGGCCGCTTGATTGCTCTTTGACTGCGCCAAAAGGTCCGCTAACTGCGATCGCGGCAGCTTTACCATGCAAATTTTTAGGCGTATAAAGATCGCCGACGATCTCCACGCCGTAACGATTTTTAAATTTAACTTTCTTGTGATCTACCTTATCGCTTTTAGCGAAAACTTTGTCCCACTCGCTTACCATCGATACCGCCTCTAGCGGTGATTTTGCCACGTTTGTGTTAGCCATTGCATTACCTCCTAAAATAAAACTTGACGCTACAAGCGTCGCCGCAAATTTCTTAAGATTCATCTCTTCTCCTTTAAATTTTTTGATATTTTGGTGAGCTTTGGATTTTCGCGTCTCGCATATCGTTTTGTTGTGGTGTATTATATCTGTATTTTAAATTTTACGTTAGAACGATCCTCTAAATTTCATGCCTAATCCTGCAAATTTTCTAAAAAGTTGTATAATTTTGCAAAATTTAGTTTGGAGGCGTAAAAATGGCTGATGTAAATTTACTAAAAGAGCAGACAAAAGAGTTTTTATTAGATAGATGCGGCGTAAACTGCCTAGAGCAGAGCGAGATCGACTCGCTTGACTTTTAATCAGCGACAAAACGCATGATTTTATCAGCGCGGTTTATGAGCCGTCATTGTGCATAATACTGCAAGGAGCAAAGGCGATCGGCTTTGGCGATGATATGCACGGATACGACGAGCAGACTTATGCGCTAGCTTCTACTCATGTACCGTTAAATATAAGCCTAACAGACGCTTCAAAAGAGAAACCATACATCTCGCTTCGCATTAAATTTAGCCTTGATGAGGTCTATGAAGTGCTAAAAGGCGTGGACGTAAAAGAGCAGAGTCTGCAAAAAAGCGAAAAAGGCATATTCTTTGGCGAGATAACGGATGAAATTTTAGAACCTGTTTTGAGGTTTGTCTGGCTACTAGAAAAGCCGAAAGAGAAGGTCAAATTTCTCTCAGACCTTGCTAAAAAAGAGATACTTTACACGCTCGTAACAAACGATAAAAGCGGCTATTTTTTAAGTAAATTTGCGATGCAAGGCAGCGTCTCGAATAAAATTTCAAAAGCCGTAGCAAAGATAAAAAACGAGTTTTCGCAAAAACTAAACATGAAAGATGTTGCGCGCGAATGCGATATGAGCGAGTCTTCGCTATATCATAACTTCAAAATCGTAACCTCGCTAAGCCCCATAGCTTTTCAAAAAAAGATCCGCCTAGAAGAGGCAAAAAATCTGCTCGCGACCAAAAAGATCGGCGTTGCGCAGGCTGCATTTGACGTGGGATATGAGAGCGCATCGCAGTTTAGCCGCGAATACGCAAGGATGTTTGGGATGCCGCCTAAAATTCACAGCGAAATTTTACGCGCGGAAGCGGTTTAATTTATGTTAATGGCTTTAAAGTGAGAATATTAATATATTGCTCTTATTTAAGTACTAATTAGTGAAATAATATCAAAACTGTTCTAAAATACTATCATATGGACTTTGAATATCGCAAATATTTCTATTATTTGATTTTATAACTAATTTTCCATTTTCTAAAGTGAGAGATAGGTTCTCGGCAGAGATACCACTTTCTTCTGCTATTTCTTTTTCTATTTTTCTGAAAAATTTTAAGCTGTTAATTTGATCCATCATAGACCACATATTTGTACCAGTCATAGTCATTCCACCGCCAATCGCCATATAAGCAGTTCCATCGCTAAGTTCAATTGCTGAATTAATGTTTGATTTTCTTAAGTCTTTTATCTCGTTGTTTGTTGGATTGTGGCATATCTCTAGACAATCAATTTTGAAGCGTTTAATAGATTCTGGCCAATTTTTATGAATGATTTCAACAATTTCTTTTTCGTTCCATCTACCGTGCTCAAAGATGTCTAAAAAATACATGTCGGTCGAATTTAAAAAATTTCTATATACAAATAATAATTCATTTGTTCTCTTGCAAAAACCATCAGCTTGTATATCATTTGATAAATGCATATGAACAATACCCCAATCATTTAGTAGTTTGTCTGGTTCTTTTAAATTCTTTACAATACCTTTTGATAGATATTGAGTTAGCCTTTGTCCATCTTGCGCTTTATTTTTTATATCTTCTATGACTGTTTTGAAATTGTTATACTTTAGATTATTTTGCAATTGTTTCGAAAAATATACTTTATGCTTTAAGCCATCTTGCAAGGTTCTAAAAATATATTCTTTGAAATACATTGGTATTTCACCTATTGCTATGTCGTCTAAATTATTAATGCCATTATTTTTTAATATATCTTTTAGAATTTCACACCATTGGCTATATAAAGCCGGTACATTTTCATTTTCCACTAATTTTCCCCTTAATCATTCTAATTTAAATTATATCACAATAGAATAAATCTTATGTATTTAGAATTTGGCAAGAGGTGATCGGTGGGTCGGTATTTAGATCGCTACCAAACGTCGAACCTGAGCAAATGGATTTTACCGCATCCGGCATAGTCTTTAAGTAGGCGTTTTGATTTTTGCGCGAGCAAGGAAACTGCGTGCAGGCTCGCGCTACCTACTAGGCGGCTTATGGCGCAAAAGTCGTCCTAGCAGCGTTTTGGCCGCGACCAAACAAATAGCCAAACATAAACGCGAGCCTCTTTTTGACGCACCCGACTTTTGTCCGCTACCGAGCAAATAGCTAAACCGCGCTCAAGGGCCGAATTTAAATAAGCCCGCGCGCCTTGCAAAATCCGGCCGATTTTTTATTTTAAAATAGCAGGCGCATTTTCGGCGTTTTTAAAAGCTTAAATCTAAAATCGCCTTTACGCTTTTACTTATAAATAAACTCTCTTGGATGATAAATTTGCACGCCATTAGCGTCCGTCTGCGCGGCGGCGATGACGGCGGCCGCGATATCTTTTGCGCTCATCGGGCGGTAGTTCGTTAAGATAAACTTCGGCAAAAGCCCAAACAGCCAAATCGTAAAGAGCTCGCCCATACGCACCTGCTCGCGCTCGCTTTTTATCGCAGGCAGCCGCGCTATTTGCAAGCTTTTAAAACCCAGAGCGGCGATCTTTTTCTCCGCCTTGCCCTTTGCGCGCAGATAAAAAAATCTCGACCGCTCGTTTGCGCCCTGCGACGAGATGAGCGCGAAACGGCGCGCACCTGATGCGATGCCCCATTTTGCGATATTTACGGGGTAGCTCACGTCCACTTTATAAAACTGCCCGCGGCTACCGGCTTGCTTCATCGTCGTGCCCAGCGCGCAAAATATCTCGTCTATCTCGCGCGGCCGTATATCTTTGATCTCGTCGAAATTTATGATTTGAGTCTCTAACTTTTCGTGGCTAAAATTTAGCTCCCTGCGCGCCCAAACGATGATTTTGTAGTAGTTTTCATCCTCGCAAAGCCCGCGCACTATCTCTCGTCCGACCGCTCCCGTAGCTCCTACGACCAAGGCCGTTTTACCCATTTTTATTCCTTAATCTTTAAATTTTATCCCAGGCTAAGAGCCTCGCCTAAATTTAGCGCGGTAAATTTTAATCGCCCGTTTAAATTTGCCCTAAATCAAAACGCAAGCGAGATTAAATTTACTGCGCCGCTTGGCAATATTCTTTCTTATACGGCGCTCGCTCGCAAAGGCGCGCGTATACTCGCTTTGCCTCAGCGTCGTCCAAGGCGTATAAAGCACCTCGTTTATGATGCTCCGTAAGCATAATACAACCAGCTAACATATCCGACTCAAAGCAGTTTCTAGTGAGTGCTTTTATGGCATCCTCAGGATCGTACGACAAAGACGAAATACCCAGAGAAAGGCATCTTCTAGCATCTATTTCGCAGGCTTTTTTTAGATAAAAATATCCTGGCAAATCCTGCGGTTCGTCATGCAAGTAAGGTTCGGCTCGAAGCAAAAGCCCCAAATTTTCGCACCCTAGCGCCGAGTTTTTGTCGCAGGCGAATTCATATATCTTTTGTGCATGCTTTTTGCTTTTAGCGGGCGAGTGTTTTTCCAAATATCTACCGTAAACGGCGCAGGAGTCGTAATGACCGCTTAGGCACGCAGGCAGCAAAAGTTCTTTTGCCGCGTCGTAATTTTTATTTTCTATATGTATTTTGCCTGCCTCCATGCATGCGTCAATTTTACCCTCTTTGCACGCGTCAAGCAAAGTCTGCATCGCCGTTTGAGCTTCATGCTCGTTATATTTGAGTTCGTCTTTTTTATAAAAAAAGATCACGCGTTTGCAGGCTCTAGCGTCCTTTTGGGCGCACGATTTTTTAAGCGTTTCGTAGCGCGCACTTAAAAACGCCTCCTTTTCGGGGCTGAGTTCGCCTTTTTTAGGCTCGCCCGCCATGGCCGCGATAGCAAAAAGTATCAACATAGTCAAATTTTTCATTTTCTACCTTAAATTTATTTTCCTAGCGCTCTTGCGAGGCTAATGCCTACGCCGATCGGTTCGCGCAGGACTTTTATCTTAAATTTATTTTTCAAAATTTAGTAGCTAAACTCGTCCGCAGCGTATCTTTTTATTAGTTTTAGCTTCATTTCCTTATCTTTCCAAGCTAAAACGGTTACTTTTATACTCGCAAAGTTTGCTACTATTATAATGCAAATTTGGACCTTTTTGCAAGGCACAGAGGATAATTAAAGGGCAATTTGCCCTTTAAATTTAGTTTAGTAGAAGCGATTTTATATCTATTTTATGCTCTATCATCTTGCTTTCAAGCATAAATTCTTGCGTAGCTTCAAGGGCTTTTATATCATCAGCCGTGATCTTTGAGCTAAAGTCGTACTGAGGATACATGCTCTTTACCGCCTCTATGCTTAGCCCCGTCTCTTCAGCCGTAAATTTAAGCGCCTCGTCCTCGTTCGCCTTGATGTAGTCTAAAATTTCGTCCTGAGCCTTTTTAAATTTCTCAACTACGTCTTTATGCTTTTTATAAAACTCCCCGCTTGTGGCAGTGACGATGACTGGAGTGATGACGCCTTTGCCGGTTGTCACTATATTTAGGCCTGATTTTTGAGCGTTGTAGGCCGCTGGTCCTGCAAGAAGCGCTGCATCGACGCTGCCGTTTTCAACTGCGGCTTGCGCAGCCGGGATGCCCATAGAGATGAACTCTACGTCATTTATGCTAAGCCCTCCAAGAGCTAGGTATCTAACCAAAAGCTCGTTTAAGATCGTGCCTTTTGGGCCTGCTACTTTTTTACCTTTTAGATCTTTTGGCGACTTTATGTTTTGGTCCTTAGAAAATATCACAAATGCCTCTGGCGCCCTTGAGTAGGCGCTTATGATCTTTATATCAGCCTTATTTGCAGCCGCTAGTATAACCGAAGTGCCGCCCACGCAGTTTAGAAACTGGAGTGAATTTGAAGCGAGCGCTTGCGTTTGTTTCGCACCTGAGGTGATCTCGGAGTACTCGACCGGCACGCCAAAAGACTTCGCGTAAAAGCCTTTAAATTTATCGACGATCGATGGGACGTTTAGCGGCGATTTGACGTAGGTCATGCCGATCTTATCTAAGCCTTCGCTTGCGTTTGCGACTAGACAAAACAAAGAGGCCGCACACAAAACCTTGAAAAACTTTCTCATATTTGCTCCTTTAAAAATTTTATAAATTATATAATTTTTTGCTTCATTTTAGTTTTAGTTATCATTTTTTATTCTAAATTTCACTCAAAATTTTGCGTTTTACGGCTATTAGCTCCTCACTTAGCAGATCTCTTGGCCTTGCTAAATTTGATAGGTCGTAGTTTGATTTTATCCCGCCCTTTTCAAGCAAGATGATCTCATCAGCCAAAAATAGCGCCTCATCGATGTTGTGAGTGACGAAAAGGATGGTTTTGTCGGCTTGTATTTTTAAAATTTCAGCCTGCATGCTAGCCCTAGTAAATGCGTCAAGCGCAGCAAACGGCTCGTCCATAAGGATCAAATTTGCCTCATACGCAAGCACTCTAGCAAGCGAAACGCGCGAGCTCATACCGCCGGATAGCTGTGAAACTGCGGCAAATTTAAAGTCGCTAAGCCCTATCATAGATATCAAACTATCGATCTTTGCAGCCTCTATCTCATGCTTTTTAAGCGCAAATACGATGTTTTCATAGACGTTTAGAAACGGCATGAGGCGGGCTTCCTGAAAGACGAAGCCGATCTTTGCTTGCTCTTTAAATTTTATCTCGCCTAGGCTTACGCTCTCAAGACCGGCGATGAGGCGTAAAAGCGTCGTTTTGCCGCATCCGCTTCTGCCGAGTATGACGGTGATCTTATCTTTTTTTATGCTTAAGCTTAGTTCTCTCAAAACGTCGATACGCTTTTCGCCTATAAAAAAATGCTTGGATAAATTTGAAATTTCTATCATTTATCGCCTCGCAAAAGGCTAAATTTCGCTATCAAAAGCAAAAAGAGCCTATCTATGAGCACGCCGCAAATGCCGATAGTAAAAATCCCTACAAATATCCTATCCGCGCGCGAAAGCTCCTCTGCGTCAAGTATGAGATATCCCAGCCCGCTTGAAGCCGCTATCATTTCAGCTCCTATGATCGCGCGCATAGCGTAGCCAAAGCCTATTCGCATGCCGACGAAGATATCTTTTAGCGCACTTTTTATGATGATCTTGTAAAAAATCTCAAATTTACTAAAGCCAAAAATTTTACCAACCTCGATAAGCTTTATATCACAGCTCGTTAGCCCCTTTTGGATGCTTAGAAACATCGGGAAAAACGAGGCCAGGATGATAATAATGATCTTTGGCATCTCGTTTATACCAAACCAAAGCACCAAAATGGCTATCAAACTAAGCGGCGGGATGTTTCTAAAAAACTCTAGTATCCACTCGTAATAAACGCTGATCTTTGGCAAAAGCGCAGCTATACCGCCAAGCACGAGCGCTAGGGCAAAAGAAAGAGCATATCCTGCAAATACACGCTTAAAGCTGATGATCGTATGCGTAGCAAGCTCGCCGCTTAGGCTCATGCCATACATCGTCTTTAGCGTCGCTGCCGGACTTGGCAAGATATACGGCGTGAAAATTTCTAGCTCGCAAACGACCTGCCAGATGGCAAAGATCGCTAGGATCAAAATGCTCTTTTTGAAAATTTCCTTCACAGCCCATCTCCGTTGTGACAGCCGTTTTCGCAGTACAAAAGCTCGATGATCCGGTAGTTTTTAAGCTCGCTAAATTTATATGAAAGGGCGTTTTCTATCTTTTCTTTGCTATCAAGGCTTAAGGTTTTTACGCCCAAATTTGCGAAAAAACCCGGCGGTATCGGACTTTGCTCGATACTACGCATCTTTAAATTTATAGCGTTTTGCTCTCTAAAGCTCTTCCATGTCAAAAATGTGGTTCGCTCCAAATTTAGTCCCCTACCAAGCTGGGCCAAGTCCTCACAGGGTGTCGTCACGTAGAGCCACTCGTCCTCTTTTAGCTTTGAGCTAAGCTCAATGGCGCTCTCTATCAAAATGGGGTTTAAATTTGAGATGAGAGCGGCCTGTTCTTTGAAATTCGCCCTGACGAAATTTACAGCCCTCGGACAGCGACTATCAAAGATAAGCTTGCTTTGCGCAAGAGCGTTTTTGTATGCGTTTTTTACACTTTGGGTGTGGTCCTTTTCGCACTCTACTACGCTAAAACCTTTATCTTGCAAAATTTCTTTAAGCGCCGCAAAGTCGTAGATGTTTTTTACAACAGGATTTAACCAAACCAGTTTTTTCATAAGAGCTCCCGTCAAATTTAAAGACAAAATGTAATAATTGAAATCAGAATTGTATCATTTGAAAGCAAAAAGACGGCTTTGGAAGCCAAATTTATAAGAAAACGGCTAGATTCTTACGTCCGGCTTTTGCTTTTTCTGCAATTTACCCACGAGTCTTAGTATGCTTTTTCAAGCCTCGTTAGCTCTTTTGGCACGCTTTCTCGTATGTTTTCTTTAAATTTAATCCCAAAGCTTGCCGATAAATCAGTCAAATTTGACTAATCTTGCGTCGTTAAATTTGAATTCACAAAGCACTCGCGAGACAAGCCGCTTTTAAATTTTACGACGGAAGCTACCGTGCGGGTAATGACCGAGCTAAATTTAAAAGCAGCGAAGTATAAACCAAAAAGACAAGCCGTCAAATTTAAAAATCTAAACGGCTTGCCTTAAACCTAGCGCCCTATCCTCAAACCCCTCTCCCACGATAAACTCCGTCGTATAAACCAGCGCGCGGCCTTCTTGCGCGTCCTTGATACGGATAATCAGGCGTTTGTTGTTTTTATCGGCTGCGGCGCGGTGTTCGCCGATGGCGGCGCGGTAAATTTGCGTGATGAGGTCCTTGCCCGTTTCATCCAAATTTAGCTCCAACACCAGATCCTCAAGCTCTCTTTTGCCTCTGCTTTCGCTAGGTACCGAGCCGTTTTGGTAGCTAGCGCCGCTGCTTTCCTTGCGCTGTTTAAAGCTTCTGCTTTGGAAATTCATATCGCGCGCGTCCTCTAGGCTCACGACGTCGATTAGATTTATGCGAGCGCCCTGATCGTCGCGCGAGTAACGCACCTTAAATGCTAACGGAGCGTCCTTTTGCTCCTCACTTAGGCTCTCGATGAGCCCTTTTTCGGAGTCAAACGCCGCGACCTTAAACGTGCTAAAAAGGTCCATAATGCTTAGCATCATAAACTCTTTGCCGGTTTTTTTGCTGGGGATTTTAGCGATCTCGGCGATCTTGCCGACGACTAGGATTTCGCTCGTTTTATCTATCTTGCCGAAGTCCTTGCTAGGCGTGTGTTTTATCTGCTCGATTTGCTCTTTGTATTTTTCGAGCGGATGCGAAAAGTCCATACCCATAGCCTCGTCAAGAGTCAAAATTTTATCCAAATTTATGCGCATAAACTGCCCGTCTTTGGAGTAGCGAACCTTAAACGCATGCGGCAGATCGCGCTCATCGGCACTCATTGACTCGACCGCCCCAAGGCCTCTGTCAAAGACCGCGATCTCGACCGTACCGTGAAAATCCAGCATCTCGATCGTGCCCATTTTTTTGCCGTTTTTCTTGCTGATCCTAGTCGTGAGATCCTCGATCTTGCCCACAAGCAGCATCTCGCCGTTTTCGGGTAGCTCGTCAAATTTATCGCTTAGCGTGTAGTTTATCTTTGAGATTTGCTCGCGGTACTCGTCTAGCGGATGGCCGGAGAGATAGATACCCACGCTTTCTAGCTCAAATTTGAGCTTAGTTTTTAGCTCTAGCTCGGAGTCGTCGCGCACGAGACTAGTTTTAACCGTCGCCATACTCTCGTCGTCGCCAAAGAGGCTCTCCGCCGCGTTTTTCTTGATAGTAGCGGCGTTTTTGCACGCCTCTATGATGTTATCTAGGTTGTTTAGCATCATCTTGCGCGTTAGGCCGAAGCTATCAAACGAGCCCGATTTTATCAGGCTTTCAAAGACTTTTTTATTTACCTTAAAGTTATCCACGCGCGAGACGAAGTCGTCGATGTCCTTAAACTCGCCCTTAGCCTGCTCCTCTAAGATATTTTCTATTGCCGCGCCTCCGACGCCTTTTATCGCGCCTAGGCCGTAGATGATGGCGTCCTTGCCGCCTTCGCTAACGACTGAGAATTCTTTGGCAGATTTATTGACCGACGGCGGCAGGATAGCGATATCTAGGCGCTTACACTCGTCGATGTAGCGCGAAATCTTATCGGCGTTGGTCTCCTCGCTCGTGATGAGAGCCGCCATAAATTCGGCCGGATAGTAGGTCTTTAGATACGCCGTTTGAAAGGTCACGTAGGTGTAGGCCGCGGCGTGGGATTTGTTAAATCCGTACGAAGCAAAGTGCAAAATAAGCTCAAACAGCTCGTCGGCCTTTTTGCCGTCTAGCCCCTGAGCCTCAGCCCCCTCGATAAATTTACCCTTTAGCCTATCCATCTCCTCTTTTATCTTTTTACCCATCGCGCGGCGCACGAGATCAGCGCCTCCTAACGAAAAGCCGCCGATAGTCTGCACGATTTGCATAACCTGCTCTTGATATACGATAACGCCGTATGTGGGCTCTAGGATCGGCTGAAGCTCGGGGAATATATACGTGATAGGCTCTAACCCGTGCTTGCGCTTGATGAAATCAGGTATAAGATCCATCGGACCCGGTCGGTAAAGCGAGATCATCGCGATGATATCCTCGAAGCAGTCGGGGCGCATATCGGCTCCGACTTTTTGCATACCTTCACTCTCTATCTGAAACAGTCCCAGCGTCTGACCGCTGCTGATCGTCTCGTAGGTTTTAGGGTCGTTTTTATTGACCTGTTCCCAGATGATCTCTTTGCCGAATCTCTTTTTTACGAGCTTGACGGCGTTATCTATCACGGTTAGCGTCTTTAGCCCCAGGAAGTCAAATTTGATGAGGTCAACGTCCTCTAGGTACTTTAGGCTATACTGCGTGACGAAGTGATCCTCCTCGGCGTTTGGCTGACGAAAGAGCGGGGTTTTGTTCCACAGCTCCTCGTTTGAGATAACCACGCCTGCTGCGTGCATGCCGGCGTTTCGGTTTAGACCCTCCAGGTCAAGGGCGAATTTCCAAATTCTATTTGCATTTGAGTTACTTGCTATCAGCTCGCCGATCTTTGGCTCTTTTGCAAAGGCTTGTTCTAGCGTGATGCCTAGCTCGTCGGGGATGAGCTTAGCCATCGCGTCGGCCTCGGCATACGGCATATCGCATACGCGCGCGACGTCTCGGATGACGCCTTTTGCCAGTAGCTTACCGAAGGTTATAACTTGCGCGACGTTAAATTTACCGTACTTTTCGATGACGTAGTCGATGATCTCGCCTCGGCGGTTTTGACAAAAGTCCACGTCGATATCGGGCATGCTCACGCGCTCGGGGTTCAAAAAACGCTCGAAAAGCAGGTTATACGGCAGCGGATCAAGGTCGGTAATCTTTAGGCTATATGCCACGAGGCTTCCAGCCGCCGAGCCGCGCCCCGGGCCTACCGGTACGCCGCGCTTTTTGGCTTCGTTGATAAAGTCCCAAACGATCATCATATAGCCCGGGAAGTTCATCTTGTTTATGATATCTATCTCGCGCTGCAAACGGGTTTTATACTCCTCGTGGCGCTCTGTCGGGATAAATTTCAATCTCTCCTCTAGCCCCTGCCTGCACTCGTGCTCAAACAGCACGCTATCGTTTGGTATGCTGTAGCGTTTATCAGGCTCTGGCAGGCTCAAATTTCGCTCGGCGGCGTATTCGAGCGTAAATTTAAAATTCGGCGGCGTCGCGTCGCCTAGTTTGATCGTGAGGTCGCATTTATCTACGATTTCTTGCGTATTTGCGATAGCTTCTGGGATATCGGCGAAAAGCTCGCTCATCTGCGCAGGCGTCTTGACGTAAAACTCATGCACGCTGTGGCGTAGGCGGTTTGGGTCGTCTAGCAGTTTGTTCATCGCGATACACATGAAAACCTCGTGCGCGTCGGCTCTTTGCTTAAACGTATAGTGCGTGTCGTTAGTTGCGATGACCTTGATATTTAGCTCTTTTGCTAGGCGCAAGATCTCATCGTCGATCCTACGCTGATCGCCGATACCGTGGCGCATGATCTCGAGGTAAAAATCATCGCCAAAGACCTCTTTGTACCATAGCGCGGCTTCCCTGGCCGCCTCATATCCGCCCGCGCCGAAACGCAAATTTCGCTCGCTTTGGTTGAGGTTCCAGTTCACCTCGCCTTGCAGGCACGCTGAGGAGCAGATGATACCCTCGCTGTGCTCTTTTAGCATCTTTTTGTTGATACGCGGATAATAATAAAACCCCTCGATATAGCTCATGGAGCTTAGATACATCAGGTTTTTGTAGCCGATTTCGTTTTTGGCGATGAGGCAAAGGTGAAAGCGCTGTTTGGTGCTTTTATCTCCCAGCTCCTCGCCGTTGTGGATGTAGGCTTCGATGCCGATTAGCGGCTTTATACCTTCATTTTTCATCGTTTTATAAAAGTCTATAGCGCCGAACATATTGCCGTGGTCGGTGATGGCTGCGGCTTTGACGCCTTGTTTTTTTAGCGTTTTAGCTAGCTCTTTGATACGGTTGGCGCCGTCTAGCAGCGAATACTCCGTGTGCAGGTGCAGGTGCGTAAAATCTGTAAAATCGCTCATTTTTCGTCCTTTTTAATGCTTTTAATTTTACAAAAAATTTGCTTTTAGGCGGATAAATCGGTCTAGCTTAAATTTAGCTAAACGCGGTAAATAGGCTGCTGGTGTGGGCTTTTCGTCAAATTTAAACTCAAATTTAACGCGTGATTTAGAGGCAAATTTTATGCCTGCGGCTCGGACGACTCGGCTTAAATTTACGGCTCTAAATTTAGCCCAAATTTGAGCGGTAAATTTGACGCAGCCTCGCGGACGTAAATTTGTGCTCAAATTTTAACTCTGCCGCAAACGACCCGTCCGAAACGCTAAAATTTATTTTAGCGACTCCGCTATCGCCCGTAAATCAAAATTTGGTACAAAACCGATAAAAATTACCGCGCTTTTTAAATTTTAAAAATAATCCGAACAAGAACGCAAAGCGCCTAAATTTATCGGCCCAATTTCTCTTTAAACATCTCAAGCAAATTTGACAAAGTATCGCATTTTGACGCGTCAAGGCCGAGTTTAAAAGCGGCGAATTTATAGTGGATTTTGGCGCCGTCCGCTATGCTCACCGCCGGTGCGCTCGAGCTTTTGGATAGCTTTTTGCCGCCATGCGCTAGCAGGCCGTGATGGATGAAATTTGAACTTTCAAAACCGTATCCTAACATCTGCGCCTCGTATTTTTGCGCCGCCGAACACGCGAGCAGATCCTCGCCTCGCACGAGCAAATTTACGCCCAAAATCTCGTCATCCACGAGGCTAGCGAGATTATAAGCAGGCGTGTCGTCCTTTTTCCAAATGACGAAATCGCCCAAAATTTGAGCCAAATTTACGCTTTGGGCTTGGGCGAATTTTTCCGCCTCAAACGCCGATTCGTCAGTCAAATTTAAACCGTCCGAATTTGCCGAATTTAAAATGCGTTCTTCTGGATTTTCTATAGCATTTAGGTTAAATTTCTTATCGTCTGGTTTGTCTCCGCCAAAGCCGCGAAAGTTTGTCAATTTTTTTAAACCGTTTGCCGTGCCGTCTTGTATTTTTTGCGCATTACCCCAAAGCCCGTCCGCCAGGCTTGCCTTCCCGCCGGAGCCGCGCCCCAAAGCGTCAAAATTTATCAAATTTTGCCGGACATTAATTTGCGCTCCGTCGATAGTGCGTAGTCGCATAGCCGTTTCGTCTTTTTTAAATTTAAGATTTTTCTCCGCACAAACCCGCGTATAAATGCCGTTTTCAAACGAGCTTTTCATCGAGTGCGAGCACTCGCAAGCGTAACAAACTCCTTTTTGCTCAAGCGTTTTTAAAGCGTTTTGGTAGGCGCCGAGGCGAAATTTGGAGCTAAATTTGGCTTCAAATTCCCCCACTCCGCCGGGTCCGCCGTCAAAATCAATGCCCAACATATCAAGCACGCGAAAGATATTTTCCACGTATTGCCTGCGGTAGCGCGGCAAGTCGTAGTCGTCGATACGTAGATATAAAATCCCGTCAAAAGCGCGAGTAAAAAGATAGGTTAGCAAGAAATTATAGACGTTGCCCGCGTGTAAAAAGCCGCTTGGCGTCGGAGCGACACGAGATGTGATTTTTTGGTTCATTTGGAATGAAATTTAACTAAAAAGCTTAAATTTAAAAATTAGCTAAAAGCCGTCAGATTTGACGGCCTGTTTATTCTTTAGGTTTAGATTCGTTTACTCTTAGAGCTCTGCCGCCTACTTCCTTATTATTTAGCGCTTCGATCGCCTTTAGCGCATCTGCGTCGTTTTCTATCTCGACGAACCCGAATCCTTTTGAGCGATTCGTGTCGCGATCTTTGACGATTTTCGCGCGTTTTACTTCGCCAAACGGCGCAAATGTATCCTTAAGCTCTGCCTCAGTCATGCGATATGACAAGTTACCGACGTAAATATTCACAGTAACGTTTCCTTAAATCAAATTCCCGATAAATCGGTTAAGAGATAATACCTGAATTTAAATAAAAAAGCTAGATAAAAAGCGCGCTTTTTATAATTTAGTATTAAATTTACCCGTAAGCATATCCGCAAGCTCTTTAATGCGGCAAAATTTAGCCGATTTTTCAAACCGGCAAGCTTTTAGGGCTTAGAAAACGGCTTCATACAAAAGCCTATTTCTCGCGCGTAAAGAAAAACTCGGCGAGAAAGAGCGGGCAAAGCTGCGTTAATTTTTGCCTTAAATTTATCGCCTGGGCTTTTGTGCGGCTTTATTTTACGAACAGCAAGCCATCTTTTACTTCTGCGTAAATTTGCTCGCCGCCTAAAATTTTAAGCAACTCCAAGGCAAACTCCATCGCCGTGGCAGGACCTCTTGAGGTGATGATATGGCCGTTTGTCACGACGTTTTTATCGCTTACGTAGCTTCCGCCGCGTACGGCTTTTTCGCAGCTAGGATAGCAGGTAAACTCGCCTCTAACGATCTCTGCGGCGTCAAGAGCGATCGGCGCGGCGCAGATGGCTGCTATAAATTTGCCTTTTTTATCGAAACGCTTTATAATTTCTCTCATTTTTAGATTTCCTTCGATATTTGAGACGCCCGGCTGGCCGCCCGGCAAAACTAGCATATCGTAGTCCTCCTCCTCAAGATCGTAAAGCGTCATATCGCAGACGAATTTCACTCCGTGAGCGCCCGCTATAGGTAGTTTATCAAGCCCGACGATATCGACTTCTACGCCGCCTCGTCTAAGCACATCCACGATACTAACGCCCTCTATCTCCTCAAACCCGTCGGCAAAAATCACGGCAACTTTTTTCATAATTTCTCCTTAAATTTTCGGATTATTATACTCTCGTTTGCTAAATTTGCGCTATAATCGCGCCACTTTAAATTCGAAAGGAAGGAAAATGGAAGTAAAGATTACGTATTGCAATTCTTGAAACTATAGACCGGTAGCTTCTCGTGTAGAAGAAGAATTTTTAAGTCAAATTCCAGGTGCTAAAATTAGCAAAACCGTCGGTAGCGGCGGAAACTTCATAGTTGAAGTAGACGGAAAAGTAGTCTTTTCTAAAAAAGATCTCATCGGTACGGACGTAAATGCCCTGCCAAATCACGAAGAGATCGTTGCTTTGGTCGATAGCGTTAAAAAATCAGCCTAAAGTCTAAGCTAAGGCTTAGGCCTTGGCTTTTATTTTTTCAAATTTTATCTCGTCTTTTTCATATTTTTCAGCAAATCGTTTATATGCCTCTCAAAAATTTTCCATCTAGCTTTGTTTCCATGTTTTTCAAATAAACTTAACGCTTGGCGGGTCAAAATTTCTTGTTCATTCTTTGTGAGCAAGTATTCAAAAAGCCGGTCAATGACCGCTAGGCCGTTTCGCTCCGGCATCAAATCAATCAAATTTCATTCGGTTTACCGCGTCAAAAAATCTAAATGCTGCTCTTAAATCGCTCGTTAAATTTTTGCAAAGCGGCTGCCGCATCGGTATTTTCGTTGGTTTCATAGTAAGGCGTTTTGGAGCCCGCGATAGATGAAATTCTATCTCTAAAATAGCATTTGTATTCTTTGGGTTTTAAGACCGTTTCTTTGCCCGTCTATAAACGCGTCCTAAATGCCGCAGTTTACGTAAAATCCAGTTTCAGAGGCGGTATCGCCGCTATTTTTTTGAAAATTTACGATCATGGATAAATTCGGGAGTATTTTTGTAGAAATTTAGCCCGTTTTTGTAAAGCCGTTATCTTTAAACAGCGGCTTTACTCGGGCTATGAGCTAGTCAAATTTTACTTTTATCAAATTTGACGACTGCGGTTATTTATTTACGCGCTCGATGTATTCGCCGCGGACGGTATCTACGCGGATAACCTCGCCCTCAAGCACGTGGAAAGGTATCTGCACGACCGCACCGCTTTCTAGCGTAGCGGGCTTTTTGCCGCCCTGAGTATCGCCTTTGAAATTAGGCGGAGTCTCGACGATCTTTAGCTCGACTACTTGCGGTACTTCTACGCCGATAGCCTTGCCGTTGTGAAACAAAATCTCGACCATCATACCGTCTATCATCCATTTTTTCACATCGCCCACATCCTCGTCGCTTATAGCCACTTGCTCGTAGGTCGCGGTATCCATAAACTGACAGAACTCGCCGTCGTCGTAAAGATACTGCATCTCTTTTTCTTCCAAATTCGGCTGATCGCATTTGTCGCCCGCGTGAAAGGTCTTTTCAAGCACTTTGCCGTCGATGAAAGATTTGATTTTCGCGCGAACGAAAGCCGCGCCCTTGCCCGGTTTTACGTGCTGATACTCGACGACTTTATACGGAACGCCGTCTAGCTCGATCTTTAGTCCTTTTTTTAGGTCGCCCATCGAATAGGTTGCCATTTTTTCTCCTTGATTTAAAAATGGTTGATTATATCCAAAAAAGTTTAAATTTGGCAGGCGGGGCAAACGAATTTCAAACGATTGCCCTAAATTTAGCGAGTAAATTTAATAAACCAAAACATAAACTATCTGCAAGCCATGTACGCCCAAAACCGGCACGAGCTCGATATCGGAAGTCCTTGAAGGGCCGCAGATAAAAAGGATATTAGTCGGCAGCTTTTCGTTTTCTTTTTTTATCTCGTTTAGGCACGTAGATAGGCTTTTTACCACGTCTTGCTTTTTTAACAGCACTATGCAAAGTCTCGGCGTTAGGCTTAGCAGTCTTGGCTGGCTCTTGCTTTAGGATTTTTCTCTGCTATTCATAGCAGAGAAAAACATATAAACTCTTTTCATTTTTCCTCCTTTAAGGTCTAAAATTCGTAACTACCGGCACGAGCTGCGGAAACAGATGTATAACCGCCCACGTGATAAAACTGGCTAAAATTATGAATAAAAGCGAGTATTTAAGCGTAAATTTAAGCACTTCGCTCTCGCGTCCGGCCATTCCCACCGCCGCGCACGCTACGGCGATACTTTGCGGACTGATGATTTTACCCACGACGCCGCCTACGGTGTTTGCCGCCATAAAAATAACGTCTGGTACGCTTAGCTGATTTGCCGTTACTTGCTGAAGCGTGCCGAAAAGCAAATTCGCGCTAGTAACCGAGCCCGTTAAAAATACGCCCAGCCAACCGATGACGGGCGAGAAAAAGCCAAACGCGTTGCCCGTGCTTGATAGCGCTAGACCCATAGTCGCGGCCTGACCGCTATATTTAGCCACGTAGGCGTAAGCAACGATAAAACCTATCGTAACAATGGGAAAAGCCATCTCCTTTGCCGCCTCTTTTGCGGAAGCGACTGCGATTTGGGGTTTTATCTTTAAAATCAGCGTCGTAAGAATCGCAGCTAGCAGTATCGCCGTCCCCGTAGCCCTTAGCGCGTCCCACGTATAAACGGCGCTAATAGCTTGCACGCCCTGCGAGATAGGCGGATTTGACGCAGTTAGATTATGCAAGTTCGCGACTTCAAATTTAAACGTAGCAAAATCCATGAGAGATTTAAAACCTGAGCTGTTCCAAACGACTATAGCCGCGATAATGAGGATAAAAGGAAGCCAAGCTTTAAACGCGTCTTTAGCGCTTAGGCTTACGCCCTCTTTTGCCTCGCTTTGCCCGGTTACTCTAAATACGTCTTTAATCTTCCAAATTCTAAGCGCCGCCCAAAGCATCACGATGGAGACGATAGCGGCGATTATATTTACCAGCTCCGGGCCTAAAAATTTAGCCGTAGCGTACTGCGCGATAGTATAGCTAGCCGCCGCCGTAACAACGTGAGGCAAAACGCCTAAAACCCCTCTAAATCCGCTAACTAAAAAAACGAGCAAAAAAGGAAGCGTAAAGGTAATGGGCGGTAGCATCCTAGCCGTCATCGTAGATATTAGCTGCGCATCGACGTTTACGGTACCGCTAAGCGCCGTAACCGGTATACCCACGGCTCCAAACGCCGCGCCCGCCGTGTTTGCTATCATACTAAGTCCGGCCGCGCTTAAAGGTTTTAGCCCAAGCCCCATAAGCAAAGCCGCGCAAATCGCAACCGGCGCGCCAAAACCGATAGTTCCTTCTAAAAACGAACCGAAACTAAACGCTATTAAAATCACCTGAATGCGGCAATCGGGGCTAATAGCCGTAATAGAGGCCTTTAGCGTCTCGAAGTAGCCTGATTTTACGCTAAGTTTATAAAGAAAAATCGCGCACAAAATAATCCAAGCTATCGGCCAAAGCCCGTAGAAAAAACCGTAAGCAAAGCTCATAAACGCCGTAACCGCAGGCATCTTATAAAATATAATCGCCACGGCAAGGCTGGCTGCGACGGTTAGAAACGCCGCGACGTAGCCTTTTAGCTTAAAAACCGTCAAGCATAGCAAAAACACGGCTATAGGCAAAGCTGCCGCAGCTGCGCTGAGCCAAATATTACCCGCGGGATCGTAATTTTGCAAAAACACCTCTTGCATCAAATCCTCCTAAATTTAAAATCTCGGCGAAATTTTAGTGCGATTTCAAGCTTAATGCAAAATAAAAATCACATTAATATTTCGCTTTAAGGTTTGGGATTTGCGCCGCAAAAGTTGCGTAAAACGGTAATACGAAAAAAGGCAAATTTAACCGAGGTTAATTTGGTTATAAAATTTTACGAGCCGTCTATATTAGGCATTTTAGGAGCATAAATGTTACTAAAAGTAACATACAAACATCCATTAAACAAAAATACGGCTTTCAAAGAAAAATCGTTTTAACATCGCCGACTAGATAAAATTTTATGTTTTTGCGTCGGCTATTTAAATTTAATTATTTTTTTAAGCATTCGGCTAAATTTATAAAAAAATCTGCGCAAAATCCCTGAAAAATAGTCGATATGCCGTTTAAGTTTAACGCGTAAGAGCTAAATTTGGAAGAGTAAAAACGGCTAAAACTCGTATAAAATTTCACGAAAACGGCGGTTTTAAAGATTTTAGAAGGTAAAACCAGTCTTTTACGCTATTTGCCCGCGTTTTACTTGCAGCCAAGCGTCCCGCGCTAAAACGGCTTTCGTTTTTTACTCATTTAAAGGTAGCACCGATACCGCGCTTTATTAATTTTACGCAAAAGATGCGTTGCGTACTTTAAAAAGCTCGCGCGTGGAAATTTGCGCTAGAAACCAAAGCGGTAAGAAATCGCGCCCGCGCGGCCGCATAATCTTGATGCCAAGCTTTACTGCAGCAGCCTGCTATCTCGCAAACAAAAGCGCGCATCCCAAAAAGCAAGGGCAGCGGCGATAGTGCGAATAAATTTCGCCTTGCTTTACACCGAGGCTTATCTCTGCCGAGCAGGCCTAGAATAACGTGCCGCGGTAGGTAAAAATCGGCGCCTTAAGCGCTCGCGCAATCGCTGCGCGTCTATGCTTCAGACTTTGCTTTTATCTGTCCTTGCTTAAGCCGTACCGTCAAATTTAAAAAATCATATCTTTGCGGCACTCCAAATTTGGCCGTTTGCACTTAGCAAAAGAGGTGCTTACGGCGACGCAAAACATTTCACGAAATAAGGCAAGAGCCTCATAAGCCGCAACCGTCGCACCGATAAGGCCGGCACGGGTTTTGAGGTTTTGAAACAAAAGGCTAGAAAATTTATAAATTTGCTCTGTATCTTGAGGCTAAATTTGCGCCGGGAAGATCCGCGTCCTTGCGGCGCTAGACAAATAAATAGCGTAGCAAACGGCTTAAATAAGACGGTAAAATAAGGCTTATCTCACGGCTTAATGCGCGGCTGATTTGCCGAATATAAGAGCCGTAAAATTCGTATGTCAGGTATTTAACATTTAAATACCGTCTTTAAATTTAAGCCCTGTAAAACCGGCAACCTTAAGGCACATAAAGACGGCTCAAATTTACGAGAGAAAGGAAGCGGCTGGTTTTTCGTAAATTTAGCAAAACAGCCGAATTTGAGCGAAGTTAAATTGCGCCCAGGCGATAATCCGCAAATTTACGGCTACGGTACGCGTTTATGCCGGCTGGCAGAAACAATACCGGCAGATAAAGCATAAAATAACTAACCATATAAAAGGCAAGCTTAAAAATCTAATCTATACGTTTTTGACGGATTTTGCGTGACGGAAGCTTGTGCACTAACCACGAGCGGGCGAGATTTGCGCCGACTAGGATATTTGCTCGTGCGCCGAAACTGGCACTCTAGACGACGCTTATTACTCTTTAAATTTAAACTCGCCTTTTTCCTTGCTCTTTTCAGACTGCGAGTGGATTTCCCTTTTCATCTGCTCGCTTACGCTTGGTTCGTCTTTTTGTATCTTTTGAAATTTCTTTTTTTCGGTCAGAATTTTTTCGAAATTTTTCGTAGTTTGCTTTTGCACCTCGCTCTCGCAACCGGCAAATAAAAACAAAATCGGAATAAAAAGTAAAAATTTCATATTCAAGCCTTTCTTAAATTTAAGCCCGATTTTGGGCTTAAATTTAGATAACTGCGTATTTTGCCCACACACAAACGTCAAGTTCGTTTAGTTTAGCCAGCGTCTCTTTGGTTATCTTTTCATCGACCAGCACGACCGCAAGCGCCATACCGTGGTCGTCGCGCCCTAGGCGGAAGTCGGCGATATTTATCTTCTCATTAGCAAGGATAGACGAAATTTTAGCTATAACGCCCGGAACGTCGTTGTTTTTAAAGATAATCATCTTGCCTTTAGGTTTAAAGTCTGTTTTAAAGCCGTTTATGGTTACGATACGCTGCTGATTCTCACCAAATACCGTTCCGCCGATCGTTACGACATCGCTTTGCGTCGTGATACGAACGGTGATCTTATTTTTAAAAATACTATCGCCGCCGACGATACTTTCGGTTTTTATGCCCTTCTCGTCGCATAAAAATTTAGCGTTTACGTAGTTTATGCCGTCGCCCAAACTCTCTTTTAGCGCGCCCACTATAGCAAAGGCTAGTAAGGAATTCGCGTATTCGCTAATCTGCCCGTGAGTTTCGATACGGACGGCTTTGATCGCGTTTTTGTTAATTTGTGCGGCAAGGAAAGCCATCTTACTCGTAAGCTCGATATAAGGCTCCACAAAAGGCGGCAAGTCTTCCGTTTTTATCGGCAAATTTAACGCGCTAGGATAGCTGATACCGCGAGCCGCCGAGATAGCCTGCTCGGCTGCGGCAATAGCGATGTTTGCTTGAGACTCTAGCGTATTTGCGCCAAGATGCGGCGTGACGCTGACGTTGTTTAGCTCAAGTAGCGGGTGATTAGTCGCGGGCTCTTTTGCAAATACGTCGATACCCGCAAACGCGATCTTGCCGCTTTTTAAGCCGTTATATAGCGCCTCTTCGTTATAAAGACCGCCGCGAGCACAGTTTATGAGACGTACGCCGTCTTTCATCTTAGCAATCTCGGCCTCGCCGATCATATCCGTAGTTTCTTTATTTTTAGGCGTATGGATCGTTATGAAATCGCAAGCTAGAATATCGTCGAAATTTTTAGTATAAACGCCGCCCATATCGGTTACTTTCGACGGATCTATATACGGATCGTAAGCGACGATTTTCATACCGAAAGCCGCAGCCCTGGCTGCCACGCGCGAGCCGATGTTGCCAAAGCCGATAATACCTAACGCTTTATTAAAAAGCTCGACGCCGTACCATTTTTCGCGTTTCCAAATGCGGTCGATTTTTAGGTCGTTGTGGGCATAAGGAAAAGAGCGAGCCGCCGCTAGCATATGAGCCATCGTTAGCTCTACCGCAGCGATCGTGTTTGCCGTAGGGACATTCATCGCGATGATGCCGCGCTTTGAACAGCCGTCGATATCCACATTATCGACGCCAACGCCTGCGCGCACGAGAGCTTTTAAATTTTTTGCGGCATTTAAAAACGCCTCGCCAACCTCGGTCGAGCTTCGAGTGATAGCCACATCAGCCTCACCTAAGATATCTAAAAGCTTGTCCTTTGGCACGTTTACCGCGTCGATTACTTTTATATCCTCTTCGCGACTTAAAATTTCAAAGCCGACTTTGTGTATAGCATCGCACACTATTATGGTTTTCATAGCTTGATCTCCTTAAAAGTTGAGTGTATATCATACGCCTTAAGTTCGTTTACAATGCGGTTTAAAATACCGCTATCTTGCGTATTTATGTAGATTAAATTTTGAGATTTTTCATTTACCACGCTAAAATCTACAGGTATGTTTTTTAGGGTTTGCGTAAGGCAAAACATGGAATATATGTCGTTTTTATCAATTATTAGCTGATATGCGCTCTTGGCGGCAGCTTTTGATTTGTCTTTAAATTCTATAAATATCTCATTGCTTGCTAAAGCGTAATTTTTCGGAGCCAAATTTGCCATTTCGCCGACCCAAGAGGTCTGCCTGGCGGTCAAATTTCGCTCCTCGCCGCTTTGCGATATTTTTAGCTCCACGGGCGCAGGTTCTTTTAAATTTACCTCCGCGTACCTATACAGCAAAGCACCGCATACGCATACGAAGATCAGCAAAAAAACCATCGCGCCCCAGAGCAGATATCGCTTCATTTACTTATGATAGCTGTTCTTTGATAATGTCGCCCAAAGTAACCTTATCGTCGCTATTTATCTCGTTTAACACCTCGCGTTCTTTCTGTCTTGCAAGGCGTCTTACGCTTAGGCGGATTCTATTTTTCTTCTCGTCGATAAAGGCTATCGCGGCTTCGATATTGTCGTTTATATTTAGGCTTTCGGCGCTTACGTTACCTAGGTCTTCTTTGCGGATGAGCGCATCGACGTTATCGCCGAGCTCTACAAACACGCCAAAATCTTTAATATCGCGAATTTTGCCAGTCACGATGTCGCCTACGTTAAATTTCTTAGCAAAAGCTTGTACTGGGCTTTGTTTTAAATCTTTTTGGCTAAGCGAAATTTTTTGATCGTTAGAGTCGATTTTGATGATTTTTACCTCAACCTCGTCGCCTACTTTAAACAAATCTTTGCACTTATCGTTTCTATCCCAAGAAGCGTCTTCGTTGTGAAGCAAGCCTTCGACTGCACCAATTTTAACAAATGCGCCAAAATTCGTTACGCTAGTAACTACGCCTTTAGTAACGTCGCCTTCTTTAAATTTGGCCTTAAATTCGTCAAACGGCTTTTTGAGTAAATTTTTAAGGCTTACTCTTAAGCGGCGGTCTTTCGCGTCTATCTCGATAACCTCGACGTCAAGCTCCTCGCCCTCGCTGATGTGATCTTTTGGATTTTTGATATTTTTATCCCATGAAATTTCAGAGATATGCAAAAAGCCCTCTATATCGTTGCCAAGATCGACGAATGCGCCGTAAGGCTCTATGTTACTGACGGTTACTTTTATAGTGTCGCCAACCTCTAAACCGTCTTTTATCTCATCCCAAGGATCAGGCATCGCAGCCTTGATAGATAGAGATAGATGTTTTTTCTCGTTATCGTATTTTATGACTTTTACTAAAACCTTGTCGCCTTCTTTGTAGATAGAACCCGGATTTACCGGTCCTTTATAGCTTATCTCGCTATAATGCACGAGTCCGTCCACGCCGCCTATATCCACAAACATACCATAAGTAGTGATTTTTTTAACCACGCCTTCGATGACGTCGGTATTTTCGGCTACCGCAGATATTGCTTCCCTTTTTTTTCTTCTATCTTCGTCGAGTAGTTTTTTTCTTGAGACGATGATGCTTTGCTCGTCTTTATCTATCTTTAAAACCTTTACCTTAAAGCTCTTTCCTACGACAGCATTAGCATCTCTAAAACCGCCTTGCGAGCGAGGTAAGAAAAACTCGATTCCGTCGCTATTTTGCGCGACAAAACCGCCTTTATTTTTTCCTATGATTTTTACGTCGAATACGTCTTGATTTTCTTCGTTATACGAGTCGATATAGGCTTTTACTTTTTCTTTTCTAAGCGCTTTTTTGTGAGAAACGATAGGTTTTCCACTTCTTGTCGAGCCGGTAATTACGACTTTTATCGTATCGCCTACTTTAAATTTAAGCTCTCCGTTGTCATCCTGTATTTCAGAAATGTTTAAAATTCCCTCTGATTTTCTACCGACGTTTACAAAAACCTCTTCGCCTTTAATATCGACGATTATACCGTCGCTATCTTCTTCCGTCTTTTTAAAAGACTCCTCTAGCATCGCGGCGAAATCGTCGTTTTCGATATCGTCGTTTGCCTTACTAAGTTGAACTTTTTTGTTCACCGCAGCCATCTTGTTCCTTTTTGATATATTTTGCTTTTTAACACAATTAGAGTTGATTTTACTTAATATTAACTTATTTGTAGATTAACTTACTAAATTTCAGGCTCAAATTTGAAATTTTATTTAAAAACGATACGAATTTGCTAAATTTTAAACCCTTCGAGCCTATCGACTACTTTTTGTATGATCCAATCGGGCGTAGAGGCTCCCGCGCTTATGCCGCAAAGATTCTTGCCCTCAAACCACGCGCGCTCAAGCTCGGATTCGTTTTCTACGAGATAGCTATCCTCGCAGGCGCTTTTTGAGATGAGATAAAGTTGCTTCGTATTTGAGCTGTTTTTGCCGCCTACTACGACCATCACGTCGGCTCTGGCGGCTAAATTTTTAACCGCTTCTTGGTTTTCAAAAGTAGCGTTGCAAATCGTGTTAAAAACGCGGACTTCTTTTACGCGTAGCATCAGATAATTTACGATTTGCATAAATTTTTCTACTTTGCGCGTCGTTTGGCTGATAACGGCTACTTTTTGCGCTAGTTTTACGCTCTCTAGCTCGCTTTCTTCAAGCACGACGAATACCTTACCGACGGCATAGGATTTCACCCCCTTTATCTCCGGATGATTTTCATCGCCGAATATCACGATATCGTAGCCCTCTTTGCTCATTTTTTCGCAAATTTGCTGAGGCTTAGTGACAAACGGGCACGTCGCGTCGATAACCTTTATATCGCTTTTTTTTAGCTCGGCTAGGTCGCCTTTTGTAATACCGTGCGTGCGGATGATCGCTTTTTTTTCGCCGTCGATTTCACTTATGCCTTCAAGCGTTTTAACATTAAAATTTTTATTTAGGCGATTTATCTCGTCGTTGTTATGTATGATAGGACCGATAGTTACGGCATCCTTGGCGTTTTCAGCGATTTTTATAGCGCGCTTGACGCCAAAACAAAAGCCGTAACTGCTAGCAAGCTCAATCTTCAACGCTAGCTCCGAGTTGCCTTAAAATCCCGCTAAAATTTGGAAACGAGGTCGCGATAAATTCACTCTTTTCTATAACCATTCCGCATTTTAGCCCAAGCACCGCAAAGCTCATCGCGATACGGTGATCGCCGTTACTGTCGATGATAGCGCAGTTTGCCTCGCCGCCTTTTACGCTAAAACCGTCCTCAAATTCTTCGACTTCAAGCCCGCATTTTCGCAGACCTTGCACCATGATCGCGATGCGGTCGCTCTCCTTTACGCGAAGCTCTTTTGCGTTTCTCACACTACTCGTGCCCTGCGCGTTTGCAAATGCAATGGCAAGTGCAGGCACCTCGTCGATTAGCCACGAGATATTTTCGCTCACGTCCACAGCCTTTAGCGGCGCGTGCTTTATCTCGATCTCGCCAATACTTTCGTATGTGCCGGAAGTCTCTTTAAGCGTTACTTGCGCGCCCATTTTGGCTAAAATTTTAAAGGCCTCCACGCGCGTTTTATTTAGCAGCATATTTTTTAGCACGATGTGGGAATTTGGGATTATCGCTGCGGCTACAGCAAAGAAAAACGCCGAGCTAGGGTCGTTAGGAACGCAAATTTCAAGCGGTTTTAGCGCCGCACTCATCGGCTCCACTTTGACACCGTGCGGTAAAATTTGCAGGCTCGCGCCCATACCTGTTAGCATGCGCTCGGTGTGATCGCGACTAAGCTCGGGTTCGCTAAGCTCGCAGCCGTTTGACTTTAGTCCCGCCAAAATCAGAGCCGATTTTACCTGCGCGGAGGCGATTTTGCTATCAAATTTAAAATACTCCAGCTTCTTGCCGCGGATCGCCAAAGGCGCGTGATCTCCGCCGTTTGCACCGTCTATCTTAGCGCCGACGCTGATCAGCGGTTTAGCCACGCGCGCCATCGGACGACGATTTAAAAACTCGTCCCCGCTTAGCACGAAAAAACCCTCGCTAGCAGCCAAAAAGCCCATAAAAAGCCTCATAGCCGTGCCCGAGTTTCCGCACTCTAAAACAACGCTAGGCTCTTTTAAATTTGCGCTCGGAGTTATGATTAGCTCGCCCTCTTTTTCCTCGATATGCGCGCCCAAATTTTTTACGATCTCTAGCGTATTTAGCGTATCTTCAGCCTTTAGATAGTTTTTCACGCGGCTTGGCTTATCGCTTAAAAGCGAAAATATCGCGCATCTATGCGAGATAGATTTATCGGCAGCGATGTTTTCCAGGCTCGCACTTATCGACGTTCTTAATGCGTAAACTTTCATCTTAGTCCGATATTTAAATTTTGCTTTAAAGCGTCCAAAATTTTATCCATTATCGCCGCTACTTCCTCGTCTTCAAGCGTTTTTTGTATGTCTTGGAAGTTAAATTTGACGCTGAGGCTCACGTCGTCTCCGAGCTTATCGTCTGAATATATATCAACCGGCGCAAATTCTTTTAGGCATTCGATTTTTAGCGCATTTATACACTCTTTTATCGCTTCAAATTTCATGGTTTTAGGCACAATTAAACTTAGGTCTCTGCTGATAGCAGGGAATTTTGAGTAGGCTTTGACGACTGCGCCTTCAAATTTAAGCTTTTCAAACTCTATCTCGCAAAGATAGGTTCGCGGCAGGTCGCGCGCGGCTTCGACTCGCACGTCCACGCGACCGATATAACCCACGCAAACGCCGTTTTGATAGATTTTAGCTTGTTCAAATTCGCTTAGATATTTTACATCGCCGCACGCTTTTAGCTCAAATTCGCCGACCGCGTTTCTAACGGCCGTTGCAAAGCCTAAAAAGTCGATATCGGCAGGTTTTGCGCCGTTTAGTAGGCTAGGCTCTTTTGTAAGTCCGCTAGCTACAAAGCCAAATCTCTCGCTTTGCTCACCTTCCTCGCTAAATACGCTACCGAATTCAAAAATTTTGACCGATTTTCGCTGATTTTTTACGTTTCGCTCGGCCGATTTTAACAAGTGATTTGCCAGCGTCGGCCTTAGTGTGTTTAGCTCGCTATTTATCGGGTTGGCTATCTCGGCCTTACAAGGCGCAAAACCTAGCGCCGCTAGCTCGCTCGCGTCGTCAAATACATAATGCACGCTCTCGAAAAATCCGGCCGCGGCCGCTTTTTTACGCAAATTTAGCGCGTTTTTATAGTCGGTAAAAGTATCGTTTATGCGGTTTGACTCGCTGAAATTTAGCGGTTTTGAGACGATATTGTCGATACCGACCATTCGCACGATCTCCTCGCAGACGTCCTGCGCATTTACGATGTCGTGGCGAAATAACGGAATTTTAGCGTTCGCACCCTCTTTTTCGGCGTTAAAGGTTACGCCAAATCCAAGCTTTTTAAGTATCCTCACGACATCGTTTTGCGCGACTTCTTGACCGATCATTTTTTGCATTTCGCTCATCGTGAAGCTCACGACCTTCGGTTCACGCGTCATTACGCTTTGCTGAGAGCCCGCATAAAGCGCGACCGATTTTAGTGCAGCTAGCTGTTTAAATAAAAAATCGGCACCAAAACCGACGCTTGGCTCGCTGCCTCTTAATGAGCGATAGGCCTGCGATTGGCGCGGCATTTGCTTGTCTTCGTAAACCGTAGTCGCGATAACTTGAGGATCGGTGTAGCTAGCCTCAACTATGATTAGTTTGCTGTTTTCGTCAAGTCTGGCCGCATCCGTCTGATACACGCCGCCGACGCCCAAAAGCTCGCCGCCGGCTAAAATTTCAGTCGCTAAATTTGCGCCCTTTTGCAGATCAAAAACCGCACGCTCGTCGTCCTTTTTGAGCTTGGCGTAGTCATACGCGCTAAAAAGCACGCCTGTTGAATGCGTAGCGTAGTCTAGCAGGCGCTCGATGCGGTTTTGCTTATCGCACTCAATCAGCGCCAAACGGATCTTCATCAATAAATTTTCGTCGAAATACTCTTTTATCTCAAAGGCTCGGTATTGAAAGCTACTTTGTAAATTTTCCTCGGCGTGGATAGCCAAAATGCGCCCGATACCGAGTAAATTTTCGCCCTCTTCGTATCTGGCGGCATCTTTTAGCGGCAGATCAAGCGCAGCCGACAGATCCCTCGCTACGCCGTAAACGCTCAGGCAGTCGCCGCGGTTTGGCGTTAGCTCGATCTCGATGATGTCGTCGTTTAGTAGCGGATATTCGCAAATTTCCTTACCCAGTTTTAGCTCGCCGATACTTTCATCTAGCGACATTATGCCGTCGTTTGTTTTTACGAGGCCTAGCTCCACGGACGAGCAGATCATACCGTTTGACTCGACGCCGCGCAATTTTGCCCTTTTTATCTCTAGGCCGCTTGGCATAACGGCGCCAGATAGCGCCACCGGCACAAACTGCCCAGCCTCGACGTTTTTCGCGCCGCAGACGATTTGTAGCGTCTCACCGCCTACGTCCACTTGACAAACGCTTAATTTCTCGGCGTTTTCGTGTTTTATCTTGCTTTTTATGTAGCCTACGACGATATTTTTAGGTACCCTGATCTCTTTAAAGCTATCGACCTCAAGCCCGATCGAATTTAGCGTCTTTAGCAATGTTTCACTCGTTACGCTCGAGATATCCAGCCATTCGCTTAGCCAATTTCTTGAAATTATCATTTAAACTGCTCCAATAATCTTAAATCCCCCTCGAAAAGCGAGCGCAAATCAGGAATTTGATGAAGCAGCATCGCAAATCTCTCGACCCCCAGTCCAAATGCGTATCCGCTCACGTTTTTGTAGCCGACGGCCTTAAAGACGTTTGGATCGACCACGCCGCAGCCTAGCACTTCCAGCCAGGTCGTTTGCTTGCATACGCGACATCCCTCGCCGTGACAAAAGATACAGCTAATATCGACCTCCGCGCTAGGCTCCGTAAACGGAAAAAAGCTAGGGCGAAAGCGTACTTTAACGTCGCCGAACATGTATTTTAAGAAATTTTCAAGCATTGATTTTAAATTCGCAAAGCTCACCGCGCCGCCCTCTTCGACCACGAGGCCTTCTACCTGATGAAACATCGGCGTGTGCGTCAGATCCATATCGCGGCGAAACACTGTTCCGGGCGCTATCATGCGAATCGGGGGCTTTTTGCTCATCATCGTGCGCACCTGCACGGGGCTAGTATGCGTGCGAAGCAGCCTGCCGTCGGTAAAATAAAACGTATCTTGCATGTCGCGCGCGGGGTGATATTTAGGCAAATTTAGCGCCTCGAAGTTATGAAAATCATCCTCTATCAGCGGTCCTGTCTCGAGCGAGAAATTTTGCATCATAAAGTATTCAATGATCTTATCCATCGTAGCCATTACTGGGTGCAAAGCGCCGGCACCCGAAGGCTCGTTAAATAGCGTGATGTCGATAGCCTCAGCCTTCATCTTGGCTTTTATCTCGCCGCTTTCAAGCTCGGTTTTTTTAGCAACTAAAAGTGATTCAAATTCGTCTCTTAGCTTGTTTAAATTTGCCGCAAATTCCTTCTTGGCCGCTTCGTCCATATCCTTAAGCTTAGCAAACTCCGACGTGATCGCGCCCTTTTTGCCCAGTAGCGCGACGCGAATCTTGTCTAAATCCGCCAAATTCCCGCATTTTGCGATACTTTCTCTATACTCTTGCAAGTTTTTACCTTTACTGAATTTTATGATAGATTGTAGTCAAAATTTAATAAAATCTGCCTAAAAGGCGGGAAATTTTAACTTTTACTTGTTATAATTAAGCCAAATTTTAACCAGGAGAAAATCATGACGATATTTGAAAAAATCGTAGCGGGCGAAATACCTTGCAACAAAGTACTAGAAAACGACAAATTCCTAGCCTTTAACGACATAAATCCAAAGGCTCCGATTCATATTTTGATCATCCCGAAAAAACACTTTGAAAATTTCCAGGAGATGGACGGGGCGCTGATGGGCGAGATGACGAAATTTATCCAAGAGGTCGCGGTGCTGATGGGCGTGGATAAGAGCGGATACCGCCTAGTTACAAACTGCGGTGAAAACGGCGGCCAAGAGGTCATGCATCTGCACTTTCATCTGCTAGCGGGAGCAAAGCTGGGCTGGGTTGATACCGCAACTGATCCGCAAAGTACGTTTTAAATTTTAAATTTACGCTCGAAATTTGAGCGTAAATTTGACTTAGCGAGCCGACCTTTAATTTAGGTCGACTCGTCTGTTTTTAGTTTAATTTTAATCATTCCACCAATTATAAATCCATTCGAAAAAGCTATCTGTAAAGCCGTAATAATACAAAACGCCGATAATAGCGGAGTATATTAGGCATCTGATTATTGCGTTGTTGCGTTTTCTGCGTCTTTCAAGTCTTTCTTGCTCTTCAATCCAATCCCAATCGTCGAAAGGATTTCTATTAACATTCTTTACCTCTATTCAAATAAACCTGCCTCAAAAAAGCCACTTGAATAACCGCAGGTATCGTTACTCTATAAGCCGGTCCGGCTATATCTGCCGCAGTCCAAACACCCGTAATAAGCCAGCCTATAGGCCCGGCAAATATACTCACGGTTCTAACTATTCCCACATTTGTAGCCAGGACTAACCCCCTGCCTAAAATCGCTTTTGCGATAGCGTTTGCCACGATGAGAGCTATTTTATACGCCATAAATCCGCTTTGCTTGATAGCTATTTGTAGCGCACCCATAACAGCTTGAGATGTAAAACTTGTAGTTTTTAACCCGAGTTCACTCGAGATGTTTCTCAAATCCTCCTCGCTCATTTTATCTAGACTATCCGATAAAATTTTCATAAAAAGCCCCTGCTCTATAGTCTGAGTATTTTGGGATTTATTATAATTAACCTTTAACTTATCGCAAACGTCACATAAAATTTCTTTATACAAAACTCCGCCGCCTCTAAACATATTAACAAAAGAGTTGCCTCCAAAAAGCTGAAGCTCTCCTAAAATAAGTTCAATATACTCCTGATGATCGGGGTAAAATCTCTTAAACAAATCATTACTACTTAGTGACTCCGTCGCGCGCTCATCGCCCTCTTTGCCCTTAAGAATATCAACAAGCTCATTTAAATCGCTACTTTTTAGCTCACGCAAGAACTCCAAATCCTCATCAAATTTGTACGCCATTTTTACTCCTTAAATTTTAAAAATTTACAAAATATTAATCACGCACAACTTAACTTCAAACAAAGGAATAATTCCTTTGTAAAGTCAATAAAATAGTAATTATTCCTTTGTTGAATAGATATTAAATTTTCTCAAAAATTCCCGATAAAAAGGCTAAAAATGGGAAATAATCTATCAAAAAGAGATATAGCGGGGATTTTAAATATCGACACGAAAACGCTTTATAACTGGAAGAAAAACAAACCGGAGCTCTACCGCATCGTTATGCTAGGGTTTAAATTCGACGAGCTCTTAAAGCAAGCCCAAAACAACCTAGACGAGCTTCAGCAAATCGCGAAAGAAAATCAAAATTTTAGATTGAAGTGAGGATTGGAGCCGTATTTGGCGCGATAAATTCGCCAAGAATCCGGCGCCGATAAAAAGCAGGATAAACTACAAAATTAACGCTAAATTTTAGAGCCAAATCAATTTTGCCAAATTTAATCGTACCGCGAAACATACATTAAATTTGCATTTATAATTTAAACGGAAATTTCAAATTCTCTCGGCAAGCCGCACAAATAGCGATAGCAGCGGCTCGACGAGTTTTTATACTAAGCGCGCAGAGGACCAAAAGCCACCAGCAAACGCGCAAATTTTATCTTTTTAAAATTTAACCGCTGCCGACCTTTTGCCGAGGCGGTCAAATTTTATCATTTCCTAGCCGCTCTAACCGCGTCTAAAAGCGTTTCAAAGCCTACTTTGCTCGAATTTTCCACGTCTTTTAGGATTTCCACTCCGGCGGCGTTATCCTTGCTGCTGTCTGCGAAAATTTTGATCGCCTTATCGAGTCCGCTATGGACGTTTTCGTGATCACGTGAGATATCTTGCACCGTTTTTGCGTCTTTTACGATATTTTTGACCTTTTCGTTAAACCACCTACCGAAACGGCAGCTACCAACGCTAGGAATGCCGTCAAATTCGCCGTTTAAAACGGCTCTATAACCGTTTAGTTTCATATTTATATGGTCGATTTTGCCGTTGCTAACGTTGACTTCGTTAGTTAAATTTAATGTTTGATTTAAGATATTTTGCGTATTTTCGTTCACGCTTGCGATAGTGCCTTGAAAATCGCTCAAAACGCGCATCACGTCGCCCGAAATTTTAGAGAAATTTTCGCTCATTCCTATCATCGTATTTGAGCTTTGTTTTAGTCCGTTTATATTCACCTCGACTTCGAGAGTGGCTTTTTGCGTGCGTTCGGCGAGCTTTCGCACCTCATCGGCCACCACGGCAAATCCGCGTCCGTGTTCGCCCGCGCGCGCGGCTTCGATAGCTGCGTTTAGGGCTAGTAAATTCGTCTGATCGGAGATATCCTTGATCAAATTTATAATCTCCACGATCGACATCACGCTGTTATTTAGCGACGAGGCATCGTTTTGCAGGTCGCCGCTCATTTGTTGGACGTTTTCCATCGAACTAACGATAAAGCTCGTCTGTTCGCGCAACTCGCCCGTCTTAGTAAACGTTAGATTATTTAGCTCGTTTATATTTTCGAGCATTTTTAGGTTTTCTTCCATCGTACCTTGCAAGAAATTTATACCGTCAGCGTAGCTAGCCAGCAGAAGTTTCGTAGCATTTTCGTTGGTTTTTGGCTCGTTATGCTCGCTCGTCGCACTTGATTTTGCCGCTTCCAGCTCGCTTTGCAGTTGCTTTATCTGCGCTTTTAGACTTTCGTTTTCCTGCGATAGAGCCGCATTTTTGCTCTCTAGCTCTTTTTTATAGCCGTTTCCAAACATCCTTTCCTCCTTAAATTTTTCTATAATTATAATTAAATTTTTGCCTTTTGACGGCAAATTTTAAAATTTATTTATCTTTCAGCCACTCGTTTAAAATTTCAATCTGTGCCGCCACGCTCTCGTTTGCAGTTCCGCCCTGCGACTTGCGCGCCTCTTTGGAAGCGTTTAGATCAAGAAATTTAACCGCACCCGCGTCCAGGCTTTCATCCACGCTTGCAAGCTGCTGCGCGTTTAGCTCGCTCAAATCTAAACCTAAATTTTCCGCATACGCCACAGCCTTGCCCGTGATGAAGTGCGCCTGGCGAAACGGCACGTTTTTCTCCCGCACGAGATAATCAGCCAGATCGGTCGCCGTGAGGTGCCCGCGGCGCGTCATCGCTAGCATATTTTGCTCGTTAAATTTAGCCGTTTTTAGCATCTGTTTTAAAATTCCAAGGCTCGCAAGAGCGGTGGCGACGCTATCAAAAACTCCCTCCTTGTCCTCTTGCATGTCCTTGTTGTATGCTAGCGGCAAGCCCTTCATTACCGTTAGCAGCGCGACGAGATTGCCGTTTACGCGCCCCGTTTTGCCGCGGATGAGTTCGGCGACGTCGGGGTTTTTCTTCTGCGGCATGATCGAGCTGCCCGTGCTGTACGCGTCGCTGATCGTGATGAATCCAAACTCCTGCGAGCTCCACAAGATGAGCTCCTCGCACAGGCGTGACGCATGCGTCATCAGCACGCTTACGTTAAACAAAATCTCCAGCGCGAAATCGCGGTCGCTGACGCTATCCATCGCATTTGGCGTTACTCCCGCAAACCCAAGCTCTCGCGCGACGAGCTCGCGGTTTATAGGATGCGGCGTGCCGGCAAGCGCGGCGGAGCCCAGCGGACAGAGGTTGTTTCGCTCGCGCGAGCTAGTAAAGCGCTCGTAGTCGCGGCGAAACATAAACGCGTAAGCTAGCAGATGATAGGCAAGGCTCACGGGCTGGGCGTGCTGAAGGTGCGTGTAGCCTGGCATCAGCGTGTCCGCGTGCTTGCTAGCGATATCTCGTAGCGCAGCGACTAGCTCGCGGATTTTTTCGGAGATCTCGACACCGCTTTTAAGCACGTAGAGGCGAAAATCAAGCGCGACCTGATCGTTTCTGCTGCGCGCGGTGTGTAGCCTGCCGCCAAGATCGCTTCCGATGAGCTCGCTTAGGCGCTTTTCGACCGCCATATGAATGTCCTCGTCGGCGGTTTTAAACTCAAATTTACCGCTTTTTATCTCCTCAAACACGGCGTCAAGCCCCGCGACGATCTTTTCGCTCTCCTCAGGCTTTAAAATCCCGCAGGCGCCGAGCATCCGAGCGTGCGCCTTGCTGCCCGCGATGTCCTCCTGCCAAAGCGCCCTATCAAAGCCGATCGAGGCGTTAAACTCCTCCAAAAGCTCGCTACTCTCACCGCTAAACCTACCCGACCACATTTTTTTTGGATTTTCTTGCATCGTTTTTCCTTTTTGCGCTAAATTTTGGCTTTGATTTTAGCTCAAATCCACTTAAATTTCACGCCGTATTCACTCTGCACGGCTAAAATGAACGAAAAAGGAGCAAAAATGAAAAAGCGAATTTATCACGTAAGCGAGGTCGCAAAGAGCGGAGAAAAGGCGAGAAAAACGATATTTTGCGAGACGGACGCCACTAGCTGCGCGGTCTGGGTCGTGCGAGCCGGCCAAGAAGTCGCGGTGCACGCACACACTAAAAGCGACGACGTGTGGGTGTGCTTGCAAGGCGAGGGCGTGTTTTATCTTAGCAAAGAGGGTACGAGCGAGGCCGAAAAGACGGCGGGCGGACTTTTGGATAACGGCGAGCAGGTAAATTTTAAGAGTGAGCGACCCGCTAAATACAGGCAAGTCTCGGTCAAAAAGGGCGATGTGGTGATCTCGGCTAAGGGCGAGTGCCACGGCATGAAAAACACCGGCAAGGAGGATTTTATCTTTATCAGCGTTATCACGCCGTTGCCCGCTGATTACGTGGCGCTGGGGTAAATTTAAGCTAGCAAGAGTGGGGCTTATCGCGTGGGAAATGAAAATTTGTAGCATTTTAGGTATTTGTTGATTTTTGCTGCGTGTAAATTTGACAAAAGCACATAGCGGCGAAATTTTAAAAATTTACGGCAGCAAGCTAAATTTGACGCCGATAAATAACGCTGAAGCGATCGCGGTGCACGGCGATAAATTTGAAATTTTAGGACGCTAAACTGCGGCGCGAAAGTAAAATTTAGCAATAAGCGCTTTGTAAAATTTACGCTTGCGTTCGCATATAAGGCGCAAGGCAGAATTTAAATTTAGATGCGGTAAGCCGCTAACGAATAAATTTAATCAAAAGGATAAAAGATGAAAATACTACTTATCAACGGCGGAGCGCCGTTTAACGGCAATGGCGGCAAGCTAAGCAAAACCTTGCACGAGCTAGCCAAAAATACGCTGGAAGCCCTAGGGCACGAAACGCGCGAAACTACGATACATGAGGGCTACGACCTAGAGGGCGAGGTAGAGAAATTTCTATGGATGGATGCCGTGATCTGGCAGATGCCCGCGTGGTGGATGGGCGAGCCTTGGGTCGTTAAAAAATATATCGACGAGGTGTTTATGAGCGGCATGGGCAAGATAGTGGCAAACGACGGACGGCACAGCGCGAGTCCAAACGACGGATACGGCACCGGCGGCCTGATAAAGGGCAAATCACATATGCTAAGCGTCACGTGGAATGCGCCGCTTCAGGCGTTTAACAAGCCAGGTGATTTTTTCGAGGGCGTAGGCGTGGACGGCGTTTATTTGCATTTCCATAAAGCCAACGAGTTTTTAGGCACGAAAAGGCTGCCTACTTTTATGTGCAACGACGTCATTAAAAATCCCGACATCAAGCGTTTTACGAGGGATTACGAAGCGCATTTAAAAAAGGTTTTTGGCTGATTGCGGCAGGCTAGCGCATAGTTCGCTCGTTTGCGAAGCTAAATTTAACCGCCTTTGCTTTTAAATTCGGCTTGGGACAAACGGCAAATTTAATCGCAATAAAAAGGAAAAATATGGCTTACCCGTTACTAGGCACGAAAATAGTGATAGACGAAGATAAGGTTTTACGAGAGAAAAAGTATAAGCTAGACGTAATATACGAATATTTAGACAAGCTTGCCCAGCAGTGCGATTTGATTAGGATTGATAAAAACACATTCCACGCGAAAGGCAATGAAAAAGATTTGGAGAGTCTAGGAATATTTATGTGTATATATGCAGTAGAAAATGAATGGCTAACTAAAAATATAAAAGAATGGATTTGGATAGACGAGGTTGAGGGCAACGAAGATATGGTGGCAAAATTTAAGAAGGAAAAAATAGGAGTTTGGGAGTAAACGGCAAACGACGTATTCGCAAAAACGCCCGTATGTTAGTATTTACGCGCCTTTTAGCTTGCGCTTTGTAGGCTATTTGCGCCGCTTACGCGAAGCTTAAATTCGCCCTTAAATTTTAAAAATTTAAAACGCAAATAACGTCATTTGCGAGTTTATCGTCTCGTTTACGAAGCCCTCTTTACAAAAATGCGCGAGCATCGCCTCTACGTCTTTGACGCCGTATTTTAGCGCGTTTATATCAAGGTGCCGACAGACGTTTTCCAGCGTCTAGACCGCGTCTTGCTTAACGGCTCTGGTTTGCTAAATTTTCTTGCTAAATTTCGCGCCGCGTGCCCTAAGCCGCTCTTCAAGCTTGCTATAAAGCATAAAATTCGCCGTTTTTGCCGTACCTTTCAAAAAACGGCTCTGATAAATCGCTCGTTCCAGGCGCCTAGCCGAGGTAAATTTTGCATCTCCTAGGCGTGCCGAAACGAAAGCGGGTAAAAATGGCAACTTTAAGCTTCGTTTGAAGTTTTAGATTATATAATTGCTGGCTTAATGATAGCAGTTATTAATCTTAATCTTAAGGAGAACGGATGAGAAAAATCGTTTCTGGCGCGTTAATCGCCTCTTTATTTGCGGCTTCGGCATTTGCTTTTAGCGTAGAGGGCGAGCCTAACGTAAAATTCGTCGGCTACAAACTGGCAAATAAAACAGGCGTTGAAGGTACGTTTAAAGAACTAGGCTTTAAAAGCGCGGAAAATGCTAATTTCGCGGATTTTTTAAAGAGCTTTGAATTTAACATCGATCCAAAAAACATAAATACAAAGCTTCCCGACCGAGATAAACGTATCGGCATAATCTTCGACGGCAACGCAATCGCGGCTAAAATCGTATCGGCTAGCGGCGACGATAAGGCCGGCGAAATAGAAGTCGAAGTAAGCGTAAAAGGAAATAGTAAAACCTACAAAACGCAGTATACGGTCGAAGGCGGCACGCTAAAAGCTAAAATCGGCGTCGATCTTTTAGCCGATCTAAAACTAGACGAGACTTTTGCTAAATTTGCAACCGCAGCCAAAGCGTTTCACGGCGGCAAAAGCTATCCGGACGTAGAAATCTCGCTGGAAGCTAAAATAAAATAATCCTCAAATTCGGCGCAGCATAGAGGCGGGGCTAAGCCCATTTGCGCCGAATTTATCTCTAAAACGCAAATATCTTAAAAGCGCGCCAGAGTTTAAGGCAAATTCTGATGTTGTGATACTGCGGCACAAAAGCCGGCTATATTAATTTACGCCAAGCAATAAAACAGGGCCGCTTAAATAATCGCTACCGAATTCTTAGTAAGAGATAAATTTAGCCTCGCTAGCCGCCGGAACTACGAGGCTAAACCAGGCTTTGTTTATTTTAGTAGTTTGTAAATTTTTGCTTTATTGCCCAGATAAACCTGCTCAAATAGATTTTTATCGTGATTATCCAGCAAAAACATCTGCACGAAGGCTGAATCGTAAGCCTTTTGATCTAAAATCAAAATCCTCTCGTAATCGGCCAAAAATAAGACGTGGATATCCGCGCTTTCGTCCAGCTTTTTGTCGTTTTTTACGAGGTTGCCGTCCACGCCTCTGGCTATATGATGATGGGAATTTATTTTTACCTCTTTGCCGTTATGTAGCAGATACGGACTATCGATACTAGGTGACGTCCAGCCGCCGCCTAGGTCTAGCTTGCCGTCAGTTTCTATAGTAAACTGATAGCCGACGTGTACCGTTCTATCCAGCCGCTCCTCGCCCGTAGCGATATTTATGGAGGTAAATTTTAAGATAGCGGGTAGCATGTCTATTATCTCCGGCACGAAGTAATAATAAACGTCTCTCGTTTTTTTAGGAAGCTTAAAATTTGCGTCATTTAGAGATTTTAAAAATTTATTTATATCTTTTTCGCCGTAGTCTTTTTCCGCTCTTAATAATAATGAACCGGGCTTTTCATCTAGACTTTTTTCGATGTATTCTACGCTTAGTCTTGCCATGTTAGCCGAAGCGGTTTGATTTTCATTTAGCATAAAGGCCGATAAAAAAGCGTATTCGCCTATCTGTCTGCTACCGGGATCTGAGACCACTTTGACGTCGGCATAATATCTAATCAAATATCCAAAATCCCACCAAGATACGGCATAATCCTCTCTACTAACCTTATCTTTTAACTGCACTAAAGGTGCGATAGAACTCTTAAAAAGCGTAGGCGGAACGAGAAATCTATATATATAATCGACATTAGGCGTTAAGGCTAGGCATGCTAGCAAAACGGTCATGGCGTTTTTAAGCCATCTTCTGATACCGAAATACTCAAATGTAAAATATATGAAATAAGCAAACCCCAGTGCGGCAACGGGCGTAATATACATAGCAAACCTAACCCCTGCGACAAACGATAAAAACCCGAGCGCCGCCATAGGAAGAGCTAGGATAAAGGAGCGAAATTTAATAACCAGCAAAACAAGACCCGCCATAGAAACTATAAAGGTAATAACGTTTCCGGCCGCATATATAGCAAAGGTGTTAAAAGATATGTTAGCCGCCTCGATGACGGTCTTTCTGGTGCTATAAAAATAAAGCGTCTCTAAATTTCCTCCTACGTTTTTATTGATATAAACGTCAAGCACATATAAAACCGGCTCAAATCCGCCAAAGCTCACAAATAAAATCGCTACGAATAAGCCCGCGCCGATAACGGCCTTTTTGCCTAAAGAAGCGGAAGCTTTCGCCATAAAAAAATATAACGCCGCTACAAGAACGACTTTTAGGGCCAAAACGTAATTAACGATCATTTCGCCTTCGCTGCGATAATCAAATCTAATAAGAGCGACCGCCATCAGTATCGCCGCTTTATAGTTTACGTCGTTTCGCCTATCTGCTACTAGCGTATATAGTAAAAACGTAACCAAAAGGCTTAAATTTAACGAATACGAGCTAACGTACCACCAAGAATAAAGCGCAGTAAAAACGGCCGGCAAAAATATATCTTTATTAGAGCGGCTTTTTACGAGTTTGATTAAAGACCAAACCGTTAGCACGGGCAGGGTTATGTTTAGCATATCGCTATCAAAATATCCGCCCATGGTCCTTATATAGTACCCGGGCGCCGAAACGGCTAGCAAAGACGCTACGACGCCAACGCTTAGCATTTTGTATTCTCTTGATATTAAGATGACGGGCACCGCTAGCAAAGGAGCTAAAAATATACTCAAATAAAATGCAATAGTATCTACGTTAGATGATAAAATATTGCTTATTAAAAACGTTAGCGTCGGGATGGATGCGCCGTATGGACTAAGGTCGCCTTTTTGATGAAAACCCGCTAACATATCGCGCGCGCCCTCTGCGTTGGCAAACGCGTCGTTAGTAGTTAGCAGCGGCACGCCGTTAAGCCAAAACTCGTCCATACCAGACGCCCAAACGACCCAATAAAGCCTACATATCACGCCGAATATATAAACCAGCGTCATAACTAAAAAAATATCTCTGCGAGAATACTCGCCGCTAAAAACCGTGTTTTGTTGCATTTACGTCCTTAAATTTACCCGCGCAAAGCAAACTAGCCGCATTGCCAGATCATTTTTTATTTAATTCACGTTTATTATAGCAAAAATTACGCCGATTTTAACGCCGACATAAAATTTAGCCGCGGATACCGCTTTTTAAGCGCTAAATTTACGCTTGCGTTTAGCGCTTTAATATCCGTATTTACGCCACCGTTTGGTATAATTTGCAAAAAAGGAGCAAAGATGACGATAAAAGAAAATAAAAAAGGCGCGGTAAGCGCGCTATTTTTGGCGGTTGCGCTATTTTGCGCTGGTTTTGCGGGATATTTTTACTACGGGATAGGCGGGACCGGCATTTTTACGATGGCCGTTGCCGTGATCTGCGCGGTTTTTTGCGTAAAAAAGATATTTCAAGTTAGTTTTTTGCGTATCGATAGCGACGGATTTTTAGTGCAAAAAGGCGGTAAAAACGCCAAATTTTACTTTAAAGATATCAAGCAAATCAGCATCCGCGAGATAGACGCCAAGCGCAAAATAGACGTTTTAAACGTAAAATTTAAAAAAGGCGGGCTAGACCGCGAGCTAGCATACGGTCTCATGCAGCCTACCGGCGATGATGACGCCGTGATATACGACAAATACGAGCTCTCAAAGCACGAGATTTTTAAAATTTTAAAGCAGAAATTTGAAAAGCAAAACTAGGACGCAAATTTATGCCTCTAAAATCGGCAAAAATTTTTCTTGACGGGCGAGGGGATTTGCTTTTATTATATTAAATCTTTATTTTAATTTCTACGCAAGATAATGTTTTAAAGATTTTGCGATTTTGCTTAATATTCATTTAATATCACTTGATGTAATATTACGCAAGTATTACTGAAATCTAAATCCAGGGGGCAAGATGAGGAGTTTTAAACGTCTATTTATCAAAAGATGCGTTATGGGCTGTATTATTTTCGTATCGTTTGTAGGCTGTGCGGCGGTAACCGGTCATCAAGACGGTATCGCGGCTTATTCTAAAAAATTTGCCGACGGAGTTTGCGACGTAACGGAACAAAAAAATAAGATCGCAAAAAGCGACGATGCCGTACTTTCGGCAAATCAAGCAGGTGCGTTGCTTAGACAATGCGGGGACTTTAACGCTAGCGTTTATTATTTTGACGTAGCCGAGTCAAAATATAAAGAAGATATAGACGAAAAAGGCGCGCTATCTGCGGTAGGAGCAGAGATAGGTTCGGCTTTGGTAAATGAAAATACGCTTGATTACGAGGGGTATTATTATGAGCGTGTTATGACCAATATTTATAAATCGTTAGACTTTATGTCTATGAAAGATTACGATAGCGCCAGAGTGGAGCTAAACAGGGCCATAGATAGGCAAAGGCGAGCTAAAGATATGTATGCCCAGCAACTGCAAAAGGCTAAAGACGAGCTGGAAAAAGACGCCAAGGTAGAGCAAAACGATCAAAAATCTCAAAACGACTCGCAAATTTCGGCGATACTATCCTCATACGAGAGTTCGATAGGCGATTTTAGAGCCTTGCCTAATTTTATAAATCCGTTTACTTCGTATTTAGCCGGTATATTTTTCTTTATGGACGGCAACTACGAAAAATCTCGAGATTTACTAAAAGAAACCCTGCTGATGGATAGTAAAAATCCGCAAGTTAGAAAAGATATGGCACTGATAGATAGCTACTTTTCTAAAAACGGACATAAAAATCTCTCTAAATACGTTTGGGTCATATACGAAAACGGCCAAACCATCGCTAGAAAAGAGCTCAGATACGATATACCGCTTTTTATCGCCACCATGCACGTGCCTCACGTAGGCATAGCCTTGCCGACGCTGGATCAAAGCGCCAGTTCGTATGAATTTATAAAAGTAAACGGCGAGCCTACGACCCGGATAGCCGATATGGACGCTGTGGTAAGAACCGAATTTAAAGACCAAATGCCCGTTCGCGTAACCAGAACCGTAGCAAGGGCGATAACCAAAGCGGCGCTTAGCTACGGAGCTAGAGAAGCAGCCGGAGATATAGGAACGATAGCGGCCGGTTTATATTCGGCGATTACCAATAAATCGGACGTCAGATACTGGAGTACTCTGCCGCGCGACTTTCAAAGCCTAAGAGTCGAGAATAAAGGGCAAATTTTACAAATCGTAACAAACGACGCAAAGCCTGTTAAAAATATAACCCTAAAAGAGGGACTAAATGCTATCATCTATATAAAATCTCTAACGCCTGGTAATATTAGCCTAAACGAAATTTACTATGAAAGGAAATAAAATGAAAAAATTTGCGCTTTTTGCGCTTAGCTTATTGCTTATAGGTTGCTCGTCAAAAGAGCCTAAAGCAAGCCCGCACCTAGATATCGAGGATAACTCGGTAAATAGCTTTTTATTGCTACAAAGCCTAAACGACCGCTTCACTAACGGCGGCATGATGGAGGTCGAGGCTAGGTTTAAAAACGAATCGTCTTTTAATAAAGACCTGCTTTATAAGGTAGATTGGTTTGATAAAGACGGCTTTTTAATCACAAACATAACTACGAAATGGAAAAGAGTAGTCGTGCAGAGCAAAAGGGATTTTAACGTTAGAGCCGTTTCGCCTAGCGATAAAGCGGTTAACTACAAGCTACGCATAACGACCCCGGATAGCGACGATAAAGATATCAAGACCATAAATAGATACGAATTTAAAAACTAAGGAGTAAATAATGAAAAAGACTTTATTTTCCGTAGCCATCATAGCTGCGATATTTAGCGGATGCGCTACGAGCGGCTATATGCAAAACGGCTCTAAAGTAAAAGACGCAGAGCCTATAACGATGGGTATAGATCATACCGACTTTGAAAAGGCTGCAAGCGACGCCGTAGAAAGCCTGCTATCTAGCGGATCTCTAGAAAGACCAGGTGGCGGACGTTACGTTGTAGCTATGGGCAAGGTTATAAACGACACGACCCAGCGCATCGATACGGCTTTACTAACCAAAAAAATCCGCATCGCTATGCTAAAAAGTGGTAAAGCAGTAATAACTACCGCAGTCGCCGCTGGAGGAGCAGAGGATACGATGTCTCACGACGTAAGAGAGCTTAGGGAAAACGACGAATTCGCCCAAAATACGATCGCTAAAAAAGGCACACTACTAGCTCCTGATATGAGCTTATCAGGCAAGATAATACAGCGAAATATAAAAACTACGGACAATAAACAGCTAGTGGAGTATTATTTTCAGCTTACTTTGACTCAGTTGCAAACCGGTCTAGCATTCTGGGAAGACGAGATAAATATAAATAAAATCGGTTCAAACAAAAGCGTAAGCTGGTAACTAAAGGAAAAATATGAATATCAAATTTTTAAGTTTGGCGGTAGCTGCGGCTTTGACGTTAAATTTAAGTTATGCGCAAGAAGCAAATGAACAAAGCGAGCAACTAGAGAGCATAGACGATCAAAAGATATCCCAAACGGTAAACGACGCACAAAAACCTAAAAAAGAAAATATGCAAAAGCTACTAAGCGATGCCGAAAAAGAACTAAAGCAAAAAGCTAAGAAAAACGGCATAAAAGCAACCGTCTACAAACAAACGGCGTCTATAGATGTAGGAACCGACGATCCGCAGTATTATGATTATCTAACTAGCGCTTATAATCAAGCTATTTTAGAGCTAAAAGCTCAGGTCGCGTTGTCAAAGGCCGGTAGTGTCGCCGTTAAAGAAGCTTATAGCTACTATAATAAAACCGTACCGGATACGATTTTGCAAGATGAGTTAAAAAAGGAATCGGACGAAAGATTAACCCAAATGCAAGCCGAACAAGATATGGACGGAGTGTTTGGCATGGTATTTGGTATAATCTCTAAAGCCGTACAAGATAAGCCGGAGGCGGAGAAAAAAAGGCTAGAGGTCGAGGTAACTAAAGATATATTTAACAAAGCTTATTCAGACGGCTTTGTTAAAAGCGGCTTTGATAGCATAGAAGGTCTTGTGCCGTATGCAAATTTTATCGTTACTAAAGATAACGGTGAAATCGAGATAGGCGTATTAGCTTACACTACGGAAAAATCCATCCAATTAGCAAGGGATTTAAAACAAGGCAGACAATCCAAAAAGACGGAAAATAAAGAGCAATGTAAAGATCCTACGGAAGTAGCCAATGCGCTTAGCGACGAAGAGCTTTTAAGCACCTTTGGATTGAAATATTTCTACAACGAAAACTGCCGCCCTAGTTTACTAGCTTACGGTATGGATTCTTTTATTAAAGAAGAAGGAATGAACGCAGACTACCGAAAGGAAAGCAGCGAAAGAGCTCGCGGTATGGCGGATAAATTTATGTCTAATTTTTTAAATTCTAACGTCAATGCCTTTATCAAGGACACTAAGGTGCAGCAAAAAACCGTACAGGCCATGATAAAGGCTGCGAGAGAAAACGACGTTACGAACTATAATGCGCCGGAAAAGAAAAAAACAAATGCCATCATAAAAGAGATGTCGCAGGAATTTAGTAGTTCATCGTCTATGAATTTACGCGGCATCGAAGACGTAAGAAGTTGGAGCGTGGATAAAGACGACTACGAGGTCGTGGGCGTAATTAGATATTACTCAAGAGATAGTATTGAGGCGGCGAATGAAAAATTTAACCCAAAAACTCAAACTAACGAGAAAAAAAGTAATAAAAAAGCGACTCCCGGAGTCAAGAAAAGCAATAATCTAAGCGTAGACGATTTTTAGGCGGCGGTCATGAAAAAGATAATTTTTGCTTTTACTCTTTTCGTATCTTTGCTAAATGCCGAAGTTATAACGAAAACCAATGTAAGCACCGCTAACGGCGAAGGTTACGGGGCCAGCTACGACGAGGCTTTAAGTAAAGCTCTAGCCGATGCCGTCGGTAGGATGAACGGCGTAAAGCTAAGCGCTAGTACTTTTATGCTGACAAGTTCGATCCAAGACGGTAAAGATAGGGATTTTGAAAAAATTTATAGCGATCAAATTTCAAAGCAAACCGGCGGGAGATTCGACTCGTATGAGGTTTTAAAAAACGTAAGAACTCCGGACGGCTATAACGTTGCCGTAGAGATCAAAAAAACCAGCGTCTCAAAAAAATATAAAACTCCCGGCCTTGATCCGAATAATCGCCGCAGGCTAGCGGTTATGCCGGGATACGTATCGGATTTTTCGTTTGATGTAAACGGGGAATACAAAAGCAGTATCCGAGTCGCGGACGACATAACTCGCTCTTTGGTAACGGCGATAACCAAGACGCGTAAATTTACGGTTTTAGACAGGGAAAACGGCGATGCGTATTACCGAGAAAAAGCCGTACTTAGCAGCGGTAATGCCGCAAAAGAGGAGCTTTTGAAACTAGGAAACGTGCTGGGCGCGGATTATCTCTTGGTTTTTGATTTGGAGGAATTTAGCCTTAGCGAAGGCAAGGCAAGCACCATAACTACGGGCAAGGCAAGCGGCAAAAAGGCTAGCGCGCGTATCCACTACAGAGTGCTAGCTATGGCGACTAGGCAGGTTAAATTTTCAAACGATTTAGCCGCTAGTTTTAGCGTCAAAGGCGACCATGCCTACGCCCTAGCCGTCCAAGACATAGCAAAAGCCGTAACCGATGAAATCATAGCTAGCATCTATCCGCTAAAAATCTCTAGCGTCTCCGGCGATGAGATACTTATCGCGCAAAATTTAAGGCAAGGAGACGTTTATGAGGTGTATTCTCTAGGTCAAACGGTAATCGACCCGTACACCAAAGAAGTCGTCGGAAAAGAAGAGACCATGACCGCTAAGGCCGAGGTTACGCGCGTGACGTCCAAGATGAGCTATCTAAAGCTAGTCTCAGGCAGCGCTAAGGCCGGCGATATCTGCCGCCTAGTCCAAGGCTCTAATATCGGCTCGCCAAAGGTCGGTACCGATGCCGGCGGACGCGAAGATAACGTAGTTAAACAAACCGCAGGCGGCGGAGTAGTTTTACCTTTTTAGGTCAAATTCGGCCGGTTTTGCTTATTAACCGGCCTATTTTGCAAGGAGGCAAATTTATAAAACAAACGGGCGTTTGTGCAGTCCGTAAACTCGACGTTTTAAACGTAAAATTTAAAAAGGCGGGCTAGACCGCGAGCTAGCATACGGCCTCATGCAGCCTACCGGCGATGACGACGCCGTAATATACGACAAATACAAGCTCTCAAAGCACGAGGTTTTTAAAATTTTAAAGCAGAAATTTGAGACGCCAGACGCCAAAAAGCGCCCGAGTTAAACCGCCTAGCGTATTTATAACCCGCAGTTTTTCCAGCCGCCGTCCATGTCTTGCTGCTTATCTACGAGCCAGCGTCCGTCCTTGCGTATGAGCAAAAAACGCCGCGCAAAACCGTAACCGTCTTTGGCATAGACGTAAAATTTATTTTTCGTTTCGCTCTCAACGTCCGTTAGCTCGTATCCACCGTAGGTGCCGCCGTCTGCTTGCGAAAACCAGACGAACTCGCGGCGATAACCGCTACGCTTAGCAGGCGTGCAGTACCGAGCAAAGAGCTCATCAAGCCTGCGCCTCGCCTCGTCTTTATTTTCGCCATAAGCCTTGCAGGCGGCAAATTTTTCCCACTCGCTCATAGCCGCGAAAAACTCCAAAAGCGCGCTTTGCGCCGCAGCGGCATCCTGCGGATCCGGCCTGTTTTTGCTACTTTGGAAATCTCTTTGCGCTTGCTCAAATTTAGCGATCTGATCCTTGCTAAAGCGTTCGCCGCCGATATGAAATAGAATTTTTGCGTCCGCTACGGCTAGTAGCCCAGCAAAACTCACGCGCGTATCTACGATGCGTAAAGATTTTAGGCTAGGGATTTGCGCGATCGCCTTTAATCCTTCGTCGGTGATGCCGACGTTTTGGATGTCGATGTGCTTTAGCTTGGCGTGCCGCGCAAAGTATCTAAAGCCTTCGCCGCTTATTTTTTCGCTATTTTCTAAAGATAGATACGAAAGCTTAGGCAACCGGGCTAAATACTCAAGCGACGCATCCGTGATAGCCGTAGCCGCAAAGCCCATATTTACAAGGTCTTTTACCTCGCAGATACGGCGCACCATCTCATCGTTTAGCGCGACGTTTTCGTAGCGATAACCCTTGCAGTATCGCGAGCTTACCGCATCTAGGGCTTCTTGCATCGTGATTTGCTTCATATTTTCTCCTAAATTTAGCTTGGATTTTAACATACGGGCTTAAATTTGAGGATAAATTTTACGGCAGATAAAAAGCGAAATTTGACCTAGCCGCCGTAAAATTTGATTTTGGCTTTTGCGACCCAAATTTGCGAATTTGACCGAAATTTGAGTCAAACCCGCAAGGCTAAATTTATTTATTAAAATACGCCGCGAGCGCGCTTAGCCAAACAAACAGAGCTATTATCCAAGACATCGTCCACGGCGTACCCGCAGAAAACGCCGCAAGCATCGCCGAGGAGAGGATGCCGCTACCGTATTGCAGCGAGCCGATGAGCGCAGCGGCCGAGCCTTTCATCTCCTGCGGCACGCTATCAAGAGCGGCGGCATTGGAACAAGAAGCTATAATGCCGTTCATGCTAAAAACGAAAAACATCGGGATTATCACGCCAAGAACTCCGCCCGTTTTGAAAAACGCAAACGCAAACAACACGCTGGCAGCAAGCGCGGCAACGAGCGTGGAGACTATGAGCAGGCGGTTTAGCGCATAGCGCTTTATCAGCTTTTTGTTTACGAAACTTAGCGCCATGACGCCCACGATGTTTATGCCGAATAAAAATCCGTAGTATTTGCTAGGAATGCCGAAATAATCGATATATACAAACGACGAGCCAGTGATAAAGGCATAGGCGGCTACGTAGAAAAACGTCACGCTAAGAGTGTAGCGCATAAATTTGGCGTCTTGTAATAATCTTAGATAGTTTCTAAAAGACGATACGATGGGCTTTGTGGAGCGCTTTTGCGGCGGCAAGGTCTCTGGCAGAGAAAAAATCATCGCAAACATAACCGCGCTAGCTAGCGCCATCAGCCAAAATATCCCATGCCAAGAGCCAAACTCCAATATCGCGCCGCCCAATAACGGACCCGCTATCGGCGCTATCGCCATGATGATAACTAGCGTAGAGAGCATCTGCGCGGCCTGCGAGCTACCGAAAGGATCGCTAATCATCGCCCTGCTTAGCATCGGTCCTACGCATGCGCCCAAAGCCTGAAACACGCGCCAGAACACGACGCTGGCCATAGTGTCCGACATCGCACATCCTACTGATCCGATCGCAAAGAGCGCCATACCGATGAAAAGCGGGATTTTACGCCCAATCCTATCGCTGATAGGCCCCCAGATGAGCTGCGCGATAGCAAAGCCGATCAAAAAGCCCGTTATCGTGAGCTCCGAGTCTCCGTGCAGCTGCCGCTCCATCGTAGGCATAGCAGGCAGATATACGTCCGTAGATAGCGATGTGCACGCCATAAGCGCGCTTAGCACGACTAAAAAGGATAGTGAAGTTTTTGAAGAGTTCAAATTTTTCCTTTTGTTGTTATTTGGGTGGGCGCAGAGTTTGCGCGACTGGAGATTGAGAGTTTTAATTTTACTCAAATTTGCATTGATAAAATCTGCGCGATTATAGCTAAATTTAAACGCTTTTCGGTGTGGAAGTTTAAATTAAATTTGATGTAAAATTTGAATGTAAGCGGTGCAAAATTTAAACTAGAAATTTAAATACGGTAGAGCAAGGCGCGGTATTTTTGCCTTAATCAAGACGGATTTAAATTTTATGACGGAAGCGTATATGAAATACGTGACCGAGTAAAATTTAAATGCAAGATTATAAGGCGAAGTATCGTGAGATGATTTTAAATGTTTTCTACGTCGCTATGCTCGTAGCTAAATAGAAGAAGTGAATTTCGTCCCAAGATTAAATTTAATAAAAATCAGGTGAAGTATTTTTCGCTTAGACGAGGCGGTTTTAAATTTTGTGACGGGAATTACCGAGTGGGTAATGACCGAGCAAAATTTAAAACCAACGAAGTATAAGTAGAAAAAGACGAGCCTAAATTTAGACTTCGTATCTTTCCCCTGGCTTCATTTCGATGATCTCCCACGGCAAGCCCTGCTTATTTAGCTCATCCATGAAAGGCTTAGCGTCGAAATTTTCCATGTTAAAGACGCCTTTGCCGCTCCAGATGCCCTTTGCCACCATCATCGAGCCGATCATCGCAGGTACGCCCGTCGTGTAGCTAACGGCCTGCGCGCCCGTCTCGGCGTAGCAAGCCTCGTGGTCGCAGACGTTGTAGATGTAGACTTGGCGCTCTTTGCCGTCCTTGAGCCCGCGTATCACGCAGCCGATGTTGGTTTTGCCCTTCGTGCGAGGGCCGAGGCTCGCTGGATCAGGTAGTAGAGTTTTTAGAAACTGTATCGGCACGATTTTTACGCCGTTATGCCCGACCTCGTCGATACGTAGCATGCCGACGTTTTCTAGGCATTTCATGTGAGTTAGGTAGCTTTGTCCAAAGGTCATGAAAAAGCGGATTCGCTTTAGCCCTTTGATGTTTTTTACTAAGCTTTCAAGCTCCTCGTGATAGAGCAGGTAGCTATCTTTGACGCCCACTTTCGGATAGTCCCATTTAAACATTATTTCCATCGGCTCGGTCTCTTTCCACTCGCCGCTCTCCCAGTAGCGGCCCTTTGCGCTTACTTCGCGCAGGTTGATTTCAGGGTTGAAATTCGTCGCGAACGGGTAGCCGTGATCGCCTGCGTTGCAGTCTAGGATGTCGATCTCGTGAATCTCGTCAAAGAGATTTTGCTGTGCATAAGCGCAAAATACATTGGTCACTCCCGGATCAAAGCCGCTTCCCAGCAGCGCCATCGTGTTTGCGGCTTTAAACTCGCCGTCCTTCGCCCATTGCAGCTTATACTCAAATTTCGCGGTATCGGGGTGCTCGTAGTTTGCGGTGTCGATGTAGGGGATGCCGGCGCGAGAGCACGCGTCCATAAGGGTTAGGTCTTGATACGGCAGCGCGACGTTTAAAAGCAAATCAGCGCCCATTTTTTTGATGAGCGCGACCACGGCGTCCGTATCGTCCGCGTCGATCTGGGCAGTGTCGATAACGACGCCTAGGCGGTCTTTGATAAATTTAGCGATCGCGTCGCACTTGCTTTTGGTGCGGCTAGCAAGGGTGATCTTGCTAAAAACGTCCGCGTTCATCGCGCATTTTACGGTCGCGACTTGGCTCACGCCGCCCGCGCCTATGATTAAGATATTTGACATTTAAGCTCCTTTAAATTTTAAATTATGATTTTATCGCTATTTCGTTTAAATTTCTCTAGCCGCAACGCTAAAATAGTTTAATCCGCCCCATGCGTCCTTGTCGCCGACGATATAGATATACTCTTTGGCGCGCGTTAGAGCTACGTTTAGTAAATTCGGCTTTGCCGACGCCCATGCCCTTGCGCCCGCGCTAGCTCCGCCTAGGATAAAGATAACGACTTTGGCTTCTTGACCTTGCATGGTGTGGATGGTGTTTGCCCTGATTCGTATCTTGCCTTGTTTTTGCAAGGCCGCGCTTTGCTTTACGACGTCGGTAAACGGCGTTATGATTTTTATATGTTCGCTCGCGTTTGCGCCGATTAGCGTTTTTAGCGATTCGTAAATTTGATCCGCTGCCGCCAGCTCAGCCTCGCTGCCGTTGCCGCTCCAAACGCTCGTTTTTATATCTATCCAGCAGCTTGCCGCTTTGGCGAGCGAGTTTTTATTTTTGCCTTTACCCCAGACCATAGCGCCGTCGTACGTCGTCTCGTTTGCGACGTTAAACATAGGATTATCGCAGCGTCTATGCACGATGAGCGGCGAGCCGACCCAGGTTTGACCGATATAAGCGCCTATTTTTTGAGTTTTATCCGCGCATGCTTGCAGCGAAGTTGTCGCTACGTTAAACTCCCTAGACGCCCCGGTATAGCCAAGCAGCACGTCGTTTAAATTTTCGGGAAGAGTTACTACCGGTTCTAGTTGCAACGGGTCGCCTACTATTACCGCCGTTTTGGAGCAATATAGCGCGCCTACGGCGTTTGAGATATTTGCCTGACCCGACTCGTCTACTAGTAAAAGCCCGATATCGTTTTCGCCAAAATCGCTAAAAAACCGCCCAAAAGAGGCAAACGTCGAGCTAATGACGGGAACGACGAAAAATAGCGATTTTAAAATTTCCCTTGCCTGCTCTTTCTTTTTAAATTTACCCAGATCGCAAAACGCCGCCAAATTTGCGCCCGATTTCGTCTTTTGCGACCAGATAGCGGCTTTATGTAAATTTAACGCTTTTATAAAGACGTTTATCCTAGCCTGCGCGACGGCGGTTTTTATACCGTTTTCCGCCATAAAAGGCGAGCTATTTTCGCGCTCTTCTTTACTCTGCTGCGCGCTTAGCGACTTTTGAGTAGAGAAATTTAGTAGCGCTAGTAGCGTATTTACGGTATTTAGCGCTTCGTTAAATTCTTTTTGCGCTAGTTTAAAATCATAGCTTTGTTTGCCGAATTTGAGTAAATTTACGAGCCCGTCGACCTTAAATTTATCGTTAAAGCTCGTTATCGCGCCTTGCGTTTTTAAGATGTCAAATTCCGGATGGTTTTGATTGATAAAAAAGTCGTTTAGGCAGTTTTCTTTAAAATCGCTTACGTTGCCGCTATTGCCTAGCGTGGCGCAGATTAGCCCCCAGGCAGGCTGCGAAATTTGGCTTTTTTGGCACTCTACCCAGGCGCCCGCCGATAGCAGCCTCGTAGCCTGCATCCTAAAATAATCAAGCTCGCCCAGATACGCCTTATCTACGCTATCAAGCTTAGGCAACTCCGCGCTTATGTTTTCTACGGCTTTATTATTGCACGAAGCCACGACGATCTCAAAGCCTTTTAGCTTGGGATTTAGCGGATAAAAGTCGGGATACTGGCTACCGTCTAGCTTAACGCCGCGCTCGAAAATTTCGTCTTCTTTTAGCGTAGATAAAACCTTTGCTCGCTCCACGATCACGCCTGCGACCACGTCTTTTAAGAGCGTCGTTTTGCCCGTGCCCGGAGGCCCGTTTACGCTATAAATGCCGCCTTTTTTCTCGTTAAAAAGCTTCATTATATTATTTACGGCGATTTGTTGCGAGTAAATTAGCATATATTCGCTAGCAAACGCGCCTAGCGAATAGTTTTTGGGTTCTAGCATCGAAAAAACGGTATCAAAATTCGCGCTATCTCTCATATCTACGCGCCCTATTTTTATATCGTTTTCGCCCGTTTCGTCAAAAATCGTTTGCAAATTTTTGTTACTTAAGCCCTCTTTTAGAGCCAGACTAATCTCGCCCAAATAAAAGCTATTAAGCAAGTCGCTGCTGTTTTTTACGCCGCTTTCTAGGCAGATATTTACGCGAAGATCGTCGCTTATTAACGGCGAATTTAACTGCTTTTTAAACTCGCCGTGGATAAATTTTACCATTTCGCTCAGACTTCGTTCGTTTTTGCCTAGCGCTTCTATCCGGGCTTTTATGCTATCTTTTAGAGCTTCGAAATTTTTATAATCTAAATTTTGCGGTTTGCTAAAATTTGCCGTCGCCCAAGGCGCGGTGGATAAAAATACGCTATTTAAATCAACGTTAAATCCGCTATTTTCGCCGCATACGGGTTCTAATTTTTTAGTATCTTGCTCGCTAAAATCGGGTTCGCTAACGAGCGTGCTTAATTTAACTTTTTCTTCTTTGTTTTTAACTGACAAATCGCCCGTAAATTTTATAAAATAAGTCGTGGCTTTTTGATTTTGACTTTGACGAAAATCGCTAGTTTGTAAATTCGGATTTTGTTTTATTATCTCGTTTGTTATCTCGTCCAGCTCGAAAATCCCGCCGTAAATTTCGATGCTTAATTTCCTTTTGTTTCCGCTTTTTGCAAGCTCCGAGGCGCTTTTCATTTGCTTTAAATAATGCCAAAAATCATCGGTAAATTTATCCGGCGTCGTTTCGTAGGCGTTTTTATATTTACTTTGTTCTTTGTTTAGTTTTTGTAGCGTTTGCGGATTTAGATATTCGCTTAAAAGCAGATAGTGCAGAGTGTTTCGTAGCGCCACGGCCGTTCCTTTCGTATTTTTGTCGCTAAAAAACGATTTTAGCGAAGTTAATATAAATTTTCGGTTTTAACGGCTATGATAACGCGAAAATTTAGAGGAATTCTGTGCGTAAAATTTTACTTTTTCGTTTGTCGATTTAATTGCTCGAAAAAGCCGCAAAATACAATACGGCTTTGCAAAGTAAATACGGCGATTTATTTTTATTCGGATGGTTAAATTCGGCATTATTTAGGCAAAATTCTACGGCGCTAAAATAAGCCGAATTTAATCCGTAAAATAAATCTATTCCGGATCGTCGCTAAACTCGTTATCTCTAAATATTTTATAAAAATCGGTAAACCAAAGCGCGAAGGCTACGGCGATAAAGGTCGCCGGCAGATGGATGTAAAACCCGCTCCAAACGTAAGCCAAAAAGCCCCTGCAAACGCCTGCGGCAATGACAAGCGCAAAGGCAATCTTGCTAAGGCGCAAAAACTCAAGCTCCTGCCCGCTGTGGCGCAGACCCGCGATGTTAAAGATAAGCATAATGCTAAAAATAATACCGTTTAGCGCGATGACGTGCAGCATGTTTGTCTCTAGCCCCAGCCCTAAAATCCCGCTCGCGCCGTAAAGGATATAACCCACGGCCAGCAAAAGCTGCATCAGGTAGTAGTAAACCACGAAGCTATGGCGCAAAAGCTCTTTGTAGTGCCACTCTTTTAGCTTGGCTAAAATCGCGCTACCGCAGGCTATCGCGGCGAAATTTACCGCCTTGCTGTCCTCAAAAAACAAGCTAACTAACAAAAACGCGCAAACGCTAACGATCGCGATGTTTTTATAAACGAAATTTGGCACAAAGGCCGCGTCTTGCATACCGGGCTCGCGGTTTAGCGCCTCTTTACCGAGCACGACGCTAACGCGAAAAGATATAAGCAAAATCGCAATCACGTGCAGGTGGATTTGTAAATTTAAAAATCTCTCCTCGCCGCTAAGCAGATAGTAAATCTCAAATCCCAAAATGCCGAGTAAAAATGCCAAAACGCCCAGCTGATCGTCGTTTCTATCAAGCCAGATCATATAAACGCAAAGCCCGGCCAGATACGCCCAAAAAAGCGCCATAAAAAAATGAGCCGCAAACAGGCTAAAAAACGCGCTAACAAAACTCGCCGCAAAAAACGAAAACATAAAGTAGGCATGCTTTTTTAGCCCTCCGCCAAAATTCGTCCAATCAGTTAGCCCCGTTAGCAAAAATCCCGCGTACGCAAGCGCTGCAACAAGGTGCAAAAAGATAAATTTATGCCAGCTAACGAAATCTACGGGCGTAAAAAATATCGCCCCGCCTAGCACTGCGCAAACCGCGCTCGTAAGGAAAAAAATTCTCATCGGATGGGTAAAAAAGTCGTTAATCATAATAAATTTTTCCTTTAAAATTTTCGTCTATCACGCCGCTAGCGTAGGCAAAATCTCGCTGCGAAAAGGCGCGGTCAAGCTCTAGTTCGCGCTCGATCACCGCGCCCTTGCTCGCTAAAAAGCAAATTTTACTAGACATCCTAGCCGCCTCCATCCTATCGTGAGTTACCAGCACTACGCTCATACCCTCCTCCACGCGGCGCGTGACGATACCTATCAGGATTTCTTTCATATCATAATCAAGACCCGAAAACGGCTCGTCCATCAGCAGTAAATCAGGCTTTGTCACGATCGCCCGCACGAAAGCAACCCTTTGGCGCATACCGCCGCTTAGCTCATCTGGGTACTTTAGCGCGTCTTTTTCCGTTAGTCCTAGTCTAGCAAAGAGCTCTAGCACGGCCTTTTCGTCAGGCTCATCCATCACGAGTAGCACGTTATCGAGCGCATTTTTCCACTCGAGCAGGCGATTTTCCTGAAAGAGATAGGTCGTTTTGTTAAATTTATTGATTATTTTACCTTTGCGCGGGTCGATGAGACCGGAGATAAGGCGTAGGATCGTGGTTTTACCGCAGCCGCTCGCGCCAAATAGCGTCACTACTTCGCCCGCACCGACCTTTAAACTAAAATCACGCACGACCTTGTCGCGTAAAATTTCGTATTCTAAATTTTGAAGTTCCAGCATAACAAACTACCTTTTCCACGGCATTAGCGTGATCTTTAGCGGCTCGATAACCAGATACTCAAAAAGCATAATGATAGCGATAGTAAGCACGACGTAGGCCATCACTTCGGTGGTATCTAGCATCACTCTAGCGCTTGCGATCTTAGCGCCCATACCGTCGTTTGCGCCCAGTAGCTCGCCCATTATGACGATCTTTACGCCCATGCCCACGGCGACGCTTAGAGAACTGATGATATGGCTGGTTAGGTGCGGAACGTATAGGTGGCGAATCTTTTTGCAAACGCCTAGTTTATAGGCGTCAAACATCTCCTTTAGCTCCTCGCTAACGCTCATCATGCCGACCATCGAGCTAGCAAAGGTTAGCGGCAAAACCGTGATAATGATCGTAAAGATAGTGCTCGCGTTTCCAAATCCGAACCAAAATATAGCTAGAACGATCCAAATAATAGGCGGCATAGAAAGCAGCGTCGTGATCACGGGCTTTAAAAACGCGGCAAAGCTTCTGTACGCTCCGGCAACCAGACCTAGCGTGATACCGATGGCACAGGCCGTACCGACTCCCACTAGCGAGCGCACGAGAGTGATGTTTATCTCGCTGTTTTTATAATCCGCCAAAAGCTCGTAAGCCCGCACGAAAACCGCCTCGGGCGCGGGGAGTAAAAACTCCCCTCCCAGCTCGCTGCCGATCTGCCAAAGCGCGATAATAAGCGCTATCGTCGCAAGTCCGCTAAAGCCGCCCCAAAGGTAGTCCGCGACCTTTAAAAACGCGCCGCGGTCTTTTTTGACGTTATCTATAAGTATCATAAAAATAGGCTCTTATCAGGCATTTTGCCGCCGAGCAGCTTTGGATTAAACTCGAAAATTTGCTCAAAAAACGCCATTACGTCGTCTTGTAGCTCATGCGCTTTTGTTACGGTCAAATTTGCCTTATCGAAAGCCCCGGCTAGCGCAGGCTCGGGCGCAGGCAGATACTCGGCACCGATTTTAGCCGCGCTTTGTTTGTTTTCTAGGATCCATTTTAGCGCACTTGTTAGATCGGCGTGCAGAGTTTCAAAAAGCGCGCGATTTGCTTCGTAGTAGTCCACGTTTACGATGATGCCCGCCATCGGGATGTACGGTTTAGCTCCAAAGCTCTCGCCCCAAGTTTTAGGAAAATCAAGCCCGTAATGCACAGCTACGCCCGCTTTTTTACCGCGCAAAATCGTCGCTTCGCTAAGAGGCTGCGGCACGATAAGCACGTCGTAGTCCTTTTGGATAAACAGCCCCACCGCTTCAGGCGGCGTCTGGGTATACGTGATATCAAGCTTGCTCGCGTCTATACCGCGTTTCTTGCAAAGCGCGCGTAGCACGAGATCGGGCATATCGTTTTTAAACGGCATTATGATTTTTTTGCCGACGAAGTCCTCTAGCGTCTTAATGTTTTCGTCCTTTATCATCGCGTTCATGACGCCAAGCGTGAGCAAATTTAACATCGCAAAATTTAAGCCCTGATTTCGCAGGTTCGCAGCGACGTTTGAGGGCGACATAGTGACCTTGATATCGCCGCTAGCCACGCCCGCGCGCAGGACGTCCGGAGTGTTCCAGATGCGCAGTTTCACGTCGTGCGTTTTAGCTAGCTCGCCTTGCATGCTTGCTACGGCCATTATTACGCTAGGGATCGCAGGCGCGCCCCACATCGTAAAGTTTTCCTTCGCAAAAAGGCTAGGAGCCATCGTAGTCGCGCCCAGCGCCGCGCCGAGTCCTAAAAATCCTCGTCTATTCATAACTTTCTCCTTGTATTAAGATTTTAAATTTTATTTCGTTTCGCTTTTGTTCACGGTTAAATTTGAGCTCAAATTTGCCGCGCTGTCCGCCAATTTTTACGCACCGCACCCTTTATAAATTCGGCTTTGCTCAAATTTGAACTTGCCGCATAGCCGAGTTCGTCGCGCGACTTTGTAAATTTAAACGCCAGCAAGATTACGTCGCGTTAAATTTGACTTTTACGCGCCGCCGAGCGCTTAAATTTAGCTTTGCGTTAAATTTGACCCACCCAGACCCGCACCGCAAAAATACTAAATTTACTCGAGGCAAATTTGAGCTTACCTCAACTTATTTTTGATAATTATATCCAAGATTTAAATATAAAACCTTGATTTAAATCTTGGTTTTTTATTGACTTGGTTCATTAAATTTAAGCTCTCAAATTTATTTTTTTCTTGGGTGGCGGAAGGGGTTTCTACTTACGAAGCGTCGCCCCTTCCGCCCCCAAACCC
>NZ_CALHVN010000004.1 GCF_938039245.1 uncultured Campylobacter sp. | reverse complement strand
TTTACGAGCATTTAAGAAAATATAAAAAGATAATTAGAAATTTATACTTTGTTTTTACATAAAAAATTGTTTAAATGACATTTTGTTCATAATGCGCAAAAATTAGTATTTTTCATTGTTTTAGAAGTGTAAATGAGATATAATTTTGGGATTTTTAAGAGGCTGTCCCACTTTAGTAACTAAGTGTTCCACTCTTAAAGGAAATTTTAAAGAAAGGGAAAGAACAAAAGCATCACTGCTAGTGCCTAAAATAGGGTGTTTTGGTGTCACGGGGGAGACTTGAACTCCCGACCTCCGGCTTATGAGACTTGCGGACTTTCTCATCTAAGCCCCTAAAAATCGGCTCTCGTCGTGGTTCCTTTTCTAACTGTGCCCTAAGTTGTGCCCCGAGCCCAAATTTAGCTCAAAAAATACGTTATTGACCGCCTGCGCTTTTTGTGCCGTAATCTCGGCTTTGTAATAGTGTTTGTCGCTCACTTCTTGCGAGTGCCCCGCAAGTTCTGAAACAAACTCCCTGCTTACGCCGAAATTCCTAAGCATAGAAACAAACGTGTGCCGCGTGGCGTAAAGCGTTTTGTATTCTACGCCTATACGATCTAAAAGTGGCTTAAAGTGCCTTTTTGCTATCGCCTTGCTCTCTTTATACGGCTCGCCGAGCTTTGACGGGAATAACCACTCGCTCCCGCTATCGTATTCTTTTAAAATTTGGACGAGATAGTCGGCTAGTATCACGAACCTATTGTGATTTTTTATGTTCCCGCCCGTCTTGATCTCGCCCTTGCTGATAGACCGTCTTATGCGGATTATCCGCTTTTCAAAATCAACGTCCTCCCATTTTAGCGCCATTAATTCACCCGTACGAAGCCCTGTCGTAAAGGCAATATGCAAAAAGACATTCAGCCAGCCCGTAGAGTGCTTTAGAATTTTAAGCATCTCATCTACCGTATAGGGCTCTTGCTTTTCGTTTTCTACGCGGAAGCTATCGACGAAATCAAGCGGGTTTTTGGGTATAATATCGTTTAGGGTAGCTTTAGCAAGCGCCATATTAAGGATATTTTTTACCCGCTTCACGGTGGTAGTAGAGTATGTCTTTAGTAGCCGCGCTTGCCATTCCTCGATGTCTATGGGCTTAATATCGCTTAAATCGTAGTTTTTGAAATACGGGATAATAAGCCGCTTGGCTTTTGAAATATAATCATCCTGCACCGATTTGCCGCGCTTGTGGCTAGATAGCTCTATCGTTTTTAGCAAAAAGCGCTCTAGGCTCGTATCTTGTACATCCTTTTTTTCATCAATCATCTGTAAAAGAACGCTCCAGTAATTCCGCGCGATCCAGCGTAAATTTTCGCTAGTCGCGCTTTTACCGGTAGAAAATCTGTACCTTATTTTGTTTATCGTGCCAAAAACGTAAATGACGTTATTGCGCACTTTAAACCCGCCGCTATTTTTCATTGTATCTCCTTAAAATTTTAAGGGCGGCAGTTTGAGACAGCATTATTTTACCATTCTCTACCCAAAATTCCGCCTGCGGCTCTAAATTTGACTTGACGTATGCCGTGATCGTTTGGCGGCTCTTGCCCGAAACGTCGCAAACGTAAGACAGCGGCACGCATTTTGGCAGGAGCAAGGAAACGGTATTTTTCATTTCAAGGATTAAATTTTTAAGCTCTAAAAACTCGCTCATTTTTACTCCTTTATTTGTTTTACCAAAACGACGATACGGTTTAGCCGGCCGTCGTCAAATTTTTCTATCTCGCGCGTTATCCACGCTATTTTGGCGCGGCGTTTCGCCTGCTCGTCCGTGATCTCGTTTTGGTGTTTGCAAAATTCGTCAAGCTCGGCTAGGGCGGCTTTTTCTTTTTCTCTATCTGGGCTACTCATTGTGCTTTCCTTTATTTACCTCCGCAACTGCACGCAACGGGCTTGCCGTCTGTGCCTAAAAATTGGGTTACTCCGCCTGCTTTATACCCCAAATAAAGTATAAATTTGAACCCCTCGATGCATGCCATTTCTATGTCGCGAGCTTCCTCTGTAAGCGCGCAAATTTCGGTTTTTGGCTTATCCGTCGCCTCGCAGCCCGCTAGCAAAAATGCAAATAAAATCAGTAGTTTTTTCATTTTTCCTCCTTTAAATACGCAACCGTCGCAATAACGGCAAGCTGAATAATATTCAGTAAGGCTAACGTGTGTATCACTCGCCAAAAAATAAACCCTTCGAATATATATATCAATGCAAGAAAAAAAACCAAGCTTATGCTTATTAGGCTGCAACTAAGAACAAACAAGCCGTATGGGGTAGGGCAATCCTTTAAGGACGGATACGCACGACACATTTTTGCTAAAAAGTTTTTCATTTTTCATCCTTTATCCTAAATCCTAGCCCGTAAAGCGGTGCAATTTCTACGCTCTCGCCTACAAATGCCTGTGCCTGCGCTCTCGTCATCCTCGTTTGGCTAATATGCCAGCCGTCGGACATTTTGAATTCCCAATACCATTCTAGGTCGTAGCCTTTAGGCTTTACGCGGTAATCGTAGCTTATCCAATCCCAGCCCGGCACGTTTATGTCTCCCCATTCGTCTTTGTCCGCGTCGCTTACCTCTATCGCCTCGCCTCTAACGTAGGCTTGCATTACTTCGATCATTTCTTCAGTAGTCATTTTCTTATCCTTTCTATCGTTTCTTTGATTTCTTTTATCTCGTCTATCCAAACCTTGTAAGGCTCTCGGTTCGCCCCGTGCGCCAAATCTATTTTTAGCTTTAGCGCGTCGAGCCGTTTTTCAAGCGCCGCCAATTCCTCTATGATGGCTCGCAAATCTTGCGTTATTTTATTCATTGTAAAAGCTCTGGATTTTCGTAGATATTGCCGACGACTTCGCATGCTTCATTGAGTCTCACCCTTCCGCCTTGTTTGTTTCTTATATCCGGCGGCAGGTATTGTCCAATATAATTATTCCATTCGTCTCTAAACCCGCCGTCTTTAAAAACTACTTGAAATAAATCCCTTTTCTTGTTAAAAGGGTTTGCGCGCAATTCAAGAATATCGCCCTCATAAATTTCTACGCCATATTTGTCTTTTAAGCCAGTATATTGCATAATCACTAGATCATCAATCCATTCATAGCTATTTCCTGTAAATTTACTCCAAATCGTCGCTTTTTCATCTACAAAATCAAGTTTTAAAACGGGATACATTACTTCAATATCTTTTCGCCACGCCCTAAATTTAATCTCTTTCATTATTTACCCTTTCAAATTTACAAAAGCAATATCCCAATAGCTATTGTTATCAAGCTGCCAAACAGCACAGCGGTGCCCATAAGGGCTACTAAAATATGTGTGAGATCTATATTCATTAATCGTCTCCTTTTGGTAGTCATGTTTTGCCTTTTACGGGTTGCCGATACGGCTTATTATGCCGCGTAGCCTGCGGTCTTTGCTCGTCATCGTCTTGGCGTCTAGTGCCGCCTGTGCGCTTTCTTTGACTTTTCGCAATATTTCCGCCGAATGCGCGGGCAAAACTACTTTCTTGCGCCTTAGCATTTTGATCTCCTCTTGCGCCGCCTTTAGCTTTGCCTCTAAATCGTTTACCATTTCTGCCGCCTCTAAACCGAATAGTCGGTCTTAAAAACTACCCATTTGCCGTCTTTGCGCTCGTGAGCGATATATCCGTAATAGCTGCCCTCGCACATCCCGCCTCTTTGCCATACCAAGCAATCGTCTTGACGCTTAAAAAGATACTCTTCGCCGAGCAAATCGTGACCCAATAAGTCGCAAGCATAAAACTCTTTGCCGTCTTTCTCAATCTTCTCAAATTTTGCTAACCCATAATAAATAGCTTCCTCTCTATCTATCATATCCGTCAAATCATTGATAGAGTATTCGCTCATACCGCAATGATTTTTAAGCAAATCGCTGAAATTCTTTCTCGTTCTTCGTCTGGTTTTTTCCGACATTCCAAAAAACATTATTTCCCTTTCCTCGCTACATCCTCGCTATTGTCTATCCAGTGGATGCTCGGCGCTCCTTTGTGCCCAGTATCAAAAATATACCACGCGTACACCATCATCCCTGTTTTGTATTTGCCGTCCGGGCGTATCTGAGCGGATAGCAGCGGATAGCGCGCGAATACGTAGATTTTTTCTAAAATTTCGCGCGAATAAATCTCGTCTAGCCGCTCTTTGCCGTGCAGATAATTAAGCGGCAGCAAAAAGGCAAACCTAGGCGCGACTTCGCAAGCTTTAAGGATAAATTCTTTGGCTAGGCTAAAAGGCGGATTTGTGATAATGGCATCAAATTTGCGCGTTTCGGTTAGAAAATCTTTGCCGTCTAGCAAATAATCATACGCCGTAATATCCTTGTAGCCAGCCTCTTTTAAAATCGCCGTTATCGCGCCCGCGCCACACGCAGGCTCTAGTATGCGACCGCTAAATTTCTCGACCTCTAAAAGACGCCGCGTGATGCTGTAGGGTGTCTGGTAGAAGTCGCTTTTTGATCGGCGCTTGTTCGTGTTGCCGCTGAAATTCTTGCCCATTTTTTTAGCCTTTAATAAGGCATCGCGTCGTCGTCCGCATAATAGCTCGCGTCCTCGCTGCTAGCCGTAGGCACGTATGCGCTAGTATTTGATTTAGGCGCGCTCCACGTGACTTCAAAAAGCAGCCCGTTGTCCTCTTTAGGTTCAAACAATGCGATATATACTCGTCCGCCCGCTACTAGGGGTGTTTCGATATGCCCTTTAAAATAATTAACCTTACCGTCTTTGCTGACGGCACTCCAGATCCCGCCGATAAATTGCCTGGAACCCTCCCAGCCTTTAGGTTTATATTGGGCTATTTTGTATATCGGGGCTTTTTGGTTCCCCGCTAATTCCTCTTGCGGCGTCACGATTAGCGAACACTCGACGGGGCGCATAAACGGGATATTTATCATCCCGCCTATAAATTTTTGCTCCGCGCCGTTTTGGTCTTTTACGGTTTTGTGTTTAAAATATCCTACGTTCATCTTATCTCCTTAGATTTTCCATTAAATTATCTATCGCGTTCGGATCGGCTAAATACGCCTTAGCTTCATCGGGCGACACTCTAGCCAAAAGCTTTTCGGCCTCGTCCTCGCTTGCGCCTCTTTTTATCAATTCGCTTTGCAAAGCGTCAAGCGGTAACACGTCTGCGTTTACGTCGATTTCTACTTCGACGGGCGCGGCCTCGATAAATTCGGCGTCGTCAGTTTGTGAATTTTTTGCACCAACTGAGCTGTTCGGTTTTTCCGAACTACTCAAAAGCTCGTTTAGGTTTTGTGCTGCAGGAGCTTCAAATTTAGGCTGTTCTTTGTAAGCCTCGTTTTCTGCATTTACCGCGCTCATTAGCATAAAATCATCGGTTGGCAGCTTTGAGGCGACATATTTAATGGCCTTTGCTTTAAACATCTCCTCGCTCCAGTTTGTCCACGCCGAAAATTTGCCCTTTTTCACGGCTTGGTTGGTATTCTTTAGCTGATTTAGCTTTTTTGCGCTGATAAAGTCTCTAGTTACGCCGTTTTTATCTCTAGCCCATACCATCGCACCGAGTAAATTCTCGTTTATCCACGCGGTGTCGGTTTCGTTGCGATCTTTTAGATTGGCTTCAAATATGAATTTCTTGCCGTTTTCATCGACGGTGTATTCAAATTTATCGCACTCGTATACTAGCTCGGCGTCTATGTCATATCCCGCGCGCTTTGCTAAAATTCGCCAGCCGATGTAGCCTATTTGCAGTTGAGCTTTTTTGACGCCTTGCTCCACGAACGGCACGATGTAGGCCTGCTTTTGTTCTTTTACGATAGATAGGCCTACCTGTGCGATTTTTAGCGCGACGCTAAAAACCGATACAGGCTCGCACTCTAAAATGCTTTTATCCATTCCAAGCAGGGTTAAATCGGTTACGAATTTATCCGCCTTGACTTTACTGCCGCCGCTAAGGGCTATGATCTCGCTCATCTTTTGCTCGGCAAATTTCGCCATCAAGCTATTAAAATTCTTTGCCGGGCTTTGTGGTTTAGTTTGTTGTAGTTGGTTCATTTATCTATCCTTTCAATTTTCACTTCGCTATTTTCAAAGGGCACACCACTCTTGCCGTACCCATCCATTATTCTGCCCGTGGGCGAAAACTCTTTGCCGTCATAAAATATTTCCATTAAATACGCCCCGTTAAAATCCAAACTAAAATAGCCGTCATTCACAGGCTCAACGCCTGTTTCTATCTCAATGCCTCTAAAACTTGCTTTTACTTTCATTTTTTTATCCTTTCAATTTTACGCCGCATTTATGTAGTTTTCTTTGCGGTATTCGTAGCTGTGTGCCTTATATCTAGCGAGGTCGGATATTATTAAATTCATATCTTCCTCGCCTAGTTCTTTTTCGGCGGCAATGTAGTCCATATACCGCGTCAAAAGCTCTTGGTATTTGCTGCGCCCCTTTTCTAGCAACTCCTCGCTCACACTTACCATAAACGGGGTATGTGGCGCAGATTTAGGCACGCAAAGCCAACCCATAAGTTCTAAATCTGTTTTATACCCGCACAAATTTAAAACGTCATTGTAGTAAGCTAACGATAGATCGTAGTTATACGGCTCGATGATTTTTTCAAATTCCTCTTGGTTATTGGCTTTCGTGCTTTTGAGGTCGTAAAGCATCCCAAATTTAGGGGCATAAATATCCGGTCGCGCTTGCATAAGCAAATCCGCGTCTTTGTGATAGTGGAAAAAGCTCACTTCTTTTTCGGTGTATTCTAGAAATGACATGATTTTATTAACAGCGTTTGCGATGTTCCGGTAGTGTTCTATCATACCTTTAGCCACTATAATTTTATCGGGGTTGGCCTCTCGTAACGCCTCCGCCTTTTTAGTATCAAGCCCCGCCGTCGGGCTTTCGATGTAGGTTTTTTCGATATTTTCGGGCGTCAAAATGCAGTCGTGGCAAAGCGTACCCTCATCAAAGCACGGTTTCCACGTATCAAACAGATGTCTAAATTTAAAGGCTCGCACGCTTTTTCTTATCAAGTCGAAACGGGTCGAGCTTAGTCCGCCCGCTTCGTGATAGTCTTTGTTTGATAACCCCTTTATCATTGTGTTTAGGGGGTATTTGAGGTTCATCTTTGCCCCCTAAATGATTTTACAAAGGCGACAAAATCGCCGACCGTTAAATGCTTGTCCGTTTCGTTGTCCCTCTTAAACAAAGAGGCATAAAATTTAAATGTTTGCATACTCATTAGCTATCCTTTAAAATTTCAGATTATCGTCGATCTGCCAATTTATTTCATCGGCGAGGTCGTCAAAGCTTATCAGCTCCTCGTATTCGTCCGCTAGTTTGCTAAGATGATCTCTCGCCGTGGCGATGATGTCCGCCACCTGATCGCAAAATTCGTTAAATTTGACATCTCTTGCCACTTGCGCCGCGTCTTGTCTAGCGCAGTAATAATCGTATGGATCACTCATTTTTTATCCTTTAGAGTTGGCTTTTTTCGCAACGCCCACCACTCCGAGCCGTCATACTCGTCGCGTGCTATCCAGTCGGGAGAGTTTTTAAACGTTACCCAGCCGTCCCACTCTTGCAGGCCAAACCCGCCGTCGTAAGATAGCCATTCGGTCGGTATCTCACTCCAATTTATCTCTCCTGCGCCGTAAAACTCGACTTTTTTATCTTCGTCGTATTCGTTTAGGCGGTGGAAATAGTATTCGTCTATCTCGCGCCCTGCAATTATTTCAATCGTCTCGTCCTTAAAATTCGCTGCCATTTCTTATCCTTTCAAATTTAAAAATCTTATATTTTTTATCAATCTTTTCGAGTTGTTTCCTTTTTGGAAATAACTCAATAGCCGCCTAAATAGCCGCACGGCCAATCCTTTCTCGGGCTAGAAATGGCTAGCCCGCCATTAAAGTTTAAGCCCATAATTTTTGGGCTATTTCTAATTTTTGCGTTAGCTCTTTAACTGCTTTTGTTGCATAAGTTAGGCTATAACTATGCTCGCGTCTTATCGTGCCGTCTTTTAGTCCCTTTTGGCGCGCTTTGGCTTTTTCTAGCTGTGCCGCGAAATATTCTAGGCTTTCGGGCATTGATAGGTTAATCTCCTCAGCTTTAGCTTCCCAATACTCGGCCTTACGCGCTCTTTCGTCGGCGATTTCTTGCTCTTTTACGCTATTGCCCATCCTATTCCAGTTGCGCTCAATTAGCGCTCTGTGCCTATGCTCGCTGTGATGTCCGACCTTTATCGGTTCGGCAAGCCTTAAAAACTCCGCCCCTTCTTGGCTTTTTTGATACCACTCAAAGCTCTTTTTCGCGTGCGCCGCTTGCGAATTTCTGTATTTTTCGGCTTTTCTTGCCGCATAGTTTTCCTCTAGCCTCACGACCGAGTAATAAAATTTGTCGCTTTTTTCTGCTACTAGGTTATAGACTTCGCACTCTACTTCTTTACCGTATTGTGTTTCAAGAGTAATAACCTCGCCTTTGTCGTGCTTTTCGTCGCATTCTGCTACCCATACGTTAGGGCAGTATTTTTTAAATTTGTTCATTGCTTATCCTTTTTTCAAAATATCCTAAAACAAGCCCCGCGAGTTGTGTTAAACCAAATTTTTACCTTTAGGAGATTAATGCGTGAGTGTGCGGGACTTGCGTTAAGATACGAATTGAAGTTTTGCGTGGATTTTTCAAGCTCTGATATACACGCGCGATCAGGGCTGATCTGGCTAGGGCAATATCGCTTCCCTAGTGCGCTAACCCGTAGCTTTAGGTTACGTAACCTCGGCGTGGGTCGCCTTGTCCGTTTGGATAAGTGAAGTGTATAATAATTCCACTTAAACACAACTTAAAAAAGTGGATATATAATGCACTTTTAAAAAATATTTTTATGATATAATTTCTAAAAAGAGGTAGAACATGGTATGGGTGTATAGATTGTTTGTCGTAGTGATGTTAGTTTTGCTTTATCTAAAAGCAGATAAGATTATAGAAATTAATAGAAATATTGATGATAATGTTGCAAATTCCGCAAACTACACAGAAAAAACGATAAAGGCGATTGCCGAAAAGCTAAATGTAGAGAGGTAATACTAGCGCTTTCTCCACTCCCACGGCGGGATAGGCTCTTTATCTCGCCAAAGCCCGAGCTTTTGAGACTTTGCCTTGCTCTCTTGCGGGGTGTATTTCTTTGAAAAATTGCGATACGCCCACGCGTAGCCGTTTTCTACCATTTGGGCGTTTATGTCGGTGTTGTTTAAATAGATCGTGCCGATCGTGCGCTTGTATCTATCTTTGCCGTTTTCATCGACCTCTACGACTTCGCCCGCTATCAAATTTGCTAAAAACTGCTTTGACTTTTTGCCGTAGGGTTGTTTCAATTCGGGCGCGTCAATGCCGAATAATCTAACCTTGACCTGTTGTTTGCCTTGAAGTATTGTGATCGTATCGCCGTCGTGAATAGAGACGACTTTGCCCGAGAGGGCAAAGAGATATAACGGTAATAATATAGCAAAAGAAACTACTTTATTCTTCAAACTCTACTTTCCCAAAAGATTCGACTATTGTTCTTGGACTACAAAAAAACAACTCTGTGGACATAGTTTTGATGTTGGCCGAATATTGAAGCATATATTTTTTAGGGTTGTTTTTTTTATATATCTCCAATATTTCAGGGGCATGATCGTATGTTAATATCCAAAAATACTCATCCATATTTTTTATGGCCAAGCCCAAATTTTCGTGATCTTGGTGGGTAAAAAAATTAGTATATAAGTTTTTACCTTGTTTATAATACGGTGGGTCAAAGAATATAAATAAGTTATTTTTATCGGTATAGTTTTTCAGATAAGTATTTATAAGTTCGCTACAATCAAGATTAAATAATTCTATTTTATCTTTGAGGGCGGCTATACGATTTATTTTTTCTAAAATCTTTTCTTTATTAAATCTATCGCCGATCTTATATTTGCCCTTTTGGTCTTTTCCCCCTATAACTCCGCCCCTTATGATGCCCGACACGCTTGTTCTATTTAAAAACAGCGTAGCAAGCGCAAGGTCTAGGTTATACTCCCTTTTTTTTGATAGTTCATCATAAATTTGTCGCTGGTTATTTCTGTCTTGTATTGTTATTTTGGTAGAAACTATTTTTTGGACAAGCCTTTCAGTATCATCTAATACGGCTTTCCAAAAAGAATAAATGCCTATATCATAGTCGTTTAAGATGATTTTATCTACTTTATTTTTTAGCAATAAATCTATGGCCACGCCCGCGCCGCCGCAAAAAGGTTCACAATAAATAGGTTTTTCTATACCGTTTAGCTTTATGGTATTATCCACGAAGTCGGCTAGTTTGCTTTTTCCGCCCGGATAGCGGAGGGGAGACAGCGTTGTCGGCATTTTTACCTCGGTTATTGTATTTTATCTATGCCTATTTTTCTGGCTATTTTATTATATTCGCACTTAAAATTCTTAATAAAGTCATTAATAATATCTTTATTATCGTCAATCCAATAACAAAGCACGGTATCCATTATATATTTATTCTTGTAAAACCATTCTTTTTGTTTTGTTAACTTGTTTATTTGTTCATCAATTAAATTTCTTTTATAAATTCCTTCTTCTTCTAATGCTTGATCAAAATACATTTCATGATTTTCTGGCGAAGCGTTGACGTATTCCCATAGCATAGTTTCGATAGGTTTATCGCCGGGTAGAGCAAAAATACATCTACCGTCGCGCTCTACCGGATTTTTCAATGCCCAATAACCATTGCCTTTTTTTAAGTTATTTTCTACGTCTTGCCTGCTTTGTTGGCTTGAAATATCAGGGTCTAAAACCACGATAATATTATTAAAAATTTTACTACCGCTAACTAGCTTTGCTATCTCTCCGCAACCAAAGGTGCAGTCTATAAAATTTAGCTTTATGCCCGGGATAGACTGATCGATAATCTTTTCTAAAAACCATCTTCCGACATCATCTTCCGTAAGTATATCTATTTTTGGGTTCTCTTTTGTTTCGCCGGTTAACATTAGCAAATCGCGACGAATTCTTTCTATCGTTGGGTTTTTTAAAATTTCAACATCGCCCCTTCCGCTTGTAAGATACTGAACGACCAGAGATTTATTGTGTGTATTTAGGGTGTGCGCTTTTGTTATATACTCTAAAAGACTTAAGCTATGGGTAGTGAAGACTATTTGTAGGTTTAACTCTTGAGATTTTTTATATAAAAACCCAAAGAGCTTATTTTGGGCAGCTGGGTGTAATGCAGCATCTATCTCGTCTATAAGTAAGATCCCGCCGTCATACCAGTAATTTTCTTTTTTTGCTAGAGTATTTTTTAGATTCTGAAACGAAAATACTGTCATTAAAATTTGTCCCAAATTATCCTGCCCGGACGAATTAGATAATACTCCGTATTTATCCGTTTTTATTCCAACACCCTTTTTTTTCTTGGCATCAGACGGACTTATAAAGCTTGAGTCTATGTTGTCGGCAATATTGGCATTTAAAATATGAGAGTATGCCCTAAACATTTCTTCTTTAATTGTAGTATCAATTCTTAATCCGCTTATATCTACATTTTCGGATTCTCCGATAGGGTATAGTCTTGAAAGGCCCAAATAATAAGTTGGCCACTCTATTTTACTTTCAGTTTGTCTTTCTTCTGTTTTTTTGGGTAGCAACCTATACCTAGTTCCATCCTGCTGGACGGCAGCTCTAAAATTAAGTATTTTTGGAAGTCTAAAGCCTGATGTATCCGTCGTATTGTCTGGCGTTCTAAAAAATATACTACATTTTTCTCCTGTAGTATCATATTCTTTATCATATTTTATAATTGAACTATATTCACCCGAAAATTGATCTCCATTTAGCAAAATTCCATCTCGTTTTTTAAGTTCGCCACAATTGCTAAGCATAGCCAAAATGGTAGATTTGCCTATTCCGTTATGTCCGGATATGCAAGTTATATGTTCGCCAAGTTCGATTTCGTATATCTTAGAGCTACCATCCGGGTTTTTACCGGAAAAAGCTCTAAAATCATGTATTGTTATTTTCTTTATAAAAATGCGCATATCTTTTTCATTTTCATTCACTATCTATCCTTTCTAAAACCTCTTTGAATTTATGGAGTAGCTACCGACGACGCGGCCTAAAATCCTAGCCCTCTAAGCCTCGCCTTGCGTCCATTCTCTAATGAACGATTAAATTTTATAACCTTAACTATTCGTAATTTTTCTCTAGTTTCCGGGGTATCGTCAAATTCTTTAGTCGGGAATTTATCGTTTATCGGGATGAAGCAAAATTTATTTTTTAACGGTATCACGGCATAAACTTTAACAGCCCCTTCGCCGTCGATACTGTAATGAACTATGTCGCCGTCCATAACGGTTGCTTTGGGATCACATAAAAGCTCGTCGCCCTCCTCAATATCAGGCTCCATACTACTACCGTTTGCGATAACCGAGTACATCTCCTCGTTCCACTCGTCGGCGGGGCAATAGGTGTATGTATCAACGTCTTGGTAGGCGTTTAGCTCTGGTACTCCGCAGCTGGCAGAGCCAACGATGGGCACGCGCCTAAGGGGGGTTTGTTTAAGGGTGCTTGTCGAATACCCGATCATTATTTCGTCAAAGCTCTTTTTGAGATATTCGGCTATTAACTTAATCCTTGGAAGCTCAGGCGCAGAGCGCCTTTTTTCATCGTTTCTAAACCACGTTTTTACTGTGTCTAATACAGTTACCATTCCCTTGTCAGTTAAAAAATCTGCCAAATCCTGATAAGTCGCTCCGCGTTCTTTTAGTGCTTGCTTTACTAACAAATAATTAAAAACGTCAGCCATTTTTATCTCCTAATAGTGGATTAATACTCCACTATTATATAACAATTATTAAAGAATATTAGCGTAGATAAAATCCACTATTTAAAATTATTTTAAGTGGAATTATTATACACTAACACTATGAAATTGACAAAAATACAAAAAGAAATATACACGGCGATAAAACTTGTTTTGCTTAGATTTTACATGTTTGACACTGTGAAGCAAATTTTGAGACTAAATCCTAGAATGAAGCCTAATTACGAGGCTATGACGGCTTGTTTTTACGAGGTAGGCGTCCCTTATGAGGCGTGGAAAAACATCCGCCTTTGGCTATCCGAGCAAGAAGCCAAACAACTCAAAAAGGCTAAAAAATGACCCTCGCCACTCTCTTTTCAGGCATTGGCGCGCCCGAGTTTGCCGCTCGCGAAGTATTTGACGAAGTAGAGACGGTATTTGCCTGCGAGATAGACAAATTTGCGCGCCAAAGCTACCTGGCCAATCACGAAGTCCCGGCAGTTTTTTACGAGGACGTTTGCGATCTTGACGCTAGAGCTTACGCCGGGCAAATAGATATTTTGGTAGGCGGCAGCCCTTGTCAAGACTTTTCAATAGCAGGGCAACGCGCAGGCGAGGACGGCGAGAGAGGCAACTTGATATGGCAATTTTACCGTATCGTTAGCGAAGCTCGCCCCAGCGTTTTCATCTACGAAAACGTCAAAGGTTTTTTGTCAATCGACGGCGGCAAAAGCTATCAAAGATTTACGGACGCTTTGCGCGGGCTAGGCTATCACTGCCACGCCCAAATTCTCAACACGAAAGACTACGGCATACCTCAAAATAG
>NZ_CALHVN010000003.1 GCF_938039245.1 uncultured Campylobacter sp. | reverse complement strand
CTCTATTAAACAACGCTACGTAGAGCTGAGCTACTTGCGCTTGAGTTACTGCCATGTGGACTCCTTTTAAGTGATTGATGTAAATTTTGGATTTAAACAATCCCAAGGCAACCGCAGCCGTCCCTAAATAAGCCAAGATTAATCCGTTAGGATTGCGTTTGGGATTATAGCGTAATTATTGATAATTTTTAAGTAAGCGGATAAAGGGTCCACGGAAATAGCCTAAAACAAGGGGCAAAAACATAGATAAATTTTTATCTAGCCAAAAAAATCCTAGGTAAAATTTAAAAGCGAATTTGAAGATAAATTTAGGACCGGCTAAACCGGGATAAATTTAAAAACCGGGCTTAAATTTAACGCTATAGTAAATTTAGAGGGTATGCGCAAAAAATAAAAAGGGGTAAATTTAAGCGGTAGGTTTAGGTTGCGACAAAAAGCGGAGTTTAGCTGGGTAAATTTAGATATAAGGCTGTAAAAATAAAAGGCTATATAAAGGCTAAATTAACGTAAAAGAAGCAAAGGTTAAATTTAGGATCTAAGCGAAAAATAGAAGTAAGCCCGCCGTTTTTTACGGCAGGCTTTGTAAATTTAGCTTTCAAAGTGTTTCTTAAAGCTTTTCTAGCGGACTTTGCGAATTTAGTTTTTAAAACTATGGATAGGAGCCGGGATCTGGCCGCCGCGGGCGATGAAGTCCGCCGAGGAGTTTTTATTTACGCTCATCACGGGCGCGCTGCCGAGCAGGCCGCCGAACTAAATCGCTAACGGCCAAAAGCCGCAATCAGTAAATCCACCTTACGACGTCGTTTATCTCGCGGCGATATTTTTTAGGTTGAGGCTTTAGGCGGTAGCCAAACGGCACTACGATGGCTACGCGCTGCTTGCTTGTATCAAGGCCCAAGATGCTGTTTAGCGCCGCCTCGTCAAAGCCCTCGATCGGGCAGCTATCGATGCCTAGGCTAGCTGCGGCCGTCATCATATTTGCAGCAGCTATGTAGCACTGCTTGCTCGACCAATGATAGATTAGCTCGTCATCGCCGCCGAAACGTCCGGTTAGAAAATCTCCGTAAAATTTCTTCCTGTCGCCGATTATATCAGGAGCCTTGTCTTCGCGACGCTCGATCATTTTCTCCACGTATTTACCGACGCCTTTGACCTCTGCTATCTTAGCCAGGATAACTACCAAATGCGAGCAAGTCGTGATCTGAGGCTGATCCCACGAGACGGCGCGGATCTTTTGCCTTAGCTGCGGATTTTGCACGACGAGGAAATCCCACTGCTCTAGCCCCGTAGAACTCGGGCTTAGTCTGCCCGCTTCCAAGATAAAATCAAACTCGCCTGCGCTAATTTTTTTATTTTCGTCAAAAATCTTGCATGCGTGGCGAAATTTCATCGCTTCTAAAAAATTCATATTTTCTCCTTTTATTAAAGTCGGGTAATTATACGATTTTAGCCAGAAATTTAACTTAACCGAGAGTTTTTACGCCTTAACTTGAAGCTCTAGTTAAATTTGATGCGGCAAGCAAGACCATCCCGCGCCTTGCTACAGGTGGTTTGAGCCTATTTAGGCGCGGCGGCTATTTTGCATTTATTGGGCTATTTGCGCCAAGGACATTTGCGATTTTTAAATTAAATTTTAAAACGATGGGGATCTTGGGACGGCTTTTAGGTCAAATATGTAAAACCGGCATATAGGGCGGCAAATTTTAAGTAAATGATAAAAGCAACTATTGCTCGGTTTAGCGCCGTTTTTACGATTTACGCGCTAGATAGCCGAGTATACTTGACGATAATTTAAACATAGTTTAATAAACTAAATTTTTAAACTAAAGGCTTACCGGATAAGCCTACAAAATTTGTCGTAAACGCTAAATCAAATTTATCCCAAACTCCGTCTTTGCCGTAGCTGCACCCACTACGGCGCTATTTTCGTAACCGGCGTCCTTTAGACGAGATAGAGCCAAATTTGCCTCACTTTGCGGTACCGCTAGCAGTAATCCGCCCGAAGTCTGCGCATCGTAAAGCAAGATATCAGCGTCGCCGCTAACGAATTTGCACGCAAATTCGCGGTTTTTGTAGCTACCCTCAGGGATGATGCCCATATCGGCAAACTCGCGCGCGACCGCTATCGCGGGCACGTTACCCGCGTAAATTTCAAAGCTGATTTTATCGTTTAGCATTTCGCTTAGATGTCCTAAAAATCCAAATCCCGTGACGTCGGTCGCCGCCGTTACGTTGATACCTTTTAGTGCGTCCACGGCATAAAAATTTAGCTGCCTCATCGTCTCTACCGCCTGCTTTATCTGCGCCGAATTTAGTAGATCGGCCTTTATCGCCGTGCTTAAAATGCCCGTTCCTAGCGGCTTTGTAAGTATAAGCGCATCACCCTCGCGCGCGGAGTTGTTAGACCAAAAGCGGCTTGGCGAAACGACGCCCGTGACGCTAAGTCCGTAATACATCTGCTGCGTCTCTATCGTGTGTCCGCCCACGATCACGCCACCGCACTCGGCTACTTTATCCTGTCCGCCGCGTAAAATTTCGCCCAAAATTTCGCCGCTTAGGTTGCAGCTGTCAAAGCCGACGATATTTAGCGCGTTTAGCACGCGCCCACCCATCGCAAACACGTCGCTTAGGCTGTTTGCGGCCGCGATCTGGCCGAATATAAACGGATCGTCTACCACCGGCGTGATAAAGTCCAGCGTCTGAACGAGCGCGATGTCGTCCGTAATCTTAAAGACGCTCGCGTCTTCGTTCGTGCCGATGTTTGAGAGCAAATTTGGGTGAGCTAAATTTAAATCGCCGATAGTTTTGTGTAGACCCGACGGGTCAAGCTTGGCCGCTCAACCCGCCGCTTTGACGAATTTGGTTAGACGTTTGTCGTTGTAAATCATAGTTTGATTTGCTCGTGAGAAGTTAAAATTTGCATGATTTCGTAGGCATTTGATATCTCTCCGACGCTTAAATCGCCGACGAGTTTATACGCCTCCAAGCAGCTGCCGCAGCTTAAAATTTTAACGCCCGCAGCCTCTAAATCCTTAAGCGGTTTAAAGCCCGCATGCGCGCGGTTCGTAGTCATTTTAACGGCGTTATTTACGCAAATGACGTACTCCGGTTTTTCCACCTGCAAAAGCGCGCCTAAAAATTTAGATAGTAAGCTAACGCCCACATCGCCGCTTCCGGCGTATTCTTCATTTAGATAAACGACCGTTTTTTTGGCTTTTGGCGTAATTTCGCAGACGAATTCGTCAAAATTAGCTAGCTCCAACTTAGATTCGCCCTTAACGGCAGTGATTTTCGTCTCGGCGCCGTTTTGTTCTACGCTAAATTCGATGTTTTGATTTCTTAAAAAACGGCTAATGTTTTCTTTTGGAGCTATAGAATTTACTAAAATCTCAAGCTTTTCGCCGATTTTTAGGCTCTCAAGCGCATTTTTAGTCCTGATGACGGGTTCTGGACAAGCCAAATTTCTACAATCGATTTGCATTGATTTTTCCTTAAAATTTATTACTCTTCAACCTGAAGTCTAAGGAGAGATTTTATCTAAAAGATTTTAAATTTTGTATAAAAAGGCGAATTTCAGCCCAGGCTTTAAAATAAAAAAGGAGAAAAACTTCTCCTTTTTTATTATTTTAATTTCGCGTAAGTTTTTTCGTATTCAGATACGGGGATTTTATTTTTAGAGATGAGTTCCTGATACCAGTAGTGGTGAAGCACGTAAACTTCTTCCTCTTCTTTATATCCCGTTACCATCGACCAGATAGCGCCGTGTATCGCGATAGCCGCCATATATATGTGTACTAGGAAAAATACGGCGCAAACTATGCCAAGTACATTGTGAACTAGCGCAGAAGCTCTTAAAACTTCGATTTGCGGTACGCCTAGCCAAGTAGCGACGTCAGGCGTTTTAAAATCTAAGAAGAACATCGCGGCACCGGTTAGTATCATCACGATACCGCCTGGAATAGCGACCCAGTACCATGCTTTTTGACCGGCGTTAAATTTACCTGCAGGCACCGGTCGCTTAACTTTTGAAAGATACCCGCCTACGATCAGCATCCATCTGATGTCGTAGATCGTCGGTAGCATTCTTTTAGTCCAAGCTATCAGCATCGGTAATACGGATACCGCAAATATAATAGTAGCTAACCCGTGGATGTTTTTACAAAATCTAACGAAAGCCCCGCCGCCAAGCTCAGCGCCCCACATCATGATGATACCGGTCGGCACCAGCACTATCCACGAGATTGCGGCTAGCCCGTGAGCTACGCGCTCTATTACGCTAAACGCATAGACTTTGTTCCCGTCGTGGCTAAAATGCTTTGGCCCGATAATCAAAAAATGCAAAGCAAATGCCCCAATCACGGCTAAAATCAGCGACAAAACGGCTATAGCGAAGTAGTCGTTACCCTGAATAAACGTAAAAATCGGTCCCAAACCGTCTTCGTAAGGCTTGATGTTTTCGATTCTACCGGCAGCCCAGACATTGCTCTGATACTGGTTGGTGCTAGGACTCGCCTCGATAGCGAAGGCCCAACAGGCGACAACCGAAAGCAAACTCAAAATTCTCGTCATGCTATCTCCCTTGTTTTTTGTTCGTCCGCTCAAAGCCGCACGTAGTTCGGCATCCAGCCAAAAGCTAAAATTTTGCGGATTTTCGTGAAATTATATCAAAAAATAGCGTAATGCAAGCTTAGCGTCAAAACAACGCATTTTTAGGCGGTTGCGGCGCTTTTTTATCAAAATCGGGGTCAAATTTATAATCAGCTATATTAATTCATTCATATAAGCTAGATTTTATTTATATTAAATTTAACTTCATTTGCGATTAAAATTGCGGCAAATTCGGCGGCTAATAAGCTAAATTTTAAATTTAGCGTTAAAAAGGCGCAGATTTATGAGGCACGCACGCCGGGCGCAAGCCAAATAAAAGGTCGCCGCAAAATTTAATAAATTTACAGCCCAAACGGCGCCTCAAAATATCAAATTTACACCCCAAAGGGCGCAGTTTTAGGCGTCAAATTTAGTTTCGCCTCTCGTACTCTTCAAAGCCGAATTCCCGCACGGTTACAAGCTCGCCGTTTTCTTTTAAAAGCAGCAAATCGGGTAGCTTTATGCCGTTAAAGGTCGTGTTTTTCACGATCGTATAGTGGATCTGATCCTCAAATACCACCTTATCGCCTACGCTTAGCGGCGCGTCGAATTTATACTCCGGCTCGCCCGCGTCAAGCCCCACGATATCGCCCGCTAGACAGGTATTTCCGCCGAAACGGTAGCTAAATTTACCGCCCTTGCTCTCGCCTCGCACCGCCGGTCGGTACGGCATCAGCACGGTATCTGGCATATGCGCCTCGGCCGAGACGTCTAGGATGGCTATGGTTTTTTCGTTTTGTACGAAATCAAGCACCGAAGCGGCTAAAAATCCCGTCTGCCAACCCACCGCTTCGCCGGGCTCTATGTAGACCTCGACGCCGTATTTTGCGCGGAAATTTTTGATCAAATTTATGAGCAGATCGACGTCGTAGCCTTCTTTGGTTGCGTGATGTCCGCCGCCAAAATTTACCCACTTCATGTGCGGGATAAACTCGCCGAATTTCTCCTCAAACGCCATCAGCACGGTCTCCAGACTCTGCGCGCTCTCCTCGCAAAGCGCGTGAAAATGCAGTCCCGTGATACCCTCAAGCGCGTCTGCGTCAAAATTTGCGCGAGTGATGCCCAGGCGGCTATAGCGACCGCACGGGTTATAAGCGTCAGTCGGCGCGACGGAGAGCTCGGGATTTACGCGAAGGCCGCAGGTAACGCCCGCGGCTAGGGCTTTTTGCTTAAATTTAGCCCACTGCGCAAAGGAGTTAAAAACCACGTGCTTTGAGAGCGCTAGCACCTCATCTATGTCCTCGTCTTTAAATGCGGGCGAATACGTATGAATCTCGCCGCGAGCGTATTTTGCGGCAAATTTAGCCTCGTGCAGGCCGCTGCAAGTCGCGCCGTCTAGGTATTCGCCGACAAGCCCCATCACTCCGCTAAATGCAAAGCCTTTTAGGGCGACTAGCACCTTCGCGCCGCTTTCATCCTTGACGCGTTTTAAAATTTCTAGATTTTTGCGCACCTTGGCCTCTTCGCAGACGTAGGCGGGCGTTTTTATTTTGCTTAATATTTCGTTCATTACGACTCTTTCGTTTAAATTTTCGCGTAAGTATATCTAAATATTTTTTTAAGTAAAATCAAGAAAAAAATTTAATTTCAAAGGCGAATTTATGGTAGAAATCGAGTTTTTGGGCCCAATCAAAATGGAAAATTTAAAGCTAGAAGCGGCAAATTTAAGCGAAGTAAAAGAAAAACTAGGCGAATACGCGCAGCTTAAAGAGTGGCTAAAAATCTGCGCCGTCGCCGTAAACGACGAGATTGCAAGCTCTCTTGACGCGCCGCTAAAAGACGGTGATAAAATTTCCATTTTACCGCCGGTTTGCGGAGGCTGATATGCAGATTTTTGAAGGAAGCCTAGACGCCAAGGCGATCACAAACGCCTGGTACGACGAGTTTAAAGACAAAAACTGCGGCGCGCTCATCACGTTTACGGGCATCGTGCGCAAGGAAGGCGGCATAAGCGCTCTTAGCTTTGATATCTACGAGCCGATCCTGCGCAAATGGCTAACTGACTGGGAGCAAAAGGCGAAGGATCTGGGCGCATACGTGCTTTTTGCGCATTCGCGAGGCGACGTGCCGGTGCACGAGAGCTCCTACGTCGCAGGCGTCGTGAGTCCGCAAAGAAAGGTCGCCTTGCGCCTGATAAACGAGTTCGTCGAGGACTTTAAGGCTAACGCGCCGATCTGGAAATACGACGTCATAGGAGGCGAGCGCATCTACGCAAAAGAGCGCAGTCAAGCGATCAAAGGCGCCGGACTTTTAGGCTAAATTTACTCGGCTCGGCTTTGATATACGCGCCGAGCAAATTTGACGGCTTTTTAGATAAAAGCTTTATTTCTTGCGGGCTAGACCATGATGTTTAGCCCGCTTTTACTCCCGATTGCTATCAAATTTTGCAAATTCCGGCTCGCTTTTTATATAAATCAAATTTGAAAATTCGGCATTTCGTCATTTGCTCGCCCAGACCCGCACCGCGAAAATGTCAAATTTACAAATTTAGCAAGATGCAAGGCAAATATTCAAGACGCGATAGGCGTAGTTTAAATAATTTTTTCTTACCCGCAAGGGCGCGGACTCGTCGTCCGTAACCAAAGCGGGTATAGAAAAAATTACTCTAAAATCCGTCGTTTATGGGGAATCAAGCGGATTTTTTGTGAAAAAATCCCACATAAACCGCAAAAACAAACCCTATCGCCACCGCCCACGGAGCCGCCGCCGTTATGCCGCTTGGCGAGCTGGCGAGCAAGAAGTTATGCGCTACGGCCGCGCCTGCTGCCATACCGATGACGAAGATTACCGAGCTTAGATTGCCAGTGCCCATTTGCACGAGATGCTTGCCCGGGCAGCCTTCGCCGAGGCTAAAGCAAAGCCCTGCTAGCGTCATGCTAAGGAAGTTCCAAAGCACGTCGTTGTGCGCGATAGGCTGGCCTTCAAAGCCGAATTTATACTGCCCGAGAGCTAAATTTACGATGCTGGCAAAGACCACGATGCTGATGATCCCCGTAAACATTGAAAAATCCTTTTTGAAAAGCCTGCCAAACGCCCCGACGCTGCAAAATTTGCTTTTGTGCATTAGCGCGCCCAGGGCGACGCTAAAACCAAGCGAGATCAGGATCGGAGCGTGCATGGAGCCCGGGCCTTTTGCGGAGCTAAAAAGCGCGCCGTTTTCGCCGAGCTTTAGTCCAAACGCAAGCGCGGCAAGCAGCAAAATACCCATAACCGTCGGCAAAACGCCTATCGCGGCCTGAGTTTTAGTCTCGTGCGTGAGGCCGTAGCCGAGCTTTTTGAAAAATACGCCCGCGCACACGCCCGCAAAAATACCGACGACTCCCGCAATCGCCGTCATATCGCCGCCGCCCAAACGCAAAAACGCCCTCCACGGGCAGCCCAAAAACACGAGGCAGCCGATCATCGCGAAAAATCCGAGAAAAAAGCGCACAAAAGGTGATGAGCCCGTGGTCGCGCTAAACTCCTTCGTCCAAAGCACGCTAGACAAAAAGCCGCCCAAAATAAGCCCGATGATCTCCGGGCGCACGTACTGCACGACTCCTGCGCGATGAAAGCCCAGAGCTCCCGCCGTATCGCGTAAAAAGCAAGCCGCGCAAACGCCCATGTTGCCGGGGTTGCCAAAATACACAAGTAGCGCGCCTAAAGCGCCGAGCGCCGCACCTGAAACGATAAACCATTTTGAATTTGAAAAATTCATGAAGTATCCTTTAAAAAGGTAAAATCGACCCGATTTCTTAAGTCGTATTTTACTTATCTTAAAATAAAGAATTAATAAAACTTAGCAAGGATTTAATCAAATTTGGCGAAATTTTTAAAATCCTAGATCATAAGATGCACGCATATAGATTTAAATTTGATAAAAATTAATCAAAAGGCAGCGCTGCCAAATTTATATCCAAGGAAGCTTTTAAGATAATAAACCGCTAAATTTATAGCCGCAAGATTACCTTGATAAATAATTATAACTAAATTTTAAATATCAGATTTAACAAAGAAATTTGCCGTTAGGATTAAAAACGATTTGCCGACGACGATTTATTTTTCTAGCTTTTTGTAGCAAAATGAGCTTGTTTTAATGTCTGCGTAGCCACGTACCTCTGCTGCCGCGGACATTTACAATCTGACAATCTCGCAAAAGCCGCAAATAGGCAAAGCAAAGATGCCTGCCTTTTTATTTTTACGACTTACGTTACCCAAATTGCGACGACGGTTTTTTAAGGACGCAAAATTTACCCTGACTCGCGGATATTTTATAAGCAAATGGGGTCTGATTAAATTTAGCGGCCAAATTTGCAAAAGCGCGCAAAAACCAAATTTATACCCGCTCTTGCATAAACTAGTCGGTTTACGTATCGTTTATAGGATAAATCCGCTGCCGATAACTAGCTCGCCTCTATAAAATACCGCGAGCTGACCGCTAGCCACGCCAAACGCGCTCTGTTTTAGCTCGACCTCGGCCGTGCCGCCACCCAGCACTTTTACGTGCGCATTTAGCCCGATGCTGCGGTAGCGAACCTTCACGTCGCAGTCAAACTCGCTCTCGTCTATGAATAAATTTAGGCTATTTACCGCTATCTTACCGCGCTCAAGCTCCTCTTTGCTGCCCACGACGATGCGGTTATTTGCCGCGTCGATAGCGAGCACGAAATGCGGCTCGTGCGCCCCAAATACCTCAAATCCGCGCCTCTTGCCGATCGTGTAGCGCATGTAGCCGTTGTGTCGCCCGATCACGCGCCCAGAGCTATCGACCACGTCGCCGGGCAGATCCGTCTCGTAGTGCTTGTTTAGCACCTCAATATATGTGTCCTCGACGAAGCAAATCTCGCTGCTCTCGGCCTGCTCGCCGTATTCGCGAAAGTTCGGCAGAGATTTTGCCAGTTCTTTTATATCTTTTTTAAATTTATCCCCGAGCGGGAAAATCATATCGGCGATTATCTCTTTTGGCACCTGCGCTACGAAGTAGCTCTGGTCTTTGCTAGGATCGGCGGCAACTCTGATAAAGCCGTCTTGCACGCGGATATAGTGGCCGGTAGCGAGCTTTTCGCAGCCGATACTTTTGGCAAATTTTAGCAGCTCGCCGAATTTTATAAAGTGGTTGCAAAGCGCGCAGGGATTTGGTGTCTTGCCCTCTTTGTAGGAGCTAACAAACGGCGTATAGACGTATCTGTCAAACTGCTCTTGCAAATCAAGCACGTGATAAGGGATGCCCAGATACCCGCACGCGCGGGCGACTTTATCGATATTTTTTTCATGATATCCGGGCTTTTTGTGTAGTTTCATATAGCAGCCCACGACCTCGTGACCCGCTTCTAGCAGCATTTTGGCGCTCATGGTGGAGTCGACGCCGCCGCTCATGGCCATTAAAATTTTCATTTTTTCTTTCCTATTGCGAGGGCTTGTCTTTTTAGTGCTTTTTACGGAGTTTGTAAATTTTCGGCTCGATGAACTATATGTTCTATCTACGCCGAAAATTTACCGCACAACCGCAAAAATCATCTAAAAATACCGCACCCTAAAGTTTTGTATTTTAAATTTAGCTTTTAAATTTACAAATCTCGCCTTAGCCCCACAATAAGACAATTTCGTATAAATTTGACGCGATTATATAAAAAATAGCTTAATACGCTATAAATTTGCGAGCCAAGGATGGCAGGGCATTTGGCTTTCGCGTCTTGCTCGGCTCTAGATTTTATCCGCCTAGGCGTTAATGCAGAATTTGCAAAAGACAGTGACGCGGTCAAATTTACAGAATTTGACGCAAAAGACAAGCATACCAACAAATCCGCTCAAAAACACAAACCAAACCGCGCGAACAAATTTACAAAAATCAAAATTTAACGCCGCGCGCTAGATAAATGCAACCGGCAGATTCACTGACCGAATTTAACTAACCCTCAAGCCTTGCGGTATTTTAGAGTTTTAAATTTTCGCGTACCGCACGCGCCGTCGTTGCGGCAAAAATAGTGGCAGTTAAAATCGTCATGGACACGCGCGGCGTCAAATTTGGGAGCGACATAGCCGCAAATCAAGGTAAAAACGAGACAAAAAGCGCAATAGCAGCCCTTCTCGCATCCCGTCAGGCATCGCCAAATCCTCAAATTTCGTAAAATTTTAGCACGCTAATTTAGTTTAATATCCCCAAAATTTCATCCCTTACGGCGTCCAAATCGTCGCTGATCGTATAAAGCGACAAATCCTCCTTGCTGACGGCTTTTTCGCGTATAAGCGTGGTTTTGATGAAATCGTCAAGCTTGCTCCAAAACTCTCTACCGATGAGAAAAATTTTAGCTTTTTTAGCGCCGATTTGCGCGAGTACCAGGATCTCAAATAGCTCGTCAAGCGTCCCAAAACCGCCCGGAAACACCAAAAACGCGCTCGAGCGCTCGATAAGAGCGAATTTGCGCGCGGATAGGTTGGAAAAAATAAAGCTCGTCGTGGCGTATTTGTTCGTCACTTGCTCAAACGGAAGCACGATATTTAGCCCCACGGACGGACTTTTGCCGCTCTCGTACGCGCCCTTGTTCACCGCCTCCATCACGCCGGGTCCTCCGCCGCTAATCACGGCAAAACCGCCGTCAGCAAGCTCTTTTGCGAGGCTAAAAGCCATTTTGCAGTATTTGCTATTTTCGTCAAATCTAGCCGAGCCGAAAAACGTAACGCTCGGGTTTTTGTATGTCATAAAATCCCTAAATTTAGCCAGATCGTTTAAGATTTCATCCATCGTCTCTCTTTTTTAGTTTAAATTTACGCGCTAAAGCCGTAAACCGCTACCGAATTTACCGCGCAAGCATAAAAGCGATGATAGCTAAAACGGATTTAAAAATAGATGACGCGCGATTAAATTTGAGATAAATTTAAGTACATTTTAAATTTGTAAAATCACTAAGACGGTTTAAATTTAGCCGAATTTACCAAAGGTTTTGGTATCAAACGGCGCAAAATCCGCCAAAACCCGCAAAACCGCCGCCTTGGTTTTTAGCGCGTAAATTTATTCTCAGGTTTCTAAAAATAGGCTCGCTTGTAAATTCAGCCTATGCCGCGATTTTGCTCTAAATTCGGCTAGGCCGCGGCTTGATTTTAAACGCCTTTAGAAAAACTGCTCAAATTTAACCCTAACGCAGCTGCTCTAAGCGCTCTTTTTTAGTACCGATTTGAGTGATCTGGATACCGAAGTTGCCGTCTACGATGACCACTTCCCCAAGAGCTATGACTTTGTCGCTGATTAAAATTTCAAGCGGGTCGTTTGCTAGCTGATTTAGCTCGATGACCGAGCCTATATCCATCGTTAATACGTCTTTTAGCAACATCTTTTTTGAGCCGATACGCACGCGAATAGGCAAACGAACGTCCATAATCAGACCGATATTTCGCATCTCGTCCGCACTTAGCTCGCTTTTTGGCGTGTGAGAAGGAGAGGCGGCGGCCGCTTCTTTTTGGTCTTTGCTAAAAAATTTAACGAACGAAAAGTCCGCTATCATCGCGATTTGCTCGTCTAAATCGGCGATTTTAACCGGATAGATATATACCTTTTCATACGCGCTAAGGTCTAAAATCGCATTTTCGTCGAGAAAATTTACTTTTGCGATTTCAAAACTGAGCTTTGGCATGCCTTTTTGCGCGCCAAGACTCGTAGAAAACGCGCCCAGGATATTTGAGAACACCTCTTTTGCCGCATCTAGCTCATCTTCGCTTAAATTTTCGTTGCGAGATATCTCCTCCTCGCCGAGCATCCACTCGCTTACCGCGCTTACTAGCACGGGCGTAACCGCTAACATTATCTTTGCGTTTATGTCGCCGCTTACGCTAACGTTAGCCACGGCTAGAGGAGGCTTGATACCCTCTTGCCCCGGGGCGTCGTATTCGTTTCTCTCGCCCACTCCGGGCGTCTTGCCGGTCAGTCCTTCGATCGTAGCTTTTATCTCGTTTGCGAAAATTTTAAAAAATTCATTCATCTCGTTCGTCCTCGTCTAGTATATTTTCTTCGTTTTCGTCGTCTTGGTCGTAGCTCATGAGCTTAGCCTTACGCTCTTCTTCGTATTTTTCCAAGATATTTTTGATCTCATCTTTATCGCTTCTGATGAGCTCTTCTATGCGGATAGATTTTCTAAATCTATGCAGTCCGACCTCGGCTAAAAATACCTCTTTTTTATCTATCGTGACGATAGCTTTATCGTTTGCGGAGCGGTCAAGGCGCAATATATCGCCCTCTTTTAAATTTAAAAATTCATTCACGCTCACGATGCTTTCGCCTAGTATAGCCTCGTATAACACCTCTGCGCGTCCGATTAGTGTTTTTAGCTCTTTGTTTCTGCTCTTTTTCGCACTCGTTTCGCCTAGCATTATATCGCGGTTGGCTAGGCGGCTTAAAATCGGCTCTAGGTAGATAACCGGATAGCAGATATTTATCATACCGCTTGAGTTACCGACTATGATCTCCATCACGACCATTATCACGATCTCGTTTTGGCTGACGATTTGCACGACGTTTGGACTGCTTTCTTTCGCCTCTACATTTGGATACATATCAGTCACCGTAGCCCAGCTTTCCTTTAGGCGTTGCATTATCATCCTTAGGATCGCATCGAGTAAATTTATCTCTATATCGGTTAGCTCCCTGCTAGTCTCAAAGCCCTCGCCGTTGCCGCCTAGCAAGCGATCTATCATAGGAAATGCGATGCTTGGGTTTATTTCCAAAACGCAGTTGCCGTCAAGCGGCTTGATAGAAAAAACGTTAAAGCTAGTAGGACTTGGCAAACTCATCAAAAACTCGCCGTAAGTCATCTGATCTACGCTGTGCAGACGAATTTCTACGATGCTACGCATAACGCTTGAGATTTGAGAGGCTAAATTTCGCGCTAGCTTGTCGTGAATGCCCTTTATCGCGCGTAGTTGCTCTTTACTGACGCGATTTGGGCGCTTGAAATCATAGATTATTACTTGACGCTGTTCTTCTTTGCCGCCTTCGCCTATAGACTCGCTCGCCTCCTCGTCGTCTACGACTTCGAGTAGTGCGTCGATCTCTTCTTGACTTAAAATATCCGCCATTATTTACCTTCGAGTTTCTTTCTTATTTTTTCCATTAAACGCTTATGTATCTGAGAGATGCGCCCCTCTGATATCTGCAAGATCTCGCCGATCTCTTTTAGACTCAGCTCCTCATAATAATAAAGCTGAACGATGAGCTGGTCGCGCTCCTCGAACTCGTTTAAAATTTGAGTTATCTTTTCTATCAGATCTTCTCTCTCAACTCTCTCAAACGTATTTTCCTCGCTCATAAGCTCCATCTGATCGTCGATGCTAAGCACGCCGACGACGGCGCTTACGTTCCTAGCCTCTCTTATCTTTTCCACGCTTTCTTCAAGCATAGCGGCTAGATACTCGTCCTCGGGCTCGCGCTCGAATTTATTAAAGTATTCGTTTACCAATGCGTCGATATTTTTAACCAAAGTACGATCTGCGCGACTAACCACGTCAAGCCCGCGTAAAAAATCAAGCATAGCGCCGTAAACTCGTTTTTGCGCATATCCCCAAAACGAGTCGTTTCGCTCTTTGTCGTATTTACGAGATAGCCTAACCATCTCCTCAAGCCCGGCTCCCATTAGATCGCTAACGTCGATATGAGCCGGCAGTCGCTCCTTTAATCTAAACGCCATAGCTCTAAGCGCCGGCGTATAAGCTAGTACGATATCGTCTTGTTCTTTTTTTATCGTTTGAGCGTAGGGATTAGGCTGCTTTTGCATTGCTTTCGTCGCCCCTACCCAAGGTCTGCTTTATTAGGACGCGTTCGCTGCCAAGCTGACCCAAAATAGTATCCATACGCTTTTCTCTAAGCCCGAGCTCCGAGACTAGATAATCGGAGCGCTTTTCGTATTCGTCCTTATCAAAAGGCTTTTTAAGCGTGATATCGACATAGTTTATGATAATGATATGGATCAAAAGATGAAAAAAAAGCGTGATAGCGAAAGTATACATAATCATCTCCAAAGGCTCGTTAAGCTTTAGCGCCGAGAAAACCACGCCGGCAAAAAATCCGCAAACCGTAAAAAACGCTATAAAATTTTCAGCTCTCAAAATCAAATCCTAAAATTTAAATTTGTTCCAGCAAACGCCTAGAAAACGCGCTAAAACTGCTTATCGTACCCGTATCAAGCACTTTTTGTTCCAATTTTTTAAGAAGCCTTGATGCTATCTGTTTCATCTGCTCGCTAGCAGGACCCGTCTCGTTATCGTCGGTAAAAAGCGTGCGGTATTTTATACTCCTAGATACGTCCTTATCCTCGCTGATGTAGCCTAAAAATTCGAGCCTCGGAGCATCTTTGATATTTGCTTGCGCTACCTTTCTTATATGCTCGAAAATTCTAGCAGCCTCTTTTTCGTTTCTTACCATATTAAAAACCATTAAAAAATCGTCTTTTTGCTTAGCCGTCATTTTAATCACGGCGTAAGCATCGGTTATAGCTGCGGGATCTGGCATCGTAACTACTATTATCTCATCGGCGGCTTCTAGGAAAAAGTCGTTATTTTTGCCGATACCGGCTCCCGTATCTATGATTACGAAGTCAAGCTCGTCCAGACTGCGCGACTCGTCAAAAAACCGTTCGTATAAAAATTGATTGTTAAATTTAAGTATATCTGCGCCGTTTTCGCCAGGAATAAGCGTTAAATTCGGCTTTATCTCGATCAAAATATCTTTTAGGTAACACTCGCCTTTTAATACGTGCAACAAATTTTTACCCGCGCGCACGTTTAAGATAACGTCAAGGTTAGCCAGGCCGATATCTGCGTCAAAAAGCGCGACCTTGTAGCCGCTTTTAGCTAGGACGTTGCCTAAATTTGCGCTTATCGTGCTTTTACCCACCCCGCCCTTTCCGCTCGTTACGGCTATAAATTTAGTATTTTTAGCCCTAGTTCGGGCGCTCACCATATCTTGTAGCTTTTGGGCTTGGTTATTCATTTTTTGTCCTTATTAAAGCCCTGCAATACGCAATCGACCAAAAATTCACTCCTAGCGGCCATTATATCGTCGGGCACCTCTTGACCTAGGCACAAAAAGCTAACGGGCTTACCCGTTTCGTAAACTAGCGAAAATACGTTACCGAAAATCTTCGTTTCGTCAAATTTGGTAAAAATAAAAGTATCCACGTCAAGGAAGCTAAAGCTATTATAAACCTCTAGCAAATCCTCGACCTTAGATCCGGCCGAAAGCACTAAATTTACGTCTATTTCCGCGTCGCTACGCTTTAAAAAAGTCTCTAGTCTAGCCAGCTTTTCCTTATCGTATTGCGAGCTGCCGGTGGTGTCTATCAAGATCACGTCGCAGTGATTTAGCTGCTTTAGCGCATTTTTAAAATCATCGGCCTCTATAACGTCAAGTATCGGCAGCTTCATCATTTTAGCGTATTGAAACAGCTGCTCGACCGCCCCGATACGATACGTATCAAGCGTTATTATGCCGGTTTTTGCCCTCTTGCCCTCGCCGTAGGCAAAACGCGCGGCAAGCTTTGCTAGCGTCGTAGTTTTACCCACTCCGGTCGGGCCTACTAGCATCATTATCTTTTGTTTACCGTCAAATTCGTCGCTCCTGCAAGGCAGCATCTTTCGTAGCAGCGAGCTAAAATACCTTTTTACCGCAGTCGGACTGGCCTTCATCTGAGGCGGGACGTTTTCTACGGTTATTTTCATTATCTGCTCTAGATGCTCGTCCTTCATCCCGCTATTTTTAGCTTCTTTATAAATCTCGGCAAACTCAGGCGGTATGGCGATATGGTTTCTAGCTGCGGTTTTCTCCTCCCAAAACATATTTGCGATCAAATTTATCTTTTCGCTTAGCGCGCTTACTTGCTTAGAGACTTCGTCTATTTTTTTGTCGTAGTTTTGCTCCTGGCGCGCGGGCGGCGAGTCTAGGTTTGCGATTTGGCTTATTTCTTTGGCCGCTCTTGATATATTTAGTAGTATATCTTCGCCGCTTTGAGGAGTGTCGCTAGGCTCTATCTTAGCGGGCTGGATACTAACCGGTTTAGCCGCAGGCGGAGTTTGCGACAAAAAAAACTCTTCGCCGGAGGCTACTTTTTGCGCTTTTTTGGGCGGTTTTTGCGCATCCAAAAACTCCTCGTAGGCCTTTAAATTTTGTTTTTGAGACTGGCGTTTTTTAGGTTCTGCCGCAGGGTCTTCTTCGACGCTTACTAAAATTTCGTAAAGCGGCTTTTTGTTTATCGTCTTTGGCTGAATTTGCTTTGTGGTTACCAAAATCGCTCTTTCGCCGCACTCGTCTTGCGCCTTTTTGAGAGCCTCCATACTGCTCTCGCCGGTAAACGTGTAAAATTTAGTCGCCAATTTCTCTCCTTCGTCCCAGTTACGTTTTATCGTCCGAGCCGCCTTTTTCGGACTAATTTCATCTTAGCTTTCGCGGCTTTACTTTACACTTATTAGCTTTTTTAAATTTATCCGCAAAGCCAAACCTAACTTATAATTCGCTAAACCTCAAAACCCTAAATTTTAACGCCTACGCACAAGCAGTTTTCGTTCCGAGGTTTCGCCTGTTTTCATGCTTTGCAGCTAAACTTAACTTAGCTCGTATTTGACGTCGCCGCTATTTTGCCGATAAAAATTTAAACGAAAATTCGCCGATTTATTTTTATCGCTAAAAAGGGCGGCCAAATCTCGCTTAGTTTATAAATTCGCTCAAAACAGGGCCCGCAAACGTAAAGATTAAAATCCCGAATTTAGCAAATTCTAATTCCGCAAGCATAAACGCGCTTCATCGTCCCAAGCGGCAAAATCACGCTAGCTCTGCTTTGCGCGCCGGTATGGGGCAATCTAAGCCGCGCGTCGTTTCTGTTTCGTCCGCTAAAATACAAAATATCTATATCAAGCGTTCTAGGCGCGTTTTTAAAGCTTCGCACGCGCCCCAAACGCCTCTCCAAATTTGCCGTTATTTTTAAAATTTGCCTCGCGGCAAGGCTCGTTTGCACAAGCGTTACGGCGTTTGTGAAATCAGCCTGCTCCTTAAACCCAAACGCCTCGTTTATGAGGAGCGCCGAGTTTTCGACGACGTGAAACCTGCTATCTCGGCTGAGTTTAAAATGCAGCCGATTAAAACGCTTTTTCACGTCGCCGATATTGCCGCCGAGCCCCAAAATAACGCTATTTTTAAAGCCCGGTTTAAAATCAAAAACCTTCGGGAAAAAGAGGCGTTTGCTAAAGCGCCTTGCCCCCGCTACTCTCATAAAATTTCAGCCCCGTTTTCGCGCACGACCACGACGTCCTCGATGCGCACGCCAAACTCGCCGGGTAAGTAAATCCCAGGCTCCACGCTAAAGACCATGCCCTCTTTTAGCACGGTATCTCCGCGCTTTGAGATAAAGGGAAGCTCGTGGATATCGACTCCCACACCGTGTCCGGTGCTGTGAAAAAACGCTTCGCCAAGGCCCTGAGCAGCGATAAAATCCCTAGCCGCCGCATCGATCTCGCGCGCTTTTTTGCCAGGCATAACCGCCGCGATCGCCAGAGCTTGCGCCTCTTTTACGATCTCGTAAATTTCTTGCCGTTTGGCATTTTTAAAATTTTGCTCTTTGCCAAAGTTAAAATTTTCGTCAAAGCACGCCGTGCGTGTCCTATCGGAGCAATAGCGATTAAATTTAACCCCCGCGTCAAGCAGGAGCAAGTCGCCCTCTCTCAGCCGCTTTTTACTAGGCAGAGCGTGCGCCTTGGCGGCGTTTTCGTTGATCGCGACGATAGGCGAAAAGCTAAGCCCGAGTTCGCCCTTTTTCTTAAAGATGAGCTCGGCGTTAAAAAACAGCTCCTCTTCGCTCATCCCTTCGCCGTTAGCGCGCACGAACGCAGCAAATTCGTCAAATCTTTCCGCACCTAGCTGCGCCGCTTGCTTTAAAATTTTTATCTCGTCTTCTGATTTTACTATGCGCGAAATTTGCGAAAAATTCGCCCGCGCCTTAAATCTTATCCCAAGCCCCTTACTTAGCGCTTCCCACTCGCCCGCGCTAAAATCGTACGGGTTGTAGCTAAGCTCACGAGCGCCCGCCTTTCGCAAAAACAGCCGCGCGTCTTTTATCAAATTTCGCTCGACCTCGATCACTTCGGTATCTTTGCAAAGCTCGCGCGCCTCGATGCTATAACGCGCATCGGTGAGGAAAAATTTGCGCCCCGCAAGGCTCAAAAATATCGCGTTGTCGCAGCTGTATCCGCACTCGTAAAATACGGCGTTTTCGTCCTTTAGGATAAAATTTTTCAAATTTTGCCTCGTTTTACTCCGCTTTTTCGCCCGCTCTTGCGGCTTTCATGGCTTTTATCTGCTCGAAAATTTGCAGCATCGCGATCATGGCCAGGTGGTAGCCCACAGGCCCAAAGCCAACGATTTGTCCCGCGGTTACCGGCGCTATGAGGCTTTTTTGGCGGAATTCTTCGCGGCGATGGATGTTGCTGATATGCACCTCGATGACCGGAAGTCCGACGGCTGCGATAGCGTCGCGGATCGCGATAGATGTGTGCGTGTAGGCGGCTGGATTTATGATGATGCCGTCAAATTCGCCGAAGCACTCTTGGATCTTATCCACCAGCTCGCCCTCGAAATTGCTCTGAAAAAACTCGATCTCTATATCGTTTTGCTCGGCAAAAAGCTTCATCTGCCCGTGGATATCCTCCATCTTCATCGAGCCGTAGACATCGGTCTCGCGCGTGCCTAGCATGTTGATATTCGGGCCTTGGATGACCATTAGTTTAGATTTTGTTTCCATTTTTAGCCTTTTAAAAGATTTAAATTTAGCCTTGATTATACATTTTTTAAGCTAAATTTTCGCTACAATCACGAAAAATAGGAGCTTAAAATGATCATCGTTAAACCGAAATTTACAATGCTGTGCGACGAAAATTTTACACTTTTAGAGGACGCGGCGGTCGCCTTTGATGAGCGTATCAAGGCCGTGGGCGAGGCCGAGGAGCTGCGCAAAAGATACCCTAACGCGCAGTTTTTCGAGTATCCTGACGCCGTTTTGGCGCCGGCTTTTATCAATCCACACATACATCTGGAGTTTAGCGCGAACAAAACCAGCCTCGTTTACGGCGATTTTTTAGAGTGGCTTAACTCCGTTATCGCCTCTCGCGGCGCGCTCTCGCAGGCGGCAAACGATGACCTCATCGCCTCTGCGATAAAAACCATGCAGCGTAGCGGAGTGGCGAGCTTCGGAGCGGTGTCGAGCTTCGGCGGAGATTTAGATGCGTGCGCGAACTGCGGCGGCAGAGTCGTGTTTTTTAACGAAATTTTAGGCACGAATGAAGCCGCACTGGAGCAAAATTTGGCAAATTTCACCGCCCGCTTTGAAGCGTCGCTAGAGCGCAAAAGCCCGCTTTTTACGCCCGCGGTTTCGGTGCATTCGCCCTACTCCACGCACCCTGATTTAGCCGCTGCGGCGCTAAATTTAGCCCGCGAGCGGGAGCTGGTCGTCTCGACGCATTTTATGGAGAGCCGGCACGAAAAAAACTGGCTAGAAGGCGGCTCGGGCGGCTTTAAAGAGTGGCTGGGCAAATTTAACCCAGCCGCGCGCCCGCTTTATACGCCAAGCTCGTTTGTAGCGATGTTTGCTGGCATTCGCACGCTCTTTACGCACTGCGTTTGGACGGATGATTTTTCGAGCTTTGACCCGGAGCTTCACAGCCTCACGCACTGCGCGGTTTCAAACAGGCTGCTTAGCAAACGCACGCTAAATTTACGTGCCGCTCTGGACGCGGGAGCAAACATAAACATCGGCACGGACGGGCTTAGCTCAAATATGAGCCTAAATTTCCTTGACGAGCTACGGGCAAATTTGCTCATTCACGCGGATTTTGATCCGCTAGATCTTGCTAAAATCTTACTACTAGCATCGACAAAAAACGCGGCAAAGGCGCTAAATTTAGGCGCAGGCGAGATAAAAACGGGCAAGCTAGCCGACCTAACTCTCTACGGCGGTTTTGCAGACGCTGGCGCGGCGCAGCTACCGCTCATGCTCATTTTACACGCCAAAGGCTGCGAGCGGCTATTTGTCGGCGGTGCGGAGGTAAATTTAAAGCAAATTTAGTAGCGATTTAAACTAGCCGCCAGGCTAAAGACGCGCCGCAAAGTAAATTTAAAGGAGAAAAATGGAAACTAAAATCGGCGATATCTTTGCCGTAAGATTAAAAAGAAAGGGCGTTTATTTCGTCGCGCAGATTCTTAGCGGCAACGATGGGGCGGGACGTTTCGCGGTCGTTTTAGACTCATTTACGAAAGAGCCGCCCGGCCTAAAAGAAGCGGCAAAGCTAAAGCCGTTTTACTTCGATCATCACTTTTGGGAGCGCGAGGAATTTTATCTAAGTACGGATGAAATTTCGGACGCCGAGCCCGTTTTTATCGGCAACGCCGCGCCCATTTGCAAGCCGCCCCAGCAAGCAAGCCCGCAAAATACGGAGCAAATTTGCATGCAGCTTGCGTGGAACGAGCTACCGAAGGATATCAGGGATAAATTTAAGTCCGCGCACAAGCAAAAGCTTGAAATAAGGCAACCGCAAGACCGCGAATTTTATGCCGAGTTTGCGCGGCAAAATCCGTTTTGCTACGAGATAAAAAGCGAAATTTGGGATGAAAATTTAAAAGATTTTTTAGAATCAACGCCGATGATAACGAATATAAAGCTAAGCTGCGCCGCAAAAAGCCTAGATATCTCGCGCACGTACTTACAAGAACTAACCCTAGATACTAGCGGCACGCAGGAAATTTTGCTAAACGACTCGCTGTATAGGCTCACGCTAAAGGGCGATGCCTCGCGGCTAAAAAGCGTGCGCTGCCCCTTTGAAGGCGAACTTTTAGGCATCCAGCTAGAGCTAAAGGGCGGCGGATTTTGCGTTAGCGGGCTTGAAAAACTGCGCGAACTACGGATATTTTCACAGCGCGGCGAGTATGTAGATCTAGCGGATGTTGCGGCGAGTTTTCCGAATTTACGCGAAATTTTCATAAACGCGCAGGGCGGCATGCTAAAAAATATCGATGCGCTTGCTAAGCTAAAACGACTCCAAACCGTCCGGCTAAGAGACGTTTACGGATTTGATAGCTTTCCGGCCAGGGCACAGCTGCCACACCTAAAGCGCCTTTGGCTCCGGTCGGTTCCAAAAACGGTCTGCGAGGCGGCAAAAAGGCAGTTTAAAGACATAGAGGACATTGAAATCAAACAGCCTCGGAGCGATCAGTGGCTAGAGGCGAATTTAAACAATCCGCTACGCGGCTGGGACGGCAGAGATGGCGTAAGCGCGGCGGCGTCCAAAAAGGCGATGAAAGCCTACGAAAGCGCGCACAAAATGCTAAGCGCGCTTAAAAAAGAGCTGGAAACGGCGAGCAAAAAGGCGGCGAGAACGGGTAAATTTGATACAGCTAGCGCAGATAGCGCGGCGGCGCGGGCTAAAGTTTTAAAAGAATTTATCACCGTTTTTAACGCGGTAGGCGCGGGGCGGGGCATCGACACCATGGAGCGCGAGGAGGTCTGGGAGGCGTTTTGCAAGCTTTGCGAGCTAGCCTCGGTAAGCGAAAAAGACCGAGAAAAAATCTGGGAAACAAACGCAGAGTTTTGATTTTCGCTTGCTTTGAAAACTAAGCCCGCAAAGGCTAAAGCTGCAAGCTAAATTTAAGCGACTAGTTAAACCGACCTTAATGCCTAGGCCTTAAATTTAGCAAACTCAAGCTTTAGGATTTGGGTTTTAAAGATAGATTTTGCCGCCAAATTTGATTAAAAATTTCAAGTCCGCAAAAACCAAAGCGCCGAATTTAACCGCCTTTTTTCAAATTCGGCACGAAAATTCCTCGCTTTTAATCTGCAAATTCGCGCCCTCAAATCTCCGCCCAAATGCCATCTAAAACCGACAAAAAATTTGCCGTAAAACGCGCGCTAGCTAAATTTATAAATTTAAATGGTAAAATGCGCCCCGATTTTAAATGTATTAAAGGAAAAAAATGGGATTTTTAAGGTTTATTTTCTCGCCGATCGCGGCGATTTTTAGGTTTATAAACACCTATTTTAAGGCGATGCTGTTTTTACTCATCGTCTTTTTGATATTTTTTAGCGGCAAGGGCGAAAACGTAAATCCGCCCAACCTAACCCAGATCAATCTCTCAGGCGCGATCATGGACGCGGGCGAGGCGCTAGAAAAGATCGAGGCCGCACGCAAGAACGGCGACATCAAGGGCGTGCTGCTTTATATCGATAGCCCCGGCGGCGCACTGGCGCCTAGCGTCGAGCTGCACCTCGCGGTCAAAAATCTACGCGCCGCAAAGCCAGTGGTCGCGTATGCGGGCGGGTCGATGACGAGCGGTAGCTACTACGCGGGTGCGGGCGCAAACAAGATTTTGGCAAATCCTGGCGCATTTATCGGATCGATCGGCGTGATAATGCAAGGCGCGGACGCCAGCGAGCTAGCTGCTAAAATCGGCGTCTCGCAGCAAGTCGTAAAAGCGGGCGAGTATAAAGAGGCGGGGACGTTTCTGCGCCAGTGGAGCAAGATCGAGCGCGAACAGCTGCAAGAGCTCGTAAACGCCAGCTACGAGATGTTCGTAAGCGACGTGGCGGCCGATAGAAATCTGGATGCAAACAAAAGCAAAGAGTGGGCCAACGCGCGGGTATTTCTCGCCGGCGATGCCGCAAAACTAGGGCTCATCGACGAGGTGAGCGATTATTATTCCGCGCGCGCCGAGCTAGAAAAGCTAAGCGGCGTAGCCGAGCCCGTCTGGGCAAAGCCGTCCGTCTACGAAAAAGCGATGCAAAAATTTATAAATCAAGGCGCAAACTCGCTGATCTCGGCGTTTTTTGAGGCTAAGGCGAGGTAAATTTAAAGGCATGCCATGAAAATAATCTCGAAATTTAAAGACAACTACGACTTTATGGTATCAAAATACGGCCTTGACGAGACGCTAGTCTATGACCGTAGAAACTCGACTCCAGTCGGCGCAGATGAGCTATGGAGGCTTAGCGAGGCCGATAAGCCGTTTTTAGAAAACGCTGGTTCGCGCTACAAAGTGCGCGTAGGCAGGGACGGCAAGCTTAGCACTGATTTTTATGCGGGCGAGGGTTTGCCTAGACTGCTTCACTCCGTGATTTTTATCGGCAAAAACTTGGTTCATATTTTCGCCGCCGAGGGCAAAATTTACACCGATTTCGACCTTGCAGAAAACGAGCGAGAGGAGATGTATTTTAACGGCGATATTTTGGCGTTTAAAGACGGATTTTGCGCTTATATCGCCTCGCGGTTTGAGAGCGATATTTTACGCTTTGCCGCGCTTAGAGCAAGCGATCCGGCGGCTCTTAGCAGCGCCGATAGGGCTAGCGAGAAGGAAAATTTAAGCGCGCCAATCGTGCTTTTTAAAAGGACGCAAACTACCGACTTCGTAGCGATAAATCCGCAGATTAGCGCGATGGGGCTTTATCTGGACGCCGATTTCGTCTGGCAAAGCTTGGTAGAGTTTTTATCCGCGAAAAAAGACGCAGAGGCTCCCGTAGGCGCGGTGCCAAACGAGGTAAAAATCGCTAGCAAAGGCTTTGACGTAAAGCGTTCGTTTCGTCCGAAGATGAAATAACGCCTTAGCCTAAATCGCTTTTATCCTTCCCTCCCGCGCGCCGTTTTAAGAGATGAGCTCGGCGCAAAATACGATTCGTTTTTGGATTTTAGGACGTTAATAAATTTAAGCGACTACGCCGCACTTTTTAAATGCTGATAAATTTAACCGCGCCCTTTGCGCCGATAAAAACGCAAATTTAAAATACCGATTTCAAACGCAAAAGCCGCGAAACGATAAAATTTGCCGCAAATTTAAAACATAAAATCGCGCTATCGCTGGTTTTAAACTGCAAATTTAAGGCATCCGTTTCGACGCGACCTGATTTTATCGACGCTTTAAGGCGATGAAAATTTATCGTTTTCTAAGGCGCAAAGCGGCAATCAAAATAAACGCGGCGCAGCCTACCGGCAAAGTCGCACGGCTAGTAAATCTAGCTAACGGCTCGGTCTTATTTGCGAGATAGATTACGGCAAATAAAGCGTAGCGCTTGCAACAAATCGGCGACTAAATTTGCGGCGCTAGCCTCCAGCGCGCAGGCCGAGTTTTAAAATTTACTCCGCCAGCGCCCTTAATCGCTCGTAACCCAGCCCCTCCACAAAAATATAGCTAGCATCGATAAAGCGGTAACTCTCGCGCGGCAAACGCGAGATAAACTCTGAGTAGTCTAGCTCGGCTAGCACGCGGTAGCGGGAGGCCTCGTCGTCCTCATCGCTCTCGTTGCCGTCGTCGCATCCTTCGCCGCCTACTAGCGTAATTTCCCAGCGCGCGACGTCTTTTGGCTTAACCAAGTCCAAATTTTGCCACTCCACGAAAGGCTCGTAAGGCAAAATAGTCGGCACGCCCTGCGTAAGCGCGTACGAGCCGATGATATCGCCTTCGCCGTTTGCACGGTAAAAGCGCTGGTTTGCGCCGTAAGCGTCAAGGTATTGCACCTCGGTTAGGCGCTCGCTAAACTCCTTTGCGGGGCTTTGCGCGGCTAAAATTTCGTCTATGATCGCGCGATTTAGGGCAAAAGGCCTAACGACGCCGTAGCAGTGATTTACGGTCGCGCCGCCCTCTAAATGCCCTTTTATCGCCCGCAAACCCGAGTTTATATCGCGCTCGTAGTCAAATTTTTCTATCGTTTCTCGCGTATAAATTTTTCCGTCCTCGCCCTTGATGTCGCTTCCTAGTCTTTGCGATAAAATTTGCAGATACGAGATAGCCAAAACCCAGTCAAATACCGTCGCGGGCGTATTTACGCGCACTTTGTAGCTTTCCTCTTCGCCGTCGTAGCTAAGCTCAAATCCCCGCCCGCTCTTGCCCCAAATGCCTAAAACTATGCCCTCGCATTCGCCTAAAAGCGAGCCTAAAAACGCCTCTTTATCAAAATTTTCGGCATTCTCGTCTATGCCAAACACCGCCAAATCAGGTATCAGCTCCGTAGTCTTGCCTACGCTCATTACGCTAAAATATCCCAAAAATAGCGGCCGCTTTTTATTTTTGACGCTAAACTCTACGCTCATCGTTTCTCCTTTTAAACCGCGATTATAGCAGATGCGGGAAAAAAGGGGAAGCAAAATTCGGCGCGATTTAGGGTTAAATTTAAGAGCAAGGCGCGGGTTTTGATTTGATAAATTAAGCGGATGAAAAGCGGAGCCAAATCAGACGGCAAATTTGCAAAAACGGCGGGAATTTAGGCGCGTAAAGTTTGCGACGCGGGTAAATTTAGCGCCCGTTTGGGCGCGATGGAAATTTGGCGTGAAGATTTAAGCAAACGACTAAATTTAGGCAAAGCTTTTGCGCGCGTTTTGCGGCGTTTGCTTGCGTTAAAACGCCTAAATTTAGTTAAATCTAGTGACCCAGCTTCCCAGATTCGTATCGACTTTGACCTCGATTATCTTGCCGCATTCCTCATCTAGAGTAAATTTGATCTCTTCGCTAAAATTTAGCTCAAAACCCTTACCCAGCCGCGCTCGCACGTCTTTTAGAGGTATTTTTTGAACCGACTTCCAGTCAAAATCCTCGGGATCGTCCTTGTTTGGCGTCTTCTGCTCTATATCCACGAAATTTTCGTCCCTTTTACCCACGCGGATCGTCGCTTTCGCATCATATCCCAAGCCTATAAAATCGTTCCACCGCGCAGAGCATCTGCCCCTGTTTATCTCCATACCCCAAAGCTCCACGCCGTCTTCTAGCGCCCTAAATATCAAAAATCTCGTATCGTGCGAGCCTATACGGCGGTCCCAGTAGTCTCCGTAGACCGTCGATGTGGTGGTGGTCGTTAAATCTAGCTCGTATGGTGCGGCGTCTTGCGCCGAGGCTACCGCGCCTGCTATCAGCGAGGCTGCAAATGCGGAACATAATTTTTTCATTTTTCTCCTTTAAATTTATTCGTTACTTTTGCGCTAAATTCGGATAAATTTTAGCACAAAATTTGCGGCAAGAGACTGCCGCCTAGCATAATTTATCAAACTCCGCAACGCAAGTTTGCTCGCCGGGCTTCGGCCGCCTCTCATCAAAAGCTGCAATGCGCGGTGCAAACAACGTAAATTTGGCGCAAATAAGGCCTTTGCTTACGGAGTTAAAATTTGCGCTTTTTCAAATACGCCCTCTACGCAAGCCGCCGTATAAAACCGCTTTTACTCCGCCGCGCGCTTGCCGTGCCGCGCTTACGGTAGCAAAGCCGTATTTCGGCAAGAACTAAGAAATTAGCTTGCGGTCGTGGGCTAGTTCTATTGCTGCGGCGAAATAAAACCAAAGGCGACGCGAAATCTAAATCGCTTTGCTAAATTTTGCAAGGTAAGGCAAAATTTAGCGTCGCAGACTCTTAGCCGCAAGCAAAAAATCTAAGCAAGGGGCAAGACGCGCCGCCTAGCAGCTTTGCTTATTGCCTAGCTCGCACGCCTTTTTTCGCATTTGCTTTGCCTTTTTCGCGTCTTTTTTTACTTGTTCGTATCTGTTTTCGTTGAAATTTCCCTCATACAGCCACGCCGCCCTCTCGCAGCCGCCTGTGTAGCCTAGCTTACACGAGCGCTCGTAATACTCCATCATCTCGCCTATATCGCCTCCCGTTCGCTCTATCATCCAGCCCACGTTGTAGCATCCGGGAGCGTATTTTTTGTTGCATAGAGTATTGTTTATCGCAAACGACTGCACCTCGTCGCCTAGCTCTTCTTGCATGAAATTAGCTAGCGCCAAGCAACCGGGCAAATACTCGTAAAGGACGCAGCTAGCCTTGTAATACGCGCTAATCTTGGTCTCGCGCTCGCTCTTATCCGCGGCTTTTACTAGGTTGTTTTTATAAAGTTCGCCCAGATAAAAGCAGCCCTCGCCGTCTCCTTTGGCGCAGGCTAGGCTAAATAGCCCCTCCGCCGCGCCGTAGTCTTGCTTTAAGTTCGCCGCTACCATACCCGCCTGTACGCACTCTTTGGTAGCGTTTAGGTCGGGATTTTTGCATTTTTTGAGCTTTTCTAGCGTATCTGCGGCCAGCAATGGCGAAAGGCTAGGCTCGCTAGCGAATAAATTTATCGCCGCAAGTAGCGCAAATAATAAGATTTTCATTTACCGCCTTTTATCAGTTTTACCGCATCGCAACCGTCTTTACCACCTAAGGCGCATGATTTTTCGTAGTATTTTAGAGCCTGATTTTCATCCGCTTTTACGTCCGCTTCGCCTACGTTGTAGATGCCGCCTAGCTCTTCGCAACCGACCGCGTAGCCAAGGTCGCAAGCCTTTTCGTAGTATTTCATCGCCCCTTTTACGTCTTGTTTAAAGCCCCCGTGTCCGTCGATTTTAAAAAAGCCGAGATTGTAGCACGCGGTAGCGGTTTTTAGCTCATCGCAGGTTTTTTCGAGTAGCTTTTCGCTCGCGGCCGCGTCGCCCTCGTCGATATAAGAAAGCCCTAGTCCCGCGCAGCCTTCGCCGTCTCCTTTATCGCACGCCTCTTTAAAAGCTGCGGCTGATAGCTTGCGCGCCTCTTCGTTGCCCGAAGCGATGTATTCTTCATAATACGCATCGCCCAAAACCGCGCATTTTGCCGCATCGCCGCTTTGGCACTGAGCTTTTAGGCTAGCTAAATTTTCGCTTTGCAAGTCAGTCGCAAACGCCGCGTTAAAAAGCATAACGGCGGCAAATAAAAACTTTTTCATTCGTATCCTTTTTAAATTTTAACGCGTGATTATAGCGAAAAACGTTAGAAATTTAAGGCGTAGCAATTTGGGCGCTACGGATAAAATTTGCGGCAAATGCGAGCGAGTTTTACGGCAAACAAAATACTACGAAGCATAAATTTCCCGCTAAAAGCGCCTTTAGCTAAAATCAAACCCTAAAAGCAAATTTCAGTCGTATTTTAAATTTACGTTTTAGTTCCGACTTGCGGCCTTTAGGGCGTTTTAAGGCAAGAGGCTACGCAAATCGTATCACGTCGCAGGCTTTTGCGCCCAATATTGTCCAAATTACGCAAATCAAATTTTATATTACGGGAAATCGTTTGCTACGCTAAGGCTTGGACCCTTAAATCAACACTTTTAAAATATAGCTATGATCTTAAAAAATATCAGATGATAATTTTTATTAGCTAATATATTTTTCTTTAAGATTTTTGTGCTATAATTCCACTCATAAATCACATCAAAGGAGACGAAATGTCAAAAGTTGTTACTCAATTAAATCAGATTCAGGCCGACGCTCATGCGTTATTCGTTAAATTTCACGACTATCACTGGTATGTAAAAGGCATTCAGTTCTTTAGCGTTCACGAATACACCGAAAAAGCTTATGAAGATATGGCGGAGATATTCGACGATGTCGCTGAGCGCGCTATACAACTAGGCGGTAGAGCTATCACCAAAATAGAAGAGCTAAACAAGCTAGCTCATCCAAAAACAGATAACAAAGATAGCTACACTCCAACCGAGGTTTTAAAAGGCGTTTTGGCCGAGTATGAGCACTTGCTGGGCGAATTTAAAAAGCTAGAAGAAGTCGCTGAGGAAGCAAAAGACAGCACGACCGTAAATATGGCGCAAGATCAAATCGCCAAATACGAAAAAGCTATCTGGATGCTAAAAGCTACTTTGGCATAATTTGCGGGGCGAAAGCCCCCTCCCTACTCGCAGTTATACCCCCCTCTCTCTTTACGCCTTTTTGTCTCGCAAATGTAATTCGCGCCTTGATTTAGTTAAATTTAGCAAACCGTATCTTTTTAAGCAGGTTAAATTTAGACTTGGAACGAGGTACTAAATTTACTCATAAAAACGCGTCGTTACCGCATTAAGAAATATGGAGTTTGCTCGAGTAGTTTATTGATTTGATTTATATTTATGCCGTAGTAATTTTTATCCCCCCTTAAATTTTCGCCGACTTACTTTATGTCTTTGATATATTTCATCGGCTATACGCGTACTAGCGGTAGTAAAGCGGGGGGCGCAGCTCAAATTTTATTTATGTAACGACACTCGCGCCGTCGATACCTTTTGCTACCGCCATAAAGACAAAGAAGATAAATTTGGATATTTTACCGCCACGATAGTAAATTTGGCTACAATTTTTATGATTTGCACTGATAACTTGTTTTTTGTAACTTTATAAAACGAGTAAATTTAGGCAAATGATTTAAGTCCAAATTGCAAAATCAAATTTAACGAAATTTTGCCGCATAGGTAGGCTATTAAGCATTAAACGTAAAAAACTATATACAAAGTAGTTTTTTGCAAGACAACCCAAGCTAAGATTAGCCTGAATCAAAAATAACCGTAGTGCGATAAATTTAAACGCTCGCGTTTCTAGCGGATTTATGTAAGCGAAAAATAAGCATCTAAACCAGGCTTATGTTAATAATTTTACTAGGCTTTAATGCGTCGTCCATTAATGATACCGCTACCGTTTTGGATTTAGTTAGCAACAAGGATCTTTCAAACGCCAAAAAGATGTAACGGCTTGTAGAATAAAATTTCCGCAAAATGGACAGGGCATAATACGAACTATCATAAAATAACACAGATCGTTACATCAATAGACAAATAAGCCGGCTTTGATTTAGTTTGGATAATGCCTTATTGCGTGAGTAGTAGCATTTTCTTTAAAAAAAGCTACTTAAGGCCTTGCTAATAAATACGCATATTTGATTCGCCATGCCAGCTATGTTGCAAAATGTATGTTCAGACATTCTTTACGTAAAAATTTTACATGTAGCTGATTTTAAATTTAGCCAAATAAGACATTTTAGAAATTTTATTTTTTATAAAGGCGCTTTAAATTTTGTCTTTCAGGTTTTTGGGGTGTAACTACGAATATTTTCACATCTGTCATAATTAGCTAAAATTTGGGTGGCATAGAACGGAATACTTTTATAAAAAAATAATAGAGGGCTTCACAACTTATTCTAAACCTACTTCTTTAAATTTACTTCCTCTTCTTACAAGGGTAAAGGCCCTTTATCAGCATAACGATATATTTTAAAGTCCAAAAGTTACTTTACCGACGACATAATAAATTCACAGCACTAGCCGTCAATATACACTTTAAAAAGGTTGATTTGGACTATTTGAGCCCTTTAATCCAATCGGTAGCTTGATCTGACGCACTTGTTTTTAAGTTAGCAATGATTTTGTCGACTTTATATAACTATAAATACAGATAAGATAGAGTAAAACTGGCGATACTGAAGATAAATAGAAAAATTAAGTAATTTATATAACCATCGGTAAGAAAATTAAAATAGTAAAAATAAACCTCGGAACTAAGCCCGAGGTCTTAAATTAGAATGAGTATTTAGCTTGGAATCTTAAGAATTTAGTCTTATCTTTCGAGCTATCTTGGTGTTTATTGATTTCATAAGCGTAGAAGCTTGAGAACTGAAGCTTAGCGCTGTAATCATAAGATAGTCTAGCTACATACTCTTGATACTTCTCTTTTACGTTTGCAGCATCTCTAACTTTACCATTAGAGTATTCGCCGCCTAGTCTAAATTTATCAGCAAAAGTATATCCGCCTTTTAAGAACCAGAAGTTACCTCTACCTTGAAGAGCAGTATAATCAAGAGCTGATTTTATCTCGCCAACCTCTATAAATGAACCTTGATCCTCTAGACTTACAAAACCGTTAGCTTTATCATGAACTTTATATCCGATATAACCGGCAGCTACATCAGCACCAAATAGTTTAGTACCAAGCTCAGTAGCGTAAAAATCAGTATCTTTAAAATTTGCGCCTACATCATTGTCTATATCCGCGTGAGCATATTGCGCTCTTGCTCCGACATTAACGCTATCGGTAATATCAAGGCTTAAGTTTACGTCACCTATGATAAGATTAACTGAATCAACTAAAGATGCATACCATAGTTGAAAACTTACCGGATCATAAGAACCGATAGCAGCTACTGCATATAGGTTATTATTGAAAATACCAGGAGCATTAGTGTAAATAGCACCGTCGCTCTCGTTGTTGTTCTCTAGAGCATCAAATGCAAATGCGGTTAGAGTCAAGCCGGTAATATCTTGATTTTCTACTCTTACGCCGGTACCTACTGCATCATCGGTAAAGAATGAACCTATAGTTTGTTTACCTGCAGTTATAGTAGTAGCACCTACTTTATATCCTAAGTAAAATTCTTTAACATTAAATGGGCTTGAAGTATCAGTGTTGTCAGTTCTATTGTCAGCACCAAAAGCAGAACTATCAGATGAATTGTATCTAAGCGTTAAAACACCAAAGAAATTATCATCAAGCGCAGCTTTAAAAGAAAATTCTGATTTAAACTGATGATGTGCAATCGTATTATTTTTTACGCCGTTAGCGTTTTTGACTGCTACATTGTTATATCTATATCTAGCATATCCTGAAAGGTCTACGTTTTTAATAGCTTCCTCAAGAGGCGTAGCACTTGCTACAGTTGAAAAAGCACCTAGTGCAACCAAAGCTGCCAATGAAATTTTAGCAATCTTCATTTATATTCTCCTAAAATAAAATTAAATATTTTGGAATATTAGCATAAAATAACCTTTAATAAGCTTAAAATCCAAATATTTTCATTAAAAATTACCAAACATTTACCGAAATATAATATAGAAACTGGCATAAAGTAAGAAAAAACTGGAGATAGCCGAGTTTACAAAACTCGGCAAATTTAATTATTTTAGGTAGCTTCCCTGGGTTGGAGTAGTTGAAACATCAGAATTTTCAGTAGAAGAGTCGCTAGATAGTAGTGCATCCTTACCCTTTAAAAAAGCTATTATAGCACCTAAATCATTATAGGTCGTCTTTGCTGCTACGGTTTTCATTAGATTTCTCATATTTCCGCCGTATTCCGAGTCGTTTAGATAGCCTGAAAAAGCAGCTTCGATAGCCTCAGCGCTTATATTAGTTAGCTTTTCCGATGAGCCGTAAGCTCTTTTACTACCATCTTCACCATGACAAGAGGCGCAGTTTTTAGCGTATAGTTCTCGACCTTTTTCTACGCTATATCTTCTTTTGCTATCTACTCCGATATTTAAAAATTTACCTCCGCTATCCGTTTCGGGAGCTTTTTCATAAACGTTTATACTTATGTTTTCGTCTTTAGAATATTTTTCTACCAAACTTTTTAACTCTTTTGCAAATTCGCCCTTTGCCTCAAATATATAACTAGGCTCGTCGGCTGCAAAAGAAAAAATGCAAAGACATGCCAAAAGCGAAAATTTAGTAAATTTCATAAAAAACCTTTGTGGATAAATTTAAAAATCCCAAGCAAATGGAATTTTGCTTGGGATTATAGCATAAAAGAGATCTGTTTTTATTAGAAGCTATATTTTGCTTCAAATCTTATACGATCTTGTTTGTGTCTAAAGTCTCCGTTTTTCTCTTTAGCTGCCGCATAGAATGTAGAGAAGTTAAGTTTTTTGCTGTAAGCGTAGTTACCGCCGATGTTCCACTCATCTCTATCAACTCTTTTTGCATATTGCCAGCTATATCCTTTGCCGTCTATATAGTTAGCAAAAACGCCGAATTTGTCAAATTTATACGAAGCTCCGATAAACCAATAATCATTCTTGTCTTTGATATTGTTGTAGTATTGAGCGCTACCCGTCATCACAGAGTTAATAATCTTAGCAGGGTTGATTAGCTTACCGTTATCTTCGATAGTTACAAACGATTTTTTATTATCGTCGGCTTTAAAGTAGATATAACCTGCATTTAAACCGACTCCAAAAAATCCTACGTCACCCTTAGTAGCAAAGAAATTTGCATCGCCGAAGTCGTTATCGTCAGATTCATTGTGAACGTATTGACCTTGAACGCCTACTTTTACGGCATCAAAATCTAATTTCAAGGCAGCATCAGCCGCAAAAAGATTTGCAGTATCTTCAAGATATGCCCACCAAGCTTTGAAATTTACGATATCATAACTTCCCATAGCTCCTAAGCCATAAAGGTTAAGGCTATTAGTTTTACCGCCCGCGTTTAGGCTTGGCAACAACTTACCGTCGTAATCGCGAATACCGCTGGTCTCAAGAGCATCAAATGCGATACCTACTAGAGTAAGACCCGATATATCAGTATTAACTACTCTTAAGCCCGTACCGGCTAAGTCATCGTCAAAATATGTTCCCACAAACTGTTTACCGGCCGTAATAGTAGTGTTGCCTACAGTATAGCCAAGGTAAAATTCTCTAACTGCTAGAGCGCTTTGAGTATCAGTGGTGTCGGTGTTAAATCCAGAACCGTCCTTTGAATCGTATCTTAGGCCGAGTACGCCGAAGAAATTATCGTCAAGAGCAGCTTTAAAAGTACCTACAAATCTAAATCTATGATTAGCGTTAGTTGTTTTAGCATCGTTAAGCTTTACCTTATCGCTAGTATATCTGTATCTTGCAAATCCTGAAAAATCTACGTTTTTAATAGCTTCCTCAAGCGGAGTAGCATTTAAAGTAGAAAAAGCGCCTAGCGCAACCAAAGCAGCTAAAGAAATTTTAGCGAGTTTCATAATATCTCCTTCGTAAAAGTTGATTAGCGTAATTTTAGCACAAAACCTGGCATTACAAGCTTAATAATAAAATTTTATATACCTAGAGTAAATTTAGGCGAAAATAGGGCATTTAGTACGATATTATTGATACTAGATATTATTAATATATATAAATTAGGGATAAAACTTAAAAACGATAAATGAAAAAAGGATTTTTAAAAATAAAAAAGGGGATACACATCCCCTTTCTAAAAGGAGTTCTAACTTTGATTGCTTGCCGGAATTATAAAATATTTCGGTAAATCAACGGCTAATCAAAGCTGATATTTTCGCTTTTAGGCACGTCGATTACAATTTTTTTAGTCGGTTCTTGCTTTTGCGTGTTTTTTGTGGCTACTTTTTGCTTAGATTTACGTACCGCGCTTTTGCGACTATCGCCGTTTTTTATGAGTATCATATCGGCGATATAGTTATTTGATACTCTGACGTAAACCGTATCGCCGGCTGAGAAATACAACCTACCGCCGCAATATTTACCGCTTGGCAGTTTACCGTTTGAGGCGTCTATAGAGCTGATATTGTAGCAATATTTACCGTCTTGATAGGCTACGTCTAGTATTACGCCGCGCAAAGAACCGTTTAGAGCCGGCTTTTGAACGGGTGGTTTTTGATTTATTTTTTTTGGCGCGGGCGCGTTGCCAGACGACCACGAACATCCGCTTACCGCGAGCGAAATTGCCGCTAGAGTTATAAATTTAAGCTTGAACACTAAGGACGTTCCCGCCGAGTTCGGCTATTCTTTTATTTACACTTTGTGTGGCCTTTTCTATAGTTTTTTGCGAAATTTCAGGCAGCTTGCCGCCCCAAATTTTTTCTGCCTCTTTAAAGCCTCTTTGCATGCCTTCTTTTCCCGCTTGCAATTTTTCCAGATCGTCTCCGGCGGCGTTAATAATAAAATTTGAAATCCTATCCGCAGTATTTGCGATACCGAAAAATCCATTCTCGCTAACTAAATCGCTAGCTTCGCTCTGGCTTAGTTGCCATATAGGTTTGCCCTCGTAGCCGATCGTCTTAAAATCAACGGCCGATAAGATATCTTCGAGAGAATTTATGCTTTTACTTTGAGTGCCGGATACATCGCTAAAATTTGCCGAGCCGCTAAACGTCCAAACTTGAGATAAAAGATTTGAGTTCGAATTTGAGCTTGCAATATCTTGAAAATGAGCCAAATAGCTATTTGTCAGCTGCTTTACGTCGATATTTGCGTAGGCTTCCCGTATATTTTTTTGATCCGAATTTACTGCTTCCTTGCTACCTTGAACTTGCGGAGTATATGGATTTTGGCGTAGGGCGTTTACACTAGTTTGCATATGTTATCCTTTAAATTTTACTATGCATTATATATCGTCAAAATTAGAATAAAGTTAAGGGGCAAAATTTATTTTACCCTATCGCCGACGTGACCGTTGTAGACGATATCCTTCGCATCAATGTTTTCATCGAGTAGTATATCGCTTATCTTGCCGCTTTTTTTAACGCTTTCTATATCGGCGGCGAGGTCTTCTTGATAGCTGTAAATCATCGCCGCGCCACTAACGCCCTCAAGTCTTTCAAGCGTTTTAAAGCGGTTTATCTCCTCGTCTAAATTTTCCACGCTCATCACGACCACTATCTTGCCTTCCTGCGCGGCGACGACCTCGCAGCCCTTTACTTGCTCTATTTGCGAGATTATTTCTTGCTCGCTTGCGCCGTCTTTTTTATAGACGACTAGGCTTGATATATTCATTTTACGCTCCAAAATTTAACTTCTTTTTCGTATGCGACGCTAATTAGCCTGCCTCCGTTTGAGAGATAAAGTCCGTTTAAAATTTGCTGCCCCGTCTTTACGATAGCGAGTTTTTTCTTGCTCGCTACGTCGTAAACGGACACGTCGCTTTGCTCGCCGTTCATAAACGCTAGACTTTTGCCGCTGGGGCTAAGCGCGGTCGCATAAACAATAAAATCCGCCTTAAAATAACTCGTCTCGCCGTTATAAACGCCGGCTTGCTTGTCGATACTTCCGACCGAAACGACGCCGTTTTTATAGTCGATGTCGTACATATTGTCTTTAAAGAAATTTAGCGTCTGCTCCGTCTGGCGCGTTTTTAGATTATAGATATAAATCACGCCGCTTTCGGCTCCGATGGCGATTTTATCGCGGGTTTCGTTTATTTCAAAATCCACGTAGAGAGCGATTGAAAATTTATGTTTAAAGACGGCCTTTTTGCTATCTAGGTCGATGAGATAAATTTCGTTGCCAAAATCCGATACGACGGCGGTTTTCGCGTCGATAAAAAAGGCTTTTTTGGCGGATTTATTTTCTAAACGCATATTGCTAGCCTCACTCCAGCCAGCGCCTTCTTTTTTAAAAACGTACAAATACCTCTCGTTATAATCCATCTCGGCTAAAACCAAAAGCGCGTCGCCTAGGCGGTCGATGCTAAAAATTTTAGCCGGTTCCGCGTCGCTAAAATGCGTTTTTACCGTACGAAATTTAATCGGTTCTAAAAATTCGCCCGCTTTTATGTCGTAAATATCAAGCTCGCCGCCGTCCGTGCCTAGATATAAAATTTCATCTATCAAATTCGAGCTTATAACGTTTGCACCCGCTTTTATCGATTTATCTGGCTGCGAGATTTCAAGCGGCATGGCCGATAAATTCGTAAAATTTAAACAAAAAAAAGCCGTAAAAAATAAAATAACTTTTTTCATAATGCCTCCATTTTGATAGAATTCACGAAGCAAACCTCCATACACTGCGCGCAGCCGGCGCATTTTTGATTTATACTCGGACGAAAAACTCCGAAAAAGTCAATCGCCCTAAATTTGCAAATATCTTGACAACTGCAGCAAATCGTGCCGTTCCAAGCAAGGCAGGCATTTACGTCGATGGAAAATTTAGCTTGGATTTTAGAAGAAAATTTTAAATTTAAAACCTCTCGTCCCGCATCCTCGCAAGCTAGCGCGCATTTTTCGCAAAAATCGCAGCCAAAGGATTTAAATTTAAAATTTACTCTCTCGTTTTCAAAGCTTAAAAGCTCTTTTTCGCAGGCGCTAACGCAAGGCGCGTCGCAGCCCGCACAATCAAATTCGCCGCAAAAATAAGGCGGTGCGATGAAATTTTGAGCGGGTTTACCGCCCAAAATTTTAGAAAAAATTTTACGCCTCGAAGCGTCCGCCGTCATTATCTGACGCCCTCGTTTAGCACGTCAAGAAGGTTTGAGCGACTTGTCGAGTTTGCGTCGCGATACTCAGGCTTAAAGTTATTTTTAAATTTAGCCTCTACGTTAGCCTGCGGTACGTGGCACGTAGTGCAGTTAAAGCGGTCGTCGCTAAGCTTGCCCTCAAGGTCTTTTTTATTCCTTATGCTATAAAGGTGCGATTTAGGGATCGGAGTCGCGCCGACGTCTTTTGCGACTTCGGGCATATGGCAGCTAACGCACATATTATTATCCGCCGTGATAGGAATGAGTCCTTCTAAATCATGAGGGATTAGCGGCGGAGCGTTTTCAAAAGAGCGGTCGTATCTTTTTGATTCGCCCGCGGCCGGTTTGGTCCAGTTAATATCGGCTAGTTTTATATCGTCTTCGTCGATAACGTCGTTAGCGGCGCGCAAGATATTTAAGTCTTTGGCGTCTTTACCGTCTTTTAGCTTTACTTTTTCTTTTTTATCGGAATTAGTTTTTATCTGCTCCGTTTTTTGAGTTTGCGCGGAGCTAGATGATTTTTGCTCTTCTTTAGCTTCGGCACAGCCCGAAAATATGAGGACGGCGCATGCCAATCCCGCCAAAATTCTCGCCTTCATTGATTTTTCTCCTTTAAATTTCTAATGTTAAATTTTAAAGCATCGTCGCCGCAAACGTCGATACAGCGTCCGCAGCTAATGCACTCGCTAGATTTTATAAACCCGCTTTGCTTGCCGATAATGCCCAGCACTTGATTTTCGGGGCAAATAAGCTTACATTTCATGCAGTTGGTGCAATTGCTCGCGTTATGTTCTATGCGTAAAAGCGAAAATTTGCCGACGACCGCGTAAAAAGCGCCCAGAGGGCAGAGCTTTGAACAAACGAGTCTATCGCCCAAAAATGCGTCTATAGCAAACAACCCAAAAGCAACGAATAGCCAAAGCGTACCGCCGTAGATAATGCCGCGCTGCACGATACCTATGTAACTAACGCCCTCAAATGCCGGCGCGCCCGTAACTAACGATAAAAAAAGCGTAAACGCGAGGATATAATATCTAGCGTCTCTCGTAAAATTTACGAATTTTTTATCTTTGTCGTAGCCTAGCTTTACCCTAAACCAGCGAGCAGTTTCGGTGATGATATTTACGGGGCAAATCCAGCTACAAAAGGCTCTAGGAGCGATAAAAGCATAAAAAGCTAGTATTATCCCCGCTCCTAAAACGGCGGTAGAGCCGATAGAAAAACCCGCTAAAAACAGCTGCAAAACCGCAAACGGATCGCTAAGCGGAACGACTCCAAATAGCAAAGACGAGCTGAGATTGCCTTGTAAAATTTTAACTCCATAATAGTTACTCGCAAAAAATAGAGCCAAAATCAAAATTTGACTTATTCTTCTTAAAATCAAATATTTCATAGCAAATCTCCGCCGTTTAGATAGTCGTTTAGCTTTTTATCATCGCCTTTAAAATCTTTCGGCGTTACGTCTTTTAGCTTTTTGTCTTGCCCTTCGATCCAGCCTTCGACGTATTGTTCATTACTAGATCCCAGCCCTATTTCGCGTGGAAGCACGAAAATAGAAGCCTTAGGCGTCACGCAAACTTGCTCGCACATACCGCAGCCCGTGCAGTAATCGGCATCTACGACCGGTTTAAAAAACGCATGCTTTTGCGTTCGTTCGTTGCGAACGTATTCAAGCTTTAACGCCTTGTCTATCAAAGGGCAAGCGCGGTAGCAAGCGTCGCAGCGAAGTCCTTCGTAAGCGATGCAAAAATTAGGATCTAGCACCGCTATACCCATTTTAGACTTATTTATATTTAGCTTGCCGTTATCTTCGCTTACCAGCTTCACGTCTAACGCACCCGTCGGACAGGCGACCGTGCACGGGATGTCCGGACACATATAGCACGGAATTTTACGCGGCGTAAAAAACGGAGTGCCGTAAGGCAATCCGTCGTCTAAATCCGCAAGCATAAGCGTATCCCAAGGACAGGCTTCTACGCACAGCCCGCAACGTATGCACTCGCTAAGAAAATTTTTCTCTTTTAGCGCGCCGGGCGGTCTGATGAGTAGAGTTTGGGCTTTAGCCGTCGTTTGCGTACTCCAGATGAAACCGCCCGCGAGAACCAAACTAATCGCTTTTAACCCGAATTTTAAAGCCTCTCTTCTATTTTGCATTATTAAGCCTTGTAAATTTTAACCGCACATTTTTTATAGTCGGTCTCTTTTGAGATCGGGCAAGTCGCATCTAAGCAGACTTTGTTGATATATACGTTTTCATCGAAAAACGGCACGTACACTAGGCCCGAAGGGGTTTTGTTTCGTCCGCGAAGATCAATTCTTGCTTTTACCTTGCCGCGGCGAGACTCAACCCAAACTACGTCGTTATGTTGTAAATTTAGCTTTTGCGCATCGCCCTCGTGCATATAGCAAAGCGCCTCTGGAACAGCACGGTAAAGCTCAGGAACGCGCATAGTCATAGTGCCTGTGTGCCAGTGCTCCAAGACGCGGCCCGTACATAGCCAGAAAGGATACGTAGTATCAGGCATCTCGCACGGATCCATATAAGGACGGAAGAAAATTTTGGCTTTATTGGCGATCGAAAATTTCTCGTCGCCGCTAGTTACTTTTGCTAGATCGCCTTTTTGCAACTTGGCTTTTTTATTTCCGTAGAATGCAAACTGCTTGCCGTCTTCGGCATATTTTTTGGCATACGGATCGTATTTGGCGTTAAATCTCCACTGAGTTTCTTTACCGTCTACGACGGGCCACCTTAGTCCGCGCACTTTGTGATAAGTATCAAAGTCGGCTAGATCGTGTCCGTGACCGGAGCCAAATTTGCGGTAGTCTTCCCAAAGGTATTTTTGGATGAAAAATCCGTATCCCTCAAATACCTTTCCGTCTGAGCCGACTACTTTTCTGCTATCGCCGAAAACTTCGGAGTTATCGAAATCTTCCATTATAGCGTCTTTTGCAGGATAGCTCTTAGCCTCTTCGTTTGCGAAAAGCACGTCAAATAGCGTATCTTCTTCGCTATAACCCATGGCTTTTGCCTCGTCTAGCACGCTTGGAAGCGTTAGCTTATCGTCCACTTTTTGTTCGCCCCAAACCTCTTTTAGCTTAAAGCGCTTAGCAAATTCCAGCATTTGCCACGTGTCGCTCATCGCTTCGCCTACCGGAAGGACTTGTTGTCTCCAGTGCTGCGTTCGGCGCTCAGCATTACCGTACGCGCCCCATTTTTCGTAAATCATCGCAGTAGGTAGGATCAGGTCGGCAACCTTAGCCGAGATGCCAGGATACGGATCTGAAACGATGATAAAGTTATCCATCTCGCGAGCGGCTTTTATCCAGTGGTTTGCGTTTGCGGTATTTTGCCACGGGTTATTTACCTGCACCCACGCCCATTTCATCTTTCCGTCTTCCATATCGCGCATCATTTTTACGTAGTGGGAGGCGACTTTCGGATTTAGCGTGTTTTTAGGAAGTTTCCAAATTTTCTCGCTTATTTCGCGGTGTTCGGCGTTATCTACGACCATATCCGCAGGCAAGCGATGAACGAAAGTACCGACCTCGCGTGCCGTTCCGCATGCGCTTGGTTGTCCCGTTAGCGAGAAAGCGCCCTCGCCCGGTTTTGCGTGTTTGCCAAGTAGCATATGTACCATATAGGCTTGCTCGTTTACCCAAGTGCCGCGTTGGTGCTGGTTAAAGCCCATCGTCCAAAAGCTAACTACTTTTCTGCCCTTTTCGATATACCAGTCGACTAGTTGCTTTAGTTTTTTCTTAAATTCTTCCAAATCCTCGTTTGGATCGCCTTTTATTAGCGGAGCGGAGAAATCAAGCGTATAAGGTTTAAGCGCTTCTTTAAATTCCTCAAACGTGATTTGCCAATGCTTGCCCGCGGTAGCCGTATTTTTATTTTCCATCACGTCGCCCTCTTTATAGCCTAGATAGCCCAGAGTTACGCCTTCGTTTTTGCTTAGTTTCTTATGAAGCTCCGTCTCTACGACGTCTTTTTCGTTTGAGTAGTTAGGATGATTTGGATTATTTCTAAGCCCGTAACCGATATCGGCAGGTCCCGTCGCAAATACGCAGTGGCTATTTACGTAGTCCCAGTCGATGGCTTCTGGATGATTATAAACGATCTCGTGAGCGATGTAGTTCCAGATAGCGACGTCTGACGAAGGAGCGAATAAAATTTCCATATCGGCGATGTTTGAGGTTCTAGTCGAATAAGTAGAGATATTTACGATTTTTACGCGTTCGGGATCGCTTAACTTCCTATCGCTTATACGCGCCCAAAGTATCGGGTGCATCTCCGCCATATTCGCGCCCCACGGTACGATAGTATCGGTTAGCTCTATGTCGTCGTAGCAGCCCGCAGGCTCGTCTATACCGAACGTCTGCATAAATCCCGTAACCGCGCTAGCCATGCAGTGGCGAGCATTCGGGTCTATGGAGTTGCTTCTGATGCCGGCTTTCCATAGCTTAACCGCCGCATAACCCTCTAAAATAGTGTATTGACCAGAGCCGAAAACGCAGGCTGAATGCACGCCGTTTTTAGCCATGGTTTCTTTATATTTTTCAGCCATGATATCAAAGGCTTTTTCCCAGCTGATCGGTTTAAATTTACCCTTTTTGTCAAATTCGCCTTTTTCGTTTACGCGAAGAAGAGGCTGAGTGATACGGTCTGAGCCGTACATGATTTTAGCGTTAAAATAACCCTTGATGCAGTTTAAGCCGCGGTTTACCGGCGCTTCCGGGTCGCCTTTGACGGCTACGATTTTGCCCTCTTTGGTTGCGATCATTATACCGCAACCCGTTCCGCAAAACCTACATGCCGCCTTATCCCAGCGCCAGCCCTTTTCCGCCTCGTTACCCGCAGCGCTAAGGCTTGAAGGAAGCGCTATACCGGCGCTTGCGCACGCAGCGGTTGCGGCGGCGCTTTTTATAAAATCTCGTCGATCCATTGTGTTTTCTCCTAGTTATTTTTTAAGATAGTTCTTAAAAATTACGGCGATATTAGCTGTTAAAAGCTGAATTTGGGTTGATGAAAATTAATTAGTTTTTTTGCAATATTTGTTATTTAAATTGAGACAAAAAATATCTTTATTATCCTTATTTTTAGGGCTAGGAACTGATTCAAACGCGAAAATATATTTTTCTATACGACTAAATTTAAAGACACGTTTTGATAACCGAACGCATAAATTTTTAGGTCGTGCCGACAAATATATAAAAAAAATGAGTAAAATAGTAACACAGTATCATAAAAAATTTTGATTTTTGAAAAAAATTATGACACGAAGCGATGTTTTATAAATTTGCAAATAATTAAACGCCCTACTTGAGATAAATTTAAGTTAGAAACGAAAATCATAAATTTTCAAGACGACGTCGCACGAAAATCTCATAAATTTAGCACCGCTTCGTATTTAATGACCGTTAAGCACGACCGATATATCAAATCTACCTTTAACGATTTATAAAGCAAATACGATATATAATCTCATTTTTATTTTAAAATCAAGGGAGAATAATGAGACTTAGTATTTTTGCTTCAGTCGCTATTTTGGCTACTTTTGCTGCCGCAGATGCAAAGACGGACGGCTACTCGGTGATGCTTCCAAGCGTAGAAGTCGAAGGCATTTCCGAGCAAGATAACCTAAAAGGCTACGTCGCATACGATAGCGCGGAAGTAAACAGAAACGGACTTAGCAACAAGCAAACGCCTCAAACCATCGAAACTATCGATATCCAAAAAAATCGCAACTACGGCACGAATGATCTCTCTAGTATCCTAGAAGGAAACGCGGGCATCGACGCAGGCTACGATATGCGCGGCGAGAGTATAAAAATAAGAGGCTTTAGCGTAGACGGCGGAGACATATATAGAGACGGCGTGAGAGACTCGGGTCAGATCAGGCGCAGCACCGCAAACGTCGAGCGCGTCGAGATTTTAAAAGGACCAGCTTCTATCCTATACGGCAGGAGCGACGGCGGCGCGGTCGTAAATTTAGTCAGCAAAAAAGCAAATTTTACCCCTGTTTATAAGGTTTCTGGCAGATACGGCAGCTGGAGTAGATGGGGGCTTGGCGCGGACGTAACTATGACTCTGTTCAGCCATGTTTAGCTATCAGATC
>NZ_CALHVN010000002.1 GCF_938039245.1 uncultured Campylobacter sp. | reverse complement strand
TTTTTGCCCGTTAACCTCAAAATCAAGCTTTAAAATGTCCCTTGTTTTAACGTTTAGCACACTAAAGATCTGCGTTTTTTCAGGCTTTACGCGAGAGATGACGGCTAGGCCTACGGGGCCGTTTTTACCCTTTGAAAAGGCAAAATATTTATATCCCGCCTCCTTCATCAGCTCTTTTAAAATCATTTCGTTTTCAATCTCTTGAAGCGCGATGATATCGGCGTTTAGCTCTTTTATCTTTGCGCTTACGGCTTTAAATTTGGCGCTCGCCTTTTTCTCGTTCCACTCCGATTTGCCGACGACGAAATCCTTATACTCGCTGCCGTCGTTTTTGGCGTCAAATAAATTTTGCGCGTTAAACGTAGCGATCTTTAGCTCGGCGCCCGCCGCAAAAACGGCAAAAAACAGAGCCGCAAAAAATAGAGTAAAGAGTCTATTTACCGCAAATTTCATAGCGCGCTTCCAAGGCCTAACTGGGCGAAATTTTGCCTGATAGCCTCATACGCGATGATGCCTGCGCTCGTGGCTAAATTTAAGCTCCTGCCCTGCTCGCCCATCGGGATTTTGATCGCGTTTGCGAAATTTCGCTCCATCAGCTCCATAGGCAGACCCGTGCTTTCGCCGCCGAAAAACAAAAAATCACCTTTTTTAAACTCCGCTTCAAAATAAAATTTATGGGCCTTCGTCGTAGCGTAAAAAAATCTATCCTCGAACTGGGCGTTTGCGCGCAAAAACTCGTCTAAACTCTCCCAAATCACCGGATTTAGCAGCGCCCAATAATCAAGTCCCGCGCGCCTAACGGCCTTTTCGCTGATGTCAAAAACGGTCGGTTTGATTATATGTAGCTTAAGGTTTGCATTTACGCACATGCGGCCGATCGAGCCCGTATTTTGGGGGATTTGAGGATGAACGAGGACGATATTAAACATTAAAAAGCCGCCTTAGCCCGCATTTTAAAAGCCGCAAAAGCGCTTGCAGGGCCGCGTAAATTTGAGGTTTTTGCAAGGCTTGTAAATTTTAAAAAATTATTTTTTAAGTAGTATTTAAAAATATCGCCGCAAGCATATCGCGATGGCTCTTTTTTATTTTGAAAATTTATAATTGAGATTTTTTCCACTTTCGCCTCTTTAAAATAGGGCTTGATTTTAGCCAATTTGCGCTTTTAACTAGGTTAATTTTTAAGCTAGGCTTGACTTTTCGTTTAAAAATTTTTCTATCGCCAAATCCTGCCTGCGCCTTATCTCGGCGCCGATTTCAGCGCCTTTAAAGCCTTGCTTTAAAATCTCCGCCGTGTTGGTAGCGGGCTCAAATTTAGCCTCATAAACGCCTAAATTTTTAGCTCTTTTTATGAGGCTGGGCGAGTTTAGCCCGAGCCAGCTTTTTAGTGGTTTATCTAGCGCGATTTTAAGCAACTCGACGTCGCTTGGACGCTGCGAAAAAAACGGCTCTTTAACGCAGGCTTCAAAGCTTTTTGGCAGTGCTAAATCGTAAAAATTTCTAACGCCGAAATAGCCGTTTAAAAGATACAAAAACTCGCGCTCGTCTTTTTTACCGTTTTGTTTGGGTAGAAATTTAACCGTGCTTTTTAGCTTTGCGGCAAATTTTTCCGCCTCGGCGCGGCTCAAATTTAGCCCGAAAATTTTACCAAGAAGCCCAAGTTTATAAAGATATAAAAAGCCGATTTCTTGAAATTTAGCGCCGAAAAGCTTCATTAGCTCGCCGTTTATGCGCTCACGGCTAAGATCTGAGATACTTAGGCGTTTCATTAGCCTCAAACTACCTCGCGCGATACGGAAATTTAGCCGTGCGCTAAACTGCACCGCACGCAGTACGCGCAGGCTATCTTCGGCGAATTTTTCATCGTCGATATGGCGCAAGATACCGCGTTTTAGGTCGCGCTCTCCGCCGTAAAAGTCCAAAAACGAGCCGTCAAAGATATTTATCATCATCGCGTTTACGGTAAAGTCTCGGCGCAAAGACGCCGCGCGCTCGTCGTCCGTATATGCGACCTCAAACGCTTTGTGTCCCTCTCCTGTTTTGTTTTCGGTTCGCGGTAAGGAAAGGTCGAAATTTTTAAATTTATAAACGAAGTAGTTTTTGCCCACGCCGCAAGCGCCTATTTGCACCATCAGCGCGTCAAATTTAGCCGGGTCGATACCGTAAATCTCAACGTCAAAGTCGGAGATTTTTTTACCTAGCATCGCGTCGCGAACGCAGCCGCCGACGATATACGCGCGCTTAGTGTAGGGTGCTAGAAAATCTCGCAACCATTTTAGATTTTTATTTTTGCAGATTTTCGAGCCGATTTTCGACATTTGCCAGCACGAATTCTAAAAATTTAAGCGTGAGCGATAGCCTGTCTTTTAGATTTTCCTCGCTAGTCGCGTTTAGCCCTTCAAAAAGTACCAAAACGCGTTCTTTTAGGTTTTTTAGAAATATCTCCTCGCCCGTAAAATTCGCAACCTCGACCTCAAAGGCTTTTTGCGGCGCGGCGGTCAGGACGGACTCCTCTACTGCCTCAAATTCCGCCGCCGTTTTTTGCGAATTTACCGCGCTACTAAAAGCTGCCTCAAACTCGCTAGTCTCTTCCGCTACGCTTATCTCGCCTACCAAATTTGCAAGCCCGGCGGCATTGGTCAAATTTACGTCGCCGCTTGACGCGGGAACGCCCCTCAAATTTATCCCGTCTTTACTTTCGTTTGTCTCTTGCGATACGTCCTGTTTTTCGCGCGCGGCGTCCATTCGCTCTAGCTCCATCGCCACCTCGTCTATCGCCATTTTCGCTATTTCTTCTAGTTTCATAGTTTTATCAGCCACCTTTTAAATTCGGTTATTTCTTCGTCCGTTTTCATCTTAACGAAAAAATCGCGCATCTGCTCGTTCACGCCCGTTTTTTTTCTGCTAAGGCCGCTTAGGCGCCTTATCGCGGCGATCGCGGCGGCGTTTGCGGGCTCTCGCTTTAGGATGTTTTTATAAACTATCAGCGCGTCGTCTTTTAGTCCTTGAGCCTCGTAGATTAGGGCCTCGGTAATCGTATCTTTCATCTTTACGCTTTTTTTACGAGCGAGGCTACGATACTGCCCATTTCGCTCGTAGTGCAAATTTCTTTAGCGTCAAATTGCGCTATATCCTTCGTCCTGTATCCTTGCGCGAGTGCGGCTTTTACGGCGTTTTCGATCGCTTGCGCGGCCGCGTTTTCGCCAAATGAATACCTAAGCATCATCGCAGCGCTTAGTATCGTAGCGACCGGGTTTGCGATGCCCTGCCCCGCTATATCTGGCGCGCTGCCGTGGATAGGCTCGTAGATACCCACCTTGCCGCCGATGCTGGCGCTTGGCAGTAGCCCTATCGAGCCGCACACCATGCTAGCCTCGTCGCTTAGGATATCGCCGAAGAGATTTTCCGTCAAAATCACGTCAAATTTACTAGGCGCGCGCACTAGTTGCATAGCCGCGTTATCGACGTACATAAACTCCAAATTTACCTCCGGATAGCTCTTTGCGACCTCGCTCGTGACCTCTCGCCATAGCTGGCTAGTCTCTAGCACGTTTGCCTTATCGACCATGCAGACGCGTTTTTTGCGCTTCATCGCGGTTTCGAACCCGACCTTTGCGATGCGCTCGATCTCCTCGCTCGTGTAGGTCATAGTGTTGTAGGCGCTGTTTTCTTTTTTCTCGCGCGGCTGACCGAAGTATATCCCGCCCGTTAGCTCTCTAACCACGATAAAATCGACGCCCTGAAGGACGGACGGCTTTAGCGTACTAGCATCCACCAGCTCGTCAAATATCATCGCCGGGCGCAAATTCGCATACGCGCCAAGTCCTTTTCGCAGCTTTAAAAGCCCGCTTTCAGGGCGCAGATGACGCGGCAAGCCGTCCCATTTAGGCCCGCCTATGGCGCCGAAAAGCACTGCGTCCGAATTTAGCGCGCCGCTAAGCGTCTCGCTAGGCAAAGGCTCGCCGAACACGTCGATCGCGGCGCCTCCCATCAAGTAAAAGTTATAGCTAAGCTCAAAACCAAACTCCGCGCTAGCCGCATCCAGCGCCTTTATCGCCTCATCCACTATCTCAGGGCCGATGCCGTCACCCTTTATTACCGCTATGTTATAAATTTTAGCCATCTTATATCCTTGTTTTCGCGTATTCTATGAGGCCGCCGCTTTTTAAAAGCTCTTGCATAAACGGCGGTATCGGGCTAAATTTATACTCTTTGCCACTCGTTAAATTTACGACCGTGCCGTTATCCACGTCGATTTTTAGCTCGTCGCCGGCGTTTATCTCGTCCGTTTCTTTGATTTCTAGTATCAAAAGCCCCGTGTTAAAGCTGTTTCTATAAAAAATCCTAGCAAAGCTCTTTGCTATCACGGCTCCTATGCCTGCAGCCTTAAGCGCCAAAGGAGCGTGCTCGCGCGAGCTGCCGCAGCCGAAATTTTCGCCCGCTACGATGACGTCGCCGACGGATATTTTTTTGCTAAACTCGGGATCGGCGTCCTCCATGATATGAGTGGCCAAGATTTTTTCGTCCGAGGTGTTTAGATAGCGTGCGGCTATGATGATGTCGGTGTCGATATTGTCGCCGAATTTCCAAACTTTTGCTTGTTTCATGATTTACCTTAAGATTAAATTTGGGCGATTTTATCCAAAAGAAGCTAAATAAACAATCAAAGCGCGATAGGTAGCGGTCGGCGCGGGTAAATTTGAGGCTAGATAAAGCAATCCGCTTGCCCCTAAGGATTTAGGCCTTGCTAAATTTAGCGGCAAAACGGCCTAAAATATAAAAACAAAAACAAGCGCCGCCTAGTTATAGCGGTTTAACGGCGACGCAAGACTTTATCAAGTCCGCTAGGCTTTGCCGCCGGGGTTGTAAATTTGACCAAACTAGGCGGCATTTTACGGGCGGCGACGCGTCAATCGTAAATTTTAGCGCAGGCCGCCGCACCGTATGCAAATTCTGCGCAAAGATAGCCGTCTCGCGCCGACTCGGCAAAAGTAAATTTCACGTAAATTTCGCCACCGGCTAAAAACCGCAAGCATACGGTATGACGCCGAGCTAAGCGCGAGCAAGCGGGCGTAAATTTAAGCAAATTTGCCTTAGCTAGGCGCTTTTATTCGTAGTATTCATAGCTGATTTCCAGCTTTTTATATAGGCCGATTTCCGTTATGTCGCCGTTTTCGTAGTATTTGTCCGCGGGCTTAAATTTGACCGAGGTTTTACGCGTCAAATTTCCCCGCTCGTCCCTCATTATGTCTTTAAACTGCAAGATTTGCCAGATTTTTGCCTCAGAGCCGAAGTAATTTACCGACGTATACTCCATCTCGTCGCCGTTTGCGGCGTAGTAATAAATCCATTTTGAGTTTGGGGCTTGCGTGATTTTTTCGTATTCGCCGTTTGGCTTGCGCTCGAAGCTTATCACTATGCCGTTGCGCGGCTCCATATTATTTTCTATCCGCGTTAAAACGCCCTTTTCGTCGTAGACGTAGCTATCGTCCGTCACTAGCGTCCCGCCGGAATACGCCGCCCGAGCGATCATTTTGCCGTCCTTGCCGTAAGTGGTTTTCTCCGTGCGGGGGTAAAATCTATCCTCCACATGCTGCTCTTTGGCCGTCGCGACTAAATTTTCGCCGTCAAATTCGTATTCGTAGAGATAAACGGCGCTGTCTTGATATTTTTTGCGCACTAGCCCGTCTTTGCCGTACTCAAACAAAACCGAGCTGTTTGGCACGCCGTTTATATGCTCGGTTTCTTGCAGTATATAGCCGTTTTCGTTAAACTCCGTCCGCTTTACGCGCGTATTTTCTAGCGTCCCGGAGCCGTCCGTAGAGTATTCGTACTCCGTAGCCGTCATGCTTTTAACCTCGCCTTTTAGCTCTCTTTTGCTCCAGTCGTTTTCTGGCAAAACGGCCGAGTTTAGATAGCAAACCGCCGATGCCGCCGCTAAAATAGCTTTTAAAATTTTCATTTTTATCCTTTAAAATCATCTAAATACCGTCAATCCGGCCGCATAGCGAGCGACGATGCAAGGCCGAGGGGCGGAAATTGCTTTTATGCGCAGGCGAAAAATTTATCAGACTTGGCGGCTTTTGCTTGCGTTTTTTGGGGTGCAGAGCGTAAATTTAGCAAGCAAATCTCTAAGCGCGCAAATTTAAGCCCGCAAATTTAAGTTTATATACGCGGGTTTAAATTTACCCCGCAAAACAGCCCTAAAGCTAGCCGACGGTTTAGCGGCTTTTGTGGTAAAATTTAGAAATTACGCTATCACGATCAGCACGCCAAGGCCTTTGCCCGCGGCATTTTGATAAAAGCTCAAAAGCCCGTTAAAACGCTCTTTTAGCTCGGCTTTGATATCCTCAAATTCGCTCTCGTACTCCCATATCTCGGGGTATGTGCCCGCCTTGCCAAAGCCCGTAAAATTTACGTTTGCTAAAAGCGCTCCGATGTCAATGCTTTGCATCGCTTTGGCTACGGCCTTTACGTCATCTGCGTCCACGTAAGATACCGCCTCGCTTCCCTCCTCGCCCGCCATGCCGCGTCCAAATATCGCCCAGCTAAGCGGATTTGGCGTCGCGAAAATCTCGCCCGCGCTCATCGCTTCAAACATATTTTTGCCAGTTAGCGTTTTATGCATTGCGTCCCACATTTTATCCAGGTCGTATTCGTCCAGCGCCTCGCCGTCGCCGCCGTTTTTGATCACCTCGATAACCTCTTGCGTATATGCGTAGTAGCGCGCGCTCATTCCCATTTTCGCTCCTTAAATTAAAATAATCGATTATACCCGACGAAAGCTAAAATTTACGCTTGCAAATCGCCGTTTTTAGTCAGGTTTCTGCCGCCTAGCGCGGTAAATTTAAACGCGAATTTAAGATAAATTCGTCGCAACGAAAGCCGCTGAAAAATGAAATTTATAAAAGAGAGGGCAAACCGCAAATTTAACAAATCCGCCGTAATAAAAACAGAAACAAAGTGCAAGTATCGCGAGATGATTTTTTACTTCGCCTGCTCGTAACGCCAAAGCGAAGAGGGTTGTGCAGAAATTTTAAGTCAAGGCTAGACACGTAGTCTGCCGCAGACTTAAAATTTCAAATCTCTCTCAAAACCAGCAAAGCGACGCCGCAGGCGGGGTTTCTATAAAAGCGCTCGCGAGACGCCGTGCGCTTAGTGAGTTAGGAAAAGCTCCTGGATTTTAGCCTTATCCATAGTCTGCGTAAGCGCAAGCATCAAAAGCACTCTGGCTTTTTGCGCATTTAGGTTGTCACTTGTTAAAAAGCCGTATTTGCCGTCGTCTACTTCGCCGTTCATAGTCGTCTCGCCGCTGCTTACGCGCGAGCCTCGCACGACCGTTACGCCGCTTTTAGCCGCTTCACCTAGAGCCTCAAGCGCGCTTGGGAATGGATTGCCGTTACCCATGCCCGCGTTTACGATGCCTTTGGCTCCGTTTTTGACGGCTAAATTTATAAAATCCGGGTTGTCGTTTGAGTGGCTATAGATGATATCTACTCTTGGCAGCTCTTTGATCTTTGCGATATCAAATGCCGAATTTAGCGTATGTTTGCGCGTCGGATTCATATAAAATTTGACGTTGCCGTAATACGCCGTGCCGATCTTGCCGCTGTTTGGAGATTTAAATGTATCTACCGCGGTAGTATCGCTTTTAGTTACTTCTCTAGCCGCGTGGATCTCGTCGTTCATCACGACTACTACGCCCTTGCCTACGGCTTCTTGGCTTACCGCGACGTTTAGGGCGTTATAGATATTTAGCGGGCCGTCCGCGCTTAGCGAGCCGCTGTTTCTCATCGCGCCCGTAAACACGATAGGTTTATCGCTTTTGACGACTAAATTTAAAAAATACGCCGTCTCCTCCATAGTATCGGTTCCGTGCGTGATGACGACGCCGTCGGCCTCGTCGCTAGTTAGCAGCTCGTTTACTCTGTTTGCCAGCTTTAGCCAAACTTCGTTGTTCATCTCCTGCGAGCCGATGTTTGAAATTTGCTCGCCTTTTATCGTTGCTATCTTGTTGATTTCAGGTACGGCCGCGATCAGTTTATCCACCGCAACGGTTCCAGAAGTATAGCTCGCATCAAGCGATCCGGGGCCGCTTCCCGCTACCGTGCCGCCCACTGCTAGTATAGTAACTCTTTTCATAAAACCTCCGTTTAAGCCGTAAGCCTGATTAGCGCCATATAAATGCCCGTCGAAGCCGCGATGCTAAGCAGGGTATTTTTAAATTTTAGATGAATCAAAACCGCACTAAAAACGGCTAGCGCTTCGTTTAGTCCGTACGGATAAACGTCAAATTTGACGTCTCTTAGTCCGTAGCACACCAAAATAACCATTATCATCAGCCCCATGTGTCGCTCCACGGCGCTAAGCCACGGGCTAGGCTTATAGTTTTTAATGACGTAAAACGGCGCGGCGCGCGTCAAAAAGGTCGCAAACGCGCTTAGCAAAACGGCCATAAATATCGCCCACTCGCTAGAATTCACGCTTATCAAAGCTTGTCCTTAAAAACTAAAATAAAAATAAAGCAAAGCGCCATCGAGCCTACCAGTATCGCTTTAGCAGGCATGAGCGCTACGCCGGCGACTCCAAACAAGCACGCCGCGCCTAGCACCTTGTAGTTTTTATCGTTTTTAAACATCTCCATCACGATAACGATAAAAAGCGCCGTGAGGCTAAACTCAAGTCCGCTCGTATCGACTTTTATCAGCCCACCGGCTAGGCATCCGACCGCCGTTCCCGCCGCCCAGTAAAACCACGAGATCAAATTTAAACGCGTAAAAATATAACTGCGCTCCGCCGCGTCCGTGATCTTAAGCGCCTTAAATATCGCAAAAGTTTCGTCCGTGAGAGTCGCGATATTTAAAAGGCGGTATTTTAGGTCTTTGTACTCTTTTAAAAGCGCCAGCCCGTAAAAAGTATGGCGTAAATTTACCAGATAGCTCACGATAAAAACCTCTAAAAGCCCAGTGCCGACGCTAAAAAGCGATAGCATCATAAACTGCGCCGCGCCGCCGTAAGCTAGCGTGCTAAGCGCTATGGCGATAAAAGCGCTAACGCCCATGCTTTTAGCTAGTATCCCAAAGGCGACGCCGAGGGGAAAATAGCCCATAAATATCGGAATGCTAAGCTTAAAAACGTAACTAAAATGCAAATTTTTTCCTTAATAAAAGCGCGATGATAGCTAAAATTTTAAAAAATTTGGATAAAGGCCGGAGTTTTGAGCAAATTTTGAAAGACTGGCTGACGATAAGCAGATTTTTAGCATAATCGACAAACGATCAAATTTAAGCCGTCCGTGCTTGGCGTTTAGCTTAGATTTAAATGCTTGATTACCATAACCAAAAATCAATAGTTATAAGCAAGAACTGCCATAAAACGGCTAAATTTGAGATAAATTTTAGCCGTTTTTTACCGTAAATTTAAAAAGCCGCCTAGTCCCAAATTTGGAAATTTGAAAGACCAAGCGGCGTCAAATTTAGCCTATTTTAGGCTATCTCTTTAGGCTATTTACTATAGAGAGCATATCATCGCTCGTAGTTATCGCCTTTGAGTTTGCTTCGTACGCGCGCTGACCCGTGATGAGGTCGGTCATCTCTTCGACCAGTTGTACGTTACTCATCTCGACAAACCCCTGCCTAATCGTACCCAGACCGTCAAGACCCGCCGTACCGACTACGACCTCGCCGCTAGAGCCAGTCGGCAGATAGAGGTTGTCACCCATAGAGTGCAGGCCTGCAGGGTTGATAAAATTTGCTAGCTCGATGCGGCCCACCTGCGTCATCTCGGTATTGCCCGGCTGCAGCACGGAGACGGTGCCGTCGGTGCCGACTGAAACCTGCGTGGCATCAGCCGGGATAGTCATCTGCGGCTGAAGCACATAGCCGTCGGAGTTTACGATCGTGCCCTCACTATCTAGCTTAAAGGCGCCGTTTCTAGTATACGCCGTCGTACCGTCTGGAAGCTGCACCTGGAAAAAGCCGTTACCCGCGATAACCATATCGAGGTTGTTACTCGTTTCTTTAAAATACCCTTGCGAAAATATCTTCGTTATCGCCGTCGGACGCGCGCCCAGACCCACCTCGATACCCGTCGGGCTTTTCGTCGTGGCGCTGGTTGCCGTACCCGCATACTCCATGACCTGATACATCAGATCGGCAAACTCGGCGCGGTTTTTCTTATAGCCGATGGTGTTTACGTTTGCGATATTGTGCGACGTAACGTCAATCTGGGTTTGTTGGGCGATCATGCCGGTGGCGGCAGAATAAATAGACCTCATCATTTTCGTGTTTTCCTTTCTTAGCGCGTTGTATCTTGAGCGTATACTTCGTTGGTTTTTTCTAGGCTTCGGTTACGTATCGAATATATGCGCCCTCGCCTCGCAAAAAACCGCCTAGTCTCCATCTCAAGCTACTGCCGCTTATCTTTATGTATCTAATAAGCGGCTCATCGTCTTTTACCATTGCAAAATATATTCCAAATTTGCGGTCTTAAATTTTACGCTTTTGCATAAAACCGTCTAAAATTTACAAATTCGGCGCAATTTCTTGCATTTCTTAGGTATGTAGCAAAAGGCGTTCCAAATTTGCAAATTTGGGGAAATTTGAAAATATTTTGGCGGAAGTGTTTTAAATTTATATTAGCGGCAAGGATTTTAATGTATAGCGATTTATGTTTATTAAAATTTAAAAACCTTAGCGGAAATATCTTTGAGCGGATTTGCGAGCTGTGCAAATTTTTATGAGCAAGACTAGGCACGTAGCCTGTCGCCGCGAGTAAAAATCAAATCTCTCGCAAATATGCCAAAGAGATAACGCTAAATTTAGACTTTCGTATTGGCAAGCTTGCTTATAGCTTCCTGATTTAGATCATCCATATGCGACGTCATCACCTTTTGATACATCTCGACAAAGCGCTGCGTCTCGATGAGTCCGACCATCTCGGTCACGGCGTTTACGTTAGATATTTGGGTGTATTTCCACGCGACCGCGTCTATCTTGCCGCCCACGTCTTCAAGCTCTTTTAAATTCGGCAAAACGTAGAGATTGTCGCCCTCTTTGGTTAGATTTCGTATCTCTTTTGGCTGCGCGATATAAAGCCTAGCTAGCGGCTCCTCATTTGAGTAGAGATTGCCGTTTTTATCGGCGGAAAAGCGCTCGCCCTGCGGGATTTGGATGCCTTGAAAATTATTCGTAAAATAATCGCTCGGCAGCACCTTGTAGCCCTCTTTAGTTACCAAAAATCCGTCCTCGTCGAGATTAAACGAGCCGTTTTTAGTTAGGCGCACGTCGCCTGGTTTTACCTCGACTAGGAAAAACAGATCCTCTCGCTTCATCGCAAAGTCAAGGTCGTTGTTTGAAAATTTAAGCCCGCCCTGACTAAAATCCACGTATTGCTCCGAAATTTGCGGTACTCTGTCTATGGTTCTGTTTAGAAATTTCGCCGCGTCTTTCGTGTGATTTTCTATCGGCAACTCGTCGCGGTACTCTTTAAAAATCCTCTCAAAATCCCCCACCACGACGTCGTCGCGCTTAAAGCCGATAGTGTTTATGTTGGCAAGATTGTTTGCGATGACGTCTAGGCGGTTAAACTGCGTCACCATGGCGCCGGTTGCTTGGTAGTAGCCGTTATTCATTTACTTTTCCTTATTAGTCTGTTTGTTCGGCAAGCATCTTTGGATAGGCTTGCTAAATTTAGCTTAGCAAGCCGCGCGCCTAGCTTACATAAATTTTAGCCTCGCGCGTCCAAATCCGCCTCGTTTTACCGCATTTGCTACCCAAAAAAATCTAAGCGCTTATGGCGGTAAAGCCGTTTTGTCTATTCGTAAGCGATTTAGCAACTATCGTTCCAAATTTAAATTCAGCTTTCGTATTTATGCCGTCTTTATAACTAAATTTAGGACAATGATTTAGGTAAGTTGATAGTAATCGTATCAAGTTTAAAGATATTCTTAGCACTTTGTGCTATAATCTGCCAAAAATTTTAAACAAAGGACGAAAAAATGAGCGAAAAATTTGAATTTCAAACCGAGGTAAACGAGCTGTTAAATTTGATGATACACTCGCTTTACTCGAACAAAGAGATATTTTTGCGCGAGCTCATCTCAAACGCAAGCGACGCGCTAGATAAGCTAAACTACCTATGCCTCACGGACGACGCGTACAAAAGCCTAAGCTACTCCCCGCGAATCGATATCAAAATAAACAAAGAAAAAAAGACGCTAACCATCAGCGATAACGGCATCGGCATGGACAAAGAGGAGCTAATAAACAACCTCGGCACCATCGCTAGAAGCGGTACAAAGGGCTTTTTGGATAAACTAAGCGGCCAAGCTAAAAAAGATAGCGCGCTCATTGGGCAGTTTGGCGTCGGGTTTTATTCGGCGTTTATGGTTGCGGATAAGATCGAGGTCGTGAGTAAAAAAGCGCTTGGCGAGGAAGCCTTTATGTGGAGCTCGGATGCGAAAACCTACGAAATCTCGCCCGCGCAAAAAGATAGCCACGGCACCTCGATCACGCTTTATCTAAAGGACGACGAGTTTGCCGAGTCCTACCGCATAGAAAACATCGTCAAAAAATACTCCAACCATATCCCGTATCCGATATTTGCGGATAAAGAAGAGTACGTGCCGCCTAAAGAGGGCGAAAAAGAGGGCTCGTACGAGACCAAAAACGTGCAGATAAATAAAGCCTCCGCGCTTTGGAAAATGAGTAAAAGCGCGCTAAAAGACGCCGACTACAACGACTTTTATAAGCAAATCTCGCACGACAGCGAAGATCCGCTACTTTGCGTACACACAAAGGCCGAGGGTAAGATCGAGTACACTACCCTATTTTTCGTGCCGGCGTCAGAGCCGTTTGATCTATTTCGCGTGGATTATCAAAGCGGCGTGAAACTCTACGTCAAAAGCGTATTTATCAGCGACGACGCCAAAGAGATGCTGCCGCCTTATCTTAGATTCGTACGCGGTATCATCGACGTTGAGGACCTACCGCTAAACGTCAGCCGCGAAATCCTGCAAGAAAACAGCATAATGCGCAGCGTCAAAGAGCAAAGCGTCAAGAAAATCCTGGGCGAACTAGCTAAGCTAAAAGAAAAAGATAGAGAAAAATACATTAAATTTTATAAAATATTCGGCAAGGTGATCAAAGAGGGGCTTTACGGATTTAGCAGCGAAAAGGAGCAAATTTTAGACCTTTGCCTCTTTAAATCAAGCAAGCGCGAGGGACTAGTCAGTCTAAAAGAGTATAAAGACGCGATGAAAGAAGGTCAAAAATCTATCTACTACATCAGCGGAAACAACGAAACGATGCTAAGAAATTCGCCGCTTTTAGAGAGCTTTAAGGCTGAAGGCATAGAAGTGCTCATCATGGACGAGGAGATAGACTCTATCGTCATGCCGATGGTCCAAGACTACGACAAAACGCCGATAAAAGCGGTAAATCACACCGATATCGACGCCGAGATCAAGCCTGAAAAAGACGAAGCCGACGAGGGTAAATTCGCCGCGCTGCTAGCTAAGATGAAAGAGATACTAAAAGACGAAGTCAAGGACGTGAAGCTAAGCTCGCGCTTAAGCGAAAGTGCCGCCGTCATAGTTTACGATAAAAACGATCCCGACTACGCTACGCAGATGATGCTAAAGCAGATGGGGCATAGTGCGGGTAAAATTTTGCCGATACTGGAGATAAATCCAAAGCACGAACTCTTTGAAAAGCTATCTCAAAACGAGGCGATGATTTATGACGCGGCGGAGCTGCTTTTAGATATGGCCAAGCTAAACGAAGGCGTCTCGATAGACGATCCATCGGCATTTAGCAAAAAACTAACTAAAGTCTTGCTAAAAGCGATCTAAATTTAAGCCTTTTTGGGCTTAAATTTTATTTCGGTTCGGCGGCGGAGTTAAATTTGCCGCCGAGTTTTTAAGATATCACTCCAATCTACATAGTAAAATCCGCTCGCCCTACCCTTAAATTTACGGCGTCAAATTTGACCTAAAAGACGCTTGTCATGCTCGCCGAATGCTAAATTTGAAAAGGCTAGTAAGCTACATTTGCGTAATATTTGGTTATAATTGCCAAAAAATTTAAGGTATAAAGTGAACGAGAGTAAAGAATATTTCGTAAAAGAAGAAGATTTTATCGTATCAAAAACCGATCTAAAGGGCAGAATAACCTACTGCAATCAGCCGTTTTTAAAGATCGTCGGCGCTACGCAAGAGCAGCTTTTACACAAGCCGCACAACATCATCAGGCACCCCGATATGCCGCGCATCGTGTTTAAGCTGCTGTGGGAGCGTATCAAGGCAAAGCATGAAATCTTTGCATTCGTTAAGAACAAGAGCTTTGACGGCGGATTTTACTGGGTATTTGCTAACATTACGGCTTCGCTAGACGCTAACGGCGAGATCATCGGCTACTACTCCGTCCGCCGTAAACCAAACCCTGAGGGCGTCAAATTTATCGAAGGCGTATATAGGCAGCTACTTGAGGCTGAAAAAAGCGGCGACATGGAGGCTTCAGGCAAGCTGCTGGGGCAAATTTTAGCCGATGCGGATATCGGCTACGACGAGCTAGTGCATAAACTTCAGCGAGGTTTGCTCTAGCGCGTGGAGCTATTTTTATGGAATTTACGAGATTTCATAAAGGCATGAAAATCGGTAACGCTAGCTCGCCACGCATGATTTACGCGTAAATTTCTCAAACGCCTTTGCTGTCTATTGCGGCAAAAATAGGCATAAGATGCATTTTGTCAGTCTATAAAATCAAAGCGCAAAAAAGAACTAAGACTAGGCGTTAAGTTATGCTTTTGCCTATTAGCGCAAACGTGAAATTTTACCGCCCTTACCGTAGATTCAAAACACCTGAGCCACGCTCTACTGGCACCGATTTTATAGGCTTATATGAGCCTAAACGGCTAATCCTAGACATTTTACCTAACCATGCCCGCGCTCAAAATAGCGCCTAAACAAAGCATAAATTTACCGCATTTGCAGATAGCAAGATAAGCTATGCAAGGATGCCGCCGTTAATAAAAATAGGCAAAACACAGACTAAGCAAGCGCCGTTTTGCCGCTACTAAGGTAAGTCGCCGTCAGCCTCGCCATTTTTAGAAATTTGCCGACTCGCAAAAGCAGGTTTTGATAGCGCCTAAGATTACGTTTTACGTATTTGCTTAAAATTTTCCGCGAGCAAAAACACCGAATTTCGCTTCTAGCTATAAAGATATTTTAGACGCGCTACAAGCCGCAAATTTAGATTTTACCACGGATTTTTACCGTATTTGCGAGGTTTTGGGGCTTCTTGCTCGTCCGGCAGACTCATTTTGTTTAGTCTGGATTTTGACGTTTTGCTAGCCGAGTTTTGATCTGATAAAACAAAGCAGCAAAGCTATTCCGCCGCGCTAATCGGCGCAGTTATTTTTGACGACCGCCAAGCTACGGATTTAGACTTTTGCCGTATTTGCACCGTTTTGCGCATCAAACCTAAGCATAGCCGCCCTAGACGCTTGGTTTATATTTCAGGCTTTATGTCCCGATTTATTTTATATTTTTTAATATTTCATTTATGATTTCTCGTGCGCCGCCATTTACTATTTGTCCGCCAAGCGCGCTTGAGACGGCATTTATATTCATGCTCTCTATTAGACCTAAGGCCTCGCTAGCATCTATCTCTCCGCCTTTTTGAAAACAAAATTTAGCTAAATTTTGATCCACGAGAAATTTAGCGTTATAAACCTGATGGTTGTTTGCGGCGTACGGATAGGGCACAAATACGCTAGGCAGCGCGTTTGCCGCGAGTTCCCACAGCGTGCTGGCTCCCGCTCGGCTCACGGCGATATCGGCCTCGCGCATCTTTAGCTCGATCTTAGGATCAAAAGCAAAAAGCTCTAGCTCATCGCCGATGAAGCCGAGTTTATCGTATTGGGCGCGCAGACTTTCTAGCGAGTTTTTACCGCATTGATGTATGATTTTTATACCTTTTTGGCGTAGGTTTGGAGCCAAATTTAACGCTAGATTATTTATAGCAGCCGCGCCTTGCGAACCGCCTAGAAATATAATAGTTTTTAAATTTTCCCTAATGCGAGCCGTATCAAAAAACCTTTGCGAGACGGGATAACTAAAAATAGGCTTAAAATAAGAGCTAAAAAAGCCCTTTGCAAACGGTTTTAAAAGCTTATTTAAACTGCCGATCACGGCGTTTTGCTCGTGGATAAAAAGCGGCTTTCGCGAGATGATCGCCGCAAATGCCGCAGGCGCAGCGCTATATCCGCCTACGCTTACCACGGCTTTTACGCCATGTTCTTTAAAAATTTTACGGCATTTAAACGCTAGTTTAAAAATATTTAATAATGCCGAAAATTTACCCAATCCCTTTTTATTTACCACTCCGCCGCTCGGTAAGAAAATTTTCTCGCTAAAGCTCGCGTCTTTTTCAAACCACATCTTATCCTGCCCGCTGCTAGACCCGATAAATATCGTTCTCTCGCCCCGCGCTACGAGCTCCTCGTTTAGGGCTTTTGCGATGGCTAGATGTCCGCCGGTACCGCCGCCGCAGACCACTACGGCGCTACTGCGCGTATTGCCGACGGTTAAATTTAAGTTTTCGTTTTTCATTTTTTGCCTAATAAATTTAAGTAAAATCGGCGCAAAGGCCGTTTAAATTTCGCCCCAAAGTAGCGTAAATTTTACTGCCGCCTAGCAGCGATTTGCCACGGTAAATATACGGCGACGGATTTAGGCAGCGCAGTTTCGGCTAAATTTAAACGCAAATCGCCCGTTTAAACTCGCCTGACCCGCTAGATGCGGCAGGCGTTTACAATCTAAAAACCGGACGGTTGCCCGCTATCCGAGTTTGCTCTTTAAAGCCTAGGTTTTAGATCTTTTGCTAGGACGCCGCGTAAATTTACTAGATTTTCCGAGGTAAAAGCCGCTTTTGCAGCTAAATTTAGCCGCAAACAAACCGTCTAGCCAAAAGCCGAGTCTAGCTAGAAAACCTACCGGCAAAGTGGGCAAATCTCCCGTTTTATCGCCAAGCTAAATTTAGGCTAAAACCTAGTCTTTGACCTTTTTACTAACCGACAGCACCATACCGATACCGATGCAAAGCGCTAAAATGGAGCTTCCGCCGTAGCTTAGAAACGGTACGGCGATGCCTTTGATCGGCGTGATAGAGGTGATGCCGTAGGAGTTCATCAAAAACGAAAATGAGATGAGAAGCCCCACGCCTAACGTAAAAAGATGATAGACTTTATTTTCTACCTTAGCAGATACGCGAAATATCCTATAAAGCAAAAATACTATCACTCCCGTTATGACAAAAATCCCAAGCACCCCGATCTCCTCGGCGATACCGGCTAGCACGAAGTCGGTGTGAACCTCGCTCAAAAATCCCAGCTTAAACACGCCCGCGCCCAGCCCCTCGCCGAAAAATCCGCCGTGCTTTATCGCATTTAACGAGTGCGAAATTTGATACGCCTCGCCCGTATCCTCGACGCGCAGGGCCGCAGCCATTCCATCTGGCAAGATGGATAAGACCATATTTTGTATCGTTCCCCACCATGATTTTATACGAGCTATCCTGTGTTCTGACGTGACGATAGCGATACTAGCCAGCATAACAGCAAGCCCTATACCGATGGCAAATAATCTAAAACTGGTACCGGCAAAAAACATCATCACCGCAAGCGTGAGAGCCAAAACTACGACTTGGCCTAGGTCGTTTTGAAGTATGGCGATGAGATAAACGGCCACCAAAAATAAAAAAAGATAGGGCAAGATAAGCCCGAATTCTTCCTTCAGGCTCTTTTTCGTGCCGTCAATCTTTCGCGTAAAACTCCACGCTAGAAAATAAACAAAGCCGATCTTAAAAAACTCCACCGGCGCTAGAGAAAATCCAGGCAAGCGTATCCAGCGCTTAGCACCGCCGGCATCGGTAACTAGCGAGCTAGGCAGGGCATGCATCGCGCCCATAGCTATAGCGCAAAAACCAAAAAGGCAAAATCCTATCCAAACCAAAGATTTATCGGGATCTAGGCGCGAAATGCCCCACATCAAAAATATCCCTATGACGCCGACTGCTAGCTGTCTAACGAAAAAATGATAAGGCTCGTAGTTAAAGTAAAGCACCGTAAAAACCGGCAAGGAGAGCGAAAACACCGCGCTAACCGCAATCAGCGCGACGCAGGAAAAAAATATGCACTTATCTACTTGCACCGCCGTCCTTTTCGTAAAATTTAAGCGGTGATTTTACTTAATCGCCGCTTACAAATAAGTTAATTCATAAGCTCAAATTTAGCCGTCGCCGTTTTCGTCCTATTTTATTTTTATATTTAAATTTTAGTCGCATTTGCCGCTAAAAGATAAATGTAAATTTATATAAATTTTAAAATTATATCGTTTATAAACGCGTATTAAGCAAATAAAATATAATATTCCGCATATAAAAATATAAAATAGAATATTTTTATAAAATTTTAATAAGGAGCTTAAATGAAAGGTAAAATTTCCCTTGCTGCGTGCGCCGTATTGGCGGTATTTTCCGCGCAGGCAAACGCCGCCGAGGCTAGCGCGGCGCCCGCTTCTAAAAGCGCAAATCAAGCAAGCGCCGCAGGAAACGTCGAGCTTGGCGGCGTCGAGATAAACAGCGTCGGCGACAACATCAGCGAAAGCGGCATCAGCGAAGGATTTTTGACCAAAAACGTCCAGCAAGGCATGCTAGCGGGCAAAAAGGTCATAAATTTACCCTACCAAATCAACACCGTAAGCAAGGAGATAATGAACCACCAAGGCGTAACGGGCTACGAAGAGGCGGTTAAATTTTTCCCGTCAGCGCAAATTCAGATGCGAGGCGGCGCGACGGTTGGACGCCCGCAAACGCGCGGATTTGAGGGCAGCGTCGTGGGTAATAGCTTCTGGGACGGCTTTTATACTATCTCGACGACTGCGATACCTATGGCGATGTTTGAGAGTTTCCAGGTGCAAAACGGCATCGCGGGCTCGCTTTACGGAGCGCAAAATCCGGTCGGCATTTTTAGCTACACCAGAAAGCGCCCGACCGAAAATCAGCAAACCGTTTGGGCGGACTACACTAGCCGCGCAAATTTCGGCCTAGGTTTTGATAGCTCTATGAAATTTGATAAATTCGGCTACCGAGCCGTTTTTTACGGTAGCGACGGCGCGAAGCAGGTAAAAGACAGCAATCATCAGCGCCACCTAGCTAGCGTGGTTTTGGAGTTTTATCCGACCGATGCGCTTACTTTTGAGACGGCGGCTAGCTATTACGAGCACAACACCGCGGGCTTTGCGGGGCAATTAGCCCTTGGCGTAACAAACGGCAAGCTATCAAGCGGACTTTACGTACCAAAGGCCGTGGATAGCAAGGCTAAGGGCTTGGGGCAGAGTTTTGGCGGCATGACTCTAAAAACCACGACGGCAAGCGCGAAATTTAAATACGCACCGCTTGAGCATTGGTATTTTGAGGGAGGCATGCAGTTTCAGCGCGCCGACCGTCACACTCACGGCGTCGTAAACTACCTCATACCGCGCGGTAGAACCTTTCAGGGCGTGACCTATCAAAGAGACGGCGACTACGTCACGCGCCATAGCGGCGGAGCGACCGCGGCGTATAGATTTGATCTGCCTAGCGGCTATCTAAAAGCGGTCACCGACTTTGATACTTTGGGGCTAAATCACGATTTTAGCGTGCAGGCAAACGGCTACCGATACGTGCAGTATCGCTATAAAAACGTCTCTACGCAGCCCTGGATAGGCGGCGGAAATTTATATAGCCCGCGCGTTTATTCAGGCTCAAACGCAAAGCGCGGCTCGGATCTATACAAGCTAAGCACGACTGATATGTTTAATATCTCCGTGCTAGACGACATCACGATAAACGATCAATTTAGCCTCATGCTAAGCCTCTCAAACGCATGGATAAAAGAGCGCGGCCGTCCGGTAGCAAGCGGCACACCGCCTACTCTAAGGCCGATAACTACGAGATATAACGAGAGCGGGCTTAGCTGGGCGGGCAGCCTAGTTTATCATCCGGCGCAGGACGTAAGCTTATACTTTACTTACGCCGATAGCTTGCAGCAAGGCGGCAGCGGCACGAATGCCGACGGTTCGGCCGTGGTTTTAAAGCCTTACCGCTCTAAACAATACGAAATCGGCGCCAAAGCCCGCGTGGGCGAAACCGATATGAGCGCGGCGCTGTTTAAAATTTCGCGTCCGATCGCCTATCAGGCTAACGGGGTTTACGACGTCCAAGGCGATCAGGTAAATCACGGCCTAGAACTCATGGCCGGCGGCAAGCTAACTAGCGATCTAAGCGTGTTAGGCGGCGTAACGCTGATAGACGCCAAATTTAAAAATCCGCGCCTAAAAGAGGCCGAAGGCAAATACGTAAACGGCGTACCGAAAGTGAATGCCAACATGCTCTTTGACTACGCGGTGCCCGGCACCCAAAAGCTCGCGTTTAGCGCAAATTTCCACTACACGAGCAAGATGTACGTAGACGATCTAAACACCGCCGCTATTCCTAGCTTTTTTACGACCGATCTTGGCGTGCGCTACACGAGTCGCGCGATGCTAGGCAAGCAAACGACGCTAAGGTTTAACGTAAATAACGTATTTAATAAAAAATACTGGGCGGGGATGTATCCAGCAAGCGCGGACGGAGCGGGCGGCGTAGGAGCTAGCGGAGTGCTCGGATCGGCAAACGGACTGACGCTGGGAGAGAGTAGGACGTTTATGCTTTCGGCCGAGGTTAAATTTTAATTAGCGGCTCGTCTTTTTCCGCTATACTTTGTTGCTTTTAAATTCGGCTCGGTCACTACCGACAAGGTAGCTCCCGTCGCCAAATTTAAAATCGCCTCGTCTAAACACAAAAATGCTTCGCCTTGCCGTTTTACGTTCGAATTTGAAGTCGAATTTGCAAATTTCGGCTCCAAATTTAGCGCTAGCAAAATGAGGCGTTTTTGGTTTTATGCTTTAAAACGAGTAAATTTTATAAAAAAGGAAAAAAATGAAAAAAATATTTACCCTTCTAGCGGCTTTGTTGTCCGCTTTCACCCTTAACGCTGCTGGATTTAAAGACGTAACCGACGCATCCGGCGACGTCGTAAAAGTTCCCGCAAAAGTAGAAAAAATCGCTACGCTTTGGTATGCGAACAATCAAATCATATTAATGCTAGGCGGCGCGGACAAGATAGTAGCTACTACCGATCTAATCAAAAACAACAAATGGTTTGCGCATATTTATCCTAGAATTTCAAGCATCCCAAACGGCGTAAACGGCAAAGACTTACAGGTAGAAGAGTTAATCAAACTAAGTCCCGACGTCGTCATAGCCGCCGATAAAAAGAACAAAGAAGAGCTAACCAAAAACGGCTTTACCGTGCTTTATCCGTTATTTACGAATCATGCGGATATGAAAAAGAGCGTATCTATAATGGCTGAGGTCATAGGAGGCGATGCGCCGAATATCGCTCAAAAATTTAACGAGTATTTTGACGGCAACCTTAAAAAAGTGCTAAGTAAAACGGATAAGATCGCTACACCAGATAGACCAAAAGTGCTTCACATAGCAGACGGCAAGAATTTATTTAAAGTTGACGGCGTAAATACGATCATAGACGAGTGGATAAGAGTCGCAGGCGGCCAAAACGCGGTTCAAAAAGCTGGAAACATGCTAGAAATCAATGCCGAAGAGATACCTAACGCGGATCCCGACGTCATCATCGTAGGCAGAACTACGCCGGATATTTTAAAAAAGATATACGAAAATCCTATCTACGCGGGCACCAAAGCCGTCAAAAATAAAAGAGTTTACGTAAATCCTACCGGCGTTTTTAGCTGGGATAGATACGGCGCCGAGGGAGCATTGCAAATTTTATGGGCGGCTAAGACCTTGCATCCAGAGCTTTTTGAGGATTTAGATTTGCGTGCGGAGACGAAGAAATTTTATAAAGAGTTTTTACATTACGATTTAAGCGACGATGAATTTAACTATATTTTAAACGGTTTAGATCCAAACGGAAAATAAAACCGACTAAACCGCACTTAGAGGGCGAACGTATAAACGCTTTCGCCCCAAATTTGCTCTCAAAAATCCGTTTTAATTTTTTTTACTTATTCTAAAATCTAGCGCCTGCTACGATTTTAGGCCGCTAAACTATAAACGTAAATTTATATAAAGTTAGAAAAATATATCGAGCATAATCGCCTATTAAGCTAATTATTTGTAATATTCTACGATTTAAATATAGAAATAAATATTTTAACACTTTACAAAGGAGCTTAAATGAAAGTTAAAATTTCAGTCGCCGCGTGTACGGTTTTAGCGCTACTTTCGGTGCAAGCAAACGCGGCCGAGACCGTCAAGCTAGAAGGCGTCGAGGTAAATAGCGTCGGCGATAACATAAGCGAGAGCGGCATCAGCGAAGGCATACTAAACAAAGGCGTCGCCAGCGGTCCGCTAGCGGGCAAAAAGGTGCTTGATATGCCTTATCAGGTAAATACGATGTCGATTGAGGCGATGAACCACCAAGGCGTGGCCGGTTTTGAGGACGCGGTAAAATACTTCCCTTCGGCGCAAATTCAAGCAAGAGGCGGCGTCGAGGTCGGTCGTCCGCAAACTCGCGGCTTTCAGGGCTCAGTCGTCGGTAACGTACTTTGGGACGGCTTTTACTCGGTCTCTACTACGGCCATACCTATGTATATGTTTGAGGGGCTTCAGATACAAAACGGTCTTGCAGGCTCGCTTTACGGCGGACAAGATCCGGCAGGCATCTTTAACTACACTAGAAAGCGTCCGATACCGTTTTCAAATACGTTTTGGGCCGATTATACGAGCAGGTCGAATTTCGGCGTAGGCTGGGATACTTCGGATAGATTTCAGTACGTCGGCTACCGAGGCGTATTTTATAAATCAGGCGGCGCAAAGCAAGCTAAAAATAGCGACTACGGAAGAAATTTAGCTAGCCTAGGGCTTGATTTTTATCTAACCGAAAATTTTACTATCGAGACGAATTTTAGCTACTACAAACACAAAATGCTAGGAATACCCGGCGGCTTTTCGGTGCCGGGTAGAAACGGTGTTTTAAACTTTGCTATACCGGACGCTACAAAAAATACGAAAGCGGGCCTAGAGCAAGAGTGGGCGGGAAGCGACCTAAAAACTACGACCGCTAGCGTTAAATTTAAATACGCTCCGACCGAGCGTTGGTATTTCGAGGGTGGCTATCAGTGGCAAAAAGCCATCCGCGATATGTACGGTACGAGCAAAACTTTTACGAATCAAAACGGAGATTTTAGCGTAGCGGCTAGCGGAGGAAACGGCGCGGCAAGCAGGTTTGACGTACAAAGCTGGTTTGCTAAAGCTACGACCGAGTTTGAGACGTTCGGTATAGAGCATAACTTCGGCGTGCAGGCAAACGGATACATATGGACGATATACGGCGCTAAAACCGCAGGCGGAAGAGCAAATTTGGGCAACTCGAATTTATATAATCCAAAAACTTTTTCAAATCCGCACGTAGCAAAAGGCAGCGGAGCTTATAAAAGCAGTCAAGGCACTATGAAAAACCTAACTATCGCCGACGATATAAAGCTAAACGACTACTTTAGCGTCATTTTAAGCGCGGCTAGAAGCAACTTTGAGAACAAAAACAAGCAAACGGGCGTAAAAACGTACGACGAGAGCGGCACTAGCTATGCGGCGAGCTTTATTTACCGCCCGGTAGAAAACGTAAGCCTATACTTCACGTATGCAGACAGCTTGCAAGCAGGCTCAAGCTATACCTACGAAAGAACCAATCCAAGATACGGCGAAACGGTCGTTTTAAAGCCGTTTAGAAGCAAACAATATGAAATCGGCGCAAAAGCCAGGATAGAGGATATCGACCTATCTACGGCGCTTTTTGAGATAAAACGCCCGATAGCCTATCTAGGCGACAACAACGAGTATAGCATCCAAGGCGAGCAGGTAAATAGAGGCCTAGAATTTACCGCGGGAGGCAAGATAACAAACGATCTTAGCGTAATGGGCGGCGTCGCGCTAATACAGCCGAAGCTAAAAAAGGCAAAACAAGCCTACGCGCAGGGCAAGATCGTGGTGGGCGAACCCAAAGTTCAGTCAAATTTACTCTTTGACTACGTCGTGCCAAATACCGACAAGCTAGCCCTAAGCGCAAATTTACACTACACGGGCAAACGCTACGCCGATCAGCGCAACGTAAATGCCGTGCCTGCATACTTTACGACCGATCTTGGCATCCGCTACGTGACCAAAGAGTGGCTAGGCAAGCAAACTACGCTAAGATTTAACGTAAATAACGTATTTGATAAAAGATACTGGGTCGGAATGTTCCCGTCAAATATCGACGGAACGAGCAATGGCACGGGCGCTAGCTTATTTTTGGGACAGAGCAGAACGTTTATGCTCTCGGCTGAAGTTAAATTTTAAGTCTTAAAAGCCGAATTTATTTCGGCTTTAGCTGTTTAAATTTGCTCTTTTTTAGAGCAAATTTAAGTAACTAAGGGAGAAAAATGCAAGGACTGGTTAATTATCAAGCCATTTTTGAAAGAGCTTTTGCCTCTACTTTACAAAAAGTAAAAGGCGGCCAAAAAAGCGGCGTGGATTGGGATACGGTGGCAAATATGTATAACGAGATGACGGGTATGGAGGCTGACTCGACGCTAAATTTACTCTCGCTTTTGCCGCTTAGCAAAGAAGATAGTGTGCTTGACGTGGGCTGCGGTCCGGCAAGGCTTAGCGTGCCGCTTGCTAAAAAGGTAAAAAGCGTAAGCGCGCTCGATCCTTTCGCAAAAATGCTTGAATACGCTAGGCAAAACGCAAAACAAGCCGGCGTAGATAATATAAATTTTATCCAAAAAAGCTGGAGCGACGAAGAAGCGGTAAAAGACCTGCCAAAACACGACGTCGTTATCGCGTCTCGTTCGCTCGGGCTTTTTGATATAAAAAAGCTTTGTAAATTCGCTAAAAAATACGTAGTCATGACCTCGTTTTTAATGGATCATCCAAGCCTAAAAACGTTCTGGCAAGACTTTTTAGAAGATATAAAAGAAAACGAAGACGAACACGGTTTAAACGATAGAAATTTTAGCTACAACCTTATCTTTAACATCGTCTACGATATGGGCGCAAACCCGAATTTAAGGATAGTAGATACCGTTTATGAAAAGGATTTTGCTAGTCTTGAAGAGGCGTTTTCTTATTTTAGATTCGTCGGCGAGATAGCGCCCCAAAAAGAAGAAATTTACAAACGAAACGTAAAAAAATATCTTACTAAAACAAATGACGGATATAAATTTAAAAGAGCGACGAAGAGCTATCTCATCTGGTGGGACGTGCGGGAGATAAAGGATAAATTTGAGTAACAAAAAGACGGTACCGTTTTTAATCATAATGCTTTTGCTAGCGATGTTTTTGGCTCTTGGAGCCGGGCGTTACGAGATTAGTTACGCTCAAATTTTCGAGTATTTAAAAGCCGCTATTTTAGGCGAGCAAGCTAGCGATGAGCAAATTTACGCCGTGATAACGCAGATCAGGCTTCCTCGTATCGCCTTTGCGGTGCTTGTAGGAGCCGCCCTTTCCGCATCCGGAGCGGTCTATCAGGGGCTTTTTAAAAATCCCTTGGTATCGCCCGATATCCTAGGCGTATCTAGCGGCGCGGCGGTGGGGGCTAGTATAGCTATTATCCTTTCATTGCCTGTATTTTACGTCTCGCTAACGGCCTTTGGCTTTGGACTAGCCGCCGTCTTTGCGGTAGTTTTTTTAAGCCAACTCATAGCCAGAGGCAAGCTAAACGTTATCATAATGGTACTTTCCGGCGTCGTCATTTCATCGCTTTTTGGAGCTTTTAGCTCGCTTTTAAAATTTCTAGCAGATAGCGAAAATAAGCTACCCGAGATCACATTTTGGCTTATGGGTAGCCTCGCTCGCACGGGAGGATATCAAAACGTCGTTTATATGTTAGGCGTCACGGCGTTTTGCTCGGTGCCTCTGTTTTTGCTTAGATTTAGGCTAAATATCTTAGCCTTTGGCGAAGAAGAGGCAAAGGCCATGGGCGTAAACGTCAAATTTTATAGCTTTATCATCATCTGCGCTTCTACCTTGCTGACGGCTTCTAGCGTGGCTTTTTGCGGTATAGTGGGCTGGGTCGGACTCATCGTGCCGCACATCGCCCGCTCTATCGTCGGGGCGAATTTTAACGTCTTGCTGCCCGTTTCTATGCTATTAGGCGCGCTATTTTTGCTGGTAGTCGATACTATCGCAAGGTGCGCGATGGCTAGCGAGATACCCCTTGGTATCATTACCTCGCTCATAGGCGCGCCCGTTTTTATCTACCTGCTTTATCAGAGCAAAAAGGGCTGGCTGTGAAATTCGAGATAAAAAATTTAAGCTGCGGATACGGCAAAAAGCTAGTCGTGAAGGAATTTAGCGCCGAGTTAGAAGACGGAGAAATTTTATGCTTACTCGGGCCAAACGGCGTGGGTAAGACGACTGTTTTTAAGACGATTTTGGGTTTTTTAAAGCCATTTGGCGGAGAAATTTTAGCAGATGGGCGAGATTTTTTCTCTTTAAGCGATAAAGAGCGAGCAAAGATCGTTAGCTACGTGCCTCAGGCTCACACCCCGCCCTTTGCTTTTAAGGTTTTAGACGTAGTTTTGATGGGACGCTCGCCCTATATCGGAGCTTTTGAAAACCCAAGCGCAAATGACGTAAATATCGCCATGCAAAAGCTTGATATGCTAGCAATGAGCGAATTTGCGGATAAAATTTACACCGATATTAGCGGCGGCGAGAGGCAAATGGTCCTAATAGCAAGAGCCTTAGCGCAAGAAGCAAGCGCCGTGATGCTTGACGAGCCCGCTTCAAATTTGGACTTCGGCAACCAAGTAAAAATCCTAAAAGCCGTGAAAGAACTAGTGGCAAACGGGCATAAAATCATCATGACCTCGCACTTTGCCGAGCATGCTTTTTATATAGACGCCAAGGTCGCTCTTTTAAAAAGAGATCAAAGCATCATCTACGGCAGCGCGAGCGAAGCGATAACGGATGAAAATTTAAAACTTGCTTACGGCGCCGATATAAGAGTAGTAAAAAACGAGATCGAAGGCAGGAGAGTTTATTCCTGCGTTCCGATTATTTAAGGAGAAAAAATGAGAAAAATTTTGACGGTTTTGATACTTGCGGCTTGTCTTTTGCAAGCGCGTATCATAGTAGACGACGGCGGCAAAGAGGTGCAAATACCTGATAACGTAGAGCGCGTAACGCCGATGATAGGAGCATTTACGCAGATGAGCGCGATGCTAACTGGCGAAGATAAAATCATCTCGGGCGCGGCGCGGCTACCTAAAATGATGAGTAAAATTTTCCCTAAAATAAAAACGATGAATAACGTAAGCGGCTCGCTAACAAGCAGTGCCGAAAGCATCATCGCTTCAAACACGCAGGTGGTTTTTGGGCCCGTTGGCATGATATTTGACGAAAATCAAAGAGCGCAGCTAGAAGCCGCCGGCATCGCGGTCGTAAATATAAATAAATTTAGCAACGCTAGCGAGATAAAAGGCGCGGTTAGCAAGATAGCCGAGATTTTAGGCGGCGACGCGGTAAAAAAGGCGGAAGAATTTAACGAGTATTTTGACAAAAATATAAAATACGTAAACCAAAAAGTTCAAAATATCAAGGATAAAAAGCGGGTTTTGGCTCTAAATTTTAACTCGGGAAATTTTAGCACGATCAGCGGCAAAGATATCGGCGCAGAGTACATAAAAATCGCCGGCGGCATAAATTTAAGCTCCCAAGATAACGAGACGGATTTTAAGATCTCAAAGACGATAAACGAGGAGCAAGTTATTATCTTTAACCCTGACGTCATAATAACGAATTCTCGCGAAGGCAAGGACAAAATCCTAAATAATCCCGCGTTTAAACAACTAAAAGCGGTCAAAGAGGACGCCGTTTTCGTCGTGCCTAGCGGCGTTTATCTGTGGTCGGTTAGAAGCGCCGAGGGCGCCTTGCAGCCGCTTTGGCTAGCCAAGACATTTTATCCGCAAATTTTCGCAGATGTAAATTTGGAAGAAGAGGTAAAGAAATTTTACCTTAAATTTTACCGCTACGAACTAAGCGACGAGGAAGTAGAACAAATACTAAATCCAAAATAAAACCGCTAAATTTTCGCCTCGCTCGGCAAACGCGGGGCGAATAAATTTAGCCCACGCCGCTTTTGCGTTTTTATAAATTTAAGCCCGTTTGGGTATAATCTGCCCTTTTAAACGCGAGGAAAATATGCCCCTTTCAAAACTAAATCAAGAACAATACGCCGCCGCAACCGCTCCTGCTGGACACAATCTAGTCATAGCAAGTGCGGGCACCGGCAAAACCAGCACCATCGTCGCGCGCATCGCTCATCTGCTAAATTTAGGCGTAAAACCCGAAAAAATACTACTGCTAACCTTCACCAACAAGGCTGCGGCCGAGATGATAGAGCGATTAAACCGACATTTTGATAAAAAAATCACCTCGCGCATCACGGCGGGCACCTTTCACTCGGTTTCTTATTCGCTGCTTAAATTTCTAGAAAAACCGGTCACGCTAAAGCAACCCAGCGAGCTAAAAACGCTGCTAAAATCGCTCGTCGAGAGGCGCAAATTTAACCACCTAAGCGACGTTAAGCCTTACGGGGGCGCTTATCTTTACGACGCATATTCGCTGTATCAAAATTTAGCCTTAAAGCAAACTTTTGGCGAATGGTTAAAAGAGCGAAGCGACGAGCAAGGCGTATATGCCGAGATTTACGAGGACGTTTTGCGCGAATTTGAGGAGGAAAAGAGCAAATTCGGCTATGCGGATTTTAACGACTTGCTTATCAAAATGCGTAACGAACTAAGAAAAGGCGCGCCGCTAAGATTTGAGGAAATTTTAGTCGACGAGTACCAGGATACAAACTCCCTGCAAGGCTCGCTAATCAGCGCTTTTGAGACGAAAAGCCTCTTTTGCGTCGGGGATTTTGACCAGAGTATTTACGCCTTTAACGGCGCAAACATCGAGATCATCGGCTCGTTTAAGGACCGCTTCGCAGACGCTAAAATCTACGCGCTAAACATCAACTACCGCAGCAGCTCCGCCATCCTGGCCCTTGCCAACAAGGTGATCGCAAACAACCCGCGCCTTTACGAAAAAAAGCTAGTCGTCGGCCGCGAGGGTAAATTTACCTCGCCAAAGCTGCTAGTTTACAACGAGCTTTTCGACCAGTACGCAAACATCGCGCAGATCATCGCCGTTTCAAAATACAAAAAAGAAAACATCGCCGTAATCTTTCGCAACAACTCAAGCGCCGACGGTCTGGAAGTCGCGCTGCGAGAGCTTGGTATCGGCTCCAAGCGAAAGGGTGGCGTGAGCTTTTTTGAGAGCCGCGAGGTGCGCGCGGCGATGGATCTGTTAGGCATCCTTATAAATCCAAAAGACATTATGGCCTTTATCCACGTGTGCGAATACGCAAAAGGCGTCGGTGCGGCGCTTAGCAAGGAGATTTTTGAAGTGCTAAGCAAGGTCGGGCACGGCGACGTCGTGCGCGGATTTTTACAGCCTGATGAAAGCGTGGAGGCCTTTACTAAAAAAACCAAAAACTACCAACTAGGGCTTTTTGACGAGCTTGACGAGGTCGGGGAGAAGTCGCGATTTGCTAAATTTAACTTTTGCGAGGATTTTTTCGCGCACCCGATTTTAAAAATGCAAAAACTAAGCGAGAGCGGCGGGCAGTTTTTGTATGAAATTTACAACTTTTTAAGCGCCGCCAAACGCCACTCGCGCCCGACCTCGCTGATAGAGGATCTAAAAAATAGCAAAATTTACGCCCTCATCGCCGATAACCTCGCCACAAAGCGCGCCACGCAAAAAAACGGCAGTATAAACGAAATGCTAAAAAAAGAGGCTCTGGAGCGCATTGCGGGCAAGCTAGAGGTACTTGGCGAACTAGCCAAAAACTACTCGGAGGCGGAGAAATTTTATAACTTTATCACGCTAGGCAGCAGCGAGATGAGTAGCGGCGAAGGGGTAAATCTGCTAAGCGTGCACGCCTCAAAGGGGCTTGAGTTTGACCTGGTTTTCGTAGTCGATCTCGCGCAAAATCGCTTCCCGAACCTAAAGCTAATGAGCATGGGCGGCTCGCTCGAGGAGGAGCGGCGACTCTTTTACGTCGCGGTCACGAGGGCGCGCGACGAGCTGATTTTAAGCTACGCCAAATACGACAAAATCAAAAAGATAAACTACCAGCCGAGTCGTTTTTTGATAGAGGCCGGGATGGCTAGCGAGGGGGTTTAGACTCGTTTTTGCTGCGGGCTTTTGCCTAAATTTAAGCCCAAAAAGCCCTAAAATACGAGTATTTTGATAAATTTAATAAATTTAGTAGTATAATTTTTAATCTTAAATCAAGGAAAATAAATGAAAATAAATTTTATAGATTTGCAAGGACAATACCGAAAATACAAAAACGAAATCGACGAGCAAATCGCGCAGACGCTAGATTCTAGCGCGTATATCGGCGGCCAAAAGGTCGCGCTGCTAGAGGAAAATTTAGCTCGCTTTAGCGGCGCAAAGCACACCATAGCCTGCAGCAACGGCTCTAGCGCGATATTTGTCTCGCTTTTAGCTCTTGGTATCGGGCGCGGCGACGAGGTCATCACGTCTCCTTTTACCTTTTTTGCGACCGCCGAGATGATAGCTTTAACGGGAGCTAAGCCCGTGTTCGTCGATATAGATGAAAAAACCTACAACATTGACCCAAGCCTAATCCAAGCCGCAATCACGCCAAAAACCAAAGCTATAATGCCCGTCTCGCTTTTTGGTCAAATCGCCGATATGAAACGCATCAACCAAATCGCCGCAAAACACGGCCTAACCGTCATCGAGGACGCGGCGCAAAGCTTTGGCGCGACGCAAGATGGCGCAAGGTCGTGCAGCCTCTCAAAGCTAGCCACGACTTCGTTTTTCCCAGCTAAACCGCTTGGCTGCTACGGCGACGGCGGAGCGATATTTACGAGCGACGACGAGCTAGCGCAAAAGATAAAAATTTTACTAAATCATGGCTCAAAAGAGCGGTATTTCCATAGCGCTATCGGCATAAACGGCAGGCTAGACGCCATCCAAGCGGGCGTTTTAAACGTAAAGCTAAAATACTTCGACGACGAAATCGCGCGCCGCCAAGAGATCGCCGAACGATACGGCCAAAACCTAAAAAACGTCGTAACGCCCTTTGTAGAGCGCGGAAATACGAGCGTCTGGGCTCAGTACTGCATCCGCGTAAAAGATAGAGCTAGGATGCTAGAAATCTGCGCGCAAAAAGGCGTGCCGACGGGAGTTTATTACCCGCTACCGTTACATTTACAAGAGGTTTTTAAGGATCTTGGCTATAAAAAAGGCGATTTTGCCGTTAGCGAGCGCGTGAGCGAAGATATCATGGCGCTGCCGATGTCGGCGTTTTTGAGCGAGCAAGAGCAAGACTACGTGATAGAGGTTATAAATAATGCTTAAATTTGCCGTTATCGGCCTTGGCGTAATGGGTAAAAATCACGCCCGAGCCTTGCAAAACGTAGCGGACGCAAAGCTAGTCGCTACGTGCGATCCATTTGCCGGCGGGGATTTTTGCTGCAAGCATTACGGCGACTTAGATAGGATGCTAGAGAGTGAGGATTTGGACGCCGCCGTCATCGCGACGCCCACTTTCGCGCACAAAGACGCCGCGATAAAATGCGCGCAAAAAGGCGTAAATTTACTCATAGAAAAGCCCTTAGCCTCTAGCGTCCCGCAAGCGCGCGAGATAGCAGACGCGGCTAAAAAGCTAGGCATAAAAGCGGCAGTCGGACATGTAGAGAGATTTAACCCCGCAGTCTGCGCGCTAAAAAACGAACTAGTCCAAAGGCGAATTTACGAGATTCACATGACCAGGATTTCGCCGTTTCCGACTCGTATCGGCGACGTGGGCGTGCTAGCCGACCTTGCCGTACACGATATAGATTTGATTAGATTTATTAGCGACGAGGAGATTTTGAGCTCGCATATCCTAAAATCCCGCCGCATCCACGCTAGCTGCGAGGATAGCGCAAATTTAAGCTTCGAGCTTAGCGGCGGCGCTACGGCCTGCGCTAGAGTTTCGTGGCTATCGCCGTTTAAAAAGCGAACCATCGAAGTCGTCTGCGAGGACGGAGTTTTCGAGGCAGATTTGATCTCGCAGGAGCTTAAATTTTATGCAAATTTAGACGCAAACTCTTTTTCGCAAAAAAGCTGCTTCGTCAAAAAAAGCGAAGCGCTAAGCGGCGAGCTAAATGCCTTTACCAGCCTACTAAAAGGTCAAAATAGCGATATCGCGACGCTTAAAGACGGCATTAGAACGCTTGAGGTTATCTCGTAGATTTAAGTATTAAAAACTTAAATTTAGCGACGAATTTGTATGATAAAATTTGGCTAAATTCGGCACAAATTTTTCTGCCGCAAACGCTAAATTTAGGCTTATCTTAAAACTTGCCTTAGTTTTAGACCCATCAGTCAAACTAGAGCGCAACGTTTTTGCCGTATTTTTGGTTGCCGTTTGCCCAAAGCAAAGGCGCGGTAATTTTCTCCCGATTCTTGCTCCAAATATCGCTAAGCCCAAAGCCCTAACCGCAAACTAGGCAAGCTAGCCAACTCAAACGCAAGCTTGGCAAATTCCGCTAAGCCGTGCGATTTTACTGGCTTGATTCCTTTGTGCCAGAGCTAATGGCTACGGCGCGCTTATCATCCTGTCCCGCAATGTGGCAAAGCTAAAAACAACTACGGCTTCTTGCAAGCAGTCTACTAAATTTTCCCTAAACGCACCGTATCGCCGCATCAAAAATATGCACTAGGCCGTTTTGTACTATTTATGCGCTCTTAAAACAGCTAGACAACTATATTTTTACGGCACTTGCGGTGATTGCGGCAGCCTTTAATTTTTATGGATAACGCGCAAAATTTAGGCGAAATAGTACGGTTTTTACGGCGCTTTTGCTCTATAACGGTTTAGCTTCGCCGTCTTTACGCAAGCCTTTTGTGAAAGTATATTTAAAATCCATTGGTCTTAGCTTTTATAAACAAGGTTTGCTCATATTTAGCCGCCTGCCCTAAAGCCCTCCTACGGCCCGCATCGTATCTTTAGAGTAAATTAAGTGATAATGAGGGCAGTTTTTATAAAGCTAAAATTTAAATTTATGAGCTTAATACCTTTCTTGCGACAAATAATTTAAGATTTTCTAAATTTGCTTTGAGATTTACCGTGGATTATGCGTATATTTTTGCGCCGTATTTTGCTTTTACTCAGGCTTAGTAAACGGATGATTTTTAAATTTAGCAACGAAATTTTATTTATCTAATGTAGCTTTTATACGGATTTTGCACCGTAGATATCGCAAACTAACGGGCAATGCGGCATGCTGCCGCCAAAAAAGTTCTAAAACTTCATTTACCGCTAAGCACGTTTTACATGCCCGCACTCTTTGCGCCGGTTTAGCCATGGATGCAAACGCCAAAAACTGCATCCCGGATTTTAACGAAAAACGAGTAAGCCTAAATCTTACTTTTTGCTAAGCAGATCTTTTAAGCTCTCCTGCACGTCTTTGCCGCGCAGCATTGCCGCGACCTCGTTTACTATCGGCGTATAGATGCCCTTGCTAGCGGCAATCTTTTCTATCGCGTAGGAGGTGTCTACGCCCTCTGCGACCTCGCCTAGATCGTTTAGGATTTTGTTAAGGCTCTCGTTTTTAGCAAGCCCCAAGCCCACGCGGTAGTTGCGCGAGAGTACAGATGAAGCCGTGAGAAAGAGATCGCCCGCCCCGCTAAGCCCCAAAAAGGTCTGCTGCTGCGCGCCGAAATACTCGCCAAACCTCGCCATCTCGACAAGCCCACGCGAGATGAGGCTAGCTCTAGCGCTGTTGCCAAGCCCTAGTCCGTCACAGATACCGCCCGCAATAGCGATGACGTTTTTATAGGCACCTGCGATCTCGGCGCCGATAACGTCGCTACTGGCGTATGCTTTGATATTTCGCGGAAAAAGCGCTGAAATCTCGCGAGCAAGGGCTTCGTTTTTGGAATTTATAACTAGCGCGCATGGAAGGTCGTTTTGTATCTCTTTAGCAAAACTCGGGCCCGACAAAAAGGCTAAATTTGCCGCATCTACGTGCTGTTCGTAAATCTCGTCTAAAAAACGAAGGCTTGAAGTTTCGATGCCTTTTGAGGCGACTAAAATTTTTTGTCCAAAGTTTTTAAAATGCTCTTTTAGCCAGCCGCTAACAGACTGAGAAGGTATGGCAACGACTAGCAGATCGCGCTTTAGCGCCTCCTCTAGGTCCACGAAATGCGCGCCTTCAAGCTGTCTGCGAGAGCTGATGACGCAGTCGTTTTTTTGCGAAAGCGCATGAAAGAGCGCGCTACCCCACTTCCCTGCTCCGATGATGGCTATTTTCATTTTTTCTCTTTTTTGTGATTTACGTTTATTTTAGCTAAATTTGCTCGGCTTACTTCGCTTTTAGCGAAATTTATCGCTAACTTTTTTGTAAAAATTAATCCCATGCTCGCCGAAAACGTTTTAAATTTATCGCTACCGACGTTAAAGAAAGTCAAAATTTAAAACTATCGCAAAGCAAATTTAACTACTAAAATGCCAAATTTACCCTATTTATTCACGCTGCTCGCAGCCTTGCAAAGCTTGTGAAATTTAAACTCGGTTTAAGAGTTCAAATTTTGTCGGTGCCGATTTTATGCAAAATAAAACGCACTTAATATTTACGTTTTTATCGACTCAGGCAGCTTTGCGGCGCCGTACTTGGGTTTTAAAACCGCGCAAGGATAAATTTGAGGGACAAATTTGATCCGTTTTTGTCAGATTTAACCTTTCTGGCTCCTGCAAAACCTATAAATTTAACCAAAAATAAGCAAAATTTAATTCTGAAAGCTTGTTTAGGTCAAATTTGGCGCAAAACGGTCACGTCGGAAAAAACAAAATTTAAGCGCCGAAATGACGAAATAGAACCAAATTTATCCTAACTTAGTCTTCAAAAGCTCATTTACTTTTGCGGGATTAAACGCGCCTTTGCCTTCCTTCATCGTTTGTCCGACGAAAAATCCAAAAAGCTTGTCCTTGCCGCTTTTATACTCGGCAACCTTGTCGGCGTTCGTGCTTAAAATTTGATCTATTATCGCTATGATGGCCGAGTCGTCGCTGACCTGCTTTAATCCCAATTTTTCGATGACGGCGTCTACGCTACCCTCGTTTTCCATAAGATAGTCAAGCACCTCTTTTGCCGCCTTGGCGCTTATCGTGCCGTCTTCGATGCGGCGCAAAAGCTCTATCATCTTAGCCGAATTTACGGGTGAAGTCTCGATCGTAGCGCCGTTTTTTAGACGACCCAAAAGCTCGACGATGAGCCACGTTACGGCAAGCTTAGGCGAGATATTAGCGGCGATTAGCTCTTCAAAATACCTCGCCGTCTCCACGCTACTAGTTAAAATCAGCGCGTCGTCCTCTTTCACGCCAAGCTCGCGCTCGTATCTAGCGACCTTTTGCTCGGCAAGCTCGGGAATTTTGATCGCTTCGTTATACATCTCCCTAGGGATCTCGACTGGTAGCAGATCAGGATCGGGGAAATATCTATACTCGGCGCTATCTTCCTTGCCTCGCATTGAGCGCGTGACCAAATTTACGGTATCAAAAAGGCGGGTCTCTTGATAAACTTCCTCATCGTATTTGCCGTCTTCCCACGCCGCGCTTTGACGCTCGACCTCGTAATCGATCGCCTTTTGGATAAATCTAAACGAGTTTAAATTTTTAATCTCGACGCGCGTATAAAGCTTGCTGTCGCCTTTTGGGCGGATGCTGACGTTGGCGTCGCAGCGAAAGCTTCCCTCTTGCATATTAGCGTCGCTGATGTTTAAAAACCTCAAAATCGAGTGCAGTTTTTTTAGATACGCGACCGCCTCGTCGGAGCTGCGCAGATCAGGCTCGCTCACGATCTCAAGCAGAGGCGTGCCGGCGCGGTTTAGATCGACTAGACTCTGTCCGCTCTCGTGGATATTTTTGCCCGCGTCTTCTTCAAGGTGCGCACGTGTGATGCCGATGCGCTTTTTCTCGCCGTTTACGTCGATAAAAAGCTCGCCTTTTTCTACTATCGGTATCTCAAACTGCGAAATTTGATAAGCCTTTGGAAGGTCCGGATAAAAGTAGTTTTTACGGTTAAAAACCGAGCGTTTATTTATGGTTGCATTTACCGCCGCGCCAAAGCTTATCGCCTTTCTTACGGCTTCTTTATTTAATACCGGTAAAGCACCCGGTAGCGCCAGACAGGTCGGACAAACGTGAGTATTTGCCTCATCGCCGAAGCTCGTGGAGCAAGAGCAGAAAATCTTGGTTTTTGTATTAAGCTGAGTATGAACCTCTAGCCCGATAACGACTTCAAACATAATTTGCCTTTTATTTAAAATTTAGGGCTTATTTTAGCAGGATTTTTATTTAAGTTAGATAAAAAGAAAGGGTTGCGCCCGCCGGTTTTTAGCGTATTTTAGCTAGCGGACGCGTAAATTTAAATTTTAGTGTTCCTCGTGGCTGATCAAAATTGCGCCGGCAAGATACACGTAAGTAAGAATCATAAAGATAAATGTCTGCAAGCACGCCATAAATGTAAGCAAAACAAACGCAGGAAGCGGAGCTACCCAAGGAGCTAGCGCAAGCACGACCAAAAGAAACAAATCATCACCCTTGATGTTGCCAAAAAGCCTGAAAGAAAGCGATACTACGCGAGATAGATGCGAAACGACCTCAACGATAAACATTATCGGAGCTAGCCATTTGTTCGGTCCCATAAAGTGCGCAAAATACTTAATGATGCCGTTTTGTCTAATACCCTCAAAGTTGTAAAATATAAAAACAACGAGCGCCAAAGTAAGGGTCAAATTTAGGCTCGAAGTCGGAGCCTCAAATCCAGGTATTATGCCTATTATGTTACTCACGAATACGATCAAACCGATAGTGGCGACTAGCGGCAGATATTTTCTAGACAGCGCTTCGCTACCTAGCACGTCCTTACCCATAGATACGACGCCCTCCAGATATGCCTCAAGCAAATTTTGAGAGCCGCGAGGCACTAGCTGCATATTTTTTGTAGCAAGTTTAGCAAAAAGCACTACGATAAGAGCGACAATAGCAAGATGTCCCGCATAATTTACCGCATGAATAACATGGTCGTTAGCTGTAAAAAAAGAAGCGATCCAACCCGTAAATAAAAACAAATTTTCTTGCATAGATTAACCTTGAATTTATAAATTTTAGACGCAATTTTATCCAAATAAACGTTAAAAGTTTTTTAAGATTACCTCAAATTTCGCCCGAATTTTAGCTTTTTTGTCAAATTTAGCTCAAATTTCTACGTCGTTTTTTAAAATCAGCGTTCACGCGAAAAATCTATCGTAAACGAGCTTTAATATCGTCGCGCCCACGACGGCTAGAAACACAATTCTAACAAATTTAACGTCCTTTTTCATGACCATATTTGAACCGAAATACGCGCCCAAAACCTGTCCCGCGCCCATCAAAAGCCCGACCGCCCAAAGTATCTGTCCGCCTGCGATAAAGACGGCAAGAGAGACGATGTTGCTGGTAAAATTTAGGATTTTCGTATGCGCGACGGCTTTTTTCATATTTAGCCCGATGAGCGCAACCATCGCAAACGTCCAAAAACTGCCCGCTCCCGGCCCGAAAAATCCGTCGTAAAAGCCTAAAATTAGGCCAAATATCACGTAAAAAGCTCGCGCATTCATACGAGCGGCCCTATCCTCGTCACCGACCTTTGGCATCAAAAGCGTATAGATGAAAATCGCTATCAAACAAAACGGGATAATAACGCGTAAAAACTCGGCGCTCAAAAACAGTATAAGCACCGTGCCGACGCACGCGCCTATAAATGTAAAAACGATGCCGATAAACACTTCGCGGAAATTTATCATCCCTTTTCGGGCGAAATTTAGCGCAGCAGTAAAGCTACCGAAAGTACCTTGAAGCTTGTTCGTCGCTAGCGCCATGTGAGGCGGCACGCCCATCGCCATGATCGTCGGCAGCGCGATCAGTCCGCCGCCGCCCGCGATCGCATCTACAAAACCCGCCGCAAAGGCCGCCGTGAAAAATATCAAATACGCCGTAACGCCGAAGTCAAAGTCCATTTTCGCCCCTTTAAATAGCAAAATCATACTACGAAAAATTTAAAAATTTATAAAATTCGGCTTTTTGTTTTACTGCGGTTAAAATTTAATAAAACGGCGAGTAAATTTTGACCAGCAGGGTTAAATTTAACAACTTGAGTTGCGGCGCATTTTGTAAATTTTGCGGGCAAGTTCGGCAATTTTTGGAGTTTTAGACAAATTTTGCAAATTTGAGTTCCATTTAACGGCGGCAAATTTGATATAGTTTTTAAAATTTAGTTTGCAAAACCGCGCGGACAAATTTGGATATTTTAGAAAATTTATTGAGATTTCGCATTTTCGAGATGCGGGTTTAAAAATATACGAGGCGCTAAATTTAAAGCCGCGTTAAATTTGACCGAGTAAGAAAAAAATTCGCCGACCGCCGAGTGCGGCAAATCGGCGAAAGCGGGATTATTTTATAACGCCGCAAACCATTCTAGCGCCGCCGCCGCCAAGAGGCTTTGGATGGTCGCTGTGGTTATCGCCGCCGACGTGGATCATTAGCGAGTGGCCTTTTAGCTCATCTAAGCTCTTTATTTTCGGAGCTAGGACCGGATAAACCGCATTGCCCTCAGCATCGACGAAAAGCGCAGGCAAATCGCCCTTGTGGCCATTGTCGTCCCATGCAAACGAGTGTTTTTTGGCGTCGCTTGGGTCCCAGTGGCCGCCCGCTTTCATGCCTAGACCTTTTTCATTCGCGCCGCAGTCGGCATTTTGATGCACGTGAAATCCGTGCGCGCCGCCCTCAAGGCCTTTAAGATTCGGAAATAGCGCCACGCCGTAGTTGGTCTCGACCGCTACTACCTCGCCAACGACCGTGTTGCCCTTTTCGCTTAGTTGCTCCATGGTGACTACTAGGTGCTTGCCCGCCTTTGGATCAAAGGCTTTTTCTTCGTGCGCAAGAGCACTAGTAGCAAGCATACAGCCTAGAGCCGCGCTAGCTAAAACGATTTTTTTCATTTTTTCTCCTTAAAATGTAATTGCAAGGTAACTATAGCCTAAATTTAATAAATTTGCGCTTTAAATTTAGACGATTTTAGGATACCGCTAAAGTTAAAATTTGCCACCGATTTGGGGCTTGATTTACCGCCGTAAAAACCTAAAACCGCGTAAGCCCGATTTATCGCGACGATACAAAAACTTGCTGCCCGCACCAGGTCTTACGCAAGCAAATTTAGCGATTTTGTCTGCGATAGTCGCTAAACACTAATAAAACAAATAGCCAAAAATCAAAAGCGCGAAATTTATTTTATCCGGTCTAAAATTTGCGCCAGCTCGCCGCTTTGACCGATGCGGTAGAGCGCAAAGTCGTATTTGATCGGATCGGCGGGGTCAAATTCGCAAAGCTTGTCCGTTAGCTCGCGCACGGCTTTAAAATCATAGCTTTTGCGAGAGATTAGGCCCAAATTTAGCGAAACTCGGTGCGTATGCACGTCAAGAGGTATGAGGAGCTTGCTTTTTGGCAGGCTTTTAAAAAGTCCAAGGTCGATGTCGCTATCTCGCACCATCCAGCGCAGGAACATATTGTAACGTTTATACGGGCTTTGCGGCGCTTTTTCGTACGGCTTGCCGAAGAAAAACTCATACCCCTCCGAGCGGTAAGGGTTTAGCGAATAGATAAATTTGATTAGTTTGTTTACGCCCTCTATCATCGAGCCGCTTTTTTCAAAACCCGATCTCACCGCGCTTTCGATATCGCCGTGCTTTTTTAGGCGCGAAACGGTGATAAAAATCTGCCGCACATCCTCGCAGCTTTGAAAGCGGTATTTGTGCCGCGTCAAATTTGAAATGATTTGCTCCTCGCTTTTATCCAGTAGCGAAAAATCAAGCGAATTTAGAAAATTTACGATGAGTTTTGCATTACCGTAGGCAAAAAGAGCGCAGATGAGAGCAATCTCGGGCGTTTTAAATTTGCTCGCGACTTGCAGCGGATCGGCGGCGGCAAACAAGTCCGCATGGGTATTTTTAGAGATTACGTTTTGATCCAGGAGGGTTTTTAAGTCCATTTTTAGCCTTTTTGGCTGAGATTTTAAACCAAAAAGGCTAAAAGAAATTTAAATTTACTGTTTTAGCGTGAGCAAGGTATCGAGCATCTTTTCCACGGTCGTGATAATTTTGGCCGCCGCACCGTAGCTGCTTTGAAATCGTATGAGATTTGTCAGCTCTTCGTTTAAATTTACGCCGCTAACGGACTGATACTCGGACATCGCAACCTTATGGATGGCTGTATTTGCGTCGTTTAGATCGTTATTTGCCTGAGTCTGGCTGGCTAAATCGGTGGTGATATAACGGTAGTATCCCTCGACGCTCTCTTCTTTATCCGCATGCTTGTCGGAGTAAAATATTATTTTTTTATACTGCATTTGCACCATATCGTTTGCGACTTCGTTGTTGCCAGGGGTCGGATTTGAGTAGGCTTTTAGCTTGTGCGGATTTTCGGTTAGCTCGCTTTTTACGCTCATATTTTTTGCGTTTCCGCCCTCAAAGACCCTATTTATCCCGATAATACCCGGGAAATTCGTACCGCGATCTACAAAAGCGACGCTGTATTCGCCGGCATTTCTTTTAGCTGTTACGCCAAACGTACCTTTGCCCGTTGCCGCATCGTATTGATAGTTTGCCTGAAAATAATCATCCACGTCGTTTAGCGAGTTATTATCGCCGTTATCGTCGGTATCGGAGTTAAAATCTCTCACGATAGAGTTGCCGCGCGCGTTGTCATTCATAGACGTAGTTGCGTTTATGTTTATCGTCTTGCGTGCAACCTCTTGGCCTTGGTTATTGTAAACTACGACGTCAAAGCTACCGTGTTTGATGTCGTTATTAAAATTCATCAGCGTCCTAGAGTTGCTTAAGCCGTCTAGTTCGTCCGTCACGGCGTTTTCTACGGCTGATTTGGCGTAGATGTTATTTGTCTCGTTGATGATGCCTTTAGCAAACGTATTTAGGTTGTCTATATATTTTTGTATAGTTCCGTCTTGAAACTCTCCGCTATCATCCACTCTGCGTCCGCGTAGATCCAGCGCAGCGCCTAGTTTACCGCCCGAGATTCGTCCGTTTAGATCGACCTTTTTACCGTCGTCCCTCTCGAAAAATACGCCTTTAAAATCGCTCTTATCGCTTATCCTATCGACTGTTAGCGGATGATATGTCGTGCCGTCTACGATGTTAAATCCGGATATATTTATCTGATGCTTCGTACCCATATCGGTTACGGTTGGATCAACATTACTGCTTTGTAGTTGCCCTTTAAATACGCTGATACCTACGAGCTTTGACATCGCAAGCTCGAGCTGATCGCGCTTATCTCGCAGGTCGTTTGCTCTAGTGCTGCCGACTGATTCTACGCGGACGATCTCTTTATTTATCTGCGCGATTTGCTTGGCGTATTTGTTGATTTCGTTTACGGAAACCTCTACCTGCGAGTCCACGTCTTTTTGTATCTTTGTTAGCATATCGTGGGCTTTATTTATGCTATTTGATAGCGTTGCTGCCGAATTTAGCAAATTTACTTTCTGCGAGCCTTCCGTCGGGTTTGAGGCGAGGTTGTTCCACGCGTTAAAATAATTTTGTAAATCTCTGCCTATGCCTACGCTTTGCAGATCGGGGAAGCGCTGCGAAATCTCTTCTAAAATTTGCTTTTTATATTCGCTTGATTCTAAATTTATATTTGAAGTACGAAGTCTAGCGAAAGTAAACTCGTCATGCACGCGCACGACCGTATCGACCTTAGTGCCCGTACCGATGTCGCCGGGCATATCGTGAAAAGGCTCTCTGGCAGACTGCACGACGCGCTGCCTCGTGTAGTGCTCGCTATCGGCGTTTGTGATGTTGTGTCCGGTCGTGGTGATTTGCGTTTGCGCGGCGTCTAGGCCGCTCATTCCGATATGTAAAGACGAAAAAATATTAGCCATTTTTAAACCCTCGTTTTAAATAAACTTTCAGGCGTCAAGCCTTCTTTGTCGTAGTTGCCGGGCTCGCTTTTAAACATATTTTTTAGCAAGCTATCAAAAAATTCTTTTACTCCGACGACGTATTTTGCGTATTCTTTGTTTTTTGAGTAGAGCTCTTCAAGCTTTGAACGCATGAGCGTTAGCGATGACTTAACCTCATCGTCAAGGATAGAGCTTAAATTTGCCCCGCCGTTTTCCCTCGAGACTCTTAAAAGCTCTTTATCTAGTAGCGATTTTATAGATTCGAATTTTTTAACCAGCTCGTTTTTGCGTCTAACGCTATCATCGACCCTGCTGTGGTCGGCTAGTTTTATCTTTTCTATATCTTCCGTAGTTTGGGCGATGAGTTCGTCTAGCACGCCCATCGCCTCATCCAAATATCTTTTAAGCATTTTTGTCCTTTCTTTTTACGCAAGGACAAAAAATTTTATAAAAGCGTATCGGCAACGGCTTTTGCAGTCTTAGACATATCTAGTTTATATGTTCCGTTTGCGATCTGCTCGGCTATCTTTGCGACCTTGCTTTCTTCTTTGCCTTGTGTTTTTTCCATGTTTTCGCTCTTTTTTACGTCGTTTGAGCGAGTGATTTGCTGCGGGCTCATGCCCAGTTTAGCTCCCAAAGTTCCTATCATTTTCAAGCCTTTTTAGATTTGTTAGAAACTAAATCGGCAAAATCTGAAATTTCTTAAGCCCTTTCTTTCAAATAATTGAATAAAAGTTCGCTAAAGCCCAAATTTCCGCTCAGAGCCTTGCTCATCGTATCGTTATACATCGAGTGATATATCTCGTCTCCGGCGTCTTTGCCGAATAACGGATTTTCGTCCTTTAGCGCGATATCTAGCACGCTTTTAACCAAAAACGCCTCAAAAGCATCGGTTTGCTCTTTTAGAAGCGCGTCTTGTTCGCTTTGAGGCTTATTAGCGCGCCTATTTTCGATAGAGCTCGTAGCAAATTTATTATAAGAGCTTAAAGCCGCCGAAGTATCTACGTTTAACATTATATTATCTCCAAATTTACGTGTATGGCGCCCACGCGCTTTAGATTTTCCATTATCGCGATGATGTCGCTAGGAGTCGCGCCCATCTTGCTTAACGCCCTTGCGACGCTAGCTACGGTAGTTTTTTCGCCGCTGATTTTTAGCATATTAGTTAGCGGATCGATCGCTGCGCCGTCTTGCAAGTCGATTGTTTGCCCGTTTGCAGCCATATCGTCGTAAGAACTAGGCTCTATCTTTATCGTGATATCTCTGTGCGTGATAACGACTGGATCGACCGTGATATTTATACCGCTTACTATCGTGCCGGTGCGCTCGTCGATTACGATTTTATCTAGCGCTTTATAATCCACGTCTAAATTTAACACCTTAGCGATAAACTCAACCGCGTTTGAGCCTTCCGGTTTTGATACTTTGATGGTTCTAGAGTCGATAGCCGTCGCAGTTTCGCCGCCTAGATTTAAATTTACCGCTCTTTGGATATTTGAAGCGGTGTCGAAATTCGACTCTTTTAAGCTTAAAAATATCGCTTCTTGATTATAGATATCGTATGCTATCTCGCGTTCCACGATCGCGCCGCTTGGGATCGTACCCGCGGTTACGTGGTTGCCGTCCTTGCTTGCTCCGCCGCGAGACGCCGTCTTGCCGCCTATGGTTAGCGAGCCTTGCGCTAAAGCGTAGATGTCGCCGTCCACGCCCTTAAGCGGAGTCATCAAAAGCGTTCCGCCCTGCAGGCTCTTTGCATCGCCGATAGATGATATCACGACATCAAGCTTATCGCCCTGCCTAGCAAACGGCGGCAGCTTTGCGATAACCATTACCGCGGCGGTGTTTTTTGACTTGATGTCGTCGGGCTTGATTTTTACGTTTACGCTTTGAAGCATATTTGAAAGAGACTGTATCGTAAACTCAGAGCTACTGCCGTCGCCAGAGCCGTTTAGACCGACGACCAGACCGTATCCGATCAGCTGATTTTCCCTCACGCCAACGACGTTTGCGATGTCTTTTATCTGCGCCGCAAAAGCCGATATAGCAAGGGTTAGCAAGCATGCCGCTAGTTTCATTTTCGTCCTTAAATTTATATTTTCAAAGACGAAAAGCAATTAGCATTCCAAATTTGACGCAAGAAGTTTAAGAATAGTAGCTAAGCGAAGTATTTCCGAATTTTTTAGATTTTAAAAGCATAAAGGCACCGATGCTTTCAGGTAAATTTAGATGGCTGGCGTGCTCAAAAGCGATCAGATAAATTTTATCTTTTGGCAAATTTCTTGCTAAATTTACGCACTTTTCATAAACGTCAGCAAAGCCTTCCCTGATATCAAAAGGCGGGTCAAGATACAAGATAACGGGCAAATTTTGCCTCGAGACAATGGCGGGAGTAGCGTCAAAAGTATCGCCGTTTATGATTTCTAGCTCGTCTCCGATAAGTTTAGCGTTTTGTATCGCGATTTTATAGGCATTTTTGTCGATTTCTACCGCGTAGACCTTTGCCGCGCCGTTACTTAGCGCCTCTGCGGCCATCAGCGCGCTACCGCCGAAAGCCTCGATAAAAACCTTGCCCGCTAGCTCGTAGCGAAACGAATCAAAAAACGAGCCCTTGACGATGCTTTTGGTGCTTCTTGTGGTTTGAAGCGATGGCAAAAGCAGCTTTTTACCTTTAAATTTACCGCTTGAAATCGTAGCGTATAGATTTTTCAACGAGCTTTCCTTAGAACCGCAAGCAGCTCTTCTTTAAATTTATCTATTAAATTTGAAACCTCAAGCTCCAAATTTGAACCGTTTTGCGGTGCGGCTTTTTCTTTTGCGGGCGCGGCCGCGCGAGAAGGCGCGACTGGTTCTGAAAACTGGATCGCCGAGTAAAACTCCTCAAGCGCGGAGATAAGAGCTTCTTTGCTAAAAGGTATTTTTAGATGAGGCGAGTGCTCGGCGATCACGAAAACGGGCTTTTTGGATTCTATCTTTTTATCCGCCACGATAAAATCGCAATCTTTTTTAGGCGAGATAAAATCTCTTAAAAACAGCCTTAGTGACTCCCCCAGCAAAATGCAGTCGCACTCAAACGAAATTTTCACAAATTCTCCTTTCTGCCTTGATTTAGGCTGGATTTTAACAAATTTATACGAAAATTTAAATTAAGAAAAATTTGAGCGGCGGGGCTAAAAAAATTTGCAAATTTGACGATATAGAAGCTAGCAAACATTTAAAGGAGAAAATATGGAAATTTTCAAAGCGGCAAGCCAGCCGATGGCAAACGCGATTACAAGCTCGCATGCGCAAAGCTCTACTCAAACTAGAGAGGTCGAGCAAACTCACATCCAGCATGACGCAACGCGTAATTTAACCGAGCAAAATAACGAAACGCTAAGCAAAGAAGTAAAAGAAGCCACCGAAAAACTAAATAAACAAATGGAAGATCTAGGTACCAGCATACGCTTTGGCTATAACGATAAAATAGGCGCGATGTACGTAAACGTAATGGAGATGAAAACGGGCGAAGTTATTCGCAAAATCCCGACCGAGCAGGCGATGAAACTAAGCGAGTATTTCAAAGAAGCCGTCGGCGTATTATTTGACAAGGAGAGCTAAAATGGCGCTAGGTAAAGTTTCTTCACTCGGCTTTGGAAGCCAAGTTCTAACTCAAGACGTTATAGATAAGCTAAAAGCTGCCGACGAAGCGGGTCAGATAAAACCCGTAACCTCTAAAATCACGGCAAATGCGACGAAGCAAAAGGATCTAACCGCTCTAAAGACGCTCATCGGTACTTTTCGCTCCTCGGTTTCTACCCTAGCAGACGATAGCTCGTATCAAAAAAGAACCACCACCGCAGACGGCAAAAGCGCGGAGGTAACCGCAAGCGCAGGCGTAGCGGTACAAGATATCGAAATAGACGTAAGGCAGCTAGCAAAAAAAGACGTTTATCAAAGCACCAAATTTGCCACCTCAAGCTCATTTATCGGCAAAAACGGAACATTTGGCATAAAAGTCGGAGGCACGACGCATAAAATAGAAGTAAGAAGCTCCACTACGCTTGAAGAGCTAGCCGATAAGATCAACGAAGTCACAAACGGCGCCGTTTCGGCAAAAGCGATGAAAGTAGGCGGCGAAGATCCGTATCAGCTTATACTGCAATCAAAAGAAACGGGTGCTGAAAACAAGATCGAAATCACCGACGTAGATAGCGACGGATCGGCTCTAAGCGGCGCATCGGACGTCTTGCAAAAGCTCGGCTGGGATAGCGCAAATATCGCTAGTAATAAAATTTCGACCGCGCAAGATGCCGAGTTCGTCTACAACGGTATCACGATAAAACGAAGCGGCAACGAGGTAAAAGATTTAAATTTAGGAATGACGATAAAGCTAAAAGATACGGGCAAGACGACCTTTAGTATCAAAGAGGACGCAAGCGCCATAAAAGAGAGCATGCAAAGTCTAGTTACGGCGTACAATAATCTTACCAACAACCTAAAAGTCGCCACCGACTACGATAGCGATACGAAAAAATCGGGAACTTTTCAAGGCGTGAGCGAGATAACTGGCATAAAATCGACGCTAAATAAAATTTTATTCGCCAATCAAACCTACACCGATAAAAACGGCGTAACCAAAACCGCAAATTTAGCCGACTACGGGCTAAGCTTAAATAAAGAGGGCTTGCTAGAGCTTGATAGCTCAAAACTGGGTAGAAAGCTAGACGAGGATTTGCAAAGCGTGCAAAAGATATTCGCAGGAGGCACGACCTACGGCACGGCTCAGGCTTTTAGCTCTAAAGCCGTAGACGCCGGCTCGCTAACTATCGCAAACGAAGATCTAGTCATAAACGGCAAAAAGATAAATTTACCGGCTACTGCGGCTACGAATACCTCAAAGCAAAATGCACTAGCTCTACTAAAAGCCATAAACGACGCAGGTATCGCTGGCGTGCAAGCTACCATAGCCTCAAGCGAAGATAAAATAACGCTAAAAACCACGAACGGTACGGCAATAAGCATAAAAGGCTCGCCCGCCACGCTAAACGCGGTAGGCCTAAGCGAATCTACGATAACACCTAAAAGCACGACCGTAAGCGGCATCTTTTCCTCGGCGAAAAAGACTGTAGACGGGCTAATCAACTCAAAAAACGGCTCTTTAACCAAATACGGACAAAGCCTGATCGAGGAGAAAAAAACGCTCGATGCCGAAAAAGAAAGGACGCAAAAGTCGCTAGACGCGAAGTACGCCACGATGGAAGAGCGATTTTTAGCATACGACAAGATCATCAGCAAGCTAAATAGCGAATTTTCGTCGCTAAAATCGATGATCGAAGCCGAATATAATAAAAAATAAAGGTAAATTTATGCAATACAACACTGCACACGCTGCGTATTCGCAAAATGCCGTAGGCGGCATCGAGTCGCCTACTAAGCTCATCGAGATGCTTTACGAGGGCGTTTTGAGATTTGTCTTTAGAGCCAAAAAAGCGATGCAAGAAAACGACGTGGAGAAAAAAGTATATTTTATAAACCGCACGAATGCGATCTTCGTCGAGCTTCTAAACTCGCTAGACTACGACCAAGGCAACGTCGCGCACTATCTAAGCGGCCTTTATACCAGGCAGATCCAGCTACTAGCCATGGCAAATATAAACAACGACGAACAAAGCCTAAACGAGGTCGTAAGCGTCACAAAGCAGCTACTAGAAGCTTGGAAAGAAGCGACCGGACAAGCCGATGTGGCTGGATGAGCTAAAAATCGCCGTCGCTAACGATGACGCGGAAGCTATCGCAGCGCTAGCAAACGAGGCGCCTAGTAAATTTGACAGCCTAGAGGATGCCCTGCAAGCCAAAGAGCTCCTCGGCGCGGCGATAAATTTGATCCAAGAAAATAAAGCAAAGCTAGGCAAAGAGCTAGAAAAGCTAAAAAACGTAAAAAAATATATGGCGTCGTAAATAATTTCTTAAATTTATGGCGCTTTTTAAACCTCTCTCTCAAATTTATCCGCACAAAGGCAAAAAATGACGAAAAACGATATAAAAGACGCTTTGCAAAATAGCTTCGGCTTGGAGATAGCAAGCGGTTTTAGAGTGCTAAAAGAGCGCGAGCTAGCCCGATTTAACGACGAAGCGCAGTTTGATTTCGAGGGCGAGAGCGAGATACTGCGCGAGTTTTATATATTTGCCGATACGGTTGCGGGCGACTTGTGGCTTGCAAGCCTAAAAGACGGCAAAGTCGCCTTTTACGATCATGACGATGGCAATCTTTGTGCGTCAAATTTGGTTAAATTTGATCTAGATATCGCAGGCTGGCTTGAGATCGCCCAGACGTTTAAAAAATTTGAAAACATAGACGAGCCAAACGCAGAGCAAACCGCCGAATTTAAACGAACCGTGAGCGCCGTTTGTTCGCAAATTTTAGATATTTGGGATATTTAAAACCGCAAATGCGCAGCCGTTTAATGCGCTCAAATTTAAATAAATATTGCAAATTTTGATGCTGCTAGATCCGAGCAAATTTGAAGTCTACCCAAAACACTCGCCTAACGCCGATGCTTCTACCTTTTGCCCGTACAGCTTTTGCGGCCCGGATAAAAATCCTAAATTCTAAAAACCGCCAAAATGCAAAACATCGAGCGTTAAATTAGCGCGGCACTTTGCGTTTTTATACAAACGACAAAAAATCGCCGATAAATTTTAAATTTACCAAACGTTTCTATTTTGGAAACTCGGCCAAATTTTACGGCGTCAGAACAAAAACCTCTGCGCCCTTTTTCGTAATTTTAGCCTGTTAAATTTATGCCTTGCGCCGATAAAAATTTACGCTTAAATTTAAAAACTAGCCGAAGCGAATTTACGCCGTTTAATTTAATCGCGTCTTCGCCAAATCTCGCAAAAATATCGGCCAAAGCCGCAAATTTACGGGCGGATTTTAGATTATTTGCAAGTTTTACGCGCGTCGTCGCCGAAATCAAAAAACCGAAAGTAGAAAAAGAAGTAAAAGGCAAGGCATGGCGATAAGCCGAGTTCTGTCGTGAGTGATTATTTATCTACTCCAAATTTTACAATTTGGCTCTAGCGAAGGGTTTGACATAAGACTCAAAACCATCCCTCCTTGCTGCGAGTTGGGTTTATATAGCCGCCGCGCTTGCACGCCGCGCTGGCGGGCTCTTACCCCGCCGTTTCACCTTTACCGCCGAAGCGGCAGTTTGCTTTCTGTTACACTATCCCTTGGGTTACCCCAGCCATCCGTTAGATGGAACTCCGTCTTATTGCAGCTCGGACTTTCCTCTTTTGCCTACGCAAAAGCAATCACTTGCCATACCTTGGGCGCGATTATAGCTTTTTCGTGTTTAAGGATAGCTTGGGCTAGATTTTACAACTTTTGATACAAGTAAAAATACGCGTATATCAAAGTTCATAAGCACGCAAATTTAACGATCTCGCGTCAAATTTGCGTTTTTCATAGACGAGATTAAGCCTTCTTTAAAAACTCCGTCTTTAGCACGATGACGCCCATTTTATCGATCTTGCCTTCAATTTCTTTGTCGTCGTCCGTGAGCTTGATGTTTTTTACCATAGTTCCGCGCTTTAGCGTCGCGCCCGCGCCTTTTACTTTTAGATCTTTGATCAGAGTTACGTTATCTCCCGCGTTTAGTTCGGTTCCGTTTGCGTCTTTTGGCATATTTTCTCCTTTAAATTTAGCGCCCATTTTACTAAAAAATCATCAAAAAACAAAGCCCGGCGCGCTAAATTTAAATACGGATAGTAAATTTTGCCGTCATAAAATAAACTAGTCTCGTTGCAGACGACCCAAAAGCCCGCCGCAAGCTAAAATAATAACGCAAAGCTAAATTAACTCCGCGCATCAAGCTAAGCCGCGATCTCTATCTGCCCTCTTTCTTTTTATTTTTACGCCGTTTTTAAATTTGTTAAGCTAAAGCCTCACGCGCCTTTTGCGTCGGTTAAACCAAGCGCAATTCCTGCCCGCTTACCTACTCTCCCGCATCGTATAGACGCCGCCTTCGTTCGTTACGTCAAATTTTTGCTTTGCTATCTCGTCAAAACTCTTGCCATTTATCTTTACCTTGCCAGGCGTAGCGCTTTTATCGCCTACATTCATCTTAAATTTGCCTCCTGCTAAAAGTAGCTTTACGCGGATACCGTTTTTGGGCGAATATTTACCGTCTTTTTTATCAAAAAGCGCGCTAAAAGGCAGGCCGCGCGCCGTCTCGCCGGGACTTGGCAACCCAAAATCGCCCGCAAACGCGCAAATAGCCGCAAGCGTAAAAATCAAAATTTTCTTCATCGCTCATCCTTATTTAAATTTTATGCTATGAAAACTCCGCGCCGCACTTTGCAACCCGCGCCGTAAAAGGCTTTAAGCCTCGATAAATTCGTCGTTATTTATCGCGCGCAAGTCGCAAACATCGCCGAATTTCGCCATAATCTCGCGCGTAGCCTCCGTAAAAGGCTCGCAGCCAAAGTGCGGCACGACGCAAAAATCAACCAAATTTAACCCCGTAAAATCGCTCGTTTTTGCGCTATTTTCATCCATCAGCGTAGCATATTTCGTATCCGGAGCCGCCGCGATCGCTCCCGCCGACTCGCCGACGTAAATTTTGCCCGCTTTGACCGCGTCTTTTATGGCTTGGGCGGCGTGCGATTTTCGCAGCTCGTTAAGCAGATAAAACGTATTTCCGCCACTAACGTAAATGACGTCGCACCGACTAATAGCGGCTAAAATTTCATCGTCGCAAAACGGTTCGTCCTGCTCGGATACTAGCGCTGCCGAATTCTGGGTGCAAGAGACGTCGAGGCGTATTAGCTTCGCGCCTAATTTTTCTAAAATCTCCACCGCTTCGCCGACGTAGAAATTTACCTCTTCAAATTTCGCCGCGGTATCTATGAAAACGACGTTTTTGCCGCTAAAATTTACCCGTTCGTTAATCCTAGCCGCAACCTGCGCAAAGTAAGAACAAAGAAAAATATTCGCCATTTTTAATCCTTTTAAAATATAAATTCGCAAATCCATTATATCCAAACGAGCCTAAAACGTTCGTATTTCGCATCTCCACGCTACCTGCAAGCCGCCCGCATGCCTTGTCTTGCGGCTTAAAAATTTAGCGATTTTTAGATACGGGTCTTGGCGCGAAAATCCGATAAATTTAGCCTCAAATTTAAGCTTAAAATTATAATGCGCCACTTTAGTTTGTAGCTTTTAAAGAGCGTTAGGCGAGGCGGATTTTGATTTGCGAAATTTAAACCTAAAAGTTAAGGCAAAAGCATTTTTATAAGACGAGGCGCAGGCGAACGAGGCGAGGAAGCAAGCTAGTCATCCGCGACCAAAGCCTGGCCGGCGGCGACGTATAGCGGAAAAGCCGAGCCGCCCTACTCAAAGATATTTTTGTGTAAGATTTCTTCTAACACCACCGTCGCGTAGCTTCCTTTTTGCAGCGTGAAATTTATCGTAAAGTGCGCCTTTTCCTCGTTGTATTTGTAGCTCGTATCCTCCAAATAACACCACGCAAAGCGCCTAGATCCCGTCATTTTAGCTTTATATTCATTTACCTGCGCGAAAATTTGATCCTCGACCATTCTCGCCGCGCCCTGCGCCTCATACGCCTTCAAGCCCGCGATCAGCCCGCAGCTAGTGATATTTCTAGCATCAAAGCGCGCGCCCTCCGCGTGCAAATCCTCGCACAAAAAGCACTTGCCGTGCGGGTAGTGCCCCAAGACTTCGCCCTCTATCAGCTTAAAAAATCTCTTTTGCGATTTTAAATTTTTCAAAATCGCGCCATCAAGATACGGGTAAATTTGAGCTAGCTCAGAAAGGCTAAAATCCTGCGCGAACCTCGAAATCTCAACGCGTTTGCTAAGCCAGCGGTTAAAAAGATCGCTTTGATATGCCGAGATCAAAAAGTCGTTTAGCTTTGGATTTTTGCTCTTTTTGCCGTTTACGGTGCCTGATTTTAGTAGTTCCAGCCCGCTTTGCGCGTTGTCGCCGTATTTGCCGAAACGCTGATAACCAAAGTAGTTAGCATATCCTGCCTCGTCAATATTTCGCACGGCTTGTTCTAGCTTGGCCGCTTCGCTAGGCATCACTTTTTTTAGGCGGATAAAAAAACTGTTGCCTTTTAGGTGCCCGATGCGAAGCTTATTATCATGCGCGCTAAGGCTTAAAATTTTCATCTTTTCGTGGCTAAAATTTGCTAGCATAGACTCAAATTTACGAGGCATCGAGATAAACTGCGTTGTCATACCCTGCTTGTCTTTTAGCCCCGCGTAGCCGAAATCCCGCATCTTTACGCCGCTTATTTCGCTAAGCGCTTGCAAGGCCTCCTGCGTCGTCATGTCTTTTTTGCAAATTTCGATTATCAGGTGCTCGCCCTGCCCGCTAAATGCGTAAAGCGGGATCTCGCGCACCACAAAATCGTCCGAGTTTTTACTAAAATACGCGTTAATGGGCGCATGAGTGAGCGCGTAAAGAGGCTTAAAAATGGTGGTTTCTTGCATTGCTTTTAAATTTTCCTTTCGTGATTTTGGCAAAGATCGTGATTTTCGTGCGTGTTTTGCGAGCTAGGCTTAAAATTTTGGCGCGATTTTTCGGACTAAACGTAAATAAAATCTCGTATTCTTCGCCGCTATTTAGCTCGAGTTTGCTTAGCCGTTTGCTAAATTTTGCCCCACACCGACTCTGCGCGCAAAGCTTGGCTAGATCTGCGCCAAGCCCGTCTGAAACGTCCATGGCGGCGTTTATTTTGCTTGCTGCGGCGTAGAAAAATTTATCCTTTAAAACAGGCTTTTTAAAACGAGAATTTGACGCGACCCGTCCGCCGTTTAAAAGCGTCCTAAGCCCTTTTAGACTGCCTCCAAGCTCGCCCGTAAAAGCAACCAGATCGCCCTTTTTCGCTCCGCTTCGCAAAACCGCCTTACCGCAAAGCCGCGAGATAACGGTAACGCTAAGTAAAATTTTATCGCTGCCGATCGTGTCGCCGCCGATGATAGTCACGCCGTACTCGTCGCAAACGTCGGCAAATCCCTTGCGTAGCGCCGAGATCTGCGCCGCGCTCGTGTTTTTGGGCAGCCCAAGTCCTAAAAGCGCAAATTTAGGCTTGGCGTTCATCGCGACGGCGTCGGAGAGGTTTACCAGCATCGCCTTGCGCGCGATCTCCTCCATACTAAGCCAGCCTGCTAGGAAGTGCGTCCCCTCGCAAAAAAGGTCCTTGCTATACACCCACCGGCCGTGCTCATGCGCGACGACGGCGCCGTCGTCGCCGATGAAGGAGTTGCTAAATTTATCGATTATTAGGCGTTCTTTATCCATTTTGCGATTTTATAAAATTCGGGCTAAAAAGGCGCTTGAAAAACGAATTTATTTAAGCGGCTCGGCAAATTTAGCCGCTTTTAAATTTGACGAGTTTAAAAATCTATCCGAAAATCTCAAATTTGCTAAATAGTTCCGGTTCGTCTTTTACTATGCCGCGCTTAACGAGATCAGCCACGACGTCGCGGTTGCAGTCGGTTTGTAGCGGCCAGCCGCGCGTATAGCCCTCGGCGTCGCCTTTTGCGGTGGCGTCGATGCAGACCGCACCCTCGCGCACGTAGATATCGCGCAGAGCGTCGATGTTATTCGTCACGCGCCAAAGTAGCATGTATGGGTTTTCTAGGCGGTTTTCGCAGCCAACGAAAACGAGTAGTTTAAAGTGCTCTTTAAATTTCAAAAGCTCTTCAAAAACCTCTTTTACGAGGCGGTTTTTATCAAATTTGACGACGCAAATCGGAGTTTTGGTATTTGTTTTAAACTGCGCTAGCTGCGTTAAATTTGACTCCACTTCTTTAAATTTAGCTAGCAGCGCGGCGTCGTCCAAAAGCGCTGGCGCAGGCGCCGAAAAATCCTGCGTAGCGTCGATTCCTAGCTTACCGCCGAAGCACGAGTTTGGGCTGGCGTGATCTAGCTGATCGCATACGCCTTCGCTGATTAGCAGAGCATCTTTGCCAAAACGGTTTAAAATATGCTCCGTAAGCGCGTCATAATCGCTCAAATCAGGCGCATCCTCGCCAACGAAAACCGCGTGTTTGACGAAACTCATCTGCCCCACGCCCCAAAACGCGTGCATCGCCTGTTTGGCGTGCGCTGGATAAAGGGCGTTGATTTTAGCTAAAATCAGGTTGTGAAAGACGCCGTTTTCAGGCATGTTATAATCCAAAAGCTCGGGCACCGTCGTGCGCAAAAGCGGCAAAAAAATGCGCTCCGTCGCCCAGCCCATGTACTTATCCTCAAGCGGCGGCTTGCCGACTACGGTCGCGTGAAATACAGGCTCACGCTTGCTCGTGATCGCCGTAACCTCCATCACCGGAAACGGCTCCACCGGCGTATAAAAGCCCGTGTGATCGCCAAACGGCCCTTCAAGCTCAAATTTATCCGTATCCACAAAGCCCTCGATCACGTAGTCCGCGTCGTGCGGGACGTAAATTTCGTTCATTAGCGACTTTACGAGGCGGGCGGGCTCTTTGCGGATAAAGCCGTAAAGCAGCAGCTCAAACACGCCCTTTGGCAGCGGCGCCTGGCCGCACCAGATATAGAGCGGATCGCCCCCTATTGCCACGGATACGGGCATCTTGCGGCCCGCGCGCTTGTATTCGTTAAAGAAATTCGCGCCGTCTTTGTGTATCTGCCAGTGCATGCCGAGGCGATTTTTACCGTAAATTTGCAATCGGTACATGCCGACGTTTTGCAGTTCGCCATCTAGGCTCTGCGTATAAACCTGTCCCATCGTGATAAAAGCGCCGCCGTCAAGCGGCCATGTTTTTAGCGCGGGAAGCGAGAACAGATCGACCTCATTGCCCATAAATTTGACCTGCTGACACTCGCCCTCACCTTTTAATCTTTTCGTGAAAATTTTTCTCATCTCAAACAAATATGCGGCAAAATTTAGCTTTTCGCCAAAGCTTTTAGGCTTTTTAGGCTTTAAAAGCCGCTCGATCTCGCCCGCGATCTCGTCGGGATCGCGTCCAAAGATAAGCTCTAAAGCGCGCTCTGAGCCGTAGATATTTGTTAGTACGGGGGCAAATTTGCGCCCCGTTTTTTTGCAGATAGGATTTGTAAAAAGTAGCGCCTGCGAGTTTTCGCGCTTGACCTCGATGTAGCTTGCGTGCGCGATCTCTAGATCGATATCCGCAGGCTCGTCGATGACGCGCAGCAGGCCGTTATCTTTTAGAAGCTTGATGTAGTCCATATTTTTCCTTAATAATTTATATCCGAACAAGCCGTTTTTGAAGCTAAAATTTTGGCTGCGTTTGAGTTAAATTTGTAAACATTTTGAGCCAAAAACACGACTTTAACTGCCGAAAAATTAGTAAAATCGTAAAAATTATCGGTTTTGGCGGATACGCTAATTTAACGCCGACTTAGCAAAAATTTGATCTCTTACAACCTCTAACCAAAAGCGCATGGCGCTAAATTTGCAGCGTTAAGGCAAGCAAAAAGTGAAAATCGGCTAGGGTTGCCTCCATCGGTCTAAGTCGTCTTAAAAAGATACCATTTTGAGTTTGGAGAGAGCCGTTCTAGCATTATAAACTCGCTCGGACTCATCTGCGGCAGATCGGGTTCGTTTTCCACGCGCATAAAACCCACTACGTTATCCGTTACGCCGCCGATAATAAGCTCAAAAACCCCGCCGTCGTACGCCGCATGAGATAGGTGTAATCGCTTTACGGCTTCGTTTGACGCCGCTTCGTCCTTTTGATATAGCGCAAACAGCTCTTCAAATTTCGCCTCGTTTTCGCGTCCGAATTTTAGCAATGCATTATCGCTTGCCAAAATCAGCCTTAAATTTTCTATATCCCCGCCCATTGCTCTAAGTTGCGCCTTTTCCGCCTCGCTCGCAGCCCCATAGCCCCTTATCATCGCCTCTATGATGCCGGTTTGAGCGAGCGATCTAAGCGCATAAATGCCGTCTTCTTTAGCAAAAATGTATAGATCAAGGGATGCGCCGTTTTTAGAAGCGAGCCAAACGCGAAATATCCCGCTAAATTCGCTGCTGTGGCCGAGTTTGGCGACTTTGATTTCGTCAAATTTGTCGGGCGAGTAAAAATTATTTTTTAGACGATCTCGCATCTCGCCTTTAAAATAGGCGTTTTTATCGAAATTTTTATCGGTAAAGAGCGAATAAATAAGCTCTAAATCTACCTGTGCAAAAAGCGCGGATGCCAAGAGCGCCAAAATAAGCGCTTTTTTCATATATTCGCCATCTCCTCGGCGCGTTTTAGCAGCTCTTTTGCGCCCCTGCCGATAAATATTCGTCCAAGCTCAGCGCCCACGCTCTTCCACTGGCTTTTTTGCGCGACGATATTTTCGCGTATACTCTCGCTACCGTCGGGTAGTCCCACGACTGCACGTATCTCGATCTTGTCGCCGTTTAAATTTGCATTTACGCCGATAGGCACCTGGCAGCCGCCCTCTAGCATCGCGACGAAATCGCGCTCCACGGTCGTCTCTATCACGGCTTTTTCGTCTTTTAAAAACTCTATCAAATTTAAAATTTCAGCGTCCTCTCTGGCCTCGATACCAAGCGCCCCCTGCCCCATCGCAGGTATCATCTGATCTAGCTCAAACGGCACTATATGCGCGACTTCGGAGCGTAAATTTAATCGGTTCACGCCCGCCATCGCTAGGATAATGGCGTCAAATTCGCCCTCTTTTAGCTTGCGCAAACGAGTTTGGACGTTGCCTCGCAGCGAGATTATCTCAAGATCGGGGCGCATCGCTAAAAGCTGCATTTTGCGGCGCAGACTCGTCGTGCCCACGCGCGCGCCCTGGGGCAGATCCTCAAATTTAGCGTATTTTTCGCTCAGCATCGCATCTCTCACGTCCTCGCGCGAGCAGATCGCGGCCAGCACCAGCCCCTCTGGGAAAACGACGGGCACGTCTTTTAGGCTATGCACGGCGATATGCGTTTCGCCGCTTAGCATGCTGTCTTCTAGCTCTTTTGTAAACAGTCCCTTGCCGCCGATTTTAGCCAGCGGGGTGTCAAGGATCACGTCGCCTTTGGTTTTCATGCCTGTTAGCTCGACCGCGATTTTCGGATGGCGTGATAGAATTTTATCCCTGATATGCTCGCTCTGCCACATCGCCAGCACGCTTTTTCTCGTTGCGATTTTTAGTTTTTCCATATTTGCCTCTTTTCTTCTACGACTTCGACGTCAATGATCTCGCCGTCATCGCGCGGTTTGCTCTGTCTGCTTTCAAATTTTTCGCGGTAAAATTCGCCCGCTCTCGCCCGCTCGCCGCCATTTTTTAAATTTGCAAAAAACGCGACCGCTATGATTGCCGCGCCCAAAACGTCGGTGATAAGCCCCGGGATAAACATAAAAAAGCCCCCGATCGCCATACCTACGCTACTAAAGACGTCTGCGGGCTTAAAAAACGCGATGTTGCTAGTTAGCTGAAAAAATCCGACGCGAAACATAAAAAATAGCCCCAAAATAGCCGATGCGATGACCTCTAGGACCAAATTTAAAAATCCGTACGCGTGGATAAAAAAATACGCCGCCACGATCTCCAAAACGACGTAGGGCGTAAAAAAATGCTTTATCATAGGCTCTTTAGACGCGCTAAAATTTCGCCCGATTTGACGGTTTCTTTAACCAGACCGCAGCGCGTAACAAGCTCTACCGTGCCCTCTGCTAGCCCCTTGCCCACGATCACGGCATAAGGAAATCCCATCAGCTCAAATTCGCTCATCTTTACGCCAAAGCGCTCGTTTCTATCGTCAAGCAGCACCGAAACGCCCGCCTCGCGTAAGTCCTCGTAAAGCCCCTGCGCAAATTTAACGCCCTCTTCGTCCTTTAAATTTGAGACGATGATTTCAAATTTAAACGGAGTCAGGGTTTCGTTCCAGATTATGCCTTTTTCGTCGTGGCTAGCCTCGACGGCGACGGCTACCAGGCGGCTAACGCCGATGCCGTAACATCCCATGATAAACGGTTTTGCCTTGCCGTTTTCATCCAAAAAAGTCGCACCCATCGGCTCTGAGTACTTGGTGCCTAGCTTAAATATATGTCCGACCTCGATACCTTTGCTAACGCTTAAATTTCCGCCGCAGCAAGGGCATTTATCGCCCGCTTTTACGGCGGTTAAGTCTTTGAAGCGCTCAGAGTTAAAGCTGCTAACGCTAACGCCGACGAAGTGATAATCTCGCTCGTTTGCGCCGCAGATCATCTGCGATTCACCCTGAAGCTCATTATCGATATAAAACTCCACGCCCTTTAGCCCGATCGGCCCGCAAAATCCGCCCACAAGCCCGGCCGCCGTAATCTCGGCCTCGGTTGCGTCCGCTAGCTCAACCGCCGCGCACGCGTTCTGAGCTTTGACCTCTTGTAGTTCGTCCTCGCCGCGCACGAAAAATACTACGATTTTCTCGCTCTTTTCGCCTTTGGCGTCGATAAAAATCGCCTTTTTTATCACAGCTTTTATGCAGTAAAACTCATCGACTCTAAAAAACTCCGCCACGTCTTTGATGGTTTTGGCGTTTGGCGTAAAAAATTTAGCCGCATCGGCCTCGGGCCTTTCGGCTTGCGTCGTTCGTTTTGCGCGGGTTGCAGCCTCTACGTTTGCGGCGTAGTCGCAGTTTTCGCAGACGATGATATCGTCCTCGCCGCTACTAGCTAGCACCATAAACTCTTTGCTTTCGCTGCCACCTATTGCGCCGCTATCGGCTCTAACCGCGCGGAAATTTAACCCGAGGCGAGTGAAAATTTTGCTATAAGTTTTTTCCATCAGGTCAAATTCGCGGTCCAGATCCTCGGCGTTTGCGTGGAAGCTATATCCGTCCTTCATCAAAAACTCGCGCCCTCTAAGTAGCCCGAATCTCGGCCTTGCTTCGTCTCTAAATTTAGTATTTATCTGATATAAATTTAGCGGCAGTTGCTTATAGGACGTTACTTTGCCTCGCACGAGCGCGACCACGCTCTCTTCGTTTGTCGGACTTAAAACAAAGTCGTTTTCTTTGCGGTCCTTAAAGCGCAAAAGCTCCTTGCCATAGACGTCAAAGCGTCCGCTCTCGCGCCAAAGATCCGCAGACGTGACGAAGCTCATCGAGATCTCCTGCGCGCCCGCTTCGTCAAGCTCCTCTTTGACGATATTTTTTATATTTTCAAGCACTCGTTTGCCAAGCGGCAAAAAGTTGTAAAGTCCGCTACCCACCTGCTCGGCGTAGCCCGCTCGGAGCAAAAATTTATGACTCGCCAGAGTTGCGTCTTTGGGCGCTTCTTTTGCCGTCGGCGCGTAAAGTTTGCTAAATTTCATTCGTTCTCCCATTCAAATTCGTTATTTTCTTCTTGCGGCGTTTGCTCCGCGACGTTAAAGATTTCCCCGATCGCCCTTAGCTGCGCTTCGCTTCCCGCGGCTCCAGCTAGGTTTTTTAAATTTATCGTCGGCGCGTGTAAAAACGCCTTAAAAACCTGATGTATAAGGCGATACGCCTCCTCTTTGTCGCTATGTTTTAGATAGCCCTTTTTTAGGGCTTTTGCTAGCTCCCTCTGGGCGCACTCTTTGGCCTGCTCTCTGATGCCTTTGATTAGCGGCGTGACGGCTAGCTCGCGCAGCATTTTAAAAAACGCCGCCGTATTTCGCCCGACGATGCCGTATGCGATCTGGGCTTGCTCTTCGCGTAGGGCGAGGTTTTTATTTACGATCTCTTGCAGGTCGTCCACGGCGTAAATTTTGATATTTTCGCTCTGCGTGATTGCGATATCGCGCGGCACGGCTATATCAAAAAAATAGCGTTTAAACTCCTTTGGCTCAACCATCGCGTCGATCAAAACCGGATGCGGCGCGGCAGTCGCGGAAAATATTATTTGATATTTATTTATGTACTGCGCTACGTTTGAAAGCGAGTCGTACTCGTTATTATCCCCCAGCGTCAGGGCTAAATTTTTAGCGCGCTCTTTATTTCGGCTGATGATTATCGTTCGCGCGCCGCTTGCGATTAGGTGTTTTGCGGCTAGCTCCGCCATCTCGCCCGCACCCACTATCACGGCGACCATACCGTTTAGCGTGCCGAAAATTTCCTTTGCCTTCGCCACCGCGACGCTTGAAACGGAGATCGGATTTTTGGAGATTTCGGTTTTGTTTCGCACCTCCGCCGCGCACTTAAAGGCAAACTCCATCGCCCGTCCGAGCTTTGCGCCGCATTTGCCGTTAGCGCGTGCGAATTTATACGCCTCTTTTAGCTGCCCCGCGATCTGCGTTTCGCCGATAACAAGGCTATCTAGCGAGCTAGCCACGGCAAAGAGATGATGCACGGCGCCATTATCCTCGTAGACGTCGGCTCTGCTTTGCAACTCCTCAAAAGGGATGCCGCAGATGAGCGACATACAAGCGATGATATGCTTGCTAGCGCCTTCGACGGTCTTTACGCTAGCGATGATCTCGACGCGGTTGCAGGTGCTTAGCACCATGCACTCGTTGATGTTTTGGCTGGAGCTAATGAGGCGTAAAATTTCGTTTTTGCGCTCAATGTTAGAAAAAGAGAGCTTTTCGCGCACGGAGATATCGGTGTTTTTATGCGTAAAGCTCACGCTTGCGTAATGCATTAAAATTCCCTGTCTATCATTGATTTTACGATACTTTCTAGGCCGTCTACGTTAAATTTTTCTACCGATTTTATCGCCTGCTCGCCTAAATTTTTAGCCGCTTCTATGCTTTTTTTTATCGCGCCAGTTTCGTTCATCTTCGCCCTCACCCAGCCTTGCTCGGCCTCGCTCAGATCTTTTTTAAACAGGCTTTTTAGCTCCTCTTTGTCCGATTCGTTTAAGCTTTCGTAAAGATAAATGTAAGGCAGCGTCGTTTTGCCCTCTTTAAAGTCGCTAAAATTGGGCTTTCCAAGCGTCGCGGCATCTTGCGTAACGTCTAGGATATCGTCGATTATCTGAAATGCTAGGCCTAAATTTTTACCGTAAATTTTAAAATTCGATGCGTCAAGCCCCGCTAGCATCGCTCCGACCGCAGCCGCAGCCTCGATCAAAACGGCGGTTTTATAGTAGATCATCGTTTCGTATGCAGACTTATCGTCGTTAAATTTAACCGAGAGATCCACGTCCATCATCTCGCCTACGCTTAGCTTGCTAACCGCGCCCGATATCTCGCCAGCGATCTCGTGCGGGAATTTCGACAGCTCGTAAAAGCCCTTCGAGTAGAGGATATCGCCCAACATCACGGCGTTTTTAGCGCCAAAGCTCGCGTTTATACTCGGGCTTCCGCGCCTAGTGTCCGCGTCATCTATCACGTCGTCGTGAAGCAAACTAGCTAGGTGAATAAGCTCGGTAATCGCGCAAATTTTAAGACTTTGCTCGCTTTCTCCCGCTATTTTTAAAAGCAGCTTAGAGCGTAGCTTTTTGCCCGAATTTATCCGAGCAAACATCGCATTTGCGGGCTCATAACCAAGCTCTGCGATAAAATTTTTCATTATCAGATCGATTTTTTCCATTTATGCTCACTTAAATTTGCTTTTATCTGGCGTTTTGCGCGCTATTTTGAGCGCCGCTCTGCTTTCTTGGCGGGTCCAAAAACTCCACGTCTACGCGCTGTTCGTCGTCGTTTATCAGCACGCGAAATTTCGCCACGCCTTGCTTAAAATCCTCAAAAACCAGATAAAGCGCGACGCGGTCGCTAGGCGGGTATTTGAGATCTGGTATCAAAGTCTGTTTATAGGTCTCAAGACCGCGTCTTAGCGACATAACAAGCTGGCGAGGATAGTTTCGGTAGCGCGAATGCACGATAATGTTCGTATTATCAAAAAGCGTCCAACGAAAATCAAAACTCTCGCGCTCGTTTGTGCCCTTTTTGGTTACGAAAACCCGCGCCCACTCGTCTTTTTTAAGCTCAAAAAGATGCTCTTCCTCGAAATTTACCGCGCCGAAAGCCAGCGATAAAAACAACGAAAATATAACGGCCATTTTACTCATTTTGACTTAAAATATCCCCACTAAGCCCGATATAAATGTCGTTTAGCCGCTCGTTTATAAGCGTCTGATTTTGAGAGATAAACGAATTTTGCGCCGCTTCGTCAAAGCCGTTTTTTTCGCAAAATTCGCTCATCGCGATAAATTTTTCAAAGGTCTTTTCAAGCTCGTTTTCGACTAAATTTTTGTTCGCGTTAAATAAAATATCAAAAAATTTTTCTCTAGGACTTTGAGAAAATATATCATAATCCATAAATTTTAAAACCTTTCTTAAAACTTAAAATACGCATTATTTCTCGTAAAATAATGCGCTAAATTTTTATAACTTCTCGATGTATAGGGCTGCTTGCGCCACCGTAAAGACATTGTCGCAGCTTGGACTTTGGCTACCGAAACCCCAACAAACGTTTAAATATTTCATATCGGCATTACGTGCGGCAAGCTCATCTTTTTTACTATCTCCGACAAATATCGCTTTATCAAATTCGCCTGATTTTAATATCAAATTTAACATCGCTGGATCGGGTTTTTGAGGTATGTTTTCGTCCGCTCCGACGATGAGATCGAAAAATTTAAATATCCCGCTTCTTTGCAAAATTTCATCCAAAGTATATCTCGGCGCATTGCTAGCTAGAGCGACGAAATGCCCCGCCTCTTTTAGCCCGGCTAGCAGCTCCTCTACGCCTTCGTATGCCGCGGCGTATTCGCGGTAGTTTTTCTTAAATTTAGCTTCAAAGTTATCCCGCAGCTTCATATCGGGCTTATCTATACCGTAAAAATCAAGCCCCAAATTTCGCCCCGGCTCGTTTATGGCCTTTACGATAAACTCCGCGGCTAGATCGCCACGAAGCCCCAGCTCGCGCCGCACCTCGTTTACTGTCTCGCAGATAGCTTTTGCGCTATCTATGAGCGTGCCGTCCATGTCAAATATCACGCATTTCACTCTTCGTCCTTATAGTTTTTTTTATGTTTTTCTTTTTTGTAGGTTTTTTGGTTTTTTAGCTTTTCTAGCGCGTTGGCAAAGGCTATAAGCTGACATCTCGGCATCTGATTTATCACTAAATTCGCGAAATTTTCTAAAGATTTAGCATACGGGCTATCTAAAAATACCGGTTCTATTTTTCGTAAAATTTCGGCATTTTTAGCCGCTCTAGCGCGAAACTGAGCGTCGTCGAAATCCTCGCGCTTTAAGCCGCTAATCGCGGATTTTACAAACTTTTCCAGACCGCGCAGATATTTTACGCGCTTAAATTTATCGTTTTGTTCAGCCATTTCTTCCTTTCAAAAGCTCAATTATACCAATTTAAACTTTTAGCGGTTATAATGCGCGCAAATTTTACAAGGAGAGACACATGCAAAAAGAGACGATCGCCACGCACTACGGCTACGATACTAAGGCTGGCCCTGGTGCCATGGCGGTGCCGATTTACCAGACTACGGCTTATGATTTCGGTAGCGCCGAGGCGGCTGCGGCGAGGTTCGCGCTAGAAGACCCGGGCCACATCTACACGAGACTGGGCAACCCGACGACGGACGTGCTAGAGAGCCGTATAGCCGCGCTCGAGGAGGGCTCGGCCTCTATCGTGACGGCTAGCGGCCAGTCGGCGATCTTTTACTCGATCGCAAATTTAGCCGCAGTCGGCGACAACATCGTCGTAGCAAAGAAAATTTACGGCGGCACGATGGTTCTTTTCATACATACGCTTAAGCGTTTTGGCATCGAGGCGCGAGTGTTTGATAGCGACACGGCGGACGATCTTGAAAATTTGATAGACGACAAAACGCGCGCGATATTTTTCGAGACGCTATCAAATCCGCAAATCGCAATCCCGAATTTTAAAAAAATCGTCGAGATAGCAGACAAGCACGGCGTCGTAACGATCGCTGATAACACCGTGCCTACGCCGATCATTTTCCAGCCGCTAAATCACGGCATCGACGTCGTCGTGCATAGCGCGAGCAAATATATCTGCGGTCAGGGCCTAAGCCTAGCGGGCGCAGTCGTCGCTAGTAAAAATTTAAACGCCAAACTAGTCGGCAACGCCAGATACGCGCACTTTAACGTGCCAGACGAGAGCTATCACGGGCTGGTTTACGCCCAGATGGCGGATAAATTCGACATCTATACGCTGCGCATGAGGGTAGCTTTGGTGCGCGATATAGGCGCTACGATCTCGCCTTTTAACTCATGGCAGCTCATCCAGGGGCTTGAGACGTTAAGCGTTCGTATCGAGAGACACTCGCAAAATGCGCGCAAGATCGCCGAGTTTTTAAACTCGCACAAATACGTAAAACGCGTAACCTATCCGACGCTAAAAAGCGATCCGGAGCACGAAAAGGCGCAAAAATACTTCGAGGACGGCATGGCTAGCGGGCTAATGTGCTTTGAAACCGATAGCTATGAGCGCGCCGTAAAGATGCTTAGCAAGGTAAAGCTCTTTAAAATAGTCGTAAATATCGGCGACTCAAAGTCGCTCATCACGCACCCCGCATCCACCACACACCAGCAGCTCTCAAGCGAGGAGCTAATCAAAGCCGGCATAACAAAAGAACTAATCAGAATCAGCGTCGGCCTAGAAAACGCAGACGACCTCATCGCCGATCTGGCGCAGGCTTTGGAGTAAAATAGGGTTAAATTTGAAAGATAAATTCGGCTAGATTTAAGCTAGATTTAAATATACCCCTAAGCGGCTTCGCCGCTTAGGGACTAAACGCTAGATTGTTAAATTTGATCAAGAGGGAAGCCCTCTTGATCCTTAACTCGTCCAAGCTCAAATTTGAGCAGGCTACTTGCCCTTTTTCTTATCGGCTTTTTCTTTTATCTCTTCCGCTGCCTCTAAGTCTAACTGTGCTTTTTCAAAGGCTTTCCGAGCCTTTTTAACACGACGAGAATTTTCTATGCTAATATCTTCTGAATAAGCCTTTTCTGCCTCTTCTAACTCAAATTTCTTTTTGCCATAGTTCATCTGCGCCGCCTCAAGGTTATTAGTCGCTTTATCGCCGCCCGCTAGCTCGGCTTTTGACGTTACTTTGCCCGTAACTGGGTTTCTACCGATAGTTAAATCCAAATCACGTTTAGCGCGCTCTGCCGTGCCACGATTAACAAAACACTCTTTTTTCCCCCCCCCCCCCCTCAATATTCCTCCTATATCACGAGGGCGATTTTTAGGGTCAGAGCAATCTACTTTTTCTTTATTTGTATTATTTTTTTCTTTATGAAATACATCAGGATTTACTTCATAAGCATTCAAATTTAACATACTCAAAAATAATGTTATAATAAATAATATACTTTTCATTGCTTATTCTCCCTTACTCTTGTCTTGTTTTTTCGAATTATCTAATCCTTTTTTCTTACGTAATCTTCTAAACGCGCTTGAAAATGTAGATAAAGTCATTCCATCAAATTTCATTTCTTTTTCCTTTCTTTAAATTTTACGTAAACGGCGGTAAATTTACGCCGTAAACGTCTTTAAGGTTTCGTTGTATTTGTTTTCGTCCTCGCACTGGATCAGTAGCAAGTCGCCTTCTTCAAACACCGATGAGCCCGTCGGTTTGATGTATTCGCCCTTGCGCTTGATGAGTAGCACCAAAAAGTCGCTAGGCAGCTCAAGCTCGGCTAGGTTTTTGCCCACGACTTCGGAGTCAAAGCGTATGGTGTGCTGGCGTAAAGTGTGGTAAAAGATCGGCAAATTCGACATCTCGACCTCTTTTGGCGCGACTTCTTCTTTGACGCCGCATTTTTGCGCGACCTTTTCTAGGGTCATGCCCTGGATGATGATCGAGACGAATACGACGAAAAATATCGTGTTAAAGATTAGCTCGGAATTCGGTAAATTTGCCCCGAACGGATAGGTCGCAAGTACGATAGGAACGACGCCGCGAAGTCCGACCCATGAGATAAATATCTTTTCTTTAACATTATACCTAGAAAGCAAGAGCGAGAGAAAAACGCCCATAGGACGCGCGACGAACATGATCCAAAACGCAACCACGGCACCCGCAAGCGCGACGGCAGGCAACTGGGAAGGATTCACCAAAAGTCCCAGCGTCAAAAAGATGACGATCTGCATCGTCCACGCGATACCGTCGTGAAAACCGATCAAATTTTTCTTATGCGCGAACTCTTTTTTGTTTATAAACATTCCCGCGATATATACGGCAAGAAAGCCGTTGCCCCCGACCTTGCCCGCCAGCACGTATAAAAGCATCACCCAAGCCATCGAAAACACGGGGTAAAGCCCCCAGTACTCAAGCCTAAGGCGGTTAAAAAGCCCCGGCAGCGCGACGCCAAACATATAGCCCATCAGCCCGCCTAGCAAAAACTGCTTTACTAACGTAAGCGCGACGTCCGGAACGCTAGGAATCGTAGCTATAGAGATGATTTGCAGTATCGTGACGGTTAAAAAGATCGCCATCGGGTCGTTCGATCCGGACTCTAGCTCTAAAAGCGGGCGAATATTATTTCGCAGCAAAATTTCCTTTGCTCCTAGTATCGCAAACACCGCGGCAGCGTCGGTCGAGGAGATGATAGAGCCAAAGAGCAAAGCCTCTAGCCAGTCAAGGCCTAGCAGGTATTTTACCAGCACGGCTATCATGCCAGCAGTAAGCACGACGCCAAGAGTTGCTAGGATGATGCCGTTTACCATAACGGGGCGGATAGATTTTAGATTCGTATCAAGACCGCCCGCGTAAAGTATAAAAATAAGCGCTATAGTGCCGACGTCCTGGGCGACTTGGCGATTATCGAAAGCAAGTCCGAGCAGCCCGTCCGAGCCCGCGAGCATGCCCACTGCTAAAAAAACGACTAAGGACGGAACGCCGAATCTATCTGAAACCTTGCTAGAGACGATACAAGCGATAAGCAGGATAGAGAAAAATAGTAAAAAAGTTTCTAACATTGTGCCTCATTTGGGTTCAAAGCGGACAAATTTTAGGCTAAATTTAGCGCTCAAATAGCCTCAAATTTGGCGCGTTTTATAGGTAAATTTTACCCGATTTTACCTTTTTTAACGATAAAAAGGATTAATTTTTATCATCGTAAAAGATGAGATCAAAGCTATTTTTACGCTTTACCAGAGCTTTTTTGGACGGCACGGCGCTTTGTTCGAATTTAGCCAGCTCCTCTTTCATCTGCCTTATCACGGCCTCAGACTGCTCGATCTGATCTTTTAGCTGCAAGATGATATCAACGCCCGCTAAATTTACGCCCAGATCGCGCGTTAGACGCAGTATCATCTTGATGCGGTCCATATCTTTTTCCGAGTAAAGGCGCATCTTACCCTCGGTTCTTGAGGGCTCCAGCAGCCCCTCGCGTTCGTATTGGCGCAGCGTTTGCGGATGTATGGAGAGGACCTTTGCTACGACGCTGATTAGATAGACCGGTTCTTCGTATTGCTTCATCTTATACCTCCGGAAGTTTTTGCTTCATAAGCTCGGCTAGCTCGCCGTCTAAGGCATTTACGTCCGGCAAAGACACGCGCGCTCGCAGGTAGAGATCGCCGAATATCCCGCTTTTTCTATTTTGCACGCCGTACCCTTTGAGCCTGATTTTTTGCCCGGATTTTGAGTTTTCGGCGATTTTTATCGTGACGTCTTTTTTAGGCGTTTTTACCTCTATCTTGCCGCCAAACATCATCGTTTTTAGAGGAATTAGTACGTCTTTATATAGATCGTCGCCGTCTCTTTCGTACTCGTCGCTAGGCGCGATATTTACGGTTAGTATCAGATCTCCGCGCCCGCCGTTACCTTTGCCTTTTATGCGTAGCTTTTCGCCGTTATTTATGCCGTTTGGAATTTTTATTTTGATGTTTTCGCCGTTAAAATTTATCGAGTGCTCGCCGCCCTTTACCGCTACGTCAAACGGGATAGTTACCTTTGCACGCGAGTCCATATCCTCCTCGTCATCAAAGCCGCTAAATCCGCCCGTCTGCCTAAAGCCGCCAAAACCGCCCCTGCTAGAAAAACCGCCAAAACCGCTAGCGCTACCGCTAAAGCCGCCGCCGAAGATATTTTTTAAAATTTCGTCCAAATTTCCCATGCCCGAGCTGCTCGCAAAATCATGGAAATTCTGTCCGCCAAACATCGCGTCGCCGTGCCTGTCGTACTGCGCGCGCTTTTTTTCGTCGCTTAAAATTTCATACGCGGCGTTTATTTCTTTAAATTTATCCTCTGCGCCGGGATCTTTGTTGATATCGGGGTGATATTTGCGCGCCAGCCTCCTATACGCCTTTTTTATCTCGTCTGCGGAAGCCTTTTCGGACACGCCTAACGTTTCGTAAAGACTATTGCTCATATTATATCCTTTTAGTCAATTAATTTTATAGCGATTATAGCACAAAGCTTTAGCGTATGTCAATCAAGTATAGTAAATAAGATAATTTTAAACGGCTTAAAGAATAATTAACTTTACATTGAGCTTAGCGCCATATAATCGCGCTTTGAAAAATTTTATCCAAAAGGAAAAGCAATGAAAAAGATAACCGTATTATCTTTGGCTACGTCTTGCGCAATCTTTGCCGCAAGCATAAATTTTAACGAACCGGCAGAGGATTTTACTAGAATAAATCCCGAATTTAATAAAAACGTCGTCCTCTCCTACAATAGCTCCATCGCCGATGCTAAAAAATCGGTCGTAAATATCTCCACTACAAAAACGCTAAACGGCGCGGGAGCCGATATGGGCGATATGTTTAACGATCCTTTTTTTAAAGATTTCTTCGGATTTCAGTTTAATATCCCTCAAGAAAAGCAAAAAAGCAGTTCTTTAGGATCTGGCGTCATCATCTCCTCCGACGGCTACATCGTGACCAACAACCACGTAGTAGAAGATAGCGACGAGATCGTAGTCACGCTGCTAGATAGCGACAAAGAGTACAAAGCTAAAATCATCGGCACCGATCCCAAAACCGACCTAGCTATCATCAAAATCGACGCTAAAGAGCTAAAAGCCATACCTTTTGCCGACTCGGCTAAGCTAATGGAAGGAGATATAGTTTTTGCCATCGGAAATCCTTTCGGCGTTGGCGGCAGTATCACTCAGGGCATAGTCTCAGGCCTAAATAAAGACAACATTGGACTAAATCAATACGAAAATTTCATCCAAACCGACGCTTCGATAAATCCCGGCAACTCAGGCGGCGCGCTAGTCGATAGCCGCGGCTATCTAGTGGGCATAAACTCAGCTATCCTTAGCCGCAGCGGCGGAAACAACGGCATCGGCTTTGCCATCCCGTCAAATATGACCAAAGATATCGCCAAAAAACTCATCGAAGACGGCAAGATCGAGCGCGGATATATCGGCGTGATGATAGCAAATCTCAACGAGCAGCAAAAAGAGATCTACAAAAATAAAGAAGGCGCGCTAATTAGCAGCGTAGAAAAGGGATTGCCGGCCGATATCGCGGGCATTAAACGAGGCGATCTGGTCGTAAAAATCGACGATAAAGATATCAAAAACGCAAACGACCTAAAAAATCTCATCGGCTCGCTAGCTCCAAACAAAGAGATCACGCTAAGCTACGAGCGCTCGGGCAAACTAGAGACCGCCAAGATAAAACTAGCCAACGCCAACGCCCAGTCAAGCGGCGGCAAAGCGACCAAAGGCGACTCGGCGATAGACGGCCTTAGCGTAACGTCGATCGACGATAACGCGAGGTTTAAGTATAGACTAGCCTCAGACGTCGCAGGCGTGCTCGTTACAGACGTAAAATCAGGCTCAAATGCCGAAAAATTCGGCTTTGAAAAAGGCGATATCATCATCCAGGTCGCCGAGGAAAATATCAAAAATTTAGACGACTTTAACAAAGCCGTAGCAAACGCCAAAGGCAAAAAAACTCTCGTTTGGGTCAATCGCGGCGGACTTTTCCAAGGTCTTGTTATCAAATAATCTAAGACTAAGGCGCGGTAAAATGCGCCTTTTTCTAAATTTATCTTTTTTTTCGCCGGCTTGCCTCTATCAAGCAAGCTTAAATTTACCCTATTTTATCGCAGCGTCAGGTTTATGCCTTTGCTTGATTTAAAATCCTTGCCCGCAGTCTAAATTTACCGTTTTAAAACCCCGCGCTCGTTTGCCGTCTAAAAATAAACCGCATTTTAAATTTACTCTGCAGGGTTTATTTGATTTTAGCCTCCGCTAAGCTTGCCCAGATGCCTGCTCTTAAGCAAATTTAGGCTAAATTTCAAAATCTATCTAAAAAGGATAAAGCATGAACGAAAACCAAATCTCGCTGGCTGGCAAAATAAAAAACGAGATAAATCTAACGATAAAAAAGGAGCTAAAAGAGCGCTACAAAGGCGAGGCTCCATACTCGCGGTGCCGCGTGCAGGAAGGTTATCACGACACTTTTACGTTAGAGTGCGGCAGATGCGGTTTTAGCATGTCTTATAGCGACTCGTATTATGAGGCGAGCAAGCTTAGCGAGGATGAGCTAAAAGAGGTTTTGCCGCTCATCGTAAAGGGCGTAGAGGAGGAATTTTTAGACGAAAATAACATGCCGTTTTTCGCGTATAAGCTAAATTTATCGGTCAAATTTGAAAGCGAGGACTCGCCGCGTAAATTTTACTTTGAAAATGCGGCTAGAAAGGCTGAGCTAAAGCGCAGGCTAGAAGGCTATATGGACGAGGTAGTTACTAGACGCACGGTAAAGGTCAAGAACGAACGCGAGCTTTACGTATTTATGGGACACGTTTTTGATCTGCCTCTTATGGAGTATGACGAATTTGCGCTTATAGAGCTGATAGAAAAGTTTGAGCTAGCCGTGCGGGATTCTAAAAGCAAACATCTAACCGATGAGTTTAAAGAGGCGCTTACTTGCTATCTGCAAGATTGGCGAGACGATAAATTTATGCCTAAATTTTACGATATTTGCGGCGATGATTGGGAGAGGACTTATGAGCTTAAAAAGGACTTTAAACCCCAAAACGTAAGCGCCGGCGAGCTTGCGCTTTTCGTGAGAGCGGCATTTTGGCGGATCAAATATAAAAGCTTTAGCTGGGACGTAAAATTTGCGCGCAAAGACCTAGAAAGCGCGGCTCTGATTTTCGGTTCGGCGCAGGCGCAGAAGTATTTAGACTGCGGCACAGGCGAGCTAGACGAAAGCCTAACGAGTTTTAAAGACGCGGACGTAGAGTGCGCCGCAAACGATGTTTTTGCGCAAATTAGCGTAAAAATCAAAAACGAAACGCCTCAGGCTTACAAAAAGGTGCTAATCTTTATCGTAAATCTGCTGCGTGCGGGCTTTGCGGCTAGCTACGCCGTTAAATTTAGCTCAAAAGCGGATAAAATTTATCTGCCGGTAAAAGGGCTTGAAAAGACGCAGACGCAACGATTTTTCGCTACTGCATTAGCGCATGAGGTAGACTCGGAGCTTGAGCTTTACGCCAAAGAAGCTCTAAGGCATAAATACGAATTTTACGCCGATATAAACGACGAAAAGTGCCTAATGACGGGCAGTTACGCGGTATTTGGCCTTGCGCTAAAAAGCGAGAAATATTTCGCGCTAGCTAAGCAGTATTTTAAAAACGTAGACGACGAACATCAAAGCGCGCATATAAAATTTATCGAGGCTTTTATCGATAGATACGGCGTTAGCGCGCAGAGCTTGGATGTATTGGTCGACGCCTTCTCGTCGTATCAGGATGATAAAATTTATAAAAATTTACGTGCGCTAATGGACGAACCTGCAAATAAAGCCCTGTTTTTGCGCGCTCTTGAGAACCTAAAAGGTTATAAAAAGGAAAATGCGGCGTATGCGGCCTGGGGGCGGGGCTGGGAGAAGGAAATTTCTGGTTGATTGCGATTTTATAGGCTTGTCTCTTGCGCATATTGACTTTTTACGCTCAAATTTGGAGCCAATTTTACTAAATTTGACGAACCTAGACCCAAGTCTTGAAAGCGCCAAATTTGAGTGAGTTAAATTTGATGCTATTTTTTATGTTAAGAAGGAAGGGGTTTGAATTACGCTCTGCTTGCAGCTAAGAGCAAAGCGAAGCAAAAATCATTTAAAGACGCGCAAGGAACTAGCCGCGGCCGCCATTAAAAATTTAGCCAAAACTCGTTATAATTACCGCAAAAAAGGATGGCCGATGATAAAAATTTTGATGATAGAAGACGATTTAGAGCTGGCGGAAATTTTGACCGAGTTTTTAGCAAAAAGCGATATGGACGTAAAGACGGCGGAGGAGCCCTACATCGGCCTTTCGACGCTAAATGTCGAGAAATTCGACCTCGTGATCTTAGACCTCACGCTGCCGGGGCTTGACGGCCTAGAGGTATGCAAAGAGATCCGCAAGCGCCACGACGTGCCCATCATTATCTCAAGCGCGCGCCACGACATCACGGACAAAGTAAACGCCCTAGATAACGGCGCGGACGACTACCTGCCAAAGCCCTACGACCCGCAAGAGCTGCTAGCTCGTATCAAAAGCCACCTGCGCCGCCAAAGCGCGGTAGCGGGCGCAAATTTAAGCGGCACAAAGGAGCCTGCGCGCGAGAAAGATATCGCGGTAGACGACTTTAAACACGTCATCACGCTAAAAGGCGAGCCGTTAAATTTGACCGCCGCGGAGTACGACATCCTAAAATACATGCTTCAAAAAGAAGGCGGCGCCATCACTCGCGAGGAGTTTATCTACAACTGCGCGAGCATCAGCGAGGACTCGACGAACAAGAGCATCGACGTCATCATCGGCCGCATCAGAGGCAAGCTAGGCGACGATCCGAAAGAGCCAAGATACATCCACGCTATCCGCGGCATCGGCTACAAGCTAATGCAGTAAATTTTAAAGCCCGCAAATGAAACGCTCATCGGTTTTTTACACTATCACTTTTATCTTCGCTTTGGCGCTAACAAGCATATTTTTAGCATTTTTGTGGCTGATGGACTACGACAAGCAAAACTACGCGCGCGAGCTAAACGCCAAGTACTCCACGATCGCTAGAAACCAGCTCTTTTTGATGAGCGGTATCATAAACGAAAAAGAGTACGAGCGCCAAACGGGCGACTTTAAGATGCCTGAGATCACGAACGAGCGGCAAAAAGAGGAGATCCTAGCAAACGCAACCGTGCTTGAGGAGATATCAGCAGACATCGGCTCCAGCGCTATCATGATCTATCAAAATCACCACTATCTAAAAGTCCAGCACGTGGATAAAGTCCTGCTTTTAAAGGATAACGACTACCAGCCGTACCGCTACGACATCATCAAGATCATCTTTTCGCTAGTGGCGATCATACTTTTGGCCGCTTACGTTTTTGTTATCAGGAAGCTAAAACCGCTAAGAAAACTAAAGCGCCAGATAGCTAAATTTGCCGCGGGCGAGATCGACGAAGTGCAAAACGTTAGCAGCGGTAACGACGAAATTTCCGAGGTTGCGGAGGCGTTTTACGACGCGGTTTGTCAGATCAAAAATTTAAACGCGTCGCGCAAGCTGTTTTTAAGAAACATAATGCACGAGCTAAAAACCCCGATCACCAAAGGCCGCCTAGCCGCCGAAATGATCGAAAAAAGCAAAAATCAAGAGCGACTAGTGTCGGTGTTTATAAAGCTCGAAAATCTCATAAACGAATTTGCCGCCGTCGAGCAGGTCACCTCAAACATCGCGCTAAATAACACTAAAATTTGCCGTATCGACGATATCATCGACGAGGCTCTGGATATCGCGATGGTTGATCCAGGGCAGGTTACTATTAGCAAGCTAGAAGACGTGAACCTAAATGCGGACTTTAAGCTACTAGCGATCGCCGCCAAAAATATGATCGATAACGCGCTAAAATACTCCCCAAACAAGCACGTAAATATCACGATCACGCGCGAGTCGATCAAATTTATCAACGAAGGCGAGCGGCTGTCAAAGGAGCTGCGCCACTACGTAGAGCCCTTTACCAAGGGCGAAAACGCGCAAAAGAGCTTCGGTCTGGGGCTCTATATCGTAGAAAACATAATCAAAGCCCACAAGCTAACTCTAAGCTACGAATACAAAAACGGACTAAACGTATTTAGCTTTGAAAATCTGCAAAATATCGCGGCGTAGACGTAGATTTGAGCATTTTGCTAAATTTGAGGTGCGCGGATAAAATTTGAGTCAAAATTTAAACCGAGTTACATTTGCTTAAATTTTAAAATTCAGCGTATCGTTTGCGACTAACTAAACGCCAAAATTTGAGCCGCAAATTTAGCGCTCGTTTCAAATTTATAGTCAAATTTAGCGACTGCTCGCTACTCATAATAAAAAGACTTTACGGGCGCGAATTTAGTCTTCTTGCGGGCGCATCATCGACGGTATAGGCGGCACGCTAAACCGCCTTGCAAGCAAGCTGGGCGGAGGGCTAAAGCTTGCGCGCGGCGAGGATTTGCTCTCGCGGGCGGCTAAATTTGACGCGGGTAGCCAAATCGGCACTTTTGGTTTTGAGAGCGCAGGCAAAATTTGTAGCAAAAACAGTGACTGCAAGCAAAAATTGAGTTCGCAAGGCTTGGAAACCAAAGCAGACAAAGCAGATTTGCCGTTTTTGCGAGAGGGTCAAATTTTACGCCCGCAGCTCTCAGACGGCTCAAATCTTGACGGCGCTAAAAATTCAAACGACTTTTACCTGGCGACAAACGACGCAAAAAGCTCGCTCCAAGATAGCGACGCCGCAAGTGTGTCAGACGTAAGCGGCAAAATTTACTATCCAAACGGCAACAGCGTGGAGTATTTTTACTCGGGCAGAGCGCTAGATGCGGCGCAACTTGAGCGGATAGGGATATTTTTAAAGCAGACTAAAAAGATACGGGAGATTGATTAAATTAGCCACCGCACAAAAATAGCCCATCTGTACACTCAAGCAGACGGGCCGATGATTTCAAAACCTACGATAAAATCAAGCAAATCGTCTCAAAGGCGCAATACAAGCAAAGAGATTAAGCATAAATTCTCGGGCCCACCAAACCTTAAAATTAGCGTAAATAGCCAAGCTGGCAAAATGCGAATTAATACGGTAGACGTAATTTTAAGTAAATTTTAGCGATAAAATCAAGATTAAAAGCTTATAAATTTTAGTGCGTCCACTCTAGGGTGCAATCTAGGTTCAAAAAATAAGCCTATGATTTTACGTAAATTTAGCCCAAAAAGCCTTTAGGTTCTAAGAGCAGAGCTAAAATTTTATCATCTTAAAAACGGCGCCTTTAACCAAATGCCGCATAGTAGCGGAGGGTATTTTTAGCCTATAAAGGATTTGCTTTGATTTTAGTTTCGCGACGCAAAAACCCCGTAACCACGCATACAAGGCACGGGGCGTCTATTCATTCCTAAGCGTCTCAAGCACGTTTATCTGTGCGGCTTTTTTGGCCGGATAAAACGACGAAAACGCTACGATGACGATAGCTCCGACCAAGATCATAGCAAGATCTAGCAAGGATAGCTCCATAGGAAGCTTAGCGCTACCGTAGACGTCGGCCGGCAAATTTACGATATCAAAGCTGCCGAGCAACCACACGCCAAAGAGTCCGAGCACGAGCCCAAACACTATCCCGCCCCCGCCTATAGTGGCCCCTAGAGCAAAAAAGCTCTTTTTGATCTCGGCCTTGCTGGCGCCCAGCGAGAGCAGTAGCGCGATCTCTTGGCGGCGGTTCATGACAGTCATAAGTAGCGAGCTTATGATATTTAGCGAGGCAACCAGAATGATGAGCATCAAAACAATGAAAAGCGCGCGCTTTTCGAGCGCCAAGGCGGAGAAAAAGTTGCCGTTTTGCTGCCACCAGCCGATAGCTTTTTGTCCTAACCTCAGCTCGCGCGAGATCTTTTCGATGTCGGCAAACGGATCGTTTGAAAACACGTGTATACCGTCAAATTTGCCCTCGTCGTACTCGAGTATTTTGCGTAGCGCTTCCACACTAGTATAAAGGTAGCTTTTGTCGTAGGCCACGAGCCCCGAGCTAAACGAGCTTACCACGTCAAAGCGCTTCATTTTAGGCGTTAGCGCGAAGCCGCTCGGGTCGTTTTTAGTAAAAATGAGCGTTAGTTTGTCGTTTTCATTTATCATCATCTCGTTTTTGACGCCTTGCCCTACGAGCAGGCCGTATCCGTCTAGCTCGCGGTCCTCAAGGCCTGCCGCCACGACCGAGTTTATCTGCTTTTCATCGGCTGAATTTACGCCAAAAAGCAGTCCGCCCTCAAAGCTATTTGCCCCCTTTATGATAACTTGACTCATGATATATGGGCTAAATTTGAGATTCGGAAACTTCTGCTTGAGCTCGCTAACGTCGCTCTCGTCGATATTGCCGCGTATGGCGGAGAGGATCGTGATCGGGTAGTTCATGGTAAAAAGTTTGCGCTCAAACTCCTTGTCAAAGCCGTTCATGATAGCCATCGCGACGATAAGCACCATGAGCCCGACGCCGACGCCAAGAAACGCCAGAAGTGCTGAAAGCATGATAAATGGCTGGGTTTTATCAAACCGTAGATATTTAAAAAGTAGATATTTGGTTAGGCTCATTTGATTTTCCGTTGTTTAAATTTGGGCTTTGGTTTGCTCGCTACTTTTGCGTCGCTCTGTCTTGTTTAAATTTGCGCTGAGGCGAGGTTAAATTTTAAATCGTCTATCTACGCAAATTTGACGTCAAATTTTTAAACCGCTCACAAAGGCTAGGCGCTTTAAATTTACGACTTCGCGCTGCTATAAAAACGGCGGCGAATTTAAATGCTAAATTTAGCAAGCCGCCGCCAAAACGCCAAAGCTAAATTTTATCCCAATCCTCCGCAAAAGCTCCTTTTTTAGGTCCGCTCTTGCCGTGGCAGTCTTTGTATTTTTTACCGCTTCCGCACGGGCACGGATCGTTTCTGGATACTTTTTTGCCGGGCTTTTCTTCGCTCTCGGGCGCGCTAGCAGCCTCAGTATCTTGCGCTTCTTGCGGCGCAGACTCGGTAGGCTCGGAGAAGCTTAGGCGTACGGCCGTTAGCAGCTTGATGCTTTCAAATTTGATGCGGCTAACGAGCTCCATAAAGAGGTTAAAGCTCTCTTTTTTATATTCGGTGAGCGGATCTTTTTGGTTGTAGCCGCGCAGTCCGATGCCGGTTTTTAGGATATCCATCTGGTATAGATGCTCGCGCCACGCGGTATCTAGCACTTGTAGGCAAAGCACCTTTTCTAGGTATTTACGCTGATCTTCGCCTATTACGCCCATTTTTTCCTCGTAGTCAGCCTCAAATTTAGCCGTTATTTTCTTAGCAAGCTCGGCATAGTCGAGATCTTTTAGCTCGTCAGGCTGCATGAATGCACCGTTTGAGATTATCACGGAGCTTAGTTTTTCGAGGTTATACTCGCTCTTTGGCTCGCCTGCGTAAATTTCGGCTTGAGCTAGCAGGTGCTCGACGAATTCGGCGCGATTTTGCTTGATCTTTTCGCCGACTTCAAAATTCGGATCAAGAAGCTCGTTTCTAAATTTATATACCGTTTTTCGCTGCTCGTTTGCGACGTCGTCGTATTCTAGGATATGTTTTCTTGATTCAAAGTGCAAACTCTCGACCTTTTTTTGCGCATTTTCGACGGCTCTAGTGACCATTTTAGAGTCGATGCTTTCGCCCTCTTCGATACCTAGACGCGTCATTATCGCCTTTATGCGGTCGCTACCGAATATTCTAAGCAAATTATCCTCAAGGCTTAGATAAAATCGGCTAACTCCCGGATCGCCCTGACGTCCAGCGCGGCCTCTTAGCTGGTTGTCGATACGGCGGCTTTCGTGTCTTTCGGTACCGATGATGTATAGACCGCCCAGAGCCCGCACCTCGTCGTCGATACGGATATCTACGCCGCGTCCGGCCATGTTCGTAGCGATCGTAACCGCTCCGCGGGCGCCGGCCTGGGCGATGATCTCGGCCTCTTTTTCGTGATTTTTAGCGTTTAATACGGAGTGGGGGATCTTTTCTTTTACCAGCAGGTTGTGCAGCTTTTCGCTCTTTTCGATCGAGGCGGTACCCACGAGTACGGGCTGACCGCGGTCGTGAGCTTTTTTTATCTCGTCAATCACGGCTTTAAATTTCTCGTTTTCGGTTTTATAGATGAGATCGTTGTTGTCTTTTCTTATAACAGGCACGTTTGTCGGTATCGATACGACGTCAAGCTTGTAAATTTGCGAAAACTCGGTCGCCTCCGTCTGAGCCGTACCCGTCATACCCGATAGTTTTTTGTAAAGCCTAAAGTAGTTTTGAAACGTAATGTCTGCTAGCGTTTGGCTCTCTTCTTGGATCTTTACGCCCTCTTTGGCCTCTAGCGCTTGGTGCAAGCCCTCGCTAAATCTTCGTCCTTCGCTAAGGCGCCCCGTAAATTCGTCGACGATGACGACTTGTCCATCGCGAACGACGTAGTGTACGTCCTTTTCAAAGAGATTGTGCGCTTTTAGAGCTTGGTCTAGGTGGTGGCTTAAAATTGCGTTTTCCATATCGTATAGATTTGCCACGCCAAAGAGCTTTTCAGCCTTTGAGATGCCTTCTTCGGTGATTGCAATCGTGCGGTTTTTCTCATCGACGACAAAGTCGCCCGTGGCCTTTTCTTGCGGAGTCGCAGGCGGTTCGCCGCGCTTCATCTGGCGCGCGACTTCGTTTGCTTTGATGTAGCCGTCTAGCGTGCGATTTGCAGGGCCAGAGATGATGAGCGGCGTCCTGGCCTCATCGATGAGGATACTATCGACCTCATCCACGATGACGAAGTTATGCTCTCTTTGCACCTTGTCTTTGAAATCCATTTTCATATTATCGCGCAGGTAGTCAAAGCCAAATTCGTTATTCGTACCGTACGTGATATCGCTGGCGTATGCGGCTTTTCGCGCTTCGTCGTCATATTCGCCGCCTAGTATCACGCCGACGCTAAGGCCTAGGAATTTATAAATTTCGCCCATTTGCGTCGCGTCGCGTTTGGCGAGATAGTCGTTTACCGTCACGACGTGCACGCCCTTACCGCTCATCGCGTTTAGCACGACGGGTAGGCTTGCTACGAGGGTTTTACCTTCGCCCGTTTTCATCTCGGCGATCTTGCCGTCGTTTAGCACCATGCCGCCGATTAGCTGAACATCGAAATGGCGCATATTTAGCGTCCTTTTACCGACCTCGCGCACGATAGCAAATACATCGTCTAGCAGCTCGTCCTGGCTCTTTTCGCCGTTTTGCACCTGCGCTTTAAATTCGTTAAATTTAGCCTTCAGCTCATCGTCGCTCATCGCTTGATATTTGCTTTCAAGAGAGTTTATGTAGGCGACTCGTTTGAAATATTTTTTTACTTCCCTGTCGTTTTTCGTGCCGAATATCTTTTGCATAAACGCCGTTATCATTTCTAGCCTTTAAATTTTATTAAAGTTTGGATTTTAACATTTTATTATTTAAACTTAGCTAGAATTTTGCCCGGTAAAGGAAAATATATGAAGAAAATTTTAGCATTTTTACTATTTTGCGCCTCGGCTTTTGCGGCTACGTTAAATTTCGTCACGCTTCAAAGCGACTTCGTGCAAACCATCACGAGCGAGAGCGAAACGGTCGATTACTACGGTAAATTTTACGCAAAAAGCAACAACCGCGCCTACTGGATCTACGAGCGCCCGACGCCTAAAAAAATCTACTTTGATAAAAACCGCGTCGTCGTGATCGAGGATGCACTCGAGCAAGCTATCGTCTCTAAATTTGAAAAGGCGCCGAATTTAATCGACGTCGTTAGAAACGCGGTTAAGATCACCGATACGCTTTATAAGGCCAAATACGACGGCGTGGAGTACCTAATCACCGTCAAAAACTACATCCCGACAAGAATCGACTACGAGGATAAGCTCGGCAACAAGATCAAAATCACGCTAAGCAATACTAAGAAGGATTTTAAAATAAGCGATGATTTGCTGACGCCGGTGATACCGTCGTATTATGACGTCATAAACCAATAAACTCTTTGCAAAAAGCGGCTTGTCTCGCGAGCGCTTTTAAATGATTTCGTAAATTTCGCCCTGCGACAGGCTACATGCCTTATCTTTGGACGAAATTTACGAAATCATTTAAAATCATCTCGCGATACTTCGCCTTATTGTTCTCTATTCAAATTTGAAGTCAAATTTGTAAATTTGACTCACCGAGACCCGCACCGCAAAAATGCTAAATTTAAACTCGCGACGCTTTGCTAGTAGAGCAAAGCTATATCGCCACATCTCACGTCGTAGGGGTTGGGGGATTTTTAAGGGGGAAGGGAGCGACTTCGTAATTCAAGCCCCTTCCCCCTTAACAATAAAGACTAAAATCCAAATTTGACCAAACCAAATTTAGCACCTTAAAGGTGCGGGTCTCAGTGAGTAAAATTTATAAATTTAATCCCAAATTTTACTGCTCGCCAAAATCCTTGCCAAAATCATCTATCTGATTTAAATCCATCGGTTTAAGCTGATTTTTATTTCCTCTAAGTATATCCTCGACTTGCTCTTTTTGCGATCTTTTAGAGCCTGTGGTCTTGACGTTTTTTAGCGCTTCAAGCAACTCTTCGATGTTTGGTTCGCGCACGGTTTTTAGCGAGATGATGAGCACCTCGTCGATATCTATGGAGTGCTTTTTAGCTGTATATTTAACAAGAGTTTCTTTAAATTTTTCCTTGCCCAGCGAGGTTAGCAGATCCTCGACGTAAAAGCTGCCTATAACGACGTTTAGCGCGTCAAGCACGTATGCTTCGTTGTCCGCGACGTCTCGCCCCTCTAGACGCAGGCTCACGCTTACTTTTTTGATCGAGCTTTTAGCGTCTCTGGAGTATAGATCGGTTTCAAAATTATCGACATTTAACGTCTCGGCAAAGGCCATAACCGCGGCAAAAACCAGCGCAAAAATCTTTTTCATACGTCTTCCTTAATGTTTTCAAATTTGTTTTCAAGATAGAATTTCTCGACCTCTTCGTCTATTTTAACGACGCTTTGCAAATACTCTCTAAACGGCCGAGATTTGCCGTAAAATATCCTCAGCTTTTTGGGATCTATAGCCCGCGATAGCGCGACGTAGAGCTGCCCGTTGGCAAAGATATGATTTAGGTCGCACACTAAATTTTCGATGCTCATACCTTGGGATTTATGGATCGTGATCGCGTAGGCTAGCTTTAGCGGAAACTGGGTCAAAGACGCCCTTGCGCGCTCTTTTAGATTCTCGCCCTCCATCACGAACTCGCTCATATCAAATCTCGCTCGCTCCACCTCGACGATCTCACCGTCAGCTTTTTGTACGATGACGCTTTTTATCTCGCCGCCGTCTTTTAAAATTTGCATTATCTGCCCGCGCTCGCCGTTATAGTACTCGCCCCATTTATTTACCGTAAATATAACTTTCGCGCCGATTTTTATGTTTAAAATTTCAGGCGCGTAGAGGTTTGCGATCCAGCGATCCAGCGCGTCTTCGTTTAAATTTTCATCGTAAATTTCTACTAACGCCTCGGCTCTTTCAAGCGGCGCGGACAGTTTAGAGAGCATCTTGTTATTTAGCTCGTCCGCTTCATAATTTCGCCCAAAAAGCACGCTCGTATCGTCATCTACCTGCACGCTTGGCACGCGTAAATTTTCGATATAGGCAAACACCTCGGGGCTCAGCCGCCCGATGCGAAGCATGGATAAGATATCGTAAAATTTCTTATCCTTCGTGCGTTTTGAGATGACTAGCTCGATATTTTTAAACTCAAATTCATGCCACGAGCTAGAGTTAAAAGCATAAAGAAATTTAAACAGCGAGCTGCCCTCATCGCCGTTTTTTCGCACGGGCGGCAGCTGATAAAAGTCGCCCACGAGCATCACGCGCCCGACGAATCGCGAGCTCATCAAGCGGTAATAAATCATATCCATCAGCCCTGCGCTGATCATCGAGATCTCGTCTATCACGATGAGATCGCAGACGTCGAGCATCTTTTTTAGTTCGCCAAGCTTTCCGCGTTGTTTGCGGTCGTAGCCGCGCAGCTCCTCGAGGTTTGAGCAAATGCCAAATTTAAAAAAACTATGCACGCTCACTCCGCCGACGTTTACCGCCGCGATGCCGGTACTACCCAGCACCACGACGTTTTTTAGCTCGCTTTTATAGTGCTTGATGACCGATTGCGTGAGGTGGCTTTTGCCCACGCCGCCGCGCCCGGTGAGAAAAACGTTTGATTTTTTTAAGATGTCTAGCAGCTGGTTTAACACAAATTTCCCTATTTTTTTGTAAAATTATAGCTTATTTTTAAGGAGCTAGATTGAAATTTTACAAATTTATATTTTCCGTAGCGACGGCGCTAGCGATGCTAGGCGGTTGCGCATCGCCAAAAGACGCGCCAAGCGCGGTAAATTTACCTGATCAAGGCGCTAACGCCGCGCCCGCATACGATATGCCCGAGGAGAGCGCGGATGAGAATTTAGGCCACATCAGTTATCTAAAATTTGACGTCGATCAAAACGCAAATGCGCTGCCGATACTGCCTTTTGAAGCGCAAAGTAGCGGCGAAACTCTGCTGCAAAAACGCTTTAACGCGCTTGATCTAAAAGCGCCCGCGACGAGTGCAAAAGAGGCTTTTTGGGCGCTAGATTACTATAAAAACACGTCAAAAAGGCAGTACTTTTTCTCAAATATGCGCAAAGTCCCAAACGAGTGGTTTGAAAAAGTGCGCAAAAACGCGAGCGTAGAGAGCTTCGGCAAGGTTTCTTTGCCTGCGGTAACGACGGCAAACGCGAGTCTGCGAAACCTACCAACCGACGAGGCCGTGCTTTATAATCCCGTGCGCGCAGGCGAAGGGCTGCCGTTTGACTACGCTCAGCTCTCTTTCGTTTCGATCGGTTATCCGCTTTACGTTTCGCACTTTTCGGCAGACGGAGCGTGGGCGTTTGTGGGTAGCGATGCGGCCTGGGGCTGGATAAAATCGACTGAAATCAAAATTTTAAGCGCAGACGCCGTGCGGGAGCTAAAAAACTCTAAATTTTTAAGCGTTATCAAAGACGAAGAGCCCGTCTACGACAAAAACGGCAACTTTTTATTTTACGGACGCATAGGCGCTATTTTGCCGTTTCAAAGCGAGGATCAGTTTAAATTTTACGGCAAAATCCAAACCCAAAGCGGGCTAAAAAACTACGAGATCTCAAAACAAAGCGCAAGTCGCTTTCCGCTTAAATTTAGCGACGAAAACGTAAGGGCGCTGGCGTCATCGCTGCTAGGGCAAAGCTACGGCTGGGGCGGGTTTGGCGGCAAGCGCGACTGCTCGCTGTTTTTGCAGGATTTCCTCGGTAGCTTTGGCGTGTGGCTACCGCGAAACTCAAAGGCGCAAGGTCAAATCGGCAAGGTCGTGAGCTTAGCAAATTTAAGCGCGGAAGAAAAACTGCACGTCATCAAAACGCAAGCCGTGCCGTATAGAACGCTATTTCACATGAACGGGCACATCATGCTTTATGCGGGTATGCGCGGAAACGAGCCGCTCGCCGTGCACGACGTCTGGGGCATCCGCACGAAAGATAACGGCAGAGCCATGATCGGCGGTATAGCGATTACGACGCTAAAAATCGGCTCGGACGTAGCGGGAATTGATCCAAAACGTTTGCTAGTCTCGCGGATAAATTCGATGAATACCTTTGAAGTGGCTAGCGGCGAGGAGGCGTCGCGCGCGAAAAAATCGGCGATCGAAAAAGCCTACGGCGTGAAAATCGTCGGCAACGATGTGATTTTTACGGACGGCAGCAAGGTTATATTTGACGACGGCGAGACAAAAGATACCGCCCGTCTGCTAAATCTAGCCGACGTCGAGGATACTTTTGCGCAGCCTTATCCGCTATTTAAGCCTCTATCGCTACCTAGCAATGATGCCGGCAGATACCGAAACTACGAGCTTTTGGATAAAATTTACGGCGCGAGCGAGGCGGAAGTAAAGGCAAATTTAACCGATGTCGTTTGGCTAAAAAATCACGGCGGTAAAACGTTTAAATTTAACTCCAAAAACGGCGCGGCAGCAGCTCTGCAAGCCGTCTCAAACGAGCTTGACGCGCTAACGGCGAAAAAACCGGAGCTACTAAAGTTTCTTGACAATCCGTCTGGCACCTTTAACTGGCGCGTGATCGAGGGCACCAAGCGCAAGAGCGCGCACTCCTACGGCATCGCAATCGACATAAATACCGACAAGAGCGACTACTGGCGCTGGAGCAAGGACGGCAGCTACCGCAATCAAATCCCCGAGGAAATCGTGCGCGTTTTTGAAAAACACGGCTTCATCTGGGGCGGGCGCTGGGTTAGCTTTGATACGATGCACTTCGAGTATAGGCCGGAATTTGGGCATCTAAGATAAATTTGACTGCGGTTTTAACGATAAATTTGGGCAAATTGGGCCCCAATTTATCGCTATGTTTTGGCTGGTAGCGAGGCGTCACTGTCCGTAAATTTAAGCTCCGATCAAGAAGGTGCGAATAAATTTTGCTTTGCCGCTTTTTGGCGTAAAATTTAAGGCAAACGACACGAAAAATCTATCGCTTCGGCGGCAAATTTGAGCTAAACCGGACTTAAAGTTACCGTCAAATTCGGCTAAATTTTTAGTAAAAGCGGGATAAATTCGGCGGTTTGATTTTGGCGAGCGTGGCATTTTCGCGTTTACGTGCTTTTTAATATTTGGCAAAAATTTGCAAGCGATTGCAAGAGGCTTGCTACCCTTTTTGCTGTTTGTTAAATTTAGCTTTGGCATAGGCTGGGCGGTTAAATTTGAGACTGAAACGACGAGGTCTTGATTTGGCCTGCGTTTTATAATTTTTATAGTTCGTAAATTTTGCGCGAGCGTGGCAAAGAGTGATAAAATTTGACCCGCTATTTTTAAACTTAGGGCGGCGATTTGCCGTTTTGCCGTCGTTGCTTTTACCGTTTCTACAAATTTTATGCCGCTTGCAAATTTCTTGTCGAATTTGGCTACGATTTGATTGCGCCAAGGCTAAAGGCTCCGAAAATCTTACCGTAAAATTTAGATAAAATTTCAAGCGGCATTTTTTTAAAGTCACGCTAGAAATTTGATACGCCCAAATTTACAACAACTTTTGCGCCGCTCGCTAGCAAATTTTGCCAACAAGCCTCAGCTGCTTAATTTACCGCGATCTCGATGCTTTTACTTACAAACGCCTCTTGCGACTCACTTTCAAACATCCGCTTGATCTCGCTTCCAAGCACGCAGTTAACCTTTCGCCAGGGGCGGCAGATCACGTTTACTTCTTCACCACGGCTTAGGCAGACGCAGTTAAAATAACTCTTATCCGAAGCATTGTGCGAGACAAGGTAAACAAGCCCGCCTTCAGGGATAAAATTTCCCTCCTCCAGCCCGCGCGGCACGGGCATTATTCTAATCGCCGCTCCGGCATAAAATTTCGCGCCGTCCGCTATATCTTTAAGATTTATCCACACGGCCGTTTTACGTCTCTTTTTCTAAATTTAGCTCCCCAAGCGCGCTCTCGCCGACGATGCGAACGCCCAGCTTTTTTAGCGCCGCTGCGGTTAGTCCGTCGCCGCTAACGAGTCGCCCGGTAAAGCTTCCGTCATATATCTCGCCGCTTCCGCAGCTTGGGCTTCGCTCTTTTAAAATAGCGATTTTACAACCGTTTTTGCTAGCGATATCGGCGCAAATTTGCGCGCCTAAAAGAAATTTATCCGTCACGTCGCAGCCGCTAAATTTGGTTAAAACCCGTCCGTTTGGGCAAATTTCGGCAGGTTCGCGCGGGGTCGTTAGTCCGCCAATACTCTCCGGACAAACGGCGATTAGCTCGTAAATTTGTCTAAGTTTGGCAAGTTCGCCCGCGCAAATCGCGTCTGTGTTATTGCCGCCGTTATATTTGCAGTTTTCGCCGAGCAAACAGGCGCTGATTAAAATTTTTGGTTTATTTTTCATCATTAGTTTCAAATTTAATAGTCCGACAATCGTTATTTCGGCTTAAATTTACTAACGCTTCGGACGGCAGATTTAAATAATTTCGTCAAATTTAGCCGAATTTGAGCCGACTCGCGAAAACGCAAAGCCGACCCGAAACGTCAATTTTAGCCTAAAGCCCGGCCTCTTTTTTGATCTTATCTATATACATCTGCCTTAGTATCGGCACGTATTTGCCGACTTTGCCGCCGTTTATCGGCTTGCCGTCGGCCTTGACGACGGGCAGTAGCGGTAGCGTCGCAGCCGAGATAAACACCTCGTCGGCTTCGTAAACGTCTTGCATCGTAAACGGTCGCTGCCTGATCTCTAGCCCCGCCTTTTCGGCAAAACCAAGGATCACCTTGCGGCGGATGCCTGGCAAAATCTCGTTTGAGAGCGGTTTGGTTATCAGGACGTTATCTTTTATGATAAATGCAGACGAGCTAGTCGCCTCGGTCACAAAGCCGTTTTCGACCATAAAACCCTCGTAGGCGCCGGCTTTTACGGCTTGTTCTTTGGCGTAGCACTGCGCCAAAAGCGAGATCGATTTGATGTCGCGGCGCTTCCAGCGGATATCCTCGACGCTAACGACCTCGATACCGGTCGCGGCGTCAGGGTTTGCGACGATATCTTTTTCGTAGCAAAACACGAAACAAGTCGGCTTTAAGCCTTTTATAAATTTAAAATCCCTATCGGCGACGCCGCGGGTGATCTGCATATAAACGCCGCCTTCTTTTAGGTTGTTTCGCCAGACTACTTCCTCTAAAACTCCCCCAAAATCGCTCTTTGAAAGCGGTAAGCTTAGCTCGATCGCAGCTAGACTTCTCTCAAATCTCTCCCAAAAATCCTCCCTATCTACTAGCCGTCCGTTTAGCACCGGCACGACCTCGTATATGCCGTCGCCAAAGATAAACCCCCGGTCAAATGCGCTAACTTTCGCCGCCACCGCGTCTATAAATTCGCCGTTTAGATATACTATTCCGTTCATTTTTTCTCCTTAAAATTTAAGTAATTTTAGCTCAAATACTCTTAAAAAAGCGTTGCCTTAAGTCCAAATTTTAGCTTGGATTACGAAGTTTTTGATATAATTGGGGCTAAATTTAAGGACAATCAGAAAGATGAAAAATAACGCGCTAAAAAAATTGATCCTAGAAAATATCTTCGTTATCTCAAAACAACCCGTGCTGTTTCGCGATCTACTCGAGGCAAACTGCCTTTTTAACGAAGGCATGTTGATTGATCCTGCCAAGCTAAATTTTAAATTTCGCTACGCCAGGACGTACCTAGTTTACGGGCTTTTGTGCTTTGCCATTTTTTTTGTTTTGCTGATTTTGACGCACCGTCTTTTTACCAAGCTTGATTTTCATCTCTCTATACTTAGCGCGGTACTAAGCACTGCGGCCGTTTTTATCGGCTTTGATATGTTTAAAATTTGGGCGAGAAAAGCCGTTAGCAAAGAGCTTATAAAAAAGGCTTGGAGCGTACATTTTCCGTATTTTAGCTACGAAAAATACTCCACGAAAGTCGAGATGATCTACAATGAAGCGGTAAAAAACGAAATCCCGCGCAAGGACTTGGAGCAGTACGTCCTAGAGCGCCTAGTCGCGCAGTCTGAGGCGGGGAATTAGCTATTTTAAGGTAAGCGGGTCTAAAATTTGATTTTTATACTTCATCCTCTCAAGCTTTAGGCGAAGCTCTCTGTTTTCTTCTAGCAAGACGTCGCGTTTACCGCTTAGATCGCCGATTTCGCGACTGATGTAATAAATTTGATTCGTGATGTAAATTTTAGGCAAAAACAAAGCAAGCGCGATAAAAAGCGCCGCATACGCCGATACTAACGTTCTAAAGTCTAAATTTTGCTCCTTTTTCGGTTCGACGCCGCTAAACTCCGAAATCTCGTTTTTATCTTGCATTTTTACCTCTTGAAATTTTAAAAATCCTCATTTTCGCGCAGCTTGAGCGCGGATTTGCCTTGATCTCGGCAACGCATGGCGTTACTGCTTTTTTGCTAACGATTTTACCCAGCGCATTATCCCCTCCACACGTGCATTTTAGAGCTTGCAGCGGACAAATGCAGTTTTGCGCCCACTGCCTAAATTTATTTTTCACGATGCGATCTTCTAGCGAGTGAAAGCTGATTATCGCCACAACGCACTCGTCGATCTGCGAATCTTCGATGCTTTGGAGCAAATTTTGCAGCTCGCCTAGTTCGTTATTTACCTCTATCCTTATCGCCTGGAAAGCTAACGTCGCCGCGCTAACGCTGCGTCCGTTTATACCCTTTAGGCCGATTATTTGCGCGAGGCGCTCGGCGCTTTTTATCTCGCCGTTTTGCCTGGCTTCTACGATTTTAGCGGCAAATTTAGCAGGGTTTGGTAGCTCGCCGTAGTCAGCAAATATACGCTCTAGCTCGCATGCGCTATAAGAATTTACGACGTCGTAAGCTGAAAATTTAGCCTGCGAGTCCATGCGCATATCTAAATTTTCGCTTTTTAGGCCAAATCCTCGCTCGTTTTTATCTAGCTGTAGCGACGAAACGCCGATATCGGCTAGGATACCGCGAATTTGACCCTGCTCTACTTTACCTAAAATTTCTGAAAATTTACTCTTAAAAATTTGCGCTCTTTGACCGAATTTTTTCAGTCTTTCAAAGCTAAATTTGATCGCTTCTTCGTCTTGATCGCAGGCTATCAAATTTACGTTTTGATTTTGCTCTAAAATCGCGCCGGAATGCCCGCCGTATCCGAGCGTACAATCGACGATCACGCCGCTTTTTATATCCTCAAAAGCTCGCAAAACTTCATCAAGTAGCACTGGAACGTGTGGGGAGTTCAAATTTAGCCTTTATTTTTTGTGTATAATAACAAAAAAAGTTTATAAAAGGTTAAAATGGACTTAAAATACTGCGCAAGCGAGATCAGCAATATCGCTCTTTCGATGTTTAGAAAGAACTTTTTCGGCGTCTTTCACGGCTCTATTTCGGCTAGAATTCAGCATGATTCTTTTTTGATAAATAAAAGAACGACGATTTTTGATAACGTTAGAGAAGAAGACTTGATAATGCTAAATTCCAAAAGGGATTACCGCTGGAACGACGCGAGTATAGATGCGGATATCCATCTAAATATATATAAAAATATAAACGAGGCCAAATACGTCTGCTACGCCATGCCGCACTATCTAACAGCATACACCCTAGGGCACGCCTTTATACGACCGAGGGATTACTTTGGCTATATGAGACGCAGCGAGATACCCATATACGATCCAAAGCAGTTTGAGGACTGGTACGAGCGCGCCGATACCGAGATATATCGCTATATGCTAGAAAACAAAACTAACGTGATGGTTATTAAAGGATACGGCGTATACGTGCATAGTAGGACACCTTATCAGCTGGCAAAAGACGTCGCAATCCTTGAAAATACTTGCAAACTGCTAAGCATCGCGCATTCTTACGAATCGCAAAATAATTAGGCAAAGTTTAGTTTGTATTATCGCGACTTAAAAATTTTGCCTTCAAACCTCGTTTTTAAGGTGATATTTACGAAATTTAAGTAAAATATTGCATAAAATTTTTATGAAATTTACAAGGGAAATTTAAATGATAACTTGGATGCAAAAACACAGAAAATACCTTGTCGTGACGATATGGATAAGCACGATAGCTTTCGTCGGGGCGGGTTTCGTGGGCTGGGGAGCCTATGATCTCAACGCAAGCCGTTCCGGCTCCGTCGCAAAAGTAGGACACAGAAATATAAGCATCCAAGAGTTTCAAAATAAATACGGACAATTTCACGCATATTATAGCCAGCTCGCCGACGGACATTTAAGCGAAGAAGAAGCTGCTAATCTTAAGCTTGAAAATTTGGCTTTAGAATCGTTAGTAAACGACGCGTTATTCTTAAATTTTGCCGATGATTTGGGTCTTGGAGTTAACGACGAAGATATAGTAAAATATATCATCGCTGATCAAAATTTCCATACTAACGGCAAATTTGATAAAGAGCTGTATAAAAATACGCTAAAAAGAGCTAGAATACCTCAGAGCGAATACGAAGAAAGCCTAAAAAACGTAATCCTGCTAGACAAGCTAAGACACGCGCTAAATATCCCGACCAAAAAGCAAGATACCGATATGCTTTTGGCGAGTTATTTAATGCAAGATAGAATCTCCATGCAAGTCGTAGAGGCCGACGCCGATGAGATAAAAGTAGACGAAGATGCCGTAAAAAAGCTCTGGGAAGAACATAAAAACGAGTATAAAACCGTGACGGAGTTTAAGCTCGATACTAAATTTATCCCAGCCATAACCAGCGAAGCAAATGCTACGGAGTTAAGAGCGTTTTATGACGAAAATAAAAACGAGTATAAAGGTAGCGACGACAAAATAAAAGATTTTGAAGCGGTTAAAGACGAGGTTTTAAAGGACTTTAACCTAAAGCAAACTAAAAAAATCGCGCTAGAAGAGTATTTAAAAATTAAAAAGGGCGAGAGCGAAGCAGGCACGACTATCTCGACTCTGGAAGATAACGCAAGTCTACCTATAGATGAACTAAAACTCGTCAAAACCGGCGAAACGCTAAAACCGTTTGAATACGACGATGGGTATATGATAGTAAAAGTAAAAGAGGTAATAGCTCCAAGAGTAATGAATTTCGAGGAAGCTAGGGAGCAAATTTTAGAGCTTTACAAAGAACAAAAAACTAAAGAAATAGTGGAAGCTAAAGCAAAAGAACTACTTAAAAACGGCTTTAAAGGCATTGACATAGGCTTTATCGGCAGAGACGCCATAAAAGCTCAAGGCGGACTAACGGAAGGAGAATTTAACGTATTTGTTAGCAAGTTATTTGGCAAAAGCGCTAAAAAAGACTACGTAATTATTGATAATAAAGCTGTGGTATACGAAATACTAGAGCAAAATTTAATAAATCGCGATAAAGAGAGCGAATATAAAGACATCATCGCCCAGCAATCAAGCTACCTAAAAAATAGCGAACTGATGAGAGATTTGAGTACGGCGCTAGCCAAGAGATATAAAGTAGAATATTACGTTAGTAAAAAATAAAAAGGTATTGATTTGAGTACTAAAATTTTAGGTATTGACGTAGGCTCGGTTCAAATTTGCGCCGTAATAGCGCAACACGACGACACGGGTCTAAAGATAATCGGCATAGGAAATGCCAAAACGCAGGGCATAAAAAAAGGCGTGATAACCAATATCGAACTGGCTTCAAAATCAATAAAAAGCGCCTTAGTCGATGCCCAGAGGATAGCCGGCACTCGATATGAAAAGGTGGTAGTATCGATATCGGGAGCCTACACCAAAAGCGTAGAGAGCAACGGGGTGGTAAATATCCCGACGTATGAAATAGGTATAAAAGAGATACAGCGCTCAATGTCTGAATCCGAGCGAAGAGCGCAAATTCATAGCGACTACGAAAAGCTTCATATACTGCCGTATAATTTTAAAGTAGACGACCAAGAGCACATAGAAGATCCCTTGGGTATGAACGGTAGCAGGCTTGAGGTGCAAACGCATATCATAATGGCGCAAAAATCATCTCTAAGCAACCTTAGAAAAGCGTTAAATTTAGCCGGCGTCGAACCTGATAATATCGTACTTTCCAGCTACGCTTCGGCTATTGCTACCTTAAATCAGGATGAAAAGGATCTAGGAGTAGCTCTAATTGATATGGGCGGAGCTACTTGCAATATGATAGTACATTCCGGAAATTCGATAAGATACAACGAGTTTTTAGGTATAGGTTCGGCAAATATTACCAACGACCTCTCGGCTGCGCTTCACACGCCGATCTTAAAAGCCGAGGAGATAAAGCTAAACTACGGCGTGCTTCTAGATACCGCCAAAGCTAACGAATTAGTAGAGATACCGCCTATCAACGATGACGGCAAAACTCAAGAGGTTTCGCTTGACGTTATCTCAAAAGTTATATACGCAAGGATAGAAGAGACGCTTATGATATTAGCCAAAATGCTAGAAGATAGCGGATACAAGTCGTCCATAGCCGCAGGCGTAGTCCTAACCGGGGGTATGACTAAATTTGAGGGCATTAAAGAATTTGCAGATGTTTTTTTTAAAAATATGCCCGTACGCATAGCAAAGCCTAAAGAGATGGAGGGGCTTTACGAGATACTAAGAGATCCGGCAAATTCTTGCGCGATCGGGCTTTGTATGTACGGTGCGGGATATTTTACGCCCTATGAGATAGACTCCGAGAAAAAGATGCGCTATAAAGATGAGGTAGTAGTTAAAAACAAAAATTTTAAAGATATCGCTACACAAAGCGATAGCGGCGCAAAAAGCGTAGAAGAGTTAGATAAGAAAATTTTTAAAGGGACGACGCTAGATGATAGCTATATAGATGATTTAAGGATAGACGACGATAGAACGCTAAAAGATGAACTAAACGAAGATTTAAACGACAAAAAAGAAAAGAAACCTAGCTTTTTTTCCGTACTTTGGAACAAAATAACACAACTATTTTAAAGGAGATTTGGGTAAATGGATAAGGGTAACTTCACGGTTGAAGAGAAAAAGTCTTCATACGGCGCAAAGATAAAGGTTATAGGCGTAGGCGGCGGCGGTTGCAATATGATAAATCATATCATAAGAGAAAAAGGCGATGAGATGGATATAGATCTTATCGTCGCAAATACCGATATAAAGGCACTGGGTAGCTCATCTGCATTTACTAAGCTGCAGCTTGGAGAAAAGATTACCAAAGGGCTTGGCGCAGGCATGGAACCTGACGTAGGCAAAAAAGCTGCATTAGAAAGCGAAGAAGAGATAACCAGCATTTTAGAGTATTCAGATATCGTTTTCATAGCTGCCGGCTTAGGCGGGGGAACCGGTACCGGCGCAGCTCCCGTGATAGCTAGAATAGCTAAAGATATCGGTGCTTTGACGGTCGCCGTCGTTACGATGCCGTTTGATTTCGAGGGTAAAAAGCGCTATAACCTAGCCCAAAAGGGTCTTGATGAGCTAAAAAAAGAGTCTGATTCTATAATCGTAATACCAAATCAAAAGTTAAGAAGCATCATAGATAAAAGAGCCGGTATCAAAGAAAGCTTTAAAATAGTTGATGACGTTTTAGCGCGCGCAGTCAGCGGTATGTGTACTATCGTGCTAGAATCCGGCGATAGCGACATAAACTCCGACTTTGCCGACGTAAAAAAAGTCATGGAACATCGCGGCATGGCTTTACTAGGTATAGGCGAATCAAACGGCGACGGCGCAGCTCAAGAAGCCGTTAAAAACGCTATCCAGTCTCCGTTATTAAGCGACGTTACCATAAATGGAGCCGTAGGCATCCTAGTACACTTCAAATTTCATCCGGACTGCCCGTTTGGCGATATAGACGATGCGATGGCCATCATTAGAGCATGCGTAGATGACGATGCCGACATTATACTAGGCACTACGAGTAGCGAGAGTATGGAGGATAAAGTTCAAGTTACCATCATAGCAACCGGTTTTAAAGGCAAGGAGGAAAAAGCTCCTGCTCCGGCACCTACCCCCAGTCAAACGTCTTTAAATTCTAGAAATCCATACCTAGAGCAAAGAATAAGTCAGCTAAAAGTAAGCGGTGGCTACAACAGCGAAGAAGCATCTGCGGTATTGGACGCTCCGACTTACATCAGAAATCAGATGGATTAACAAAAGGATTGGTCTTCCAATCCTTTCTAAATTTAATCATACAGCATTGCGTAGCGCAAATCAAAAATAATTAATCTTAAAATTTAACGCTCCTTGATAAAATTCCGTAATCTGCAAAACCCAAAAGAAAGCGCATGCCAAATGCCTTAAACCAAGAGTCCTACTAAGCCCGCCTTAAACAAATGCAAACGCTTTTTAAAAGTTAAAATTTTTACGAACATAGCTTTACCGACCCAGACGGCAAATATAAGACGCATACAAAATCAAGACAAACGAGTTAAATTTATATGGCGGCAAATATACCTTACTTGACGCACGCAAAATGTGACTAAAGAGCCGACAAAGTATAGAAGGAGATTTTTAGGCCGGCGCGGTCTAGGCGTAACCGAGTCGGTCTGCGGCACATACTAGTATATCAAATTTGAGCGACGCGTAAATTTATAAATTTAAAACCATAGAGACATAAACTACTGCGGGCGGTAGCAAATTTAAATTACATACGTCGTTTTTCAAAAATGATGCTAAGATTTAAAATTTATCGCAAGATAAAGTCCTAAATTTTACGTTCTCGTCCTTAAATTTGGACTGCGATTTGCTTGCATCTTGGAGATTAAATTTGATTGAAAGCGATTTATGAAGCGAATTTTGATTTTTTTGGCGTTTTTGACGGGATTATTTGCAGCGGACATCTATGTAAACGGACAAAAGGTCGGCAGCGACCAAAACTCGACCTATAAGGGCGAGAGTAAAAACGAAATCCTAAAACAAGAGGGTAAAAAACTGCTTTGCGATAAAGGTTACAAGCAGTACTGCTAAGGCGGTAAGAGATTGTACCGTCGCTACCGCCCAGCGATAAATTCGGCATCTTTTGAGCCTTATACCGCTTGGGTCTACTTTTGATTTTATCTTAGCGGGGACTCGGTTTATTTTTAGGCGAGATTTTATTTATAAATTTCCAAAATTTCGACGAGAGTTTGTAAATTTTTCTCTTTGTAAGCCTTAAAAGATAAAAATGCATCAACGACTGCTAAGACAAAATAAAACATTAAAACAAACCCGGCAATACCTAGGGCGACGATATACTCGCTATCACTCATCGCTTTGCCCTCATAAACCGCCTCTATGACGCCGACTGCCGCAAATATAAAAAATAGCGCAAGCGCCTTTAAAGCGCCGATACCGATAGAGCCGATATAAAATCTATCGGCTCCAATCACTCCTAAAAATAGCCCCAAAGCAAGCGTGACGAACGGATTTTTAAAGTTGGTTAAATTTAATGCTTCTTGCTGTCTCTCGTTTAGCGAGTTAAATTTATCCTTTACCAAATATAAACTGTATTTTGGAAATTTGCCAAGCTGCTTAACGGGCATTTTTCTCTAGTATATGCGCTACTTTTTCGTAGTTTTTAGCCGCTATTTTTTTAGATAGCAGCACGCCGTCTATGATCGCGGCTAACAAAATAAGCGTAAATAAATTGTCTATGCCAGAGTCTGGACGAGGAACGGCTGCGGCAAATACCAAAAACGTAAGCACTATAAAAACAATGCCGATTACCGGGCTGTTTACGTAAAATCTATGCCCTCCAAAACACCCGAACAACAAAGCAAAAACCCAAACTAAAGTCGGTTTTTTCATATACGACGCATCGGCTACCAGCTGCGAGCTTTGGGTATCGTTTAGCTCCTCGAGCCTTTTACTCATCACGAGCTCGGTATATAAATTTGACGGTAGCCTCGATTTTAATTCATTTATTAGCAGTATATTTTTCATTTTTTACATGATAGCTGAATTTAATAGTTCTAGATTATCTTTTTTGATACCGTTATAGACGAAATATAAATCCGCTAACGCCCAAAAACCGAGGCCGCCGAGCGTTATAAGCTTTAAAGCGCCTAGCAAAATATCGCCTTTATAAAATCTATCCACGCCAAAAGTCCCAAAGCAAAGTCCAAGCGCCAAGCCGACTACCGGGCTTTTTAAATTTAATATCGATACGGCTCTTGCCTTGTCGTCGCTTAAGTCGTCTAGCTTATCCTTCATATAAAAAGCATCGTTTGGAAGCTTATCTTTTAAAGCAAGATATAAACTCATTTTTATCCTTTACGTTAAATTTGTAGGCGTATTTTACCCCCCCCGCTTAAAATAAATTGAAATTTTATTTATTTTATGTTGCAGTATATTAATCCAAACTACTTAAGCAAGGTCAAGACGCCTGCGCGTAAAATAAGAGTATAATTATCCAAATTTAAAACAAGGATAAAAAATGAGCGATTTTTTCAAAGGTGCCGAGCAGTTTAACGCCGAAGGCGCGACGGTTCCGTTTTATAGATATAGCCAAGGCGGCGTGGATTTCGTCGGTTTTGACAGCCGTCCGTGCGTACCGCCAGAGCCTATGGTAAATGCGCTGGTAGCGATCAAATTTGCAAACCAAAACACCAAAATCGTGATGGTAAATCACAAATTTCCAGCCGGACTAATCCCTAAAATTGCGGAGCAGTTTGACGTCGAGCGGGAGGATTTAGAGGGTGGGGCGGTTAAGATGACCTTTAGCCTAAAGCAATGCGCGGACGTCAAAAACGTAGACACAAGCCTTTGCCACTGAGATAGGCTATGCTTTTAAACACCTTTGCGCCGCCTTTTAAGCTAGTGGGCGGTTATTTTATCGCGGGCATTTGCTTTTTGATCGCGAGCATTCCCGCTTTTTTCGCGGCTGATTTTGAGATGATAGCGGGGCTTGAGACGGCGGGGTTTTTACACGTGTTTTTCGTCGGCTTTGTTATGAGCGTCATCATCGGCGCGCTTTATCAGCTCACTTCGGTGATTTTAGAAAAGCCGTTTTCGACGATCAAAGGCGCGATGCTAAATTTAGCCGTCTACTGCTTAGGGATCGCTGCGATGGGCTACGGGATGATCAGCGGCAAGACGGGCTTTATACATGGCGGCGGCATGGCGCTTTTCCTGGCACTACTGTTTTTTGGCACGACCTATATCGTTAGCTTTATGGATAATGAAAAAAAGAGCTTCGCGGCGTTTATGCTTTTTGTTTCGGCGATATTTTTACTCGCGGGCATCTCGCTTGGATTTTGCCTTTTGATGATACTTTCTGGCACTTTGCCGATGGATTTTATGTTTGCGCTTAAATTTCACGTCTATTTCGTACTCGGCTTTGTTTTTTTCATCATCGTAGGCGTGGCGACCGTGCTGCTACCGATGTTTGCCCTAGCGCACGATCTAAAATTTACACTTAGCAAATTTGCCTTTGGATTTTATATTTTTGCCGGCGTTTTGCTCTTTTTTAGCGAAGTTTATGCGTACTTTGCGTTTGGAGCAGCGATCGTTTGCTTTGTCGCCGAGGCGCTACATATCCTAAAAAAGCGCGTTCGCAAAGCGTATGACTACTGGAATGTCAATATCGCTCTTTCGCTCGCGGCCTTCGTGCTATTTTGCGCATTTATCGCGGCGGATAGATACGATATGGCGGTGTTTATGCTGATTTACGGCTTTTTGTTCGCCTTCATCGCGGCTCATCTTTACAAGATCGCGCCGTTTCTCATCTGGTATCACTACGTGGCGCCCTTTGTCGGTAAAACAAAGGTGCCGCTGCTAGATCAGATGATCCTTAAAAAGCCCGCGTATATCGGCATCGGCTTTAACGCCGTTGGGCTTGCGCTCTACGAGCTTGGAGTCTGGCTGGAGATAAAATCGCTCGCGCACTGCGGCGTGGCTAGCTTGCTCGTTAGTATCGTTTTAGTCGCTATAAATATGATAAATGTTTTTAAATTTACGAAATTTGGAGTAAAGGAAGAAAAATGAAAGAAAAAATCTACGACGCGCTCTCAAACATCGTCGATCCCGAGGTTGGCTTTGATATCGTGTCATTGGGGCTGATTTACGACGCAGTTTGCGACGAGAACGGCAAAGCAAAAGTCACGATGACGCTATCTACGCGCTCGTGCCCGTTACACGAGATGATACTGGGCTGGGTAGAGACGGCGGTGCTGAATGTCGACGGCGTAAAAGAGTGCGAGATAGACCTCGTATGGGAGCCTGCGTGGAGTATCGAGATGGCTAGCGACGAGGTAAAGGCGCAGCTAGGAGTGTAGTTTTGGCTTACTTGCCCCGTCTTAGCCTACTGGGATAGTTTTGCGCTCTGCCCGTTCGTTTAAGCTTGTTTTGTTTAGACTAACGTCGGGCGTAAAATTTGAACTAGCGCGAGGACGGCGGCATTTTAAACGAGAGCTTAAATTTACCTAGCTTATTTAGCATTCTTTGCTTGCTTTTATTTTCCCCAAACCTAGTCTTTAAATTTAATCGTCTCGTATTCTTCGTTTAAGCGATATTTTTCTTTGGTTTGTTCGTACCAAGCATCGTGTTCTTCTTGAAAATCATTAGTATCGCAGGGTATTGCGTCCTGCCAATACATACGCCCTTTGGCTATCTCCATTGCGTAATGATAGGTAAGCTCATGCGTAATGAAAAATAAATTCTCAAGGTCTTTAGGCGGGGCTGCAAACAGGCTATTTTGAGCTAATTTCTCAATAGCCTCTTCCCGGCTAACCACCGCATAGTGCACCATATAGTGCTTAAGCCATTCGCAATGAGAATAGCGGTTGTAAATCCAATAACATTGGTCTTTTGCGTCTTTATATACTATTGCGTCATGCAAACCGTTTTCATGGGGCTTGGTTCCTATTTCTTCTAATCTTTTTTATAAGGCGTTCATTTAGTTGCTTTTTCTAAGGTGATTCTGTAAAATTTATTATCCCGCAATGGCTCTATTTTCTAGCAGCTGATGCTGAGGCGCTTGGGATATATCTCTCATCGTATTTATTTTGCTAGATTATCTTTTTTTAATCAAAATATCTCCTTCACAAAGCCAAAGGGGTTCATTTTCTATCTTTAACTCCTCCCACCATTGTTTTTCTTCCGTTTCGGCATCATCTACTATGCGAAAACTAGCAAAATCCGTACGAGGCGGAGGCAATACAATAATCCTCTCTATAGCTGCAGGTTCCAAATAATACGTATCTGAAAGTTTTTTAAGAAACAATAGCTGCTCTAACTCCTTTTTATAGCTTACAAGTGTTTGTTTCTCCTCTTGCAAAAGAGAAATATCTTTAAGCTGATGAATTGTTTTCTGAAGTTCGTCTTCTATAAGTTGTTTTGCTGTTTTCATTATTATAGTCCGTATTTGCTCCAGCCCCCATCGTGCCTTTGGCATTCGTCAATCTTCCACTCACCCTCTTTTCTGATGATAAGAAAGCGAAACTGACAATTATGTCTGTCTTGGGTATAGAGGTATATTTTATTCTTGGTCAATGTCTCGCTATCAATGATTTGATGCGCTCCATAAGTACCGCCTTCATTTAGTGAAAAATGAATTCCTTCAGGACGATAGCCCGCCCTGCGCTTGTCGGTACAATACTTTTGGAAGAGGGCTTTGCATTTTTCCTCTACCAAAAGCTCACCCTCTTCTGTATCATCATTCTTGGCAGCAAAGGCCTCCCACTCAGTCATTGCCGCAAAGAAATCTAAGAGTAATTGCTTTACGATGGGCAGATCATCGGTAGGGGTTGCCGTTGGTTTCTTTTTCCCTGCCGTACGTTGCGCCTGCTCAAAGGCTTTTATCTGCTCGGCAGTGAAAGGTTTGTCAAGGTAGAAACTCACCTTGTTGTAGTGTGCTACTGCCATTAGCCCCTCAAAAGTAACCCGTGTTCTCTTTAGTGAAAGAGACTTCAGGCGTGGTACTTGCAAGACGATTTTTAGTGTCTCATCAGTTACGGGACAACCGTCCAGCGAGATATGACCAATAGGTTTGCCCGTAAAGTACTTAAAGCCTTCGCCTGTAACTTGCTTATTATCCTCTAAGATAAGGAGTTTTAGTTTGGGCAAAGTTGCTAAGTATTGGAGGGCTTCATCGGTAATCGCGGTATTGATAAATCCCATATTGACCAACGACTTTACTTGTACGATCTGTTCAACCATCTCGTCGGTCAGGGCAACATCCTTGTAATGATGCCCCTTGCAAAAGCGCTCCTGGGTTACTTCCTTGAGCGCGGCTTCTAAGGTAATAGGGCGATTATAAGCTACCATAATTTTCCTTTAATTTAATTCATCCCGCAGCGGCTTGTTTACTCTGTGCGGCGACTTTGTCTGGCTTAACGTAAATTTACCGACAAACCCAAAAATTTAAAAATCAGCCTAAATTTTAATCAAAATCTGCTTAAATTTACCGTACCCGTGCCAAGGCTTAAGCTACCGCTATTTCTGCGTAAAAAAATCGTCTAAAAATCGCTCAAAACTATCTCACCGTTTTAAATTCGCGATGCCGCTAAAATCGTCTAAAGTATCCACTTCGTTCATATCTATTTCAAACACTCTATCGCTGTTTATATCATAGACGCAAACTATCCCGAAAGCATCGTCGCTAAGAGCTATATACCTTTGAGGTAGCAAAAAATGCTCGCGAAAATATTCCGTCATTTCTATGATATTAGGGCTAGGGATGTCCGTGATTTCCAGTATCTCTACATCCTGAAAAATCGGGTCAAAAGGCCCGGTGTAAGTAAGATATAACTGCGCGAAGCAACTTTATTTATTTATATTTAGCTTGTTTAAAATTTCCGCAACCTCATCCGTATTTTGTCTAAACGGATTTGGAGCTAGCTTTTCTGTTTCGTTTTTAATATTTTCTTTTAGCATATGAGTTTTCTCTTTTTACATCTTAGCGCAGCTATTTGCGTGGGTTTATATAAACTAAATTTAAAAGAGTATGGAAGCCGTAAATTTTACCGCTATTTGCAAATTTAAGCCTGATAAAGCAAATAAAACAAAGCGGCGTAGCTAATTGCCCGCCGCAAAAACGATCAAATTTTAGTGTAAAAAGTGGCGTACGCCCGTAAAATACATTGCCATGCCGTGCTCGTTTGCCGCCTGCACGACCTCGTCGTCGCGGATACTGCCGCCAGGCTGTATCACGGCCTTCACGCCCGCCTCGCTTGCGATATCGATGCTATCGCGAAAAGGGAAAAATGCCTCGCTAGCAAGCGCGCAACCGCGCAAATCAAGCCCCATATCGCGCGCCTTAGCCACGGCCGCACGCGCGGCGTCCACGCGGCTAGTCATACCCATACCGATGGCGACCACGGCGCTGTTTTTCACGTAGACGACGCAGTTGCTTTTCGTAAGCGCCGCGACCTTCCACGCGATCTCGAGGTCTTTTAGCTCGGCCTCGCTGGCTGCGCGCGCGGTTTGTGGTTTCATATTTTCTAGCTCGCTAGCTTTCACCTCGTCACTTTGCTGATAGACAAAGCCGCCGTCAACGTGTTTGAAGTCGTATTTGTCGTTTGCGCGTTGTAAAAATTTATTGCCCTGGGTAAAAATTTTGATGCGTTTTTTGGCTTCAAATACCGCAAGCGCGTCCTCATCCACGTTTGCGGCGATGATGACCTCGACGTAAATTTCGTTGATTTTCTCGGCCAAAGCGCGGTCTAGCGTGCCGTTTATCGCGACGACTCCGCCGTATGCGCTGACGGGATCGCATTTTAGCGCTTCGACGTAGCTTTCTAGTAGGTTTGATTTTACGGCAAAACCGCAAGCGTTAGCGTGCTTGACGATGGCGACCGCAGGCGCGGCGTCAAAGCTGCTTGCTAGCGCCAAAGCGGCGTTTATATCGGTGATGTTGTTAAAGCTAGCTTCGCCTTTTAGCGCGGTGAAGTTGTTGCTAAAAAAATAATCAAACTCGTATAGCGCGCCCTTTTGGTGCGGGTTCTCGCCGTAGCGCGCATCAAACACTTTGCTGCCGGCGATAAATTTCATCTCGCCAAAACCGTCGTTAAAGCGCTCGTTCATGTAGTTTGCAATCATAGAGTCGTATGCCGCGGTGTGCTCGTAGGCTTTTATCATCAAATTTCGCCTAAAAGTAGCCTTCTCGCTCTCGTCCGCGCCTCCTATGACGCGCAGAACCTCGTCATAATCAAGCGGGCTAGTGACGATGTAAACGCTAGCGAAGTTTTTAGCTGCCGATCGCACCATCGCAGGACCTCCGATGTCGATGTTTTCGATAATCTCGTCAAAATCATCGGTGCGGATGGTGGTTTGCTTAAACGGATATAAATTTACGCAGACCAGATCGATGCCGCCGATGCCGTGTTGTGCGGCTTGGCTCACGTGATTTGTATCGTTTCGTTTGTGCAAGATCCCGCCGTGAATCTTTGGGTGCAAGGTTTTCACGCGCCCCTCAAACATCTCGGGCGAGCCCGTGTATTCGCTCACTTCGGCCGCCTTTACGCCCTGTTCTTTTAGCAGTTTGTGCGTGCCGCCCGTGCTTAATATCTCAAAACCGAGTCGCTCAAGTCCTTTTGCAAACTCTACGATACCCTCTTTGTCGCTGACGCTGATTAGTGCTCTCATTTATATTCCTTTCTTTTGCCGGCTTGTCTCTTGCGCGCCTTTAAATGAGCTAGAAATTTTCTCCCTCGATGAATTATATGTTCTATCTTCGGTCGAAAATTTCGTCGCAACATTTAAATTCATCGCAAGATACCGCACCGAAATTTGGCTGAATTTTACAGAAATTTGTCTAAATTTTAAAAACCTAAAGGCGAAATATTTTTGATTTAGACGCAGCAGTTTTCAATTTTACGACGGAAGTTACCGAGCTGGTAATGACCGAGTAAAATTTAAAACCCGCCTCGCATCCTCGTAGCGAAGTCTCGTTACGAACGCGAAGCGTGAAGTAAAGCGAAAAATAATGCGCCCGATTATTCCCGATTTGTTTTTTTTGGGTGCTTTTTTGATACTTTGCAAAACCCATCTCGTCCGCTCGCGGCTACGAGCGTAGCGAAGTAGAAAATACCGCACCGGAATTTGGCTGAATTTTACAAAAACCTGGCTAAAATTTACGAATTTAAAAGGCGAAGTATCGTGAGACGATTTTGGACGTTGCGCCAAAATTTTCGACCGAAGATAGAACGCGTAGTTCATCGAGGGAGAAAATTTTAAGCTCGTTCAAAAGCGCTCGCGAGACAAGCCTCTAAGCCGCACGTTGTTTTATAGTTTCATACGCCTCATTTATCTCTTGTAGCTTACGAGTACTCTTTTCTATCATCTCCTCGCTCTCGCCGCGCCCCATAAGGATATCGGGATGATATTTTTTTACGAGTTCGCGGTAGCGTTTCTTTACCTCGTCAAACGGCGCACCCTCTTTTAGTCCAAGCACGTCGTAAGGGCTTTTAGCGCGTTTTACGTACGGATCGCTTCGGCCTCCCCTATCTTGCCGCCTTTGCCCGTAAAAATCGTCAAATCTCTTTAAAATCGACCAAAAATCGATCTCGTTAAGTCCAAATCCCAAAGCGATCTGCTCGATGACGTTATGCTCGCTTTTACTAAATTCGCCGTCTATATAGGCCAAATTTAGTAAAAAAGATAGCTTCGCGGCCGCGGCGTCTTGACTAAGGCGGAAGCGATCTTTGTACTGTCGCGCGATAAAATAAGCATTATGCACCGTCTCTTTTTCGCGGTTATAGATCTGCTTTAGCTCCGCCCTCATCGCTGCGTCGTTACCGAGCCGTAGCGTGATATCGTCTAGCGTCTCGCTGATGAGGCGAGCTTCTAGCTCGTTTACCCTGCCGTCGCTTTTGGCGACTTTAGCAAGCAAGCTAACTAAAAATTTAGCCTCTTCAAACATCGCCTTTTTTTGCGAGCCGCCTAAATTTACGGGATTTTGACTAAAATTTGAAACCAGATAATAAATCCCGTAAAATATCAAAAACCAAAAAATGAAACTCAAAATATCACCATAAATGATAAATCGTATTTTTGAGTTTGCCGCCTACTAGCTCGTTCTTGCGCCACGAGCTCTCGTCGTTCATCACGTTCCAGCGGCGCTCGTCGGGGCGATAAAACCAGTCTTTGTCGATCTGATAATAAATCTGCTTGCCGTTTGCCTCGATGATGTTTGCGATGTTGTTGTCGTGATAGCTATTCTCGTCATAGTCGGTAAAGGCGCGCTGCCCCATCTCGGAGTAAAGAAGCGTAAGCTCTTGCAGCATCTCGTTTAGCTCGTTGTCCATCTTTTGCACGTGCAGTCCGATCTCCTCGGCCTCGCGGAAAAGTATCGGATAATCATGCGCCGGATAGTCGCTGTTTAGGCGCTCGGAGATGTTTTGGATCTTTGCCTCGTCGTTCATGTGGTAGCGCAAAAGCTCGCAGCAAATCTTTAGCGAGAGCGAGCTAGCGCGGTCTACTGCGCCGAAAACCAGCGGATGGATGTAGTTGTATAGCGATTTATACGGGTTTTCGTCGTTGTCTTTCTCGTGCATTTTCCACAGTTTTATCACGCGGTTTAACTCGTCCATCGACACGCTAACGCGCTCGTTGCCGTTATCTATCGGGCTCATCGCGTGCTTTAGCGAGGTATCGACGGCGGTTAGATACGCTAGCGGACCCATCACTATCTCGTTTGCGCCAAGCGCCATCATCGTCGCGGCCGACGCGCAGTTAGCGGGGATGAGGGCGGTGATGTTTTTGCAGTAGTTTCGCAGAGTGCTGATGATACGAAGCGCTGCGATACCGCTGCCGCCGTCGCTTTTGATAAACAAAAACGCGTTTTCTATCTTTTTGCCCTTTAAAATTTCATACATCGCACTCGCGTCGTTGCCGCAGACGCTGCCCGCGTTTGAGTTGTAGTATGTGATGAGCGTGCCGCCCAGTTTAGCTTCGACTTCTTTTAATACCTGCTGCGTCTCGCTAAATAGCACCGGCGGCTTAGCTACGCTTTTTTGATCCATTCCTCTGCCCTCCTTTTGCAGCTGCTCGTCCTCTTTGTTGTTTAAAAAGTCTTTCCAAGACATCTACTTTTCCTTTCGTTGATTTATAAATTCGTTTGCGCCTAAAGCCGTTTTGTTTTTCGTCTCCTTTTTTGATTATTCGGCTTTGAGCCGTCCAAATTTAGCTTGCTAAATTTGATTAAAAGCATTAGGCTAGCTTCAATTTTAGCCTTTTTAAACTTATTAAATTTTAAGTTCGCCTCAAAAACGTTAAAACGGCTTAAATTTTAGTCTTTAAGCTTACGAAATCGGCTTTAAATTTGCATAAACGCCGACACCTTTGCTGCGTCCGCTTCAAAATAGCGATCCGGCTCACCTAGCTCGTAGCGCGTAAATATCAATTTGCCCTCAAAGCAGTCTAAATCGCAAATTTGCGACGTTATCTCGCCTGCGCCGTCTATTTTAGGCTCAAAGCCCGTCAGAGCGATCTCGGCGATAAACTCAAATTTGCTCGCGTCAAAAAGATAGTGGCTAAAATATCCGTCGTCGCGCACGACCCAAATTCGGTCGTTAAGCGGCACGATACCGCCTAGCATAAATCCGCGAGCCTCGCCGTCTAGCACGATCTCGTCAGAAGCTAAATTTACGTAGCTGCTCTAGCTGCGGATAGCTTGATACGGCGATTTCTTGCTCGTATAAATTTAGCAGCACCGCTTCGCGCGCGAAGTTATTTTTTAGATCGCGCGGTTGATTGCTTATTTGACTTTTGGGCTCTTTTGCGTTGCCGCCCAAAATGCATTTTTGCCTGCGCATTTGCTCGTTTTGGCATTTGCGTTTTGACGCGTCTTCTAGCTCTTTGCCAAATTTATCATCAGGCGCGTAGTTTCCTCCGCGCTCGTCCTTTTTGCCGGCCGTAACGAACAAAAAACTAAAATCGTCCTCGAGCTTGGCGGTTAAATTTAATCCGCTCTCGTTTGCCTGCAACAAAAACGACCTAGAGCCGTCCTGCCCCGCGCCAAGACCTACGGCCATACCGCCCGTTTGCGGCAGCTCATCCATCCAGACGCCTGAATTTTCAAGTTCATCAGGTAGTGCTAAATTTGCCCTCAGCTCGCCGCCGTAACCGTAAATCAAAATATCTATCCGTTTTGCGCTATCTCGCCTGGCAAGCCAAATTTGAGCCGCGCGAGGTTCAAATTTAGCATAGATTATCGGCTCATTTAGGCTAAATTTTAGCTTGCGATCAAAGCCGTAGAGTTTAAAACCGGGCTCCTCGTCCTCATATTCGTCGCCCCAGACTGCGACCAGCTTTGCTAGCGCACCTACGCTAAAGCAAAATTTACTCGCGCCAAAATCGGCAGCATTTATACCGCCGTAGCTGGGATCGCCGTCAAGCTCGGTAAAATCGCTAATTACTATCACACTTCGCCTTAAATTTAGTAAAATTAGCCGCTAAAATCGCGCGGCGCGGCTTAAGCTATATGCCATGCGCTAATAGCCGGACGCCTCACAAACGCTAGATTTTATCTCTTGTCTCCAAGTTCTACGGCGGCTAAAATTTGCGCTACGACGTCCGCAAAACCGGCCGTAAAATAGCGCCTAATTATCTGCGTTTCTTTGTTTTTTTTCGTAACGTTTTTCGTGATTTTGTCCCAAAATGCAGCGATTTTATCGTCTATTAGCTTTAGCGCTGTTATCTCGCTGCGCACGTAACCCCACTCCTGCGCATAAGGCAAAAATCCCTCTATCGCCGCCTCGTCTATAAAACGCAAATTTTGGGCGTCAAATACGTAATGACGATAACCGCTCGCAAAACTGACGCTAGTTACCAGCCAGACGCTCCGGCTAAGCGGGATAATGCCGTTTAGCAAAAACTCGCCGTCTAAAGACCGCGCAAGCTGCGTTTCGTCGAAATTTATCTCCCTTAGCCGCCTTAGGTCGGACGCGCGGGCGATGAAGGCGAGATTTTTTGAACTGCTCATAAATAACGCTTGCTCCCCGTCCAAGAGCGATAAAAAAACATTTTCGCCGTAAGGTAGCGCTTTTATCTTGCCGTTTTCAAGCCGCGCTAAATATCCGCTAAAGCCGTCCGGGCCGCAATCAAACTCCACCGCGACCGCCGTGCCTAGCGGCTTTACCCAAACTAACGCGCCCCCGGATCTAAGCGCGTCAAGCTCCTCTTTAGCGATCAAATTTCGCTCGTAGTCATAGACTAAAAGCTCGCACGCAAGCTCGCTAGTTTTCTTAACCAGCCAAATTTGCGCGCATCCTGGCACAAAGGCAAAATGTAAAAAATCGCCGCCTATCTCCCAAATAAGCTCCTTTTTGACGTTAAACAGCTCAAATTTACAAGCTCCGATACAACCGAGTAAAGCCGCGTTTTTATCGAAGTCTATTTTATCCGGATTTTTGCCGAATTTTTCGGCGCCGGGTATAAGGCGCGGATCAAAATTTATCTCTTTAAAGCCGTTTAAGATTATCATTTAGCTTTCTTGCTTGATAATCTTGGCAAACTCGCTAAAATAAACCTCGCTCACATCGCTTAGCTTTTCATCAATATCGTTTAGCTTAAATTTATCTCCGCCCACGCTGCCGATTTTTTCAAATTTGACGCCGTGTTTAGCGGCTAGAGATTCAAATTTAGCCTCGTCTTTTATGCCGACGATCGCGCGCGAAAAGCTCTCGTCAAAGATGAAATTTGGCTTTTTAACGTCAAATTTACACTCCGCGCCAAGCCCGCTTAGGCATGCCATTTTTGCTAGCGTTATGGCTACGCCGCCCACGCCTACGCTGTTTGCAAACTCTAGCGCGCCCGATTTATTTGCCTCGATGACCAAATCCCACAGCGCGCGCTCTTTTTTATAGTCCACCGCTGCTAGCTCGCCGCCCACCGCGTCAAATAGTGCTTTAGCGTAAAGCGACGCGGCAAATTCGCCCTTCGTCTCGCCAAGCAGGTATATCGCCGTGCCGGCGCGCGTAAAGACGCTCGGAAGGCTCGCATTTGCGTCCTCGTTTACGCCCACCGTCACGATCGCCGGTGTCGGATAGACGCTCACGCCCTCGGTATCGTTATATAGGCTCACGTTGCCGCTGACGACGGGCGTATTTAGCTCGCGGCAAGCCTCTTTGATACCCTCGCAGCCCTGTGCGAACTGCCACATAACCTCCGGATTTTGCGGATTGCCGTAGTTTAGGCAGTCGGTGATGGCTAGAGGCGTCGCTCCGCTCATCGCGACCTTTCGTCCGGCCGCCGCGACCGCTCTAGCCGCGCCGATTTTAGGATCGACGAAATTCGCCCGCGGGTCGCACTGCGCCGCCATCGCGATCGCCCTACCAGTTTCTTTCACGCGGATAACCGCAGCTCCCAGAAGCCCCGGTTGTTTGATCGTATTTGTTTGGATATTTGCGTCGTATTGATCGTAGATTAGCGACTTGTTTAGCACCTCAGGTTCGCCAAGCAGCTTCCAAAACGCGGTTTTATTATCCGCACTCTCAGGAATTTGTAAATTTTTGATTTCGTCTAGGTATTTTGGGCGCGCGGTCGGTCGGTTAAGCACTGGAGAGGCCTCGCTAAGCGGCGCTATGGGTATCTCGCCCGCTAGCTCGCCGTGCCAATAAAGCTCCATCACGCCGCTGTTTGTTACCTCGCCGATGATTTCGGCGTCTAGATCCCATTTTTTAAATATTTCAAGTATCTTTTGCTCGCAGCCCTTTTTGGCGCAGATGAGCATACGCTCCTGGCTTTCGCTTAGCATTAGCTCATAAGGCGTCATGCCAGTCTCGCGCATAGGCACGCGGTCTAGATACATCTTCATACCGCTACCGCTGCGTCCGGCCATCTCAAAGCTACTAGACGTTAGCCCCGCCGCGCCCATATCCTGGATGCCTACGACGTAGCCCGTGTTAAATAGCTCCAAGCACGCCTCCATCAGCAGCTTTTCTGCAAACGGATCGCCCACCTGCACGGTCGGACGCAGGGATTTATTCGCGTCGTTAAAGCTATCGCTCGCCATCACCGCGCCTCCAAGTCCGTCGCGGCCGGTCTTTGAGCCGACGTAGATCACGGGATTGCCGATACCTTCGGCCCTTCCGTAAAATATCTCGTCGCCCTTACAAAGCCCCAGCGCAAATGCGTTTACTAGGATGTTGCCGTTAAAGCTAGGATCAAACGTCGTCTCGCCGCCGATAGTAGGTATGCCCATGCAGTTGCCGTAGTGAGCGATGCCCGCGACCGCGCCTTTTAGCAGGTAGCGCTGTTTTTTCGCGTTTTCGCTCTCGCCGCGCACCTCGCCAAATCTCAGCGAGTTCATATTCGCCACAACTCGCGCGCCCATCGTAAATACGTCGCGCAGTATCCCGCCCACGCCCGTTGCCGCGCCCTGAAAAGGCTCGATGAAGCTTGGGTGGTTGTGGCTCTCCATCTTAAACACCGCCGCGACGCCGCCTCCGACGTCGATGACGCCCGCGTTCTCGCCCGGACCCTGGATCACCCACGGCGCCTTAGTCGGGAAGCCGTTTAGGTACTTTTTACTCGACTTGTAGCTGCAGTGCTCGCTCCACATCGCAGAAAATATCCCAAGCTCGAGCAAATTTGGCTCTCTGCCTAGGATTTTAAGTATATTTTCGTATTCGTCGTCGCTGATTTTGTGCGCTTTTACGGTAGCTTTGTCCATTTTTAGCCTTTAAAAAATTTTGGTTGATTTTACTTAAATTCGCATAAAAACTTGATAAACCAAAGGGACGAAAACGAGGCAAATTTGACGGGTAAAATTTGACGCCGCATGCAAATTTATACTACCGCTTTTTGTAATATTTTCGCCGCGTTACAAAACTAAACGATTTAAAAGCGCCTAACCCTTAATTAAGAATAAATTCGGCTCTAAATTTAGCCGAATAAAAATTAGCATTTTTGGGGTGCGGGTCTTGGCAAGTAGCTCAAATTTTAGGCAAAAACCGCATTTTGCATTAAATTTTATCTCGCAGCTCAAAGCCCGCGCAGTTTTTCAAACTCCTTGCAGCCCTCTTTTTCGCCCGCATCGCACGACATTTTGAGATATTTTTTTATCTTGCAAGAATACGTTTTGGTTACACCCATTTCGTCCGCCTTATCAAAAAATTTAGCATACAAACAATCCGTCCCGCCGCGCTCGTCGCAGTCTTTTTTAAAAAGCGCCGACATTTTTTCGTCAACGCTAAGTAGCGTTTGATAGTATTTAGCGGCGTTTAGGCATTTGCGCCCATCGCCAGACTCGCACGCTAGCTCCGCGCAGGCCAACTTTGAGTCGCGTTCGTCCTTCGAGTCGCAGACTTTTTGCAGCGCCGCTAGACCCTTTTGTCTATCGTAAAATGCGCTGCTTTCGTCCAAACGCTTGTCCGCTAGTTGCTCGCATGAAGCTATGCTAAAGGGCAAAATCGATCCGCAAAGCGTCTCTAGTATTTTTACCTCTTTTTGGTTGCGAGAGGCATTTGCGGTCAAATTTACATCCTTTGATGCGTCGCCGGCAAAAGCCGAATTTACGACAACCGCAAAAATCAAAATTTTAAACGGATTCATATTTTTCCTTTTTATACGCTTATTCGCGCTTAGTAGTTTTAACGAGTTTCGCGCCGGACACTCGGCCAAATTTAATCGAAAAATGAGCGTAGGGTAAATTAGCCGTAGTTTTAGGACGAGTTTGGCGAGCAAATTTACCGCATTTTTCGTTTTACTTTTTCTTAATTTTATTCGTTAGGCGTGCTACGCTCTTTCATTTTAGCAAGATTGGTATTTGGCTGAAACGCGGGCTCTGCTAAAGCTAGATAAGCTCTAGCAAGCTACGGATTTTGCAAAATAAGCTCGCTACTTGCCCAGACAAAAGTTGCTAAACATTTCGTCTAAAATTTCGCTTCTCTCAAACGGCTTCGTGATCGACGAGATTTGCTCTATTGCCGTATTTAGCTCATAAGCAAAAAGCTCAAGCTCGGACTGGGCGAGTAAATTTAACGCTCTTTTTATCGCCTCGCTCGCCGCCTCGCAGCATGAAATTTGACGAGCGGAGTTTAGCAATATCTCGCTCGTCTCCTGAGCATCTAGATAGGTTTTTAGACTATTTATTATCTCGTCCGTTCCTTGCTTGGCGCAAATTTGTATCGCGCCTGCGGGAGCGCTAAATTTAACGCCGAGGTCGCATTTATTTAAAACGTAAAAAATCTTTTTTTGCGAGTTTTTTAAAAGCTCCAGAATCTCGTTATCCTGCTCATCAGCCTCCTGCGAAGCGTCAAAAACAGCCAAGATGACGTCGGCCTCCTCGATAGCTCGCAGAGAATACGAAATGCCGATTTGCTCGATCTTACCCGCGTTTTTGCGGATACCTGCGGTATCTATGATACGTACTAGATGAGTGCCGATTTTTAGGGCTTCTTCGATACTATCTCTAGTCGTGCCCGCCTCGTCGCTGATGATCGCGCGCTCGTAAGACAAAAGCGAGTTTAAGATCGAGCTTTTGCCGACGTTTGGCTTGCCTACTATCGCGATTTTAAAGCCCTCGAGCAGCCCTTTTCTGCTCTGGCTTATAGCGACGATTTTATCTAGTTTGGCGCTGTTTTGTTTTAGCATTTGGTTGATGCTCTCTAGCAGATCAGCGGGCAGATCATCGTCGGCATAATCAATGCTAGTCTCCACGAATGCCAGAGTTTTTACGAGTTCGCGGCGAATCTCGTTCGTAAATTTAGCCAAATCTCCCCTCATCGTGCGAGCCATAATCTTTGCGCCGTCCTCGCTTTTTGCGTTTATGAGCGAGTTTATCGCCTCAATCTTGCTAAAATCCATCTTACCGTTTATGAGCGCTCGTTTGCTAAACTCGCCTGCGCGCGCGAGTCTGGCGCCTTTTTTGATAAGTTCGCCTAGGATCAAATTTGCCACCACTAGCCCGCCGTGGAGTTGAAACTCCACCACGTCCTCGCCCGTGAAGCTATGCGGAGCCTTGAAGTAAATAAGCAAGGCTTCATCTATGAGTTCGTCTTCGGCGTAAATTTTAGTTAGGGTCGCGTAACGCGGGACGAGAGCAGAAATTTTAGTGAGTTTTAGAGCCAGGCTAAGGGCGTTTGCGCCGCTTAGCCTGATGATAGAGATCGCGCCTACGCCGTGTGCGGTAGCAACGGCGGCTATGGTGTCGTTCATTTTTTTATAAAATCGTTTACGACCACGTATTGTCCGTCGCTGTTTGACTTGACGCCGACGTACTTGTCGGGGAATTTCTCGCGCAGTTTTTCTAGGGCAATCTTAACCAAAACGCCGTCTAGATGCTTTGTTTTTGCCTTGCCCGTCTCCTCGATGCGCTCGATTACGCTTTTTAGATATTGCTCGATTGCGGCCTCTTGATTTTGCAAAAACTGAGCTATCTCAAGGCGTACGCTAAGACCGTATTTAGAGCCTATCCAGTTATAAAGCAGATACGAGATCGCCTTGTAGCGGTAGCCCTCTTTGCCTATAAGTAGCGCCGCATCCTCGCCGTCAAGCTCGACTATTACGGTATCGTCGTCAAATTTACGCACGTCTATTTTATCTATCGTAAAAAAATTTCCGCCAAAGAGCTTTTCTATGCCCTGCTTTATCTCAGGTAGCGCTTTATCGATGTCGGCTTTTTGTTTTTGCTCTTTTTGTTTTTGAGCCAAGCCACGATCCGCGCGAGAGTCTTGTTTTTCTTTTTTGGTTAAATTTGACGCGTTTTGCATCAAATTCGCCTCGCCGCCGGAAGCCGGCGAGTCAAATTTTTCGCTGCTTCCCGCTTTATCCTCACCCTCGTAAAAATCGTTTTTATTAAAGGTATCAATGATTGAGTGATCAAGGATATTTTTACCGCTTTCTTTTTTTGGTCGCTCTTTTTTGTGAGGCTCATTTACTTGCGGTTCAACGTGCGGCTCGACAAATTTCGGCTCGTCTGCCACACTTGTTTCATTTTGTTTGATCGTCTGGGGCTTGTGATGTTCGTGCCGATTTTTATGATTTTTTTTCTTCTCTTTATCGTCTTGACAACCTTGCTCCTCGCCTAAGCTTTCCTTTTTCTTAAACTCCTTCTTTTTTTCATTTACGTTTTCTTTGCGAGCGGCTTGAGGAGCCTTTTTTGCTTCTTTTTGCGCTCCTTCTTTTACGGCTTCGATGATCGCCGTTTTTTTGAAAAATCCCAAAAAGCCGGCACTCGGGTTTTGCAAAATTTTGATATCAAGCTCGGTAACGGAGCAGTTCAGCTCCTCGGCAGCCTTCTTAAAAGCTTCTTGCAAATTTTCGGCTTCTATTCGCATCAGACCTTTACCTCCGCTTTTTTATGCTTTTCAAAGAGTTTATTTACGAAAATTTGTTGAACGACCGAGCAGAGGTTGTTTACAAACCAGTAAAGCGTAAGTCCCGCAGGGAATGTCACGAAGAAAAACGTAAAGATAAGCGGTAAAAATTTCATTATCTTTTCTTGCGTCGGGTCGCTAAACGTGGTCGGCGTGAGCTTTTGCTGAAGGAACATCGTCGCACCCATCAAAATAGGCAGCACGAAATACGGATCCATCACCGAAAGGTCGTGTATCCATAGTATCCACGGCGCCGCTTTTAGCTCGATCGCGTTTAGCAAAACGCGGTAAATCGCAAAGAAAATCGGTATCTGCATAAGTATCGGCAAGCAGCCGCCCATCGGATTTGCGCCGTTTTTCTTATATAGCTCCATCATGTGCATATTTAGCTTTTGCGGATCGCCTTTGTATTTGGCTTGCAGCTCTTTTACTTTTGGCGCCAGATCTTTTAGCTTATTCATCGATAGCATGCCTTTGTAGGTAAGAGGGAAAAGCACGATCCTGATAGCTAGCGTTAGCACGACGATCGCCCAGCCCCAGTTGCCGATGTAGCCGTAAAGCCAATTTAAAAACGCGAACATCGGTTTTGCAATAAAGGTAAACCAGCCATACTCTATGACGTCCACGAGCTCCTCGTTTATCTGGCTTAGAGTCGCGTGGTCTTTGGCACCGATGTAGCCTTTAGCTTTAAAATTTTGCTCGCCTTTTACAAATATCACCGCATTTCCCGCACCGTCTTTTGAAACTACGGGATTTAAAAGTCCGTCAAATTTAAAAAACAAAGCCGTGTAGTATCTGTCGCTAGCTGCGGCTATGTTTACGTTGTTAAAGCTTTCGGTTGCATCTACGTCGCCGTCCTCGATGATAGTTAGCTTGCCGTCATTATGCTTAAGTAACGCACCGTGGACGGTGTAGCTGTCGATAGCGACGCTTGGACGAAAGCCCGGAGTCACGTAATATTCGCCCGCGCTCACGCTAAGGTCTAGATCATAGCTTCCGTTTGGATAAAACGTGATTTTCTTGGTTACGCTAGAGCCTTCCAAATTTTGTGTTAAAACTATGCTTTTTGGCTCGCTAGTTAAATTTATCTCGCTAACGTCGCTCGCGTAGGCTACTTTAAAAGCTTGCTCATTTAAGGCCTTGTCGCTAAAGCGTACTTCAAGCGGTAGCGGCTGGGCGCCGGCTAGCTCGATGCGATTGCCATCGGCGTTTTTGTATTTTTCGTCGTTTAGATAAAATTTAGAAATCCTGCCTAGCTCGTCGATGCGCGCCTCAAAGTGCTCGCCCTTTATCACGGCGATCTCGCGGCTTTGCGTCGCTACGGCTTGCGGAGCGCTAGCGCCTGATGCGGTATTTGCACTCGGAGCGGCGTTTGCTCGGCTCGATTGCCGTGCCGTCACGGTTTGGTTTTGATCTAGCGGCAAATTTTTAGGAATAAAAAAATGATCGTAAGCGATAAAAAAGATAAAAGATAAAACGGTCGCTAATATCACGCGTTTTTGAACTGACATATTGTCTAACACTATTTTTCCTTTTGAAAGTCTAAATTTTTAATAACGTAGAATTTATTTTTTTTATACGGGACGAACCAAAATGCGATGTGCGATTTTAAATTTTGATTGGATATAAAAAAAGAGTCGAAATTTTTACTGATGACGGGGTAGTCGATGCCGCCTTTAAAGAGCTGATTACAGCGTAAAATTCTAAAAATAACCGCAAAAAGCGCTGAGAAAAAGCCGTTAAATTTAAACTGCCAAACGGCAAATTCCGAGCATGAGGGATAGTATCTGCAAGACTTCGGAGTAAATTTGGAGATATAATCTTGATATGCTTTTATCAAAAATAAAATAGCTTGTTTTATCATTTTCATATGCCTGATTTTATACATCCGAGTTTTTTCATAGCCCAAGAGATATTTTTTTTGAGCTTTAAAAACGAGCTTTTCTCTAGCCCGTTTTTAACGACTATCACGTAAATGCCGTCTGCAAGCTCATTTGCAACCTCGACTACGACCGCTCGCAAAAGCCTTTTACATCGGTTGCGAACGACGGCTTTGCCCACCTTTTTGCTGGCTACGACGGCTAATTTGTTTTCATTGCAAGGCTTAAAAAAGACTATCGCCTCCTCGCAGTGCCATTTGACGGCCTCTTTGTAGACGCTTGAAAACTCCTTTTGGCTGCTTATAGAGCTAAATTTGCTTAAACGGCCAATCTTGCTCTACCTTTTGCGCGTCTTGCGTTTAGCACTTTGCGACCGTTTTTAGTTTTCATGCGGACGCGAAACCCGTGAGTGCGTTTTCTAGGGGTTTTATGAGGTTGGTATGTTCTTTTCATAAATTTTTCCTTATGGTGATTTTGATATAAGTCGGTGATTTTATCAACAAATCGCTTAAAATCCTTTTAATAAATTTTTAAACTTCGTTTTAAAATAATAAAAATATAATCGCTCATTAAAATTTAGGAGAAAATTTTGTCTTACGTTATTAGAAAAGCATCCAGGGCCGACATCCCGGCCGTTTGCGAGCTGGTTAAAGAGCTGGCCGCATACGAAAAAATGAGCGATGATGTAAAATTTACGCCGGGAATTTTTGCCGAGTCTGTTTTTGAGAAAAACTACGCCGAGATTTTAGTCTGCATAGCAGAGGGCAAAATCATAGCCTACGCGATATATTTTTACACCTTTTCCACGTTTTTGGGGCTTGGCGGGATGTATTTGGAGGATTTGTACGTCCAAAAAGAGTATCGTAACAAAGGCGTAGGAAAAGAGTTTTTTAGGCATCTAGCTCAAATTTGCAAGGACGAAAACCTCCAACGCCTCGAGTGGGCGTGCCTGCACTGGAACGAGCCCGGCATTAAATTTTACGAAAAAATGGGCGCGAAAAACCAGTCCGAGCAGTGGCGAAACTACCGCTTGGACGGCGAAAATTTAAGCAAACTAGCGCTTTGATTTATCTGTTTTTAACGCCCTTTTGGATATCATCGCGCGATGAGTTACGCAAACGAAATTTTAAGAGAGCTTTACTATCTGAGGGCGTTCGGGTATAAATTCGCCGATTTTTCGCCTTCGTCCGCGGCCTTGCCAAGTAGCCTTGCAGAGCTAAACGCAAGCATCAAAGAGTGCAATCTATGCGAGCTTTGCAAGAGCGCAAACCACGCGCTAACGGGCCTTGGAGATAAAAGCGCTAAAGTAGTTTTCGTATTTGACGCGCCAAACGCCGCCGAGGACGCGAGCGGAGAGTTTTTGGCTGGCGACGATAAGTTTTTGCAAAATTTAAAGGATTTAGTGGGTCTTGAAAAAAACGAAATTTACGTCACTAGCCTGCTAAAATGCAAACCCGCCGCCAAAGCTCCGGCAAGCGCATACGAGCTTTGCGAGCCGTATTTTAGCGCGGAAACCCGCCTAGTCGCGCCAAAACTCATCGTAGCGCTAGGCGAAGAGGTCTTTTACAAAATGATAAAACAAAGCGCGCAAAGCTTTGAGGCAATAAGGGGAAATATAATGAAATTTAAACACTCGGCTCTGCTGGCGACTTATTCGCCAAGCGTCGTAGCGAAAAATCCAAGCAAAAAAGAGCTGTTTTTCAGCGATTTAAAAAAGATAAAAGAGTACCTATGAGAAAAATTTTAACCGCATTACTGATCTGCTCGGCGCTGTTTGCCAGGAGCGAAAAGGCCTCCGATATACCGCCCGCCAGCGAAGTTTATATAAATTTAGAACCGGCAAAATGCGACGATGCTTGCTTGCTTGATCTCGTTAAAGAGGGTCTTTTGCACAGCTTGTTGGCTCGCTACGAAAACAGCTCGAACCAAGAAATTTTACAAGCCATTAACGCCCTAAGCGGCTCCTACGCAAACGCCGGCAACGAAAGTCTGACGTCAAATTCTAATGCCGAGTTTAAAATCGCCGTCATCATCCCTCAAGATAGCATAAAAAGCTATGCCGGCGTCGTCTCAAACGCGGTTATCGCCTATGTCGTCAGACAAAACGCCCCTATCGACGTTAAATTTTACAACATCGGCAACGAAGCTCCGAACGCTATCGACGGCGCCCTAGCGCGCGCTAAAAGCGAAAATATCTCCTATATCATCGCGCCGTTTACGCCTGTTGGCGCAAAATATCTAAACGAGGTTTTAGACCCCGCCATGACGGCTTTCGTGCCGACCCTGCACATCTCTAGCGTCGATTCGCCGCAGGAGAATTTGATATTCGGCGGTATAGACTACAAAGGACAAGTCGAGAAGCTGCTAAATTTCTCAAACGGCCAAGTCGCGGCGTTTTCTGACGGCAGCGCGCTAGGAGCGGCGCTAAATCGCTACGCGGACGAGCTTAGCGGCGGGCTAGTCTACGAAAACGAGATCGCAAGCGGCGTTACCGACCTAAAGCCGATGTTATCCGGTAACTCAAGGCTAAGCGGCGCGACAGTTTTCCTAAACGTTCCGCTCGTAAAAGCCTCGATGGTGAGCTCTCAAATGCGCCTTTACGACGTCAAATTTAACGCCCTTTTAAGCACGCAGATAAACTACGCGCCGAGCATCTTTAAACTCACGCAACCGCAAGATAGAGAAAAGCTCTACATAGCCAACTCGATTTCTAAAACCGACGGCGCGCTGGACTCAAATAACGAAATTTTGGGGCAAAATTTAAACTTCAACTGGGTGGGGTACTCCGCTAGCGCTGGGCTTGACTACATCTACGCGACCTACCTAAACCGCGGCGCGCAGAGGCTTTTTAACGAGAGCGTCGAGGACTCGCAGATTATCTATGATACGAAGGTTTTAAAAGCCGGCGAATACGGCTTTTACGAGCAATAAGAGGAGAGAAAATCCACTATCTCCTCGCTCATCTTAGCCGGCCTTAGGTTGCTAACGAACGCAACTTCGACATCGGCTTCAAAGACGAGCTCAGGCTGGCATTCGCCGCTTAAATTTGCGATTTTATAAATTTTTTGATTTATGAGCGCGGAGGCTTTTTTTAGGCTTGCCACGCTCGTTTTTACCTCGAGCAGATCGCCCAGGACGGCGGGCTTTTTAAATTTCGCCCGAATCTCGCTCACGACAAAATATCCGTCCTTGCTAAAAGGCTTAACCTCAGAGTCAAAAAATATCTGGCTGCGCGCCCTTTCGCAGTATTTTATATAGTTTGCGTGATAGACTATGCCGCCCGCGTCGGTGTCTTCGTAGTAGATTCGTATTTTCACGGCCACTCCTTAGGCTTTTAGATCAAGCCCCATTTTACCTAGTTTTCTTAAAAGCTCCATTATATCCGTCCCCTTTTCCTGTTCGGCTTTTAGGAAATTCTCGAAAAACTCGCGCTTTATATCCTTATAAACATAGGTTTGGCTTTTGCTAACGGCTTGGATAGGCTTAAATTTATTATCTTCGGGCGTTTCTTTAGGAGCTTGATCGCTTACCGTGCCCTCTTTTAGAGCTATATTTTGTAGTACGTCTGCGATGCTCTCGCCTTTGTTAAACGCATCTTTTAAGAAATTTAAAAACTCTTCTTTAGTTGCTTCATCTGCGTAGCTCACTCTTTTTTCAAGCGGCCGATTAAGAGATCTTAACCTGACTTTTTCGGGCGTTTGATCAAAATTTAACTTTCCATCTTTGAGTAAGATCTTGACATTTGCGTGATCCCCTAGTATCTTTTCGGCGGCAAATTCTAGCCATTTATCTTTAAATTTATCTATGTCCATATCGGAGTCGAGCAAGTCGGTGATCTCACGCAGCATAACAAATCCCGGCATAAATCCAGTTCCTACGCCGCCTAAATCCGTGCGAATATCGTCGACGTTTAAGTTTTTATATCCGGCTAGCCCCTCGTTTGCCGCCAAAGCTTTAGTGCTGTCTATGAACTTTTTTAGCTCGGCGATCTCGCTCTTATTCACGCTTGGATCAAGCCCGTTTATCTTGCCCCAGACGCTTATTTTATCGTCTCTCGTGTAGCCGCTTAGCGAAAATATCCTCCTTACGGCTACTGGCTCGTTCGGATTTAGACCAAGCTCTTTACGCCAGCTATCTTCAAGCTTTTCAAACCCCATTTTCGCACCCAACCACATACTTAAATTTTTACCGGTCAGTTTCTCGGGATCAACATTTTCCGCCCAAATTTTGAGCTGATCTCGGTCTAGTTTTCCTGGATCAAGAGCGTCATAATCAATATGTGCTGTTAAATTCGGCTGTGCGATAGTCAAATTTAAAGCTTGATTTGCCGCCTCTTTTTCCTCATGTATCTTTAAATTTTGCCCGTGAGCGCTACTAAAATCATAATTTACGTTTGCGTTAAATCCGTTTACGCCGCTTATCATATTAATCCTTTTAAGCCTTTATATCCATGCTCTTAGCGTTAAATTTAATCATCGCCTCAAGTTCTTCTAAATTTTTTCTAGTATTTTGCTCTAGCTCTTTGTCGTATTTTCTGTTTTTATCCAGCATCTTTTGCATTCGCTTTTCTTGCTCTATTAGCTTTTCTAGGCGTTTTTGCGCCTCTTTCATATCCTCTTGCATTATTTCAAAGAGGCTTTTTGATTCTTTGCCGTCAGAAGTTATGTTAGAGTTGCCGCCCAAGGCAGTGCTACCGGGTAAAAGCGACTCTTGCATTTTTTGAAACGTTAGTACATATTCTCGGTAATCCTTGCTAAGCCCGTCAAGCTCGCTTCCTTTGATGCCGTAGATGTTGCGCGAATCAATAAAGGCGTCCAGCTTTTGTCTGTATTCTTTGCCACTTATGCTTTTGTCATAACCTTGCATCTTGCCCCAAACCGTAGTTTCGCCCTCTCGTACGTCTAAATTTGAGTTTATTACGGCTGCTATCAAGCCTCCTTTGGTTATACTACCGTCAGGGTTAGTGTATCTTTCGCCGTGAGGATTTATAAACACGCTCACATTTTCGCTCTCTTTGCCGCCGTTATTGTTATCAAAGATATTGGTTGACGGCTTATATTGCGGCGTTGTTGTTAACTCATGATATGAGCTATTAAAAAATAGCGTTTCCATATTGGTTTTCCCAGACTTATCGTCAAAGGCGCTACGTGCCGACGCATAGTCGTAGATGTTTTTATTTACTTTAGTTACTTTTAGACTTGATTTCTCGTACTCGTATCCTTGAGGGAATTTGGCAAGGTCTTCTTTGTTAAAACTTTCTTTAGAATTTAAAACGTCCTCGCCGACTACTTGGGATAAAATTTTATATGCATTGCCGACTGTTTTTGCTATGTCGATTTTTGAAAACATTTTATTAAATGCGATCGCTTTATCATTTACGTTCACGAGCGATTTTAAGGTATCTGAGTGGATTTTGTAGTCCTTTGGAATACCTGCAGCTTTGTTAAATTCGGACGTAAAATATCCGTCCGCACCTACTTTATAGCCTAAAACTTCGTTAAATTTGTGCCCGACCGTATCCGGCTGCGAGATTTCATTTTGTTTTAAAATCTCAGTTTTTGAGCCATGCTTAACATTTACGTTTAGGGAAAAACTTTGTCTAGAAAAAGCGGAATAGTTGTTAAGAGCGTTTATCATATTAATCCTTTATGCTTTTACGTCAAATTTACCTAGCTTTGCTAGTTGATTTAAAATTTCAGTTATATCCGTTCCTTTTTCGCGTTCGGCTTTCAGGAAATTCTCGAAAAACTCGCGTCTAATGTCTTTATCTACGTATGTTTTGCTTTCACTTGTGGCTTGGATGGGTTTAAACGCCGTCGCCTCGCTTGTATTTTCCTTAAATTCAGCCCTGCCCTCAAGCAGATTTTGTATATCCAAACCCTTTTCTATCGCATCTCGTACGAATTTTATAAACGCCTTTTTACTCTGCTCGTCCTTATACTCGATACTCTCAAGCTCCCTAAACTCCACGGGAGCCTTGTTTTTATTCATGACTATCGCGATATTTTCGCCGTCTACGTATATTCTTTCCGCGCCTCTCTCGCCCAAACGCTTTAGCACGGTATATTCAGCCCACCTATCCTTAAACTCGTCCACGCTCATATCGGAGTCGAGGATTTCCATCCCCTTATTCCCCGCATTATATTCTATGCCCAAAAACGGATAATCGCGGTTTATGTATTTTTTCGCAAATTCATCGACGTCGGTCGTATCGTATCCCGCCAAATCTCGAGTAAGTTTATCAAAACCAAACGCCCCGCTACTATTTATAAATTTCTTCAGATTTTCAGCTTCGCTCCTACTAAAAGAGCCGTCTAACCCGCTTATCTTACCCCATACGCTTATCTTTTCGTCCAGAGTATATCCGCTCAGAGAAAAAACGCCTCGTATATTAGCCGGTGCGCCGGGCGGGAGCTTTTTTATCTCCCTAACGGCCGCTTGCATCTCTTTGATGTTAAAGTCTACGTCGACACCTTTTAGGCTTGATACGTTTTCGCTATTTTTTGGATTCGTTTGATTTGTCGAATTCGGCTGCGCGACCGCCATATTCGAAGCCTGATTTGAGGTTAAATTTATAGCCTCTTTTTCCTCGCGTGCTTTTAAATTTTGCCCGCGAGCGCTACTAAAATCATAATTTACGTTTGCGCCAAATCCGTTTACGCCGCTTATCATATTAATCCTTTATGCTTTTACGTCAAATTTACCTAGCTTTGCTAGTTGATTTAAAATTTCAGTTATATCCGT
>NZ_CALHVN010000001.1 GCF_938039245.1 uncultured Campylobacter sp. | reverse complement strand
CACTATTGACGGCCAAGAACAATCAAGAAACGCCCAAAGTTATTCAAAGGTCAAATAGCTTTGAGCAAAATAATCTCCTAAGAAGCGAGCGCATACGCAAGCTCACGCCTAGAGAGTGTTTACGCTTGCAAGGATTTCCCGAGAGCTTTAAAATCGTAGTGAGCGATACGCAGGCGTATAAGCAAGCGGGCAACGCGATGAGCGTAAACGTCGTAAAAATGATTTTCGAGCGGATAAAGCTCGCAAAAAATAAAGATTTTAGGCTAGGAGCGTAAAAATGATCGCCCAAACATCATTAAAAGCATATCGCGCCATAAAGCCGTTTCTAAACGGTAAACGTGCGCAGGTATATGAGTGTTTTAAACTGCATCCAAACGGCGCAACACGGCAAGAAATAGCGCGCTGGTACGGCGAAATATATAAATTCAAAGAGTGCGGCGTATGCGGTCGCGCAAACGAACTGATAGAGCGAGGTTACTTGATCGTAGTCGGCACTAAAAAAGACGCCGTTACGGGGCATAGCGCGGAAATTTTAAAAGCCGTCGAGAGGGTAGCGCGATGAAACTCTTAACCTTGATAATTGGGATAATTTTGAGCTTTTTGGCGGTTTGTTTTTTTGCGTCGGCCGTGTTTGCGTGGCTGACGGTTGAGAAAATTAAGGGGGATGAGGAATGAACGAAAAACTTAACAACGGCTACGCGATATGCCCCAATAGCTGGATATTCGATAAGCGCATACAAAAAATGTTGCCTTTGCTACTTCTTATCTCGTCGCTATCGGCGAAAGAGGGGTATTGCTATGCCTCAAACCAATACCTAGCGGAGAAATTCGGCACTACTCCCGAGACGATCTCACGCCAAATAACCAAGCTCAAAGAATGCGGCTACATAGAAACGCAAGACGATAAATTTGGGGCGGTAGTAACAAATCGTAAAATCAGACTGATAGCTCTTGAAAATCTCAATCAACCGCCGTTGACGAAAACGTCAACCGCGAATGACGAAAGTATCAACGCCGTTGACGAAAACGTCAATGGCCGTTATCAAAACAATCAACCGCCGATTGACGAAAACGTCAACCGCATTAATAGGTTGAATAATACAAGCTTTAAAAATACAAGCCATGATAATTACAAGCTAGGAAAATTACAAGCCTTTAAGGGGGAGCACGCGCAAACGCAGGAGCGCAAACCGCAGATAATCGAACCAGAAATCTTAGAAATCTCCGTTAGTAGTTTTGCTTTGCCGAAAGAAACGCACTTTAGCAAGCTTGACGAGGGCTACAAGAAGCGACTGCAGCTATTCATCGAAGCTAAACGGCGCGATGACCCAGGCCTAATGAGCGCGGATGAGTTTTTCGAGGCCTTGCAGTGCAAGAGTAGCTACAAATACCTGAACTTTGCCGTAGCCTACTCGCGATGGACCGCAAAAGACAAAAAGACCGCGCCGGCAAACCGCGGGGGGTATAGCCCGACGGCCAATATGCAACGCACGATGCAAAGTATGCGGGAATTTTTAGAGGACGAAAGGATAAACTGATGAGCAAGACCGAGTTTTTAGAGATATTTGCGCCCTTGATGGACTACTTCAACGCAAATTTAAGCAAGAGTGCGCTTATGCTTTATTTTGACGAATTAGGGTGCTTCAGCCGCGAGGAATTGCTAAGAGCTAGGCGCGAGATACTGCAAACCAGAGTATATCAATCGATGCCAAAAATAGCCGAATTTTTAGAAATTTTAGAGGGCAGCATCGAGGATAAGGCAAGGCTGGCGCTCGATCAACTGACCTACGCTATCGGGAAGCACGGCCCGAATAAAAATGTGGTATTTGAGGACAAAACCATAATGACCGTCGTAAAAAATAACGGGGGATGGGAGAAAATTTGTAACCTTGAGGGCAAGGATTGGGATAATTTTAGAAAATTCGAGTTTGAGAAACAATACAAGACCTACATCAAAACCCCGCACCAAGCTCCTGAAATTTTGCTCGGTTGGGCCACTAAGAAGAATGGACAAGACGGCTATCAGACGCAAAACGACCCAGTGTATTTCGTAGGCAATGAATATAAAGCCCCGATGGCCCTAATAGCATACGAGCAGGAAAAACAAAAAGAGGCTAAAGCTATTCAAAACAAACCCGCGCTTAGCGCTTTGTTAAGCGGCATAAATAAGGCGGCGGTATGAAACTAGAATTTAGGCCGAACGACAGAGGAAACTTTTACGACGTGGCGCGAATAGACTTTGAAAGCGGAGAGGTTGAAATACTCGTCGCAGGCGGCAAGGAGTGCGCAAGAGGCTAAGCGAGGGCGAGCTAAGAATAAAAGGCGAGCAAGGGAGTTTGTTTTGATGCCACCAAAATACGAAAACACCCTAGCGTATGCAAAAGCGACGGGGCAAGTGCCGCTAGAGGATTGGGAGATGAAATTCTTTGCCGGCTGGCTAAAAAGAAATAATCTAAAATTTACTCACGTAGCAAACGAAAGAGTAGCTAGCGTGCAATACAAAAAGAAACTAAAAGCCATGGGAACTAGCGCAGGCTTTCCTGATATGCTGGTATTTTTGCCGAGCAAGATAGTTTTCGTCGAGATGAAGCGCGCAAAGAAAAGCCTAAGCAGGGTATCAGACGAGCAAGAGGGTTGGATAGATACTATCAACTGCTACGGATATGCAAAGGCGAAAGTTTGTTACGGCTCGGGCGGGGCGATAGATTTTATTAAGAGCGAGATGGGGAGAAGATAGTGGCAAAAATAACAAACGAGATAAAAGAGAAAATTTTAGCAGATTTTCATACTGGCAAATTTAGTCAAAGAGAGCTGGCGAAAAAATACAACGCGTCAAAGACTACAATTGCGAATTTGACGAAAGGGCTAAGCCCGAAAAATGACCGCTTAGTTGAGGCGCAAATATCGCTTTTGTCGGCACAAAGTAGTTTAACGACTACGGAAATGACCGCAATTATGACCGCGGCCAAAGATGAAGCGTATAACCGTGGGCTGATTTTTAATGCCACGCAAAAAAACCTAGCCAAAATAACCCAAATGCTAGACAAAAACACCAAATACGAAAAGGTGGGCGTCGGCGACGGGGTGCAAAATTTCGAGCCGGTGGAGCTAAACGCGAACGACTATAAGGCGCTACAAGACGCGATAGATAAAGCCAGCCTAACGCTTGGCGTAAATCAAAGAGCCGCAAACACTACGATCAACAACGCAAACGTGCAGCAAAGCGAAGAAACCAAAATCGTGATAGAGAGGCGGGAGCTGGCGGATGAGCGAGATTAAACTCAATCTAAAATACGCTCCTTGGCAGCGAGAGGTATTTTTTGAGAATGGCGCGAAATTTACCACAATTGAAAAAGGCAGGCGTTGCGGCTTTACGAAAGGTATGGCGAACGCTTGTATCGAGTGGCTACTAGAGGGCAAAAAGATACTTTGGGTCGATACGGTGGCGGGAAACTTGCAAAGATACTACGAGCGATATTTTTTGCCCGAACTCAAACAGCTTCCAAAAGAGCTTTGGAAATTTCACGCGCAGGATAAAAAGCTTACGATAAACGGCGCGTATCTTGATATGAGATCGGCAGAACGTCCCGAAAATATCGAGGGTTTCGGCTATGACATCGTAGTGTTGAACGAGGCCGGCATCATCCTAAAAAACGCCTATTTGTGGGACAACGCTATACGCCCGATGTTGCTTGACTATCCGACGTCGCGCGCTTTTATCGGTGGAGTGCCAAAGGGGAAAAATAAGTTTTTCGACCTAGCCTCGCGCGGGATGAGAAACGACAAAGACTGGGTAAATTTTCAAATCTCCAGCTATAAAAACCCGATGCTACGCCACGGCGAGATAGACGAGCTAATCGCAGAGCTAGGCGGAGCGGATAGCGACGTAGTGAGGCAAGAGATATACGGCGAGTTTTTAGACACGACGACAAATGCGCTTTTTTCGCTATCGATGATAGAAAATTCTTTTAGCGCGGCGTGGGATTTTAACGGCAAGGCTATGGGCGTTTGGGGGCTTGACGTGGCGCGCGACGGAGATGATGAAAGCGTACTTTGTCAAAGAGAGGGCTACCGTGTAAAAGGTTTTGAGGGCTTTAGGATAACAAGCGTCACGGGGCTGGCAAGAGAAATATACGGACGCTACGAGCGCGCGCAAAATAAGCCCGAGGTTATATTTATCGATACGATAGGCGTAGGCGCCGGGGTATACGACACGCTTTGCGATCTGGGATTGCGTAGCGTCGTAAGAGAGGCAAAAGCGAGCTTTAAGGCTACCGACGAGCGCAGATATGCAAACAAGCGCGCGGAGATGTATTTTTCCTTGCGCGAGGCTTTTTCTATGCTATCTATGGGCGCAAACGAAAAAATCAAAAGACAACTACAAATGATCGAATACGAATACGATAGCAAAGAAAGATATTTGATACTCCCAAAAGACGCCATTAAAAAAGAATACGGGGTAAGCCCCGATTACGCGGACGCTTTAGCGCTCACGTTTTTTGACAAGATCGCCCCTAAATTCAAAGCCGAGCGCTCGCGAGACGATGATTTTGGGTGGTAAGAATAAGAAAATGGCAAAAACGGCGCGTTTTTCCCAAAATAGGGTAGATTTGACACTGCAAGTCGAGTATATTTACGAACGGATAGACCCTGGTCTCATACGTCAAATAGCCGCGCTAGACGATGAGGCGATCAAGCTATCGGTTGCGGCGATGATTTGCGAATGGACCAAAGGCGTGCGAGTGGTGCCGACAAAACAACACAAAGTAAGATTTGCGAGCGCGCTCAAAGCAAAAGGCGTTGGAATGCGCCGCGTGTGCGAACTTACGGGGATTAGCAAAAATACGTATTATAGATTGGAGGGCAAAGATGGAAGATAGAGCGGGCTACTTGGATGAGCTACGGCAGATTGCGATTAATGGCTACGAGCGGTATAAACCCGCATTCGATAAGCTAAACGACGCGTATTTGCTGGTGCTGGAGCCTGAAATTTTACAGAGTTTAAAGGATAGAAACAAAAGCAAAAACTACATACCAAAGCTAAATTCAAAAGCCAAAAGGATTTACGACGGGCTAACGGAGACGTATTTTAACAACGATAGATTTGCCAAACTAGAGCCGTATATCAACTCTACGGACGACGTGATAGACAAGTGGCAAGAGGCGCTAGACCACTACTGCGAGCGCATAAATTTGTATAAGGTTTTTGCGCCGATATTTTTAAAAGCGCCGTTTACCGCAACGTCGGCAGTGAAAGTATACTGGGAAGACAATGAGGCAAGGATAGAGGAGATAGAGCTTTGCGATTTGTATTTTGACCCAAGCGCAAGAGATCTAAACGATATTCGCTTCATCGTGCATAAAATCTACCTAACGAGCGAGGACGTAAAAGAATTCCTAAAAAATGAAGTTTTCAAGATAGAAACGCCCGAAACGTTTGAGGACAAAAAACCGTACGAACGCTTTGAACTGTACGAAATATACGAACTCAAAGGCAAAGAGTGGCAAGTTAGCACCATATACGAAAATAACATACTAAGAGATGCCGTCAAGCTAAAAGACGGCCAACCGTTCGTGTTTGGGTATATGCTCCCGCAAGTTAGGGGCAAAAACGACGAGGATTATATCTGCGCTTACGGCGAGCCTGCCCTTGCCTCGATGCTGCCGTTGCAAGACGAGCTAAACGTAACCAGAAACTCCGTAACCGATGTCGTGAGAACGCACGTGTCGCCTAAAGTGATCTTTAACCGCTCGGCTAGCGTATCGCGCGCGGACTTAGAAAAGGTGGGCGAGCCGGTATTTACCGAGGGCGCCGCGGACGTAAAAATAGTGCCGCCCGGCGACATCGGTGCAGCAATGACCGCTTTGCAAACGATAGAAAACGAGATGAGCGAGGTTAGCGGCGTATCTCCCCAACAAAACGGCGCGCCTACTACGAGGAAAGAAACGGCTACTATGGCCTCCATAATGGCAAACGAGGGTAGCGTGAGACTGCAAGGCTACATCAGAACCTATAATGAGACCTTTTTTGAGCCTATCTTTGAAAGGCTGGCGTTTCTCGTGTGGAAATACGGCGACCCGATATTTTTCGCGGGTTTTAACCGCGGAGAAGTGCCGAGCTTTAACGTAAATTTAAACACGGGCATAGGCGCGCTAAACAAAGAGGTGCAAAAAAGGTCGCTAATGGACGCGGGGCAAATAATCGGCGCGCAGTTTGGGATGTGCTTGCAAGTAGGCGATCAAATAGGCGCGGAGAAGATGAAAGAGGCGAACAAAAAGCTTTTGCTTGAACTTTTGCCGCTTTACGGTATCAAAGACGCGCGTAATTTTATAGGAGAGGAGGATAGTTTAAATGTTGCCACAAATGAGAATGCGCCTATACCGGGACAAATTGGCGGAGTATGGGACGCGGCGGGAGCTGGCGGAGCTTATGAACAAGGAGGCTTTTAGGAAATTTATAGAGCATATCTGCGCACTTTATACGCAAAACTTAAACGTCGCGGAAAACGAGACGCTGAAAAAGAGAGCTAGGCTGGGGGCTATGGGAAATTTAAAACTTCTCGATAGTCTTTTTGACGTATTTGACAACTACAAGGAGAACGAAAATGACTGAGAATGATGCAATAGAGGCGCTAATGGGCGCATTTGACGAAGGGCAAGATACCGCAAGCGAGCCGCAGGAAGTAGCGCAAGAAACAAGCGAAGCACCCGTAGCCCAAGCGCCGAAGGAGACGCCAAAAAACGAGGAAGCTACGCCCAAAGAGAGCGCGCCCGCTGTAATGACGCCCGAGCAACAAGCAATGCTTGAAAGTATGGGACTAGGCGACATAGGGCAGATCAAAGAGCAATTAGCGCAGTTTCAAGCCGCGCAAGCAGCAGCCGCAGAACAAGCTAGGCAGCAGGAAATTTTTAGCAAGAACTCCGCCGAGTTTAAAAAAGATTTCCCGACGATAAAGCTAGAGGAGCTAGGCAAATTTGCCGACGAAAACGGCTTTATGCCGCTGCTGGGCGAAAACTACGACGGCTGGAAAGCAGTCGCAAAAGCGATGATAGGCCTAGCCAAAGTAAGCGGCGAACCTGATCCTATCATCGGCAGCAACAGGGGCGCGGGCGGAGTAAGCGCGTTTGAGCGCGTAAAAAAGGGCGAGAACGTAAGCGACATCGAGCTAGGCGCTGAGATTTTAAAATCAGCAGGAATGCTATAAGGAGGGGAAAATGGGATTTGGACTTGATACGGGCGCTTGGGCCACAGATAGCCTAAAAAGAGGACTTAGCTATGGCGCTGCGGCGGCAAATTCGGCGGCGAACGACGGCGGTTTTGACTTTATGGGGCTTTTAAAGAGCGCGGGCAGTTGGCTAGGAGATAGCGACGCGGCGGGAACGCCTAACTGGATGAACGCGCTAGGAATGGCGGGCAATATGTACTCGGGCATAGCGCAACAACAGGCGGCTAAAAACTTGATGAAGCAGCAAAAGGCTGCGTTTGATTTCAATAAAATGCTATCCGAGCGGCAGATTTCAAGGGAGAATGAGGCCAATCAAAATCTACTCAACGCATGGAACTCGTCCGCTTTTAGTAAGCGCAAAGACGAGGATGAGGGCTATTGATTTATCGTGGCGTTGTCATCGCTAGTCGCAATAGTCACGTTTTCGTCGTTTGATACGGCGACTTCGTCCGAGCCTGCGTCGTCGCTGCTAAAGGCATTTGATATGGCTTTAGCGCCCGAAACCAGCAGGCCTAATCCTAGCACGACGCCCGTAGTGATAAGCCCGTTTTGGTTGCTGACGTCATGAAAAAGCGAGTCGTCGTTTATGTATTTTTCGCCGCTGGCGGCGTTTAACCCTGCTTGTATAAAGCTTGTTTGCTCGCTAGCGGCGCAGCCGAGGATAGACAAGCAAAGGGCAATAGATAGGCAATATTTCATAAATAATCCTTTTTGGGATTATAGCGTATTTTACAATTTAAGGAGCAAAAAGGTGGCGTACTTTAACCCAAATAGAGTAGATTTCAACTACAACACGAACATGATAGATGCAGTCGGAGCGGTCGGACGCTCCCTTTGGGACATATACAAAGAAAACGTAGCGAAAAACCAAAATCAGATGAAAATCAACGAAACTATGCGATCAAATTTGGCTAGCGAGGCGTTAACCGGGGCAAGAGACGCCGAAACGGCTAGGCACCACGCCGAAACCGAAAGAGAGACGGCGAACGATAACGCCTTTAATAGGCAGTTTAAGCAAAGCGAGCTAGGTATAAAGACCGATCAATGGCAAAAAGATTATGATTTGCGTCAAAAACAACTAAATGAAAATATCGCTCTAAGAAAACAACAAATGGCCGAAAACGCCGCTTTTAGAAATGCGATGTTGCAAGATAGAAAAGACGCGAGAGAGGCCAAGCTAACAGCAGCCGATGCGGGAGCGATGCCGACCGTCGGCGGAATAAGCGCAAGTGCGCTAAATCCAAAAGATTTTTTCGAGACGAATAAAGACAATAAGCAGTTTGCCGCAATGTTCGGCGGGCTTGACGAAAACACCGGGGCGATAGACTACGCAAGAGCCGCACAGAATTTTGTTAATTACGTAACTACGAATAGGACCTGGGGCAAAAACATTACGGATAAGCTAAACAAAGACGATAACTTCGATAAAGAGATGACGGGGTTATCGGAGGGCACGGACAAGTTGGGACAAGCGGGCGAGGAGTTTGCCAAATACGGCAAACCGCTAGATAGCTACGACGGCTGGGGCGATAGGGTTTTAGATTGGTTCGCGGAAAAAGCGGGGGTAGATAACGGCTCGCAATCAGCGCAAAATTTAGCCCAAATACTAACCAATACGGGCGTACAGCTTACAAAACTGGGGCGCGCCGATAGAGAGATACAAGACCTTACAAAAGAAGTCGGAATAAAGCTTAACGGCGCAATCTTTGATAACGATACGGCATTAAAAGCCGAAAGGTTAAACAACAGAATATTTAACATCGAAATAAGCTCGCTAAGAACGAAACGAGACGCGACGAAAGACGGTTATCAAAGATACGCGATAAACTCCAAAATCAAAGAGTTGGAAGTCCAAAGAGACAAGATAAGCGATGCGATACTAGGCAAAACTAAAATACCCAAAAAATACACTGCCGAAACGGCGGACGAATTTGTAAGAAGCGGAGAATACGAATGAGACCTTTAACCCAAGATGAACTAAATCAAGTAGGGCAAAGATACCCACTAACGCCTCAAGCGAGGGCGCAAATGATAGGTTTTGAAAAAGAGGACGCGCCTATCGAACCTCAAATTTTACCCCTTAGCTTAAATCCGATGAAAGCGGCCGCTACGATAGCGGCGGATACGGTAGGCAGAGGCATCGGACCTAGGGACGACTATAAAAATGATTTAGCTCAAGCCCAGGGCGCGGACGATGTGAGAAGCGTAGTAAATAATTCCGTCTCGAAGCTTGAGAATTCACACCTGATATTCGGCGATAGAGATAAAATTTTAGCTCAAAAAAACGAGCTTTTTAGAAATATAAACGCCCAACTGGCTCAAAACAACCAGGGCGAGCTCGTAACGCACAAAAAGAGCGGGCAGGTATTCTTAAGGCGGGGCGAGGATTTAACCCCGCTCGACGACGGAATGATAAAACAGATCGGTCGCGGTATAAGGGATAACGTTTGGTCATTAGTGGGTGCTGCCGCAAGCGTAAAAAGTGGAGCGGGCTTTAAAAATAATCTAGTACGCGGTATGATAGGTACGTCTGTCGGCGGTTACGCCGACTACGTAGCAAATAGCGACTATGTCGGCAGAGAACTCGACGCAAAAGAGGCGCTAGCCAAAATGGGCGAGGACGCGCTACTATCTGCGGCAGGCGATACCATAATAGGAGGAGCGATCAGGGGCTATCAAGGCACGAAAGGGCTGATAAACGAGGCTAAAGATAAAGCCGCCCAAGCAACGCAGAAGCTAAAAATGAGCGGCGAAAACGTAAAAGAAAAAGTAGCCGATATGACCCATCCGCTAAAAGACGTAACCGCAAAAACCGACATCCCTATTTACGACCACGTTAGAACCGGAAACATAAGGGGTGCGGAAGCTAACGTAGCCGACTTTGGCGCAGATTTATCCATAGATGAGCAAAGAGCGCTTAGAGAGCTTATGGAAATATACACCCCGCAGGGTACTAACGCCAACGTAAAGCTAAGCGAACTAGCTCAAGGCGCAAAACACATAAAAGAAAACTCGGCCACGCCCGAAATTTTAAGAGGAGTAGCGAGTAAAGCCGAGGAGGCGGCGCAAAATTTAGCGTCTAAATTCGCCGACGAGGACACGGCCGCGCGTCAAAGGTTGGTATTTGCTAAGGCTAGGGCCGACGAGAAACACATAAACGAATTTAACGGGCTTATAAAAGAAAGCCCAGAATTTGCTAAGAAATACGCCGACATCCTGGGTGACGATACGCGCAGGTTTATCGACGAGATCGGAGCGAGCGGAGAACGCACGGGCGATGAAGTGGGAGATATACTAGGCGAATACGTAAAAAGAATCAAAGACGATTATGCAAAGACTACGAGTGAGGTAAAAAATGCGATAAACACAAACGGCGTAAAACTAGACGAAAGACTGATAAGATCGGCAGCCGAGGATGTTAAAACCTACATCAAATCTCAAACCGACTTATCTCCCGTAACCAATAGAATCTTAAAGGTTTTGGATGACGGAGCGGATGCCGAAGCGTTATTTGAGGCTAGGCACGCCGTAAATAGCTTAATAAGACAAGCCGACTATAAGCCGACGAAAGACAAACTAATAAGGCTAAAACAAAGCCTAGACGATGGGATATTTGCAAGCACGGGCAAAAGCGGCATGGAGCTGGAAAGGCTAAAAAATAGCCTTTATGACGCCGACGTCAAATACTCGCAAATGAAGCGCATAGAGGACGATTCGCTTTATGAAGGGATACAAAAAGGTACCACAAAAGAGCTAACGCAAGCCAAGTTGGATAAGAAATTTAGAAACACCAACGGCAAGCTAAACGAATATTTGTCAGGACTTGACGCGCCCAGCAGAGAAAGGCTGGAGATCGAGGCGATAAAAAATACGCTGGAGAGAAATATCAAAGAAACGATGGGCGGCAAAAGGGTGGTGGATTACTCGGGGATGTTAAAAACGCTAAAAGATAATCCGAACTATAAAAGCGAGGCGGCTAAGAAAGCTATCGAGATAACCGAAAAGATGAATAAAATCCACGGGCTCGATCATACCCTTGCCGATGCTTTTAAGGCGCCTAAAGACCCTAAACTCCAGCAAGGCCTCAGTCATAACGTAGCCGTGAGATACTTGACTATGGCGGCAAACAGGGCCGTGCAAAATACCGTTAAATTCCTGCCGTTTTTGCAGATGGGAAAGACCGCAGCGTCAAGACACGCTATATACAATGCCGTGATGAGTTCGTCAAGCGCGCGAGAACTGGGCGAAAAGCTATCAAAGGCCGCGATGAATAAAGATATACCCGTTAGCGAAAAAATAGACATCATCGAGATGGCTAAGGCGCAGTTTAAATTTAGCAATGAGTTAGATAAGGCTAAGGCGGATGGGATAGTCAAAGAAGCTGCCGAGCAAGGAAGTAAGCTAGAGCAAGCAGAAGCAAAACAAGAAGTCGTAAAGGGCGAGGGCTGGACGATGAGAGAGGGTAAGCTTACTTACCTAGATCAGGTTAAATTTGAGCTTGACGACGTACTAAAAGATCAAACGGGTATAGACGCCGTAACTACTTCGCTGGCTTGGCTAAAATCACAACATCCCGAAATGCATAAAAATAAGAGGGCGATAAAAGAGCTGATAGAATACGTGCTGGATAGGCCGAGCGTAGTAAAAAGCGGTAAAAGCGAAAATAGCGTATATTTAGGCAAAGCAGACGATAATAAGATGAAAGACATAGTAATAGACAAGAGCGATAAAAAAATCATACATGCAAATCGTAGAAGAATGAATGCGGAAGAAAGAGGCCAATGGCAGGGTCGCCCACCATCCCTGCACACCGATACTAAGCCGGCAGGGGCGAATGGTGCAAATGCACGTTCATTGACCGCTGATAGTATTATATCACAAAATCCCGCCGATCGTCTAGTAGAAAAGATAATAGAACTAGACGATGCCGAAAAAATCGGCAATATGCTAAGAAAAACCATCATCAGCAAAGACATCTCTACAAAAACGAAGCTTGCGGCGATCAATGCGGCAAAAAGGCGACTAGTCGCTATAACTGCCAAGAATACGCAAAAAGACGATAAAAAGCAAAAATAAAAGGGCGGATAAATCGCCCTTACTCTGCTAGATTTAATAAAATTTTTCCGATTTTCCCCAAATTGTGTATATTTTGACACTATTTATCTCCAATATGCCCCAAAACTAGGTAGATTTGACACTGCCACCTACGCGATAATCGCTCTAAACCATACGAAAAGGAGCAATTATGGCAATCACTACTACGGGTTATCAAACCCCCGCAACCTCAAGAGAAGGGCTAAAACCTTCGGTCTATGACAAAATCATTTTAATAGGACCGGACGAAACGCCGATACTAAGTATGATCGGTACGTCTGAAGTCAAAGGCATAGAGCATAGCTGGCTAACCGATACGCTAGCGGCACCGAAAAAGAACGCGCAACTAGAGATCAGCGACTTTGACGATACGAGAAAAAGCACCGTTCAAAAAACGTCAAACGCAACGCAAATCTTCACTTCGCCCGTTAGCGTGTCAAGAAGTATGCAAGCCGTGGCTACGTACGGCGGCAAAGAACTCCAGCGCGAGGTAACGAAAAGAGCCAAAGAGCATAAACTGGATATGGAGTATGCGCTATTTGGGCTAGGTCGCCACGCAAACGCAAAACAATCCGTATTTATGCCGCCTGCAGTAAGAACCGATACGACGGCGGGCGAAATGGCGGGCTTGTTTTACTACGTCGCCAAAGGCGCTGCTAGCTGGAGCGGCGGCAAAAGAGGAAACGTGGTAGCTTTTGATAGCACGAACAACTGGAGCGGAACCGAGACGCAGCTAACCGAGGAGATACTATCAAACCTGCTTCAAAATATCTGGGATGCGGGCGGAAAACCTAAGGACGTATTCGTGGGCGCGGGGTTAAAACCTGCGATAAATCGCTTCGCTACTAGGCAATTCGGTAACGAAAAAGCCATAAACTCTAGCGTAGTTAGCCTAGACACCGATTTTGGTAAAGTAAATTTTAGGCTACACCGCTTCTTGTCTCAAAAATTCGGACTAGGCGACGTGCTTATCGCGGGGGATTTTGAGTATATGAAAAACGGCCTGCTCGTGCCGACGGAGCTAAAAGACGTTACTACGTCAAAAACGGCTATACAAAAGAGATACTACACCGAAGGCTGCCTAGAAGTTAGAAATGCCGACGCATTTGCGATCGGAGTCGGACTAAAGGCGTAAAAATGCGCTGCCAAGATGCAAAAAAAATCTTGAAATTCAAGTGCGTCGGGGATAAGAAAGTCCCCGATGACGAAACGTTAAGCGACGTGTTTTTCGAGGCTATGCTATACGTGGCGAATAAATGCATACCAAACGAGCTTTTGCGTAGCATAGAGAGCAACGAGCGGGTATATCGAAACGTGGACCAAAACGCATTTTTGACCTACCCCGATCGTCCGAATTTTAACGACCCCGACGAACATCTTATGATAGACGAGACGCTTATGTACGCCGTCATTAACGAAGTGGCGTTTTTACTAAATCAAGATACTTACTATCGCACGCTAGCCCTTGAAATCATCGCGGACTACAACGCCAACTACGGAAAGGAGTACGGGCTATGAATAGAGATTTGTTTCCCGCGATCTTAAGTGCGCGGGTTTTAGCTACGGTCGATTTGCTAGCCTTTTTTAAAGAGGCGGGCGAATTCTTTGCAAATACGACGAAAACTATCAAAGAAAGCGGACTAATCAAATGACAAGCATATACGAACTAAAAATGGGCGCGGAAAAACTAGAAGCGCTAAAATTTCTACTATCTCAAATCAAAGACCTAGAGGCTGCCGTAAAAAGCATAGACGTAAGCGAGCTACGCGAGTTTCGCTATCTAGCACAGAAGATGCAAGGGTTAGAGAGCGATGTAGCAAAATCAAAAGAGTTAATCGAAAAAGCTAAAAACGACCTAGAGCCGTTAGCGGCCGACGTAGAGCGCGTAGGTAAGGCCGCCAAAGACGAGATAGACATAAAAGCTCAAACCTTTAACGCCTCGCTAGCTAGGAAAGCGGAGGAGTTTGAACAAATTAAGTCTAACTTTGAGAGCAAATACGCGGAGTTAGCCGCGCTAAAAACCAGGATAGAGGACGCGCTAAAATCCGTATCATCGCCTATCGACGATACGACCGCGGCGGAGAATAAAACGTTTTCTAGTAAAAAGATAGAGGATACCTTTGCTAAAAAAAGCGAGGCCGCGGACGTTTCTACGCTAGCTACTAAAGAGGAGCTAAATGCAAAGATAGGCGAAACCAGAGCAAATGAGCTAATAACGGCAAAGACTGCAAATTTGGCTAATAAAACAGAGCTAAACGCGAAGCTAGACGCTGCGACATATAACTCGGAAAAGGCAAACTACGCCCTAAAATCACAGCTAAGCTCTTATGCTAGCAAGAGCGAACTAAGCGTGTATACGGCGGCTAAAAACTTTTACGGCAACACGATAGATTTTAGTACGGGAGTAAATTTTACCGCCCAGAACATAAGCGGGCAAATAAAAGCTAGCATGCGAAGCGGCGGACAAAGTGGTCTAGTGTATATAAGCAACGCAAGCGGCGTGACGGGATTTTCGGACGACTTTGTTATCCTTAATCCCGCCGAGGCGACGTATAGCCAAGGATACGTATTTTTTAGCTATTTCGTGCGACCGACGGATAATAAAATCCTAATCTCGTTTATAAAGGCGCAGTAATGTTAAAAGGAGCGTTTTTTTTCGGTAGCGTAAGCGCGCCGTATCCCGAGCATACGACGATAGCAAACGAGGGAGGAATAATGAAAATAACGTGGGGTAAAAATATCCCCGCGAATTTTACCTCAAGCTATAAAAACTACGTCCAAAATCCCGGCTACCATAAAAACAGACTAGACTTTAGCAAAGTAGAAAACATCGGGTCTAATAATTTTAACGATGCGCCGTCTTTCGGAGCCGTTTGCACGGACGGGATGTTAAATCTAAGCTCCTTGCAGACGCTGGGGGCTAACTGTTTTAATAATCTAGGAGGAAATTTAAAAGAGTTAAATATGCCAAAAACGCAGACTATATCGGGTTGCTTTAATTCTAATACGCTAACAAAGATAGTAGCGCCGGAATTAACGCAAGTAAGCAATAGATGTTTTAGCGATATAACGACGATTTTTCCTAACGGCGTACGCGCTCCTTTATCGGGAGGGGTAACGTTTGAAAAGCTGGAAACGATTTCGGGTTCCGGGTCTTTTTGTAACGTGGATAGGATAAGCTCTTACCGTATGAACGCGTTAAGGAATATCGGCGCGAATAACTTTTTAAACTCGAACCCTAGCTGGGTTAGCATAAGTCATTATTACGATAGCGCAAGCAGGCAAAACCTAGCTAACTCTATCGGCGAGAGTAAAATCAAATACGGATACTAAGATGAACCTAACCATAAAACAAAAACTAACCGTAGCGCGTAATTTCGCGGTTGAAATCCCCGTCGAAATTTTGCACTTTTTCATCGTGCCGATAGCATTGCTAGCCTGCGACGAAAAAAGCGAAAATTTGCCCAAATGGGCGGCGTGGTTTGACGACCCGGACTACGGCATCAACGGAGACGACGGCTGGAGGGGCGAGCATTTCCCAAACGGCAAGAATAGGACGTACTGGGCGCGCCTTTGCTGGTTGTACAGAAACCGCATAGGAAATTTCAGCGCAAAGTATCTGGGCGTCAGAGTCGAGGACATAGACGCAAACAGCGTGCGCGCGATCGGCGATACGCTAGCGACCTACAACAAAGGGCAAAAATCTACCTTTTGCCTAGTGACCTGCAAGATGAAAGACGGACGCGAGCGTTTCGGGTATTACCGCGAGATACGCTACGGGCAGTCTAAATGGTATTGTAGGATTTATTTAGGCTGGAAGTTGATGGACGTCGTAGGTATGCGCGAGGATAACAAGCATACGTATATGGACGAGAATGATAAAAAGATACTACAAACGGTTTGGGCGATCAATCCCGTAAAGAGGATAAAACAATGAAACCGTCAACAAAGAAATTCGCACTGATCGCAGCTACTATCTTGCTCGCCGTCATCGCAATAAATTTGCTGAAAGGAGCGTGATGAATTTCCTAATCGCGAACAAACTTTGGCTGATCGTAATCGGCGCTCTTGTGGGCGTAATGCTGGGGCTTGGGGTTGAAATTTGGAAATTAAAGAGCGACGTCGAGGACGCAAAAGCCGGGCTTGCCCAGGCACAAAAAGAACTCGCTATAAAAGAAGCAAATTTGCAAATCTCGGCTGCAAATCTTTCCGAGTGTAACCTGCGTATAGATTTGCAAAACGCTAAATTTGAAGCGTTGGAGACAAAAAAGCAAAACGCCATCAAAGAAGCCAAACAAGCAAAAGCGAGATTTGAAAAACTAGCCGCGCCCGCTAAAGACGCGCAGTGTCAAGAAAAACTGAAATTTTACGAGGATACGGCGAGCGTAGCGGCTAAGGCATTTAAGGGGGAAAGATGAGAAATACTCAAACCTTATGCGTGCTAGTTTGCACGCTAATGCTAGCCGGGTGCGCGGGCAAAGAGCCGCAAGTCATCGTCCGTACGGAGTATCAAGAGGTAAAAACGCCCGTAGCTTGCATAAAGCGCGAGGATTTGCCTACGCCGCCCGAATACGACCCAAACGATCCGCAGACGTTTAAAGAGCTTATGGAGTACGCCGTAGCGGCGGATAGGCTTTTGAAAGGATGCGTGGATGAGCGAGCTGGTAATTAAAGCTAAGAAATTTTGGCTAAGCAAAAAAGCTGTTATCGAGATCGTTTTGTCAATCTTGCTAATGTGGCTAGTCACGATGTAAGAGGACAATAATGGACAACGTAATAGAGGAGATAGGGCTTTATTTTTGGGTTATTTTGGTGGGGCTAGTAGGCGGACTGCTAAATCTAGCAAATAGCAAGAAAAAGGGCGCGCAAAGGCTCATAAACGCGTTAGTAGGCACGGCAAGCTCGATGTTTGTATGCTGGCTAGCCTATGAGGCTACGTTTTATTTTACGCAAGCGCCAAAGTTTTCGCTAGCCGTCGGCGGATTTTTTGCGTGGAGAGGGGCGGAGTGGGCGACTGCGATGATAGATAAAGCCGTAGAAAAAAAGATAGAAACTATGGGGGGAAACAAATTTGACGAGTGGGGAAGCGATGAGCGATAACGAAATCTTAGACGCTCTACGAACAAAGCGCACTAAATGCGTGGTGTATACCCGCGTTATGGGCTATCATCGCCCGGTGGAGAGCTTTAATATAGGCAAGACCGGAGAACATAGAGAAAGGGTGAAATTTAAAGAAAGGAGACAAAATGAAGCTAATAGTAAAACGCTATAAAGACATCAGTGACGGAACAATCGGTAAATTTGAGCTGATAGAGGGAAACGAGGTAGTGCTAAAAGGCTATACGCTAGAGCCCGCGGGCGAGGATACTACGGCGCGCGGGAAAGACAAGAGAATACCTGCGGGGCTTTACGACGTAGCGTGGCATACAAGTCCGAAATTTGGCAAAGTCCTACCCCTGCTACATAATAAGAACGTACCTAAAGATCGCTTTATCCTTATTCACTCCGGCAATTATCCAAAAGACACGGAGGGCTGCATATTGCTAGGGCGCAAGGCGTGCGACGAGGGAGTGCTAGAGAGCAAAGCGATGCTGGCAGAATTTTTGAGACTAGCAAGAGGGAAAGAATTAAGCGTGGAGATCATTAATAAAGGCTAGTAATGAACTTATACTACGACAAAACCTTTATCATAGATAGCGCGTTTACCCTGCAAGCGGCATACACTGGCGAAAACGGCGAGGAGATAAGATTTAATCCCGAGTACGACGACGTATTTGTCGCTTTTACGAATACCGAAAACGACGTCGGTTTTTACGCCACGGGCGTAGGCGCGATCAGAGGAAACGAGATATTGGTGCGGTGCGGTAGCGAAATATGGCAAAACGCGCCTAGCGGGTTTTTCAAAAACGACATCAGCGACATATACGGCTACGGCGGCGTTTGGCACGCGTATAGCGTATGGATAAGAAACAAAAATAACGACAAATACTGCGTTTTGCGCGGTAAAGCGAAATTAGTAAAAGGAGCGGATATGAGGGCTAATTTGGTGCCTGATTATTGGGCGGTGCGTCCAAATACGGGCGGCAACGGCGGAAATAACGGGGGGAATAATAATAGCGGCGGTAACGCGGGTAGCGGAAGCGGCGGAGACGTAAACGTATGGGATCACCTAACCGAGCTTGAAAAGATTATCGAGGATTACCTAAAGAAAGAGTACACCTTTGATAACGTTAATTTACGCGATAAGCTCAAAGGCGTCATTAAGGACATAAAAGAGCTAAAAACCGAAGTAAAGGCCGTAAACGACAAGATACAAGCTATCGTTACGAACAAGGACGTCGCCGTAACCACGGACAACGAAGCGCTAGCGCAGGCTATCAAACAGATAAACGCGAAATTCGGCGAAATAACATCTAGCATAAACGAATTAAAACAGAGCTACGCTAGCAAAGACGAGGCTTTGGCGCAAAAATTCGAGGAGCTAAAGGCTACTTTGCCTAACGCCGATAATCTCTCTACGCAGATAATGAGGAACGTGGAGACTAAGATAAATAGCGCCGTAGACGGTAAAACAAGCTCTATAACAAGCGATCTAAGCAGGCTAAGCGCGTCCGTAAGCGGACAAAACGTAAAAATAGACAATGCCTCGACTATCGCTACGCAAGCTAGAGATTACGCCGCGCGCGTAAAATCGGTCGTAACCGATAGCAGAGGAAGGATAACGGGCTGGAGCTACGGCGACGGCAGCAATCAGCAGTCTAAATTTGAGATAAACGCCGATAACTTCAGGATAACCGATAGCCTAAGAAGCTTAACGCCGTTTGAAATATCGGGCGGCAAGATAAAATTCGGCGCGGACGTGAGCTTTGACCAGCTAAAGCAAACCAACACGATAATCAAAATAGAGCGATACGAAAATAACGCATCAAGCAACAAGACGATATACGCCAATTTCAGCTCAAGCTCGAACGCCTGCATAGTGCTTTGGGGAAATTCAGACGGCAGCAAAAGCGGGGTTAGCTTTTTAGGCCGCAACGGTTACGGCAGTTTTCACGGCTCGTTCGTTATGCCGCCAAATACCGCGGCGATAATGCTTTATCTAAATCAAGAAGCCTTAAGATAGGAGGGCAAATGTATTATTACCTAGAAAAAGATACCAAAATCATCGTGGGGCAAGGCAGCGAAGAACACCCGCATTACTTTAGCGTGCTAGCCTCCGTAATAGATAATTTAGGTACAGATAACCCAATGGGATATAAATTTGAAAACGGCTCTCTAAGCAAAAGCGCAGAAATGCTAGAAAGCGAACGCGACCGAGAAAGAACGCGCAAGCTCGCAAATTTGGAGATAGAAATCGGCAGTAAAATTTTCCCCGCAGACGAGGCGAGCCAAACAAGGATGATGATCGCTCTAAAATCGGCTGAAATATCAGGCGCGCCGAGCGTGAAATTTCCGACCGTAAGCGGGGAGCTAACCGATGTGAGCGCGCAGGAGCTAAGACAGATGATAATCCTTTGCGCCCAAAAACTCAATGAAATTTTAGGCGGCGCGAAATGACGCCCGAACAAGAAGCCGCGCTAATAGCCGCGGTTAACTCCGCAAACGCCGCAATAGCTGCAGTGAGTGATAACGTAGTCGCCATAAATAGCAAAATAGCGGGGCTAGAGGCAAAATTTGAGGGGCTAAGCGCTGGCGTTAGCGGCGTGAAAAAAGACCTCGCCGCGCTATCTGAAAAAACGGATGACGATACGGATTTGATAAATTTTAAGCTCACGCGGCTAAATAGAGAAAGAGCGATAAGATGAACTTCACGGATAAATACATAGCTAATTTTGGGGACTTGCTGACCGAAACTACGGCGGCGAATACCCCGTATCAAAAGACGCTGGAATATCTAAACGAGCAATACGATAAATACAACATCTCAAACGAACTCCGCGCTAAGCACATAAGCGAGCTGCTGGCAAACCTAACTATGGGCTACACCGCGCAGGCGATGGCGCAGGCGATGGAGCTAACCTACCGCGAACTAACCTTCGACGAGGAAATGAACGGCTTAAAAGAGCAGACTAAAAGCGCGCGGCTAAGAAACGAGGAGCTAGAGCGCGGGATGAACGATAGGCTAACAGGGCTAAAAAAACAAAACGAGCTAGTAGACGCGCAAATAAAAAAGCTAAAAGACGAGACCGAACTGGCTAAAAGTCAAAAAGAGGCGATAGATAGGCAGGTAAAAGACAATCGTGTAATCAAAGCCACGTCTACGCTAGGCGGGTTTATCTCTGAAAACCAAGCGGGCGGAATGATAGTGCCCGCGGATATGACGAAGGTCTTTTTTGATATGCTTTTTGGGCTAGTCAAAGAGGATCTGCCGGGACTTGGCAAGCCTGCGAAATTTGATATGGAAAAAAGGAAGTGAACTACACCAACTTTGACTATCTAAACGTTACCAACCCCGATACGGGCGGGGTTTATGATTTTATGGCCGGCGGGCTGTTTGACGGATATTACGCAGGCGGCTACGGCTATAATGCCTTAAATTTACCCACTCCCGATTTAAGAAGCTTTTTTATCAACCAAGCCTTTTCTTTGACCGCCGGCTTACTCGAACTAAACGAGGACTTTGCGGAATTCGTGCTGATGCCTATGCAGATTTTGATCTTGCGAGAGGACAAAGAAAGCGCGGCTAAACTAATATCAAGCGCGAGCGAGATAACGGCAAACCACGCAAAAGAGCGTAAAACGCAGATAAGGCAGAGCGAGCGGGGACAAAATCTAGGGCGAGGTATCGCGGGTGCAGGCGATATAAATAAGAATTTTAGAGATTTTGTTCGCGAGATGGCTACCGATAGCGTCTTTGAGAAAGCCGCGCAAACTCTGGGGCGAACGTTTGGCGGAGTATTTGGTCAAATAGCGGCGGGTATGCTTTATGACGGGATAGTAAACGGGGAATTTAATACCGCCAATATCGGCGAGGCTTTGCTAGGCGAGTTAAAAAATACGCTCACGCAAAGCGCGCTAAGCTACGGATTGCGGGCATTAGGCACGGCTCCGTCACTGCTAGGGATGTTTGGGCTAAGCCTTGCCATAGGAACGATCGTCGATGAAATAACGGAGGTAATAGCGGGGCTTGATAATCATTTCGGATTTGGCGGGGAGTTGCAAGGATTTGATGCGGACGGTGCGCCGTATTATGACAGGGCGCTTGGATTTGGAGAATTTTTTAAGGAGAAATTTGGGGTGCTAGATAGCCACGTTGAACTTGAAAATAAAAAAGGCGACGTAGTAGGGTATAGATTGCAAGATAAGAAATTCCTTTACGTCGATAAAACGAGGCCGTCTAGCGTAGTAAGAACGGACGTAGTAGAAGTCGGCAGAATTTACGGCGTGCCTAGATTAGGATATAACCCGCAATTTAATTTAGGCGTAGGGCTTGGTTTTGGCGGTTTAAATTTCGGCTATACTAAACAGGAAAACTACGGCTGGGCGAGCGAACTAAGAGGCGCGCTGACTCAGAGCCTACAAGAGGTGCAAAATAGCTTTTCGTACCAACTAAATACAACCGTAACCGCTCCTAGCGTAGACGTAAGCGCCGCTCTCGCGCAAGCTCTGCAAAACGCACAGACGAGCATAAACGGTGACGGTGCCCAAACGTCAAATAAAACAAGCTCTATGGAATGGGCGGAAAAAGCAAGAATGGCGCAATCAAGAGGCGGCAAGGGAATGGGCGGGATAAGCCCGTCAAAAAACAAAAGCGGGGGCTGGAGCTTTGCAAACACCAAGGTGGGAAACTGGACGGAAGCCGGCGGACTACTGGGGTTTGGCGGGGCGAAGACGGACCCTAACGCTCAAAAACAGCTAGCAGACGAGCTGGGTAGGCAAAAGACCGCACAAGACGCGGCTAAAGGCGGAACGTCGGGCAAGGGCAAAAATCTAGGGGCAAAGACCGGCTACGGCAAAACGAGCCGCGGGGAGAAAAGTAGACAAAGACAAGCCGAAAGAAACTCTGCCGGCAACAGGGGCGGTAGTCGAGGCAAAAAATAGAGCCTTGGCGGTGTAGCGCGGCTAATTACTTTTATAAATCCGTTTAAAACAGACTTATAAAAACAATTTGAGTGTGCCCTAACGGCAAAAAGATATTGTTGATTGGTCTTGAAAATAGGCGGTTTTAGTGTGCCCCAAACTGTGCCCTATCTTTTGTCAAAACTTTGACGATTTGACAAATTTAAAGCTTTTATGCTTAACCGTTTTGTGATGATTGTATTTGATGAAATGTCGTATTTTAGGGATTTTTGAGAGGTTTTTCGTTGGTGTCACGGGGGAGACTTGAACTCCCGACCTCCGGCTTATGAGACCAGCGCTCTAACCAGCTGAGCTACCGTGACGTTAAAGTTCGCAATTATATTCAACGTTTGCTTATATATTGATAAAATATTTTCATTTTTGCGCAGTAGCGCACCCAAAAGTCAAATTTTAAAATTTAAATTTACGATTTTTGGGTACAAATTTACCAAATTTAAATCAACAAAAATCCAAATTTGAGGCAAGAGCGCCAAAAACAAAAATTCGCATTTTCAAAGTGCGGGTTTTGCCGCTCAAATTTGGCGAGTTCAAATTCGCCAAAATAAAATTTGAAACGACAAATGCCGAATTTACTTGATAAAATAATCCCCGTCAAAGCTAACCAGCGAGTACTTGCGCTCGCTGCCGATACTGCTAACTAGCTCATCTACGTCCAAAAACTCAAGACTGTCCGCGCCGATAAATTCGCACACCTCCTTAGGCGTTTTGTTTGCGCTGATTAGCTCCTCGAAGCTCGGAGTGTCGATGCCGTAGCGCTCAGGGTATTTTAGCTCGGGGCAAGCGACTTTAAAGTGTATCTCTCTCGCTCCCGCGTGGCGTAGCAGTTCGACGATCTTCTTAGAGGTCGTGCCGCGTACGATGCTATCGTCCACGACGACTACGCTTTTGCCTTTGAGTAGGCTTGCCATCGGGTTTAGCTTGAGTTTTACCTTGAGGTTGCGCATCTCTTGCGTCGGCTCAATGAAGGTGCGGCCGACGTAGTGGTTGCGCACGATAGCTAGCTCAAACGGTATCCCGCTAGCGTTTGCGTAGCCTAGCGCCGCAGGCACACCGCTATCAGGTACCGGCACGACGAAGTCCGCGCTAATCTTGCTTTTTTTAGCTAGCGTTTCGCCCATTTTTTTGCGTACTTCATAGACGCTTTTGCCCTCGATGACGCTATCTGGGCGCGCAAAATAAATATACTCAAACGCGCAAATTCTAGGCTCTGCCTCAAAAAGGCGTACGCTCTCAAACTCGCTTTTGCCTTGCTCAAAAACCAGCATCTCGCCGGGCTCCACGTCGCGGATAAAGGTCGCGCCCACCAAATCAAACGCGCACGTCTCGCTAGCTACGATGTAGCCGCCGTCTTTTAGGCGTCCTAGCGAGAGCGGTCTCACGCCCCAGCGGTCGCGGATGGCAAAGACTTTATGGCGCGACTGGATGAGTAGGCAGTAGGCGCCTTTGATCTGTTTTAGCGCCGCTACGATGCGGTCTTGTAGATGTTCGCTGCGACTTCTAGCGATGAGATGCACGATATTTTCGGTATCCATATTGCTCTGAAATATTGCGCCTTCGGCGATTAGCGCGTTGCGGACTTCGTCTTTGTTTACGAGGTTGCCGTTGTGCACGATAGAGACTTGGCCTAACGAGTAGTTTGCGGCGATGGGCTGGGCATCGGCGGCGGAGTTTTTGCCTGCGGTGGCGTAGCGGTTATGGCCGATCGCCATATCGCCTTTTAGGCTCTCGAGGTTCGTCTTGTCAAAGACTTCGGTAACTAGCCCGCGGCCTTTGACGGTCTCTATACGGCCGTTTTCGCATGCGCTGATGCCGCTTGCTTCCTGGCCTCGGTGTTGCATGGCAAATAGCGCATAATATGCCGTTTTTGCCGCATCTTTAGAATTAATCACTCCAACTATCGCGCACATTTTTTTCCTTTTTTAGGGGCGTCTCGCGAGTGCTTTTTGCGGAGCTTGAAATTTTCGCCCTGCGACAGACTACATGTCTAGTCTTGGACGAGAATTTCTACGCAACCTCAAAAATCATCTCGCGATACTTTGCCTCTCATGCTAAAATTTAATTATCAAAATTTGAACGTAAAACGATAAGGCGAAGGATTTTTCGCTTAATTAAGGCGAAATTTAATTTTTAAGCGTAGGCTAACCGCGCGGGTTGCCGAACTTGAAAATTAAATTTCAACGCAAAGTAAGTAGAAAAAGCCAAGCCGCTTATTATCACAGCCCAAGACAATCATCTATCCCGTACAACCCGCTTTGCTGCCCGGCAACCCAAATAGCCGCCTTTATCGCGCCTTTAGCAAAGGTCGCGCGGCTAGTTGCGGTGTGATTTAGCTCGATAAACTCGCCGTCGTTGTAAAATCCGACCGTATGCCTGCCCACGACATCGCCGCCTCGCACCGCTAGGATCGCGATCTCGTCCTTGCTGCGAGCTCCGACTAGCCCGTCTCTACCGGTCACCAAAACGTCTTTTAGATTTAGCCCTCTAGCCTCCGCTACGCGCTCGCCAAGCGTTAGCGCAGTGCCGCTTGGAGCGTCTTTTTTGTGCCTGTGGTGCTGCTCGACGATCTCGGCGTCAAATTCGCGCAAAGCCTTTGAAGCTAGCGCCGCTAAGCGGTTTAAAACCGCGACGCCAAGGCTCATATTGGTGGCGTAAAGTATCGGCATCGCCGCGCTTGCTAGCTTTAGCAGGCTTGCGCCGTCCTCGCCAAGACCCGTCGTGCCGATGACTAGCGGTTTTGGGTCGGTGCGGGCGTAGTTTAGCAGATTTATCGCACCCTCTTTGATCGTAAAATCTATAATGACGTCGCAGTTTGCGAAAAGCTCGTCAAATTTGTCCGTGAGGATGACGCCCTGGGGCAACGCAAAATCAAGCGGCTCTATCGTATAGGCCGCGCTAAGTTTTGCGTTTGGCTCGTTTTTTAGGCACTCTATGATCATGCGTCCCATTTTGCCGCTTGCGCCGTGGATTCCTATTTTTACCAAAATTTATCCTTTAAAATTTGGGCTAAATTTAGCATAAATTTTATAAAAAATAAATTTAGCACGGCCGCCGTCTTCGCCGCGCGCGGGCAAAAATATTAAAAATCGCGCTATATAATCGGCTTTTTAAATTTAAAGGACGACGATGAGGAAAATTTTATTTTTATTTCTAGCCGTTTTTGCGGCGAGCGTTTTTGCTAAACAAGCACTGGTAGCAGAGTCAGCTAAAACGCGGCAGGCGGACGCAAATTTGAGCGCGTTAAATTTGACGGCGAACGATAAAAACTCGCAAAAGCTAAATTTGACCCAAGACCCCGCCATCATCAGCGGCGAGCTAGCCAACGGCCTAAAATACTACGTCAAGGAAAACAAGCAGCCCGCAAATTCGGCCTATTTTTACCTAGTCGTAAACATCGGCTCGACCGACGAGCGCGAAAACGAGCTGGGACTTGCGCACTTTACCGAGCACATGGCGTTTAACGGCAGCCGCGAGTTTAACAAAAACGAGCTAGTTAAAAAGCTAGAGAGCCTCGGAGTGGCATTTGGCGCTGATCTAAACGCGCAGACTAGCTACGACCAGACTAGCTATCTGCTAGAAATCCACGTAAACGAGCAAAATTTAAAGGACGTTTTTCGCGTTTTTCGTGACTGGATCGACGGCGTGAGCTTTGACGCGGCCGAGCTGGATAAAGAGCGCGGTATCATCATCGAAGAAGAGCGCGCCAGAAACACGCCCGCGTATAGATTTTACATCAAAAACCGCGTGCCCGAGCTTTATGGCGATAGTATCTACGCCAAAAGGTCGCCCATCGGCGATATGAATATCGTAAAAAACGTCGACGTAGCGACGATAAAGGGCTTTTACGGCAGGACCTATCAGCCTAGATTTATGAAATTTATCGCAGTCGGCGACTTTGATAAAAAGCGCATCGAGGAGATGATAAAGCAAAGCTTTAGCTCCGCTAAAAACACGAACGACTACGCAAGCCCCGATAAAACTATCCCTATAAAAAGCGGCTTTAGCGTAAACAACTACGACTCGGCAGAGATCGGGCTAAACTCTATAAATTTGATCTTCGCGCAAAAGTATAAATTTGACGGCGAGATCCAAAGGCTCAGGCAAAATTTGCTTGCCAACTACGTCTCAGACCTCGTCGCGATGATATACGAGCAGCGAAATTTAGCCCTGCGCGGGCGATTTTACTCGCCGATAATCGAAGACCAAAACGTGCTTTACGCCTTTGAGATAAACGCCGTCGAGGATGATTTTAGCGGCGCGCTTAGCGATCTGGCGAGCGTTTTAAAGGGCGTAGAAAAATTCGGCTTTAGCCGGGCGGACTTTGAAAGCGCGAAAAAAGATTTTATAAACTCGGCCAAAAACTCCTATCTGCAAGCGGGTAACAAGCGCTCGAGCGCGGTCGCGGCAAATATCGAGGAGACGACTAGGATCGGCGGCGTGCTGCTAGGCGACAAGGACTTGCGCGACGTTACCTTGGCGCTGCTTGAGGACATTAGCCTTGAGGAGGTAAACGCCGAATTTAGGCGGATACTCGGTATCGACGCAAAAATTTTAAACGTAATTAGCGCCAAAGGAGCGAAGCTAAACGAGGCTAAATTTGATCAAATTTGGGCGGAGGCAAAGCCGTACGATACGCTAGCTTCAAATCAAGCAAAGAGCGAGCTTTTCGACTACGGAGCGTTAAAGCCTAAAAATTTCGTCTCGAAAAAGCATAACGAGAAGCTTGATTTTTATATTTACGAGCTGCCAAACGGCGCGCGCGTCGCATTTAAGGAGGTAAAAACAAAAAAAGACGTCGTCTGGCTAAGCGCGGTTAGCCGCGGCGGCACGTCAAATTTGGCCAAACCAAAGCAGGGCGCGCTAGCTGTAGAGGTCTCAAACGAGAGCGGGGTAGGGGAGTTTAGCAACTACGATCTGGCTAAAATCCTAAGCGGCAAGCAGCTAAGCTATAGCAAATTTATCGATCAGCTTTCGCAAGGATACAGCGCAAGCTCGGCGAGTGCGGACTTTGAGTGGCTTTTGCGCGCACTGTTTTTGGAGTTTAGCGAGCCTAGATTTGACGAAAACGCGCTAAAAAAGACGAAAATAAACGAGCTTGAGCAGCTGGAAAAAACCAAAAATCTGCCCGAGCGGAAATTTAGCGACGAATTTGCGAGATTTTTCTACGAAAACAACCCGCGAACAAACCCGCTCGAGGCCGCGGATATAAACGAGCTGCAGATGAACGACGTAAAAAAGATAGTAAAAGAGAAATTCACCAACGCGGCTTCGTATGATTTTATCGTGGTCGGCGATCTAAATTTGACTGCGGTCGAGCCGCTTTTACAAAAATATCTTACAAATTTACCCGCGCGCACACAGCGTGAAAACTTCGTAGATGACGGCGTAAGGACGATTTTGGGCGAACGGGAGTTTAAGCGAAGCTACCAAACCACGCAGCGAAGCGACGCCGCGATGATAATGAAAAACGAAAACGTGAAGTATTCGCGCCCGGAGTTACTGCGCGTAAACGCCCTATCTGCGGTGCTTTCGATGATGTTGCGCGAGGACGTGCGCGAGGACCGCGGGCAGGTCTACGGCCTGGGCGTGCATATGAATCTCGCAAAATACCCGTACAAAAGCTTCACCGCGCATTTTGGTTTTACGGCTGCGCCTGATAACGTAAACGCCGTGCTAGGCGAGATAAAATCAAACGTCGCCGAGCTAAAAGGCGGCGCGGACGTCAAGCGCTATCTGCAAAATTTCAAAAAATCTGCGCTCGTAAAAATGCGCCAATCCTACGTTCAGGGCGAGTTTTGGACGCGCGCGCTCATGCGCGAGCTGGTTTTCGGCGATGAGATTTTAAGCCTTGACGAGTACGAAAACGCGGTAAATGCGCTCACCGAGCAGGACGTAAAAGACGCGGCGAAGCTCTATCTGGACGAGAAAAATGTCGTGATAAGCGTAAATGATCCCGCCGCGGCGAAGTAAATTTAAGCCTCGGCGGTAAATTTGATTTGTCGCCCGGGCGACGAGTAAAATTTGGCTTTAGATTTGACTAAGGACTGTTAAATTTAAAATTTTACGGGCAAAATTTACGGACGGTCTCGTCAAATTTCGCCTGCTTAAATTTAATTTTACGCCCGCCGCGAGCTCAAATTTCATTCGTCCGAATTTATATTTTGGCTTCGCCTTTACGCCGAGATTATTTTACTTCAAATTTGAGCTTGGGCTAGATTTACTTCGGTTGCCATCTATGTAAATCACCTTGTTTGGATTTTTTTCGTATTTATCTATAAATACCTCTATCTCATATCGCCTTTTTCTTTCGTTTGCCCATTTTATGAAAGTTCTAATGTCTTTAAACGTTGCATTTTCGTCGGGACAGTGTTGTTTGTAGAAATTTATATCTTTGTCAAATTCTTCTATCATTTTTGGATCTATCGGCTTTGGTTTGCGTTGTTTGATTCTAACATTCTTTATTCCTTGATTATTGATTTATTTTTAGTTTCTTATTGTTTGTTCTATTATCGATATACGACAATCTGTTTGCCCTTCTCATGCTATATATGGCATCCACTTTGTTTTGCTCGTTTGCCCAAGCTATAAACGATCTCGCGTCTTGAAAAGTTCCGCTTGGATCGGTGCAATATTTTTCTAAATTTTTTATAGCCATATCGACGTAAAAAGGTCTTTTGTTATTTATCATATACCCGTCTATCCAGTTGCCTTTGTAATGCAAATAGTTGTCATAGCACACCTCATACGCCTCCTTTAACTGTTCCTTAGTCGGGGCATTGGGAAGGTCGTATTTTATAAAGACATCAAGCATGGGCTCGTAGTTTTCGTAGTTGCCTAGATATGCCCAGCCGCTTAGCTTTAACGGCCTGTTTTTCTCTTCGTCTTTTATACCTTCTAGTCCGATACCCATTTCAAACTCTCTGGGTTTATACCCCGTGCTTAGCATTAGCTCGGCCATCTGAGGCAGATTTCTATTTACTACGTAGAAAAACGGATCCGATTTATATCTAGTGCTCGACTCTACGCATTGCGGATTGTTTAGATCCGTCTCTGGACGCCCCTGATCGTATTTGTAGCGTATGGTTATATTATCGTCATCGTTTATTATTATAGAATCAAACCTAGAAGAGTCATAATATCTATTAGTATGGATATGAGGAGATACATACTCTACCTCTTCAAATTTAACCCCTTTTTCTAGTAGAATCCTAGCCGTATCAACGGAGTTTAGCATAATAGCATAAGCCATAGAAGACAAGCCGAATCTATCTTTAGCCCTTATGTCGGCTCCTAAATTTAGTAAAGCGTTAAAGGTATTTACGTCGTTTCTAAAAGAGCTGTACATCAGCGGAGTTCTTTTGTCTCTCATGCTAACGTCTACGCTTAGGTTGTTGTCTTTTATAAATTTAACTACGAAATCGGTATCTTTTCTATCAAGAGCTGCCCTTAAAGGCACGAGCGTAGCGTTTTTCTCTTTATCGCAAACGATATCTCTAACTCCAAATCCAAACGCCTCTATCTCCTCTTGCGTTACGTATTTAGCTAGCTCGGAGTTTGGGTCTATTTTAGTGTCCGGCGTGATAGTAAAACCCGTCGGCATAGAGCTTGATCCAAATTTAACTCCCAAAAACGAAAGATAAAAGAGGATGGCGGCAAAGGCTGCGAGGGTGAATAGAAATTTAAAAAAGGTTTGCACATTTGATCCTTTTTGCTCATGACTAAATTTGCAAAATCTTAGCCAAAAGGCGGTTAAATTTGAGTGAATTTGGGGGCTGTAAATTTGAAAAATGCGGTGAAATTTAAATCAAGGCAAATTTGACTAAATTTGAAAGGACAAAGCAAAACTCGGTAAATTTGAGAAAATTTGAAGTAAAAAGAGAAATTTAGCCGAAAAACTCGGCTAAATTTGACAAATCTTAGTGCAGGCTCTCGATGTAGCTAAGCGCGCTAAGGGCCGCTACTGCGCCGTCTCCTGCGGCTACGATAACTTGTTTTGGCGCGTCTTTTCTGATGTCGCCCGCGGCAAATAGTCCAGGCACGCTAGTTTGCATTTTTAGATCGACGCTCACTTGGCCGCCAGCCTCCATATCGCACAAGAACTCGCCATTTTCTTGGCGAAGGACGTCGTTGTTTACGTTAAGCCCGACGAATACGAAAACGCCCGGCACTTTTAGATCGCGCTCGCCATCTTTGGTGTTTATGATTAGGCCTGCTAGGCCTGCTTTGTCGCCGTAAGCTTGCTTGATCGTAGCGCTTGTGATAAACTCGATTTTGGCGTTAGCGCGAGCCTTTTCTAGCGTCACCGGAGCGGCGCGAAACTCGTCTCTGCGGTGGATGACGTAAACGCGCGAGCAGATGTTGGCTAGATATAGGGCCTCCTCGATCGCCGTGTCGCCGCCGCCTAGAACTGCGACTTCTTTGTTTTTATAGAAAAATCCGTCGCAGGTCGCGCAGGTGCTCACGCCTCTGCCAAAAAACTCGTCCTCGCCCGCAAAGCCCGCGCGGCGCGGAGTGGAGCCGGTGGCTACGATGACTGCTTTGGCCTGCTCTTCTTTGCCGCCTTCAAGCTTGACCGTGAAGCTGCCATCAGAGTTTTTTACCACGCGCTCGACGCCCGCCATTTCGTGCTTTAGGCCAAAATGCGTGCACTGCGCGACCCACGTACTCATGAAGTCGATGCCGCTCTCGCCGGGCGCTTTTTGACCCGGATAGTTTTCTATCTCGGAGCTGCTCGTGATCTGGCCGCCGGGCATTCCTTTTTCAAACATTACGACGTTTTTTAGTCCGCCTCTAGTGGCGTAAAGTCCCGCGCTAAGTCCGGCAGGACCGCCTCCGATGATCGCTAAATCTAACATATTTTTTCCTTTAAATTTTATTTATTTTCGAATCTTGTTTATAAATGCCGCCCTTTTGCGCCTTTAGCTCGACGCTAGCGGGCAAAGCCGTGATATTTAGGACATGCATCAGCTTTAAAATCGTATTTATATCCGAAGCGACGAAATTTATATTTCCCTCGCTTGGCGCGCGTTTTTGGAGCAAGTCCACGGCGACGATTTTTAAATCCTTAGTCGAAGTTTTTAAAATTTCTCTCCAGTTTGATTGGTTGGAGCTAAAAACCACGAGTAAAAATTTGTCGTCTTGGGGCGCAAAAATTTGAGCCTGCTCGTAAAAAACCAGCTCGTTAAAATTTACGAATTTATACTGCGAAAATCTGTAATTATTGTAAGCAAATACGCCTGCTACCAGCGCTGCACCGATAAAGGACGCAAAAACGGAGGTGAGAGGAAGCAGGCTTCCTCCTCGTCTAAAAACCATTAAAGAAGCGAATTTATCTTATCGGCGATGGCTTGTTTTGATTGCGCGCCGACCATTTGCTCTACTACTTCGCCGTTTTTGAAAAATAGAAGCGTAGGGATCGAGCGGATGCCGAATTCCACGGCTAGGTCTTGCACCTCGTCGGTGTTTACTTTGCAAATTTTAGCTCTACCATCAAACTCCTCGGCTAGCTCGTCGATGACCGGAGCAAGCATACGGCAAGGTCCGCACCAAGGCGCCCAAAAATCTACTAGCGCGACGCCATCTTTAGCGACGTCGAAATTCGCAGTCGTTAGTTCTACGTATTTTCCCATTTTATTCTCCTTTTTAAAGATAGTCGTAATTATACACGAAAGTATTTAAATTTTAGCTAAATAAGAATTTTTACAAACTAATATTTTCTATCCACTTTATCTCGCCCTTTTTTATCGCGATCAAATCGACCTGAAAATCGGCATTTGCACCGTTTTGTAGCAGATAAAAGTCTATAGTTTTTAAAATTTTATTAAATTTAGCGGGCGTGAGACGGTACTCCGCCTCGTAGTCGCCCTGCGTAGCTTTGATTTCAACGAAGCGCAAAACGCCGTCTTTTTTAGCGATGACGTCGATTTCGCCAAATTTGGAGCTAAAATTTCTAGCGAGTATCTCGCAGCCGTTTTTTAGCAAAAACTCGCAAGCCAGATATTCTGAACTCTTGCCGAAAAGATACGCCCTAAGCCCCAAATTTTACTCTTCTATCCTCATCATAAAAGGCTTTTCTTTTACAAAATCTTGCTCTTGTAAAATTTCCATAGTGCGCCTCACGTCCTTTTCTACGCTCGTGTGCGTCGTGAAAAATAGCGTCGCATACGGACTTTCGTCCTTCGGTTTTTGCAGCAAACTATCGATAGAGAGGTTGTTTTCGCTCATTAAATTCGTGATTTTAGCCAGTACGCCGACTTTGTCCTCGACTCTAAGTCTAAAATAATACTTCGTGCGAATTTCGCTCGGATCTAGGAGCCCCAGCGCATTTATCTCAAACGGCGCTTTGTAGCCTAACATCGGGGATTTGCCGTCTCTGGCGATGTCGATGAGGTCGCTGATAACCGAGCTTGCCGTAGCTGTCCCGCCCGCGCCCGGACCGTAAAACATCGTCTCGCCGACTGCGTCGCCCACTACGCTCACGGCATTTGTCACGCCGTCTGTTTTAGCTATCATTTTATCTTTTGGTACGAGTGCGGGATGTACGCGTAGCTCCACCTTGTCGCCGGTTTTTTTGGCGATGGCTAGTAGCTTGATAACGTACTCGAAATCGTTGGCGAAAAATATATCCTCGGGCGTGATGCCTTCGATGCCTTCTATCAGGATGTCTTCGGGGTTGCCGTGCACGCCGTATGCGATGCTGGCTAGGATCAGTAGCTTGTGCGCCGCGTCAAAGCCTCCGACGTCAAAGGTCGGATCGGCCTCGGCGTAGCCTAGCTCCTGGGCTTTTTTTAGCGCGTCCGCGAAATTTGACCCCTTGCTCATCATCGAGGTTAAGATATAGTTGCTCGTGCCGTTTAAAATCCCGTTGATGCTTAGGATGTGATTGGCGCTAAGGCCCTCGCGAAGGGCCCTGATGATAGGTATGCCGCCCGCGACGCTGGCTTCAAAACCAAAAGGCGTATTTTGCGCCAAATTTTGCAAGGCGTAGCGGTGATAGGCTAGTAGCGCTTTGTTTGCCGTTACGACGGCTTTTTTACGCTCTAAAATTTTGCTAACGATCCTAAAGGGCTCCTCTACGCCGCCCATAAGCTCGACGAAAACGTCGATATCCTCGCGCCCCAGGACGCTATCTATATCGTCCGTGAGCGGGATGGCGACGTCTCTTTTTTTGCTTAAATTTCTAACGACGCCGATAACCGGAACTATCTCTTCGCCGCATCTTGCCGCGATTAGTTTTTTGTTTTGGAGTAAAATTTTAGCTACGGCCTCTCCGACCGTGCCGACGCCTAAAATGGCTATATTCATGCAAATTCTTTCAGATATTTTTTGACGTTTCTCGCCGCTTGGCGGATGCGATTTTCGTTTTCGATGAGAGCAAGGCGCACATAGTCGTTGCCGCCCTCGCCAAAGCCGATGCCCGGGCTCACCGCGACGCTAGCTTTAGTAAGCAGCTGTTTAGAAAACTCAAGGCTGCCGATGTTTCCTACTTGCGGTGGGATTTTCGCCCAGATAAACATACTAGCGCTTGGCTTATGCATTTCCCAGCCGGCGCTTGCAAAGGCTTCTAGCATCACGTCGCGGCGTTTTTCGTAAATTTGACGGATGTCCTCGACGCAGCTTTGATCGCCGTCTAGTGCGACGGTGGCGGAGACTTGGATCGGGGTAAACATGCCGTAATCGACCCATGATTTTATCTTTTTTAGAGCGGCACAAAGGCGTTTGTTTCCGCATAAAAATCCGACGCGCCAGCCCGCCATATTGTAGCTTTTTGATAGCGTATAGCACTCGACTGCGACGTCTTTTGCGCCTTCTACTTCAAATATACTAGGCGTCTTGTAGCCGTCAAAAGTAAGGTCTGCGTAGGCGATGTCCGAGATCACGTAGAAGCGCTCTTGTTTACTCATCGCCACTAGCCGCTCGTAGAAGCTCTTTTGTACGGTTACGGTAGTTGGATTATGCGGGAAATTTACGACGACGTATTTAGGCCTTGGCGAGCTTGAGCGGATCGTGTGAAGTAGATCTTCAAAAAATTTATTTTCGTCAAGCTCGAATTTATCGTTGTATTTTAGCGGCATTTTCGCCACGCTACCGCCGGCAAATAAAAACGCCTGCGTGTGGATCGGGTATGCAGGATCGGGTACAACGGCTACGTCGCCCGGATTTACTATCGCTTGGGCTAGATGTACGAAGCCCTCTTTGCTACCCATAACGGCGACAGCCTCGGTATCGGGATCTAAATTTACGCCGTATTTGCGCTTGTACCAGTTGCAGATGGCTAGGCGCAGTTTGTAGATACCCGCGCTTGCCGAGTAGCCGTGGGTTTTGTCTTTTTGCGCGCTTTCGCAGAGCTTATCGACGATGTGCTGAGGCGTGCGACCTTCGGGGTTTCCCATTGAAAAGTCGATGATATCCTCGCCCGCTCGGCGCGCGGCCATTTTTATGGCGTTTACCTCGGCAAATACGTAGTTTGGAAGTCTTTCAATCGTATTAAATCTAATCTCGTCAAACATAAATTTTTCCTTATTCTAGGTAGATTTTGAGTCCTCGTTTGATATTTTCTAGGCTGACCGCGTCGTCGATCATTAGATATTTTGCATTTTGCGGAAAGGAAACCTTTAGGCTATTTATAGCTTTGTCGCTTCGTTTTTCCTCGAGCAAATTTAAATTTTTATCCAAAATTCTCACGATCGCCGACCAGCGATCCTCCCCGTCTGCGCCTATGGCGGCGACTTTTGCGCCGCTAACGTCGATGAGATAGGGCTCAAGCGGCTTTGAGAGCTGAACCTGCTGCGAAAACGGTACCGGGGTTTGATTGATCGATGAATTTGACGCGTCGATGACGTATTCGTAGGATAGCTCGCCGACTCTGTTTATATCTGTTATTTCGGTGCCGCTTTCTTTAAAGGCAGAGTAGAGCGAGCCTGGATTGGGGATAAATTTAGTATCTACGGTCACTCCCCAAGTAGCACCGCCGGCATTAGAAAATTCGCTAGTTAAGATATCGTTATAGCCTAGTCCGTTTAGGGCGTCTCTGGCGATTTTCATGAGAAGTAAAGGGTTATTTTGACGCGAGATAAATTTGATATTTACTTTTACGTTTTGCTTGTAGGATAGGCGCAGGAGCGAATTTGATTTTAGGACGTTTGAAATTTTGGCGATGTCGGGTTTGCCGTTTGCGTTTAGATATGCCGAGCCGTCGCCAAAGAGCTGGGTCGCTTTTGTGCTATTTTGACCGAGCAATCCGCCTGCTATATCCGCCACGCTGCCCGCAAAACAAAAGACAGTGCTAAGGGCTAAAAGTTGGAGCTTTTTTACCACGATTTGCCTTTGTTAAGCGCTACGAATTCATCAAATGATAGCGGAGTTACTTTATCTTTCTCGACTAAAAAGCGCTTTGGATTATCGCCGCTAAATTTGATATTTTGCTCGCCGATTTCTAAATTTACCTCGCCGTGACCGGTAACGACGAGCTGCTTTTTACCTATCTCGATAGTGACCGGATTTGAAGCGTTTAGCGAGCGTTTTTTATTATCGTCTAGGTTTATCACCCCAAGCCATACTTTTTTACGAGGAACGACTTTTATCTCGCTAAGTCCGTTTAGTTCGTATATATCGCCGGTTTTAGGCGTAGATAAAACGGTAGCGGTTATATTTTGCTCGGTTTTATTTGACATCTCGGTAGGTTGCAAATTTGAACCTGTATTTTGCTCTATAGGCTTTGGTTGCGCGACCGTCGCGACGGTTACGTTTATCTCGGGTAGAGGTTGGGCGGCGTTAGGTATCGCTAGATTTGAGGCGTTTTCTTCGTTATTGCTAAGCTCGTCTTGCGCCTTTGGAGATGATAATACGCTGACCGTAATATTTGCGTCTTTAATGGCGTCTAGGTTTTTGGCGGCTTGCCGTACGGTCGTCGCATCGGAGTAAGTCACGCTTTTATTTTTATCTTCAAAGAGGCTTGAGAGATCGCCGATATATTTTTGAGGCTCGAAAAAATACACTAAAGCGCCGATCGCGCAAATGGTAACGATACCGCCTAGCATACCGCCGTAGGAGGATTTTTCGCTTGCGGTATAGGCCGGTATTTTAGGCGATATGGTTATGGTTTTATGCTTTAGCTCGCCCTCGTGCTCGGTCATAAAAGCATCATACTCGCTCATCCATTGCGTAAAGTCTATATCTAGCTCGCGCTCTAGAATTTTAACGAAGCCTTTAACGTTAAAACGCGCTAATTTCTCAAAATTTTTATCGGCGATGTAGCCTAGATATTCGGCTTCGATGTGCGTTCTTCTAGCGACTTCGCTAAGCCCCAGTTCTTTTAATAAACTTATGTCATTCATTTATAATCCTATCGCAAAGTATGGCAAACGCAGCCGAGACGTTTAGGCTGTCCCAATCGTTTTTCATTTTTACTCCTATTATTTCGTCGCTTTTGGCGAGGACTTTTTTGTGCAAACCTTCGCCCTCGCTACCCATCACGAGAGCTACTTTTTGGCTAAATTTGACCTCGTGGGCGTTTTTGCCGCCGCTTGCCGTGGCATAAATTTTAAATTCGACTTGTTTTAGTTCGTTTAGCAAGCTAAGGCCGTCTTCTACGAGAGCGATATTTGCCTCGTAGGCCGCTGCGCTACTAGCTCGCAGGACGCCTTCCATCGCCAAATTTTTAGCGACGACGACGATGCCTCCACAGCCGAGTGCATGCGCCGTTCTGACTATAGCGCCGATGTTTCCGACATCGCTAAGTCCGTATAAAACCGCTATAAAATTTTCTTTTTTTATCTCGTCGATACTCTTGAACTCAAACTCTTCGACCTCGGCTAAAAAACCTTGGTGATTGCCGCCGTGTGCGAGAGCTTGAGCCTTTTGGTTATCCACGCGTTTTATAGGCGCACCGACGCTTACGATCTGCGAAAATAGCGCCTTATTGCACTCTTTGGCGAGATAGACCGTTTTGACGTTTTTTTTATAGTTTTTTATGATGTGCAAAAATAGCTGTTTACCGTATATTATCATCGCCTGATAATAGCTAAAAATCGGTAAAATTTAGCTAAATTTTTAGATAATTTCGCCCTTTGCTAAGTCCGTATGCGATTTTAGCGAGCCAGTTCTGAGTAAATTTCTTTAGCGCTTTTGCCCGTAATTTTTGCTAGGAGTTTGGACTTGGCCTTAGGCGAAATTTCAAGTTCTAAAATATCGTTTTGAGTGATTTTTTCTGAGGTAAAATTTGAATTTTTTTGCACTACGACGCACCACTCGCCGCTTAAATTCGCCTTTTGTAGCTTTTTTGCCAGATTGCTTGCCGCGGCCCTAAATTTTGTTTCAAATTTCTTCGTCGCCTCTTTTATGGCAAAAATTTCTCTATCCGGCTCAAGTTTGGCAAAATCTAAAATAAGCGAAAGTATGCGTTTTGGGCTTTCGTAGATGACTGCGGGAAACGGCGAATTTAGCGCATTTTGCACCGCTGCGGCTCGCTCTTTGCCGTTATTTGGCAAAAATCCTAAAAAACAAAATTCTTTTTCGCAAAGACCGCTTGCGACGACGGCTAAGAGCGCGGCGTTTGATCCGCTTAGCACTTCGTATGCGATATCGTTTTTTATCGCGAAATTTACGAGCGCGGCTCCCGGATCGCTGATGCCCGGCATTCCCGCATCGCTTAAAAACGCGACGTTTTTATCAAAAATCTCAAGCTTTATTTTGGATAAAATTTCATCTTCGTTATGCGTGTGTAGCGGAATAAAATTTTGGATGTTTATATTTGCATCAAAACGCGTATTTAGCAGGTTTATGAGAGATTTTGCGACTCTGGTATCTTCGCAAAAGAGTATCTCGCATTCGCGCAAAACGCTCAAAGCGCGAAGCGAGATATCGTTTAAATTTCCTATCGGAGTAGGAACGAAATATAGCAAAGGATTATTTTAAGTTATATTTTTTCTTAAATTTATCGACGCGGCCCGCGCTATCTACGATCTTTTCGCTGCCCGTAAAAAACGGATGGCACTCTGAGCAGATATCTACTCTGATCTCGCTTTTGTTTGACTTCGTAGTGAAGGTGTTGCCGCAAGCGCAAGTTACTTTGCACTCAACAAATTCCGGATGAATTTCTTTTTTCATCATTTTATCCTTTTATCGTCTGATTTTTTAATTTTCATTTAAAGTAAGGCGAGATTATACAAAAAACTTCGTAAAAAATCAAATTTAAATCAAAATTTTAGCCGCTATGCCTAAAATCGCCGTTTGCGAGCGCAAAATATTTTTTGCTCTTAGTCCGTATTTTTTTGCAACCGCCTCTCGCTCGCTCCCGCTAAATCCCCCCTCGGGGCCGATCGCTAAAATTTCCTTGCCCGCGTAGCCGTCTAGGTTTTTGCCTTCAAAGTCGATAAGAGCGACGTTTGGGTAAAATTTGACTAATTCGTCTAAGCTTTTGTAAATTTCAAATTTCATCAAATCGTTTCGTCCGCACTGCTCGCATGAGTTTATCAGAATGCGCTCTAGGCGCGAAAAATCGAGCTTAAAGTTTTTTTGAGAAAATTCGCCGTAAAAAAATACGACTTTAGCTACGCCCATTTCATTTAGGCCGGGCAACGTTTTTTCGATAGTTTTTGGATCGACGACGGCCCAAGCTAGCGTTAGATCGCTATTTCGCGCTTCCACGTCGTGCGAAAATATCAAATTTAGCTCCGCGCTCCTTTTGTCTAAATTTACGATTTCATAGATGTGGTTTTGCCCGTCGGTCAAATTTCGCACGTCAATGCGCTCGCCTGCCTTTGCGCGCCGCGCCTTCAGGTGCAAAAACGCCTCGCCATCAAGCCTTATTTGCTCGTTTTTGGCATCTTTTGAATATAAAAATTTCATCTCACCCCGCTTGCAATTAGTATCAAAACAAAATCAGCCGCGATTTTTAGGCGCATTTTGGCTCTAAAGTCAGCGAAATTTTTAGTTTTCATCGCCTTTTTTAGCCGCTTAAACTCTATCGCCCCAAGCCCGATAAGCAGTATCCAAACCGCGATCATAACAAGAGCCTTGAGGCTCAGATAAAAGTAAAAAACGCTCATCAAAAGCAGCCCCGTAAGCATCATCGCGGCCAAAAACGAGTAGTATGTGGGCAAAAATAGCCTGATGCGCTTAGCGTAGGCGGGCGAATTTACGCCGAAATTTATCAGGCAAAAGTGCGCCGCGACAAGCGCCAAAAGCGTAAAGGCAAGCCCGACATGTATAGAGCGCGCTAGCTCGTAGAGCTCTGATAGATGTTCGTTGAATTTCATTTTTCAGGCACCGGTTCCGGCGGCATATTTTCGTCGATACTCACGTTTGCGTCGCTTTGCGCGATGGGTACGTCGCTGGGGACGGTTTCGTTTAGATCTAGTTCAGGCGAGCTTTTCTCGTCCTCGCAGCCGCTAAAGATTAGAGCCGTCAGCGTCAAAATCGCAAAAATTTTCCTCATTTGCGCTAGACCTCCTTTGGATTTACTATTTTTTTACTCAGTTTGATCTTCTCAAACAGCTCGGCGTCCTCCCACTCGGCTCTCACGCCCTCGGAAAAGACGACCTCGTTTAAATTTACCTCGCCCATTTTGGCGTTATATGCATCCTCTCTGAAGCACTGCGCATAGCCTGTATCGGTCTCGTGGACGATGACGCTGTGAAGCTTCACTTCGCGCTCGCCGTTTTGCATCTGAGTGGCTTTTAAAAGCCTATCTATCATCACGAAAAATATCCTGCAAAACTGCTCTGCGGAGGGGTTTAGCGGGATCTCTACCCAGCGCGCGGAGTGCTTTTTAAGGTCGTTTTTGTACTCGGCTTCGTCGCCGCTAAATATCGTCGTGCAGTGATCAAAGCTATCGATGATGCAGCCGATTTCGCGCTTCATTAGACCAAAATCATACACCATCCCCGCATTATCGAGAAAATTTGACTCCAGTAAAATTTCAGCCCTGTAAGAGTGCCCGTGGATACTGGTTTTGCAGCGTTTCGAGCTACAAAATCTAACGATATGGGCGTTTTCAAATTTAAACATTTTTCTTATTATCATCTTAGCTCCGTTTATTAAATTTTTGTTTCGCGCCGTAAAGATACGGGTAACGCCGCCTAAATTTGCGCTTTAAACCCCTTCTTTTGCGCCCCAAAGCCTGATGTGTAGGCGATCGGAGTAGTTAAAACCGTGCTTAATCGCAAACTGCGCGACGGATAGGGCGTTTTGCTCAAGGCTTATTTTATCATAACCTTGCGGCATACAAAAGACTTCCGCGTCGCAAATGCCTAAAATGCGCGAAATTTGCGCTATCGCCGAGCCGTCCTCCGCGCTTTTTTTATCAAGGACGAATTTATAAAAACTGCCCGCGGCGTTTTGTTTTATCGCTTTTAGAGCGCTAGCGTTGATACGTCTAGCCTCGCTTTCGCCGCTATTTTCAAGCTTGACGCTAACGGCAAAGCGGCATTTTTTATAAATCTCAAATCTAGCGAAATCCACCTCGATCGTGCCGTTCGTTTCAAAATGCGCCTCGTAGCCCTTGCTAGTCGCAAAATTTAAAAAATCTAGCAAAATTTGATTTTTATGATGTAGTAGCGGCTCGCCGCCCGTGATGACGATGATAGGCTTTTGGCGTAAATTTGCGCTCAAATTTTGCGTTATTTTTATGAGTTCGTCCGCGCTCGAGATTTTTTGATACGAAAAATGCCCCGTAAAAACCGCACGGATCGTGTCGCAGCCAACTAGCGTTTCATCGGTTTTGGGCGAGACGGCGCGCACTCCAAAGCCTGCGCAGTTTAGATTGCAGCCCGCAAACCGCAAGAAAATCGCCAAACGGCCGCTGCTTGCGCCTTCGCCTTGGATGCTTAAAAAACTCTCGACTAGGTTTAAACTCAAATTTCGCCTTTTAAATTTTGGTCGATTATAGCAAAATTTGAAGGGTAGTTTTATGGAGTTAAGCGGATTTTGCGTCAAATTTGAGCGGGTTTTGCTAAAAAAACGGCGGTAAATTTACGGATAAAAACGTAAAAATAAAGTGAGGTTAAATTTAGTAAAGCAGGCTAAATCTACGTCAAATTTGACGTAAATTTAGTCCTGATTTCAGCCGCCCGTTTGGTAAAAGGCGCGGCTTGAGGTCTCGTTTTGAGAACCGATCGCCCATTTGTTTTCTTTGGGTTTATTTTGTAAAACCTGGCGTAAAATTTCGCTAGCGCCCGCGATATCGCCCTTTCTTACGGCGTCTTTTATGCTCATCGCATCCTCGAAGTATAGGCACGGGATGAGATGCCCCTCGGCCGTGAGGCGTATGCGATTACAGCTCTCGCAAAAGTCGTGTTTGTGCGGGTCGATGACGCCGAAGGTATAGCCGTCCTCTAGTCTGTAGATGCTGGCCGGGCTCGTCGGGATCTTTTCGGCTGCTTCGAAGCGATATTTTTTTGCGATGACCTCTAAAATTTCAGCCGATTTCATGCCTTTTAGCTCGTCCGTCGCGTGGATATTTTCCATGTATTCGATAAAGCGAATCTGACAACCCATAGAGCGCGCAAACTCTAGTAAAGAGACGATCTCGTCGTCGTTTACGCCTCTTAGCGCGACGGTGTTTAGCTTGACTTTTAGTCCGGCTTCAAGCGCAGCGTCAAGGCCCGCTAAAACCTCGTGCAGGACGCTTTTTTGCGCAAGAAATTTAGCCTTTTCGGTTTTTAAGCTATCAAGCGACATATTTATGCGCTTTAAGCCCGCGTTTTTGAGGGCTTTTGCGTAGTGTTTGAGCATAAAGCCGTTTGTCGTGATAGCTAGATCGACGTCCGGGCTATGCTCGCTTATCATCGCGATAAATTTGTCCAAGTCCTTACGCAGTAGCGGTTCGCCGCCCGTGATACGGATCTTTTTTACGCCTTCGTCTAGGCAGACTTTGACAAATAAAAACAGCTCCTCAAAGCTTAGTAAATTTTCCTTCGGCTCCCAGCTAAACGGAGTTTTAGGCATGCAGTATTTGCATCTAAAGTTGCATCTTTGCGTGACCGAAATACGCAGATAATCAACCGTCCGTCCGTGCCCGTCTATTAACATTTTTCGCCCTTAATTTTATCAAAAAGATTTGTTTTTGATTTGGTTAAAAGGCATTATAGGAATTTAAGCTTTAAATTTTTTTAAAATTCGCGTATGAAAATAATGTTATTTTTTTATATTTCGCGCCCGCGTTTTAACACTAAATCAGCTCTCTCAGTTTTAGCGTCAGCTCGACCTTACCAAGCCCCACGCATAGCTCTTTTGCGATGCTTTCGACGCTTTTGCCCTCGCTATACATCTGCACGATGCGCTTTTCGTCGTCCTCGCCGTTTGGAGCGGAGATCTTGCTGATACTTTTGGTGCGCTCTTCAAGCGTAAATAACCTATCTTGCTGCTGGCTTTGAAAGTTATCTATCGAGCTTTCGATGCCTTGGAGGGTGTTTATTATCGGAGTTATTTTTTGATTGATTTTTTCATTTAAACGCTGTTCGAGGTTGCTTTCTAGCTGCACTACGTCAAATTCGGCAGGCTCGCTTTGGCTAAAATTCGCAACCTGTTTTTTTACCGCGTGAAGCTCTTGTATTAGGCTTTCGATCGCCTTTTCGTATCTTGAAAATTTCCTCGAAGCCTCTAAATCTTTTATAAAAACCAGCACAAAAAGCACCGTCAAAATCAGCCCGAAAATGACAAATATTATCAAGTCGTTATTCATCGTTCATCTCCTTTAGTTCTCTTATCATTGCCCGCTCTCTGGCCGTCACGTAGCCGTTGTAGTCGCTCTCGTCGCTCTCGTTTATACGCGTGATTTTGGCGGTTTTCTCATCTAGCGCTTCAAAAAATATCGCCACGTCTCGCTTTGGAAAAATAGGCATAAAAATGCGTCCGTAGTATCCGGCACCGTTTTTAAATTTAGCCTCTTTTATCCTAAAATTTTCAAAATTTATCCCGTCTAGCACGCTAGATTGCGCAAGCTCGAGTTTTACGAATTTCTCGTTTTTTATGTAGGCGTTTAGCTCGTCAAATTTACGGTGAAGCTCGACCAGCAGCGTCAGTATCACCTGATCGCTCTCTTTTGTGTCGCCCTTTGCTTTGGCGCGCTTTATCCACGCTCCTAGCGGATCGTCCTCGTTTCCGCTTAGCTTGTCAAATTCGCGCAAAAACTCGCTCTCGCGCTCGCCGATTTCCTCAAAAACTACGTCTAAATTTGCCGGAACCAGTCTCATAGGCTAGCCCAGACGAAAACAAAAAAAAGTATGCCAAGATAGCCGTTTAACGTGAAAAACGCACGGTCGATCTTGCTAAAATCTCGCCTAACGATGCGGTGCTCGGCCACTAGGATGCCACCGCAAAGCAAAATGCCCGCATATGCCGCCGCGCCAAGCCCTCCCGCCCACGCAAAAAGTAGCCAAAAGATCACGGCCGTGGCGTGAAAGATTGCCGAGATAAACATCGTAGCCTTTTCGCCGTAAACGCTAGGTATGCTAAAAAGCCCGTGCTCGCGGTCAAATTCGATATCTTGAAGCGAATAAAGCAGGTCAAATCCCGCCACCCAAAACATCACGCCAAGGCAGAGTAGCACGCTAAAAAGCGGTATCTCGCCCGTGACTGCTACGGCTCCGGCGATGGGCGCAAGACCTAGCGAGAGACCAAGGACTAGATGCGCTAACTCGCTAAAACGCTTAAAAAGCGAATATCCGCCAAGCACCGCTAGGATCGGAAAGCTCAGCCAAAAGGCAAGCTCGTTTACGAGATAGGCGACGAGCACGAAGATGGCGGCGTTTGCTGCGATAAAAATTTGCAGATTCGTCTTGCCGATGCGTCCGTCCACGCTCGGGCGATTTGCCGTGCGCGGGTTTAGCTTGTCGATGTCCTCGTCCTTGTAGCGGTTAAACGCCATCGCGAAATTTCGCGCCGAAACCGCGCAAAGAACGCCCAAAATAAGCAACTTCCAGCCAAACCAAGCCGTGCCGTTTACCTGCGCGCTCGCCGTTATCATCGCGGTAAATATAAAAGGTAGCGCGAAAATAGAGTGCTTAAAAACGATCAGTTCGTTAATATCTTTTAAAATATTTATAAATTTTTGCATAATCTTCCTGAAATTTTTGCTTTATTTTATCTTATAAAAGCGTAAATTGTGATAAAATTTGAGCAGATTCACGAATTTTAAGGCATTTTTATGAAAGAACTCGCCATCATCGGCACCACCGCTAGCGGAAAAACGGCGCTCGCGCTAAAGCTTGCAAGCGAATTTAACGGAGCGATTTTAAGTCTTGATTCGCTTTGCGTTTATAAATTTATCGATATCGCAAGCGCCAAGCCGAGTGCAGACGAGCTAGCTTCGGTGCCGCATTTTGGGGTAAATTTGCTGATGCCCGATGAACATTTTGACGTCGGGATGTTTTTTGAGGTTTATAAAACGGCACGCGAATTTGCGCAAAAAAACGGTAAAAATTTATTTATAACCGGCGGCAGCGGATTTTATCTAAAGGCGCTGCTGTCGGGTCTCACGCCTAAATTTGAGCGCGTAGAAAGCGGCCTAAGCAACGCTCAAATTTACGAGCTCGTTTCAAGCCTCGATCCTGATTTTGCCGTCAAATTTAGCGCAAACGATACCTACCGCTTGCAAAAGTGGTTTGACATCTACTCGTTTTTGCGCTCTAGCGGGCGCGGCGAGGCTCCAAGCTCGTATCTGCGCGAAAATACCCTAGCTCCCGTTGCGTCAAATTTGGCGATTTTCGAGCTTAGCTGGGATAGGGACGAGCTAAGAGGTCGTATCAAAGAGCGCACTAGGGCGATGTTTGAGCAGGGTTTGCTGGACGAAGCGCGGGGGCTGTTTGCGCGGTATCCGCAGCGACCAAAGCCGCTAAACTCGGTCGGTCTAAAAGAGTGCGGAGAGTTTTTGCGAGGCGAGATCAAGACCGAGGCCGAGCTGGAGGAGCTCATCTGCACGCATACGGCGCAGCTGGCCAAGCGTCAGCGGACGTTTAATAGATCGCAGTTTGAGAGTAAATTTAGCGACAGCGTCGGGGAGTGTGAGAAGAAAATCATAGAATTTTTGAGTGATTGATTCTGATTTGCGACTCGTCTCTTGCGCGCCTTTAAATGAGCTAGAAATTTTCTCCCTCGATGAACTAAATGTTCTATCTTCGGTCGAAAATTTTGTCGCAACATTTAAATTCATCGCAAGATACTTCGCCTTATCGTTTTACGCTCAGATTTGCAAATTTAACTCGAAATTTTACGCACCGAGACCCTGTGTTGTTTGGTGGCGTCTAGCTTTTATGTTAAGGGGGAAGGGGCTTGAATTACGAAGTCGCTCCCTTCCCCCTTA